>NZ_JAKUEW010000004.1:0-239914 GCF_022663115.1 Bacillus cereus group sp. BfR-BA-01430
TTGAGGATTATGTGGGTGGCATTGGTAGCATTAACTTGATTAGAAATGCCAAATTAACTAATGGTGTTAAGTATTGGAAATTACATGACGCTACAAGGACACATATTGATACAACTGTTGTTAAAGATGGTATAAACTCCTTCAAAACGGTTTCTACAGGAAATACTTCTAATCACTATTACGGAGCTGAACAAACAGTAGAACTGAGAGAAGGTGAAACAATTGTCGCTTCTGCTTACTTTAGAACTGATAACCCCGCTGGACTAGATCAGGGCGCAGCATTAGAAATTAAGTTCTTGGGTAGCGGTGGATTAATTAAACTAGTTTCTGAGGAACTAAAATTAGCAAAAGATCAGTGGTTAAAAGTTTATAAAAGCGCAATTGCCCCTTCTGGTACAGTAAAAGCAATATTTCGTTATCAGGTAAGACGAAACGGTACATTGTGGATGGCTCAACCAATGCTACAAGTCGGAACGATACCTTCTAGCTTTTTAGAAAATCCAAATGATTTTGTAGACAAAGATAAAATCATGGATGACTTAGCGGACAAGATAGCAACTGAACAATATAACCAAAAAGTAACGGAATTAGAAAGAAGTATCAGCGCTAATGAAAAAGGCGTTGAAATTGTATCTGAAAAACACGAAACCTTTGTGAATGATACTTTCGACGCTTATGTCAAAGAAGTGGGGTCTAAGTTACAAGTATTAGATGAAGGAATTCTAGCTCAAGTGAAAAAAGGCGATATTATCGCAGCTATCAATCTGTCAGCAGAGAAGCTAACAATTGATGTAGCTAAATTAGCCATTAACGCAGACACAATGGTCAAATGGCTAACCGCAAAAGGTATTGATACAAATCTCATTCGAATTAATGGCGATAAGATTACAATCGACAAAAACGGTGTAACGATTAAAATGCTAGATTTCCTTTTCGAAGATGAACGAGGGTTAAAAACAACGATGCAAGCCAAACGAAACCTTGTTATTGACCATGATTTTTCAAGTGTTCCTAAACAAGTTATGCCAGGTAATACAGCATTTTCATGGTTTGAAACGGGCCGTTTTTGGAAGAAAGTTGGTTCTGTTGTGATTGAAAATGACACGTTGGCATTTAGCTATGAACGAATGGTAAATGCAACTCGGGTAGATAGAAATTCTTATGTTGAAACTACAGTGAAAAATGGAGTTCATCCAGGGAACGTTTATACTGTATCAGCGCACTTTCGTGCAGCAACAATCAATAATCAACGTGTTACAGCCAAACCTGTAATCCAAATTTTATATGTAAAGTACGATGACCATGTACACTATACGACGTGGTACGAAGTAAGCCAATCTTTCGATGCCCCTAGCACGTATTATGGTGATATCCAAAGACGAGCATTCACAATCACGATACCAACGAGTTACAGACCAGGCGAACACGCTGTAATCATTCGCTTGAAAGCGGAAGGAGACGTTGGCCAAGGAACAGCTGTTTGTGTATCTGGTGTGGAAATGGTAACAGGTAAATACCCTTCTATGTATAGTTGGCAAGCACAAAGTGGCAGTGTATATGGTGGTATTATGCCAATCGATGGATTAGAATTTGGCGATAGTCAAGGTACGATTAATGTTGCCCAAGATAGAAAAACGTTTGATATAGGCGGAACTTTAGAGACGAAGTTTCACAATAACATCAGAGCAACGCAAGGTGTCAATCTTGGCGGAAATGGATTTCAAGATTGGGGGCATATCCGTTTTGCCGATGGAAACCAAGGAATCGGATTTTACGTCCACAATTCAAATGGTTGGTTTTTTAATAGATTAGGATAGGAGTGATTGTTGTGGAAGGCAATACGAACATTACCTTCCCTTTTCCCTTACAAGAAGGAGAGGGAATGCCCTTTTTGGGTAGAGTTGTAGATTTAGAGAGAACGGAAAACGGAATTACTGTACAAATTCCATTCGATATGTTAGATAACGCAGGATTAGAAATGGGGACAAATAAAGTTGAAGTGTGGGGGGAAGTTCACGACGGAACCATCTGTATTCGAGTTGCTACTATTTGCGATATCTGTAAAAAAGGCGCTCGTTTATACGAACTAGATTTAGGATTTGTTAAGCGAATGGTATGCGCTGAAGACTATCAAAAGATTACGGGTGAGTATCCGAAAGAAACACAAGAAAATGAAGATACAGAACAGGCGGAGTAGGAGGCAAATAATTGGATCGTATCGATGTATTACTAAAAACATTTATTGCTACTTTTGGTGGCTTTTGCGGTTATTTCTTAGGAGGATGGGATACAACATTGAAAGTTTTAGTAATTATGGCAGCTATTGATTACCTCACAGGAGTAATCGCAGCAGGATACAACGGAGAACTAAAAAGCAAAGTTGGTTTCAAAGGCATCGCTAAAAAAGTGGTGCTTTTTCTTTTGGTTGGAGTGGCAGCTCAATTAGATTCCACATTTGGTAGCAATAGTGCTATCCGTGAAGCAACAATCTTTTTCTTTATTGGAAATGAGCTATTATCACTTTTAGAAAATGCTGGACGAATGGGGATTCCCCTTCCACAAGCATTAACAAATGCAGTTGAGGTTTTAGGCAGTAAACAAAAACAAGAAAATAAAAAAGGAGATATTAAATAATGGAAATTAGAAAAAACTTAGTTAGTCCAAGTAAATACGGTATTAAATGTCCGTATACAATGAATCCGGAATATATCACGGTACACAACACTTATAATGATGCTCCAGCTGCAAACGAAGTAAAATATATGATTAACAATAACAATGAGGTTTCATTCCATGTTGCTGTAGATGACCAAGAAGCGGTACAAGGCATTCCGTGGGAACGCAATGCTTGGGCTTGTGGTGATGGTAATGGGCCTGGAAACCGTCAATCTATCTCAGTAGAAATTTGTTATTCTAAGTCGGGTGGAGATAGATATTATAAGGCTGAAGAAAATGCTGTTCATGTTGTACGTCAACTTATGTCTATGTACAATATCCCTATCGAAAATGTAAGGACTCATCAATCATGGTCGGGGAAGTATTGTCCTCATAGAATACTGGCTGAAGGACGATGGAATAGTTTTATTGCAAGAGTACAAAAAGCATATAACGGAGGGGATGTTTCTATGACAACTGACGACGGCCGTAGAAAAATCAAAACAGGTGGCTTAGGATACGACGCTATCAAAGAAGTGTCAGAAGTGCTGTGCAGCAAAGGAATTAAGGGGGCTATCTTGTTTGAAGGTGAAGCGCCTTATGTATTAACTGAGAAACTTGCAAACCCAAAGATGGACAACTTTACTGCATGGTTAGATGAGCGTAACTGGTATTATGAATATCTTCAGTAATGAATTAAAGCCGGCTCTTAATTGAGTCGGCTTTTTTACTTTATAAAAAAAACACTCTCCGAAGAGAGCATTTAAAAGGAGTCTACCATGGATATGATGCTGTATGTTCATTATATCATTATAAATAACCATTAAATGTAAAATGATTGTAAATTTCTATTAAAAATTACTTTAGAGCAGGAGCGATCCAATTTTCTTTGAACTTCATTTTATCCCCAACTCTTTCAAGATTCGCTTTCGCTAGATTAATATCTTTTTGATGATATGGAACTTCCCAAAAAATCGCTAATTCTTGAACGTTATTTAATGATTTTCCAACTTTAGCACCAATCTCATTATTATACATTTCAATCATTTCTTTTGTTGTTTGTTTAGTATTCTTAGCATCGAACGATAAATAAAGTAAAAGGATATAATCATCTGGATTATCAGTACCTAAATTTTCGTTTACCTCAATCTTTTTAACAGATATACTCATTAAATCTTTTACGATAGATTCAGCTTCATTTTCAATATTAGATTTATCCAGTTGTTTGTTATTAGGTTCTTGTTTTTCAGTTGCTGCTTTTTCTGTTGTTTTTGTAGGAGTAGATTCTTTCTTTTTTAATAACCCATAGTCTAAAATAGTATCTACCTTTCCATCATTAAAGAGTATGTATACATATCCATCTTTTTCTACACCATCTAGTGCTGGATATGTATATTCAACAAGTGAAGAATCAGCACTATTTATCTCTTTTTTTCCTTTGCCACCCACAATTTTTTCGACTTCTGAAATGCTCATTCCCTTTTTTAGTTGCTTAAACTCTTTTTTAGAAATCTTTCCATCTCCTGTATTGCATGCCGAAAGTAACGTTACTACAAAAAGTAGTAATATTATAAAAAACGATGATTTTTTCAATGTTAGACCTCCTAGTAGATATAATACGACATCATTATATCAAAGTTTGGAGATGCTGGGATTATTTATGAATTTATAAAATGTGTGTTTAGAGATTTTTTGCTTGTTCGAGTAAGTTAAATACTTGTTCATGTTTCTCTTTTAATTCTTCTAAAGGAATTTTTAACGCGCTAGGGTTTTCAAGTAAAAATTGTTTATAGCCTTGATGTTCATAAATAAGATGTGCAATTTCTACTTGGTTCTTGTGGTGGTATAATATATGCCCACCTTGTTTTTGAGCTGAAATCATTTCTCTAATCAGTTTGTCTTTTTCAAATGCAATTGGATCAGTTCTCATATTTTATTCCTCCTATTAAAATTTTAATTGCTCTTGGTTTCGATGGGTCACGATGGATATATCCTTTTTCCTCAAGATGTATTAAATGACTATGTACAGTAGAAGGGGATGAAACACCCATTGCTTCTCCTATTTCACGTACAGTTGGAGGATATCCGTTTTCGCTTACCTTTTGTTGCATAAAAGTTAGCACTTGAGCTTGTTTAGATGTTAATGGTTTCATGATGTGTCCCTCGCTTATATATGGAATATCTAACCATATAATATCAAGGTGTTGAGAAAAAATCAAACGCTTGTTCGTATTTTTTAGGAGGGATTATATTCCCATGAATTCCTTATCAAAATAGAACTTGTCCATTAAGTTATTTACAATTCCGTTGAATTTATTGATTCTTATTAAACTCCTCAATTATATCCATCATTTGATTGTGCTCTTTAACACATTCCTCCACATTAACTTTTCTATCTTCTAAGAACTTCATCACACATTCTTTTGAGCAATATCTACCCGAATCAAATTGATTAGTTAAATATTCGTTTACAAGATAAAAGTATTTGTGAGTTTGGATATTTACTTTTTCACCACATGTTGAACATTTAAACGTTGAATTAATCTTTCTTCTTGTACTCATTTCTCTTCTTTCATATGCATCTTCTTTAGTAAGTTTATAATTCATTTAATACAACCCCATTTCATTAGCTTCTTCTTTAGATATTTTGTAATATACACCTGGAATAAGAGAGCTGTCTATTGTGTTTGCATTTGTGGAGGGCTCCTTTGATTTGTCCTCTTCTAACCAATTATAAAAAAGCACTTTAGTGTGTGGTTTTGGTGCGTCAGAATTACTTGTGTTAGCTTGTTTATGTTCCTTAGATAGTTTGATATTATCGCTGTAAACCTTCGTGAATAAAGCTTGTACACTGTCTGTGAGAGTGCCATTACATTTTAAGAATCTATCAACTTTATTTAGTGCATTCAATGCGAGACAAAATAACCCCTTATCACAATTGCTACCCACACGTAAACCGATAATAGATGCATTCGTTTTTAAAGTATCATGATAAGTTCCAGCTTTGATTGTATGGTACATCATTTCTTGATATTCATTCACATAGTATGTATGGACTCTTTCGAACTCTTTTTGAATATCATTTTGAGCTTCTTCTAATTCGTTTTCAATTGATTTCGTTAGCGATACTATATCATTATTTTTTTCCTGTTTTAAAGAATTAAAAGAGTTAATAGAGTTATTATAGTTAGAACTTGTTTTTTCGCCTTTCAGACTTACAGTATCAAGGGTTTCAGGGTTTTTCTGTTCTGCAATCTGTCCTGCATTTAGTTCTGCAATTTGTTCTGCATCTATATAAAATACTTCTTTCATGATTGTTGTAAAATTAGAATGCATTTTTAATACAAATACATACTTATTCTTGCCATCAGCTAATCCGCCAACTACGATTTCACCTGTTTCTTTTAATGCGCGAACTGCTGCATTCACAGTTCTTACGGAACAGTCAGCTTTACGTGCTAATGTTTCAGCAGAAATTTTACATATACCATTACCTGAAAGCATGTATACGACATGATCCATAACGTCTTTTCTTTTTGAACCAATAGGAAATAAACGTTCAAAGCTTTGATTATTTGCATTGATACGTTCGCTAATTGCTGTAATAATTTCACTTTTCTTTTTAGAGCATAATTGGTTTAGTTGCATATATTTTTGAACATCTTTATTATAAGCTGTGATTTTCTTCATAATGGTTTGTCTCCTTTGTAGAAACAAAAAAGCAACAGAATGCCTGAATGTAAGCAAACTGTTGCTAAGGAGCCCTTACGTACTGTAAAATAGTGCGTAAGAGTACAGCAAGTGTTTGCCTAGGTGGTTAGGCGGACGGTATAAGGGTGTTGGGAGCACCACTTATACACGCTGTGCTCTTTTGTTTTGTCTCGAATATTTTCGGTATTCAAGACTGGCTACTTGTGGTGCTGGAAAAACAGAGATGTTGTTTTACGGCATAGATGAAGCGCTTAAAAGCGGTAAGCGTGTTTGTATTGCGACGCCTCGAAAAGATGTTGTATTAGAATTGGCTCCCCGGCTACAAGAAGTGTTTCCGGCTGTACCATTCGCGGCATTATACGGAGGTAGTAAAGAATATGAGAAAGAAGCGATGCTTATCGTAGCTACAACGCATCAGTTGCTTCGCTATTATAGGGCGTTTGATGTCATAATTATAGATGAAATCGATGCTTTTCCGTATGCGATGGATTATATGTTACATGAGGCCGTAAGAAAAGCGGCGAAGGAGGATGCTTCCTATATTTATTTAACAGCAACTCCAGAAGAGAAATGGAAACGGAGTGTGCAAAATGGTAAACAGAAAGGTGTCATTATACCAGGGCGTTACCATCGTCATCCTTTACCAGTTCCTAAATTAAGATGGTGCGGGAACTGGCGAAAACTACTTAGACGTAAACAAATTCCTCAAGTTCTATTAGACTGGCTTCTTATATATCTTCAAAAACATTATCCTATCTTTTTATTTGTTCCTCATATTTGTTATGTAGAGGAAGTAACAGCTGCGCTAAAAAGTTTACATCATAAAATTACTGGTGTTCATGCAGAAGATCCAATGAGAAAAGAGAAAGTAGAGGCATTTCGTAAAGGGGATATACCATTGCTCATAACTACAACGATATTGGAGAGAGGTGTAACGGTCGCGAATTTACAAGTAGCTGTGCTAGGTGCAGAAGAGGATATTTTTTCTGAAAATGCGCTTGTTCAGATAGCCGGCCGCGTTGGTAGAAGTTCTCGCAATCCAAAGGGAGAAGTCATTTATTTTCATTATGGAAAAACGAAGGCAATGACTGATGCGAAGAAACATATTCAATTTATGAATAAAAGGGCTAAACGAGAAGGGTTGATAGATTGATGCACTGTTTACTTTGTGACGATTATATTGCCGAAGAAGCGAGTTGGTATTCTTTTTTTATTCGGTCTCACGATAGATGCATATGCAATCTATGTGAACGAAAACTTTCTTATATTATAGGAGAATGTTGTTATGACTGTGGTCGTCCTTTCTCTTCTCTTGATCCAGCATATAGATGCGGGGACATTTGTAGAGATTGTGTGAAATGGAAAGAGGAAAATCGCTTTCCCTTCATAATGAATCGTTCTACATATGTGTATCATGATGGAATGAAAGAGATATTAGCACGGTTTAAGTTTCGAGGTGATGCAGAGCTTGTGAAGATTTTTCAAGTTGGCTTTGTATCGACATTTCAAAAATACTTTTCAAATGCGCAATTTCTTATTCCTGTGCCCCTTAGTAAGGAACGAGAATATGAGCGTGGCTTTAATCAGGCTGAACGATTAGCGGCTTGCTTACCAATTCCCATTTTCCCAACATCTTTAACTAGAAAAGAGACAGAGAAACAGAGTAAAAAAGGGAGAATAGAGAGAATGGCTGCTGCCAATCCCTTTTACTTTCAAGAAGAAGAGCGTTTAACAGGGCAACATCTTTTAATTATAGATGACGTATATACGACGGGGATTACGGTGAGACAAGTCGGTAAATTACTATATCATGCAGGTGCGCAAAGTGTATCCAGTTTGACACTTTGCCGAGGATAGTGGATGTCGAAAGATACAATAAAAAGACGACAAGTCTTCTTTGACTTGATAAGTTGTCATTCGTTATAGTCAAACTATAGGGCGAATGTCCTGATTTTTAGAGTGAAGGGAATGGAACAAACATGCAAGGAAGAGTAAAATGGTTCAATGCAGAAAAAGGATTTGGATTTATTGAGCGCGAAGATGGTGATGATGTTTTTGTCCATTTTTCTGCAATTCAGCAAGAGGGGTATAAAACATTAGAAGAAGGACAAAGTGTGGAATTTGATATCGTAGATGGAGCACGTGGGCCGCAAGCAGTGAATGTTGTGAAGTTGTAAAGGATTTGGAGAACATAGAGCTGCGATTGTGGCAACGTTTATATAATTGGAAACCCTTGCCTCAGCAAGGGTTTTTTATGTTGTATGGATCCTGTTAGGCAGAACCGCTATCGATCGTATGCAGAAAGTATTGTCAAAAAGTTGTTTCTTTTCTGTAACGAATTGTCCATACTTATATTCGTTATTTATGATGTTAATAGGGTAAAATGAAAATAGAAACGATGCATCTTTTCTTTTCAACAAAAAATGATAAAAATTGCAATTTCAACAACTTTTTTAAAAAGTTAAAAGGTTTTTTTAAGCCAGTGTCGAAACAATATACATAGGCTTGAAAGGAGGAATTCATCTATGAAATTCAACATTCGTGGTGAAAATATTGAAGTAACTCCAGCATTAAAGGAATATGTAGAAAAGAAACTTAGCAAAATAGAGCGCTATTTTGATACATTCCCAGAAGTGAAAGTCAATTTAAAAGTATACTCTGGCAAGCAAAGAGTCGAAGTAACAATTCCATTCACAGACTTATTACTTCGCGCCGAAGAAACTCATAGCGATATGTACGCTGCAATTGACTTAGTAGTTGATAAAATTGAGCGTCAAATTCGTAAACATAAAACAAAAGTAAATCGTAAATTACGTGAAAAAGGTTCTGCTAAAACTGCCTTTATTCTTCCAGATCAATTAGGTCAAGAAGAAGTGCAGGAAGATGAATTAGAACTTGTGCGTACAAAACGATTTGACTTAAAACCAATGGACGTTGAAGAAGCAATTTTACAAATGGATATGTTAGGTCATAACTTCTTCGTCTTCACAAATGCGGATACAAACGAAACAAATATTGTATATGGCCGCAAAGATGGAAAATATGGATTAATTGAAGCAAAATAACGATTCAAAAGCGTAGCTGTCAAAGGCTACGCTTTTTTTAATTTTATGAAATAGAATGTGTTTATTATTTTGTATGAAGCGAAGCGCTAATTTATAAAACTTTTGTCTAGTTTTTTGTCATAGTTTAAAAAATCGAGTTACTTTATATAAAGGATACATTTGGACGATTGTTGTCATAGCTATAAAACAAGTGTTACAATTATCATTAGGTTTATACATTTTGGTTTTTTAAATTAGGAGAGAAATTGGCAGAACATAAATTTGCTTTTTATCACGACTGATTGATGAAATATAGAGAGCACGCAATCAGAAGTTTTATTTTAATAAAAAGAGGAGCGTATTTCCTATGATCGGTATTTTAAAAAAGGTATTTGATGCAAATCAACGCCAAATTAAACGTATGCAGAAAATGGTAGATCAAATCGAGTCACTTGAACCGACGATAAAGCCATTAACTGATGAACAATTAAAGGGAAAAACTGCTGAGTTTAAAGAGCGTCTGGCAAAAGGTGAGACAGTAGATGATTTATTACCAGAAGCTTTCGCTGTTGTGCGAGAAGCAGCACACCGCGTTCTGGGTATGCGCCCATACCCAGTTCAGTTAATGGGTGGTATTGCCTTACATGAAGGGAATATAGCAGAAATGAAAACTGGTGAAGGTAAAACGTTGACGTCTACTTTACCAGTATATTTAAATGCTTTAACAGGCAGAGGTGTTCATGTTGTGACAGTCAATGAATATTTAGCACAGCGTGACGCAAGTGAAATGGGACAACTTCATGAATTTCTTGGTTTAACAGTGGGAATTAATTTAAATAGTATGTCGCGGGAGGAGAAACAAGCTGCGTATGCTGCTGATATCACATATAGTACGAACAATGAACTTGGCTTTGACTATTTACGTGATAACATGGTGCTATATAAAGAGCAGCGCGTGCAACGTCCGCTTCATTTTGCGATTATCGATGAAGTCGATTCTATCTTAATAGATGAAGCGCGTACGCCGCTTATTATTTCTGGACAGGCACAAAAATCAACAGAACTATATATGTTTGCGAATGCATTTGTTCGTACATTAGAAAATGAAAAAGATTATACATTTGATGTGAAAACAAAAAATGTGATGTTAACAGAAGATGGAATTACAAAAGCGGAAAAAGCATTCCATATTGAAAACTTATTTGATTTAAAACATGTAGCACTTCTTCATCATATTAATCAAGCTCTTCGCGCACACGTTGTAATGCACCGTGATACGGATTATGTTGTACAAGAGGGCGAAATTGTGATCGTAGACCAATTCACTGGTCGTCTTATGAAAGGACGCCGTTACAGTGAAGGGTTACACCAAGCAATTGAAGCAAAAGAAGGCGTAGAAATTCAAAATGAAAGCATGACGCTTGCTACAATTACATTCCAAAACTACTTCCGCATGTATGAAAAGTTATCAGGTATGACAGGTACAGCGAAGACAGAAGAAGAAGAGTTCCGCAACATTTATAATATGAATGTTATTGTCATTCCGACGAATAGACCTGTTGTTCGTGATGACCGTGCAGATTTAATTTTTAAAACGATGGAAGGCAAATTCAATGCGGTTGTTCAAGATATTGTGAAACGTCATAAAAATGGTCAACCAGTCCTTGTTGGTACAGTAGCAATTGAAACGTCAGAGCTTATCTCAAAAATGTTAACAAGAAAAGGTGTACGTCATAACATCTTAAATGCGAAAAACCATGCGCGTGAAGCCGACATTATTGCAGAAGCTGGTGTGAAAGGCGCTGTAACAATCGCGACAAATATGGCTGGACGTGGTACAGATATTAAGCTAGGTGAAGGTGTAAAAGAGGCGGGCGGTTTAGCCGTTATCGGGACAGAACGCCATGAGAGCCGCCGTATTGATAACCAGTTACGCGGTCGTGCGGGACGTCAAGGAGACCCTGGTGTGACGCAGTTTTATTTATCTATGGAAGATGAACTAATGCGTCGCTTCGGTTCTGATAATATGAAAGCGATGATGGATCGCCTCGGAATGGATGATTCACAACCGATCGAAAGTAAAATGGTTTCTCGTGCGGTAGAATCAGCACAAAAACGTGTAGAAGGTAACAACTACGATGCACGTAAGCAGCTTCTGCAATATGATGATGTACTTCGTCAACAACGTGAAGTAATTTATAAACAACGTCAAGAAGTAATGGAATCTGAAAACTTAAGAAGCATCATCGAAGGGATGATGAAGTCTACGATAGACCGTGCAGTTGCGCTTCATACACAAGAAGAAGTGGAAGAAGATTGGAACATAAAAGGTCTCATTGACTACTTAAATACAACTCTTCTTGAAGAAGGCGACATGAAGGAAGAAGAATTACGTCGTCTTGCACCAGAAGAGATGAGCGAACCAATTATGGCAAAAGTATTAGAGCGCTATGATGCAAAAGAAAAACTTCTGCCAGAAGAACAAATGCGTGAATTTGAAAAAGTTGTTGTGTTCCGTGTTGTAGATACGAAGTGGATGGATCATATTGATGCGATGGATCAACTTCGTGAAGGGATTCATTTACGTGCTTACGGTCAAATTGATCCACTTCGTGAGTATCAAATGGAAGGCTTTGCGATGTTTGAAGCAATGGTCGCTTCCATTGAAGAAGAAATCTCTCGTTACATTATGAAAGCGGAAATTGAACAAAATCTAGAGCGCCAAGAAGTAGCACAAGGAGAAGCAGTTCAACCAGTAGATAGCGGTGAAGAAGCAAAGAAAAAACCAGTTGTCAAAGGTGAACAAGTTGGACGTAACGACTTATGTCCATGCGGTAGCGGTAAAAAATATAAAAACTGCTGCGGTGTTGGGAAGTAAGAAAAGCCACCGAGCATTCTAGCGGCCGGAGCTGCATCAAAGAAAAGTAACTTGTATTCTGAAGCAAGCATTTCTGCAAAGAAAATGGAAAGTTTTTAGGAATATTCATATAATAAAAAGAGCAAAACTCTCTCTGTAAAAGGCGGGGAGAGTTTCCCTTGTTTTTTATATAAACGTAACAGTAATTGCATAGAGGTGAAGGAAATGGAATTAGTTGAAATTAGACAGGAATTAGAGAAAATGGCTAAGAGATTAGCGGCTTTTAGGGGGTCTCTTTGACCTTCCTGCAAAAGAAAAGCGCATTGCAGAATTAGAAGAAACGATGATGGGAGCAGGCTTTTGGGATGACCAACAAGGTGCTCAAACTGTTATTAATGAAGCGAATGCATTAAAAGACATGGTTGGGAAGTTCCGTCAGCTAGATGAAACATTTGAAAATTTAGAAGTAACACATGAACTGTTAAAAGAAGAATATGATAAAGATTTACATGAGGAATTGGAATCTGAAGTGAAATCTTTAATACAAGAAATGAATGAATACGAATTGCAATTATTATTAAGTGATCCTTATGATAAAAATAATGCCATTTTAGAATTGCACCCAGGTGCAGGTGGAACAGAGTCACAAGACTGGGGTTCTATGTTATTGCGCATGTATACAAGATGGGCTGAGAAGCGCGGATTTAAAGTGGAAACAGTGGATTACTTACCAGGTGATGAAGCTGGTATTAAGAGTGTGACACTGTTAATTAAAGGTCATAATGCGTACGGTTATTTAAAAGCTGAAAAAGGGGTACATCGCCTTGTTCGTATTTCACCATTTGATTCTTCAGGTCGTCGCCATACATCATTTGTATCTTGTGAAGTTGTACCTGAATTTAATGATGAAGTTGAAATTGAAGTGCGTACAGAAGATTTAAAAGTTGATACGTACCGTGCAAGTGGTGCTGGTGGACAGCACGTTAATACGACAGATTCGGCAGTTCGTATTACACATATACCAACAAACACAATTGTAACTTGTCAATCGGAACGTTCACAAATTAAAAACCGTGAACATGCGATGAAAATGTTAAAAGCGAAATTGTACCAAAAGAAATTAGAAGAACAACAAGCGGAATTAGATGAAATCCGTGGGGAACAAAAAGAAATTGGCTGGGGTAGCCAAATTCGTTCTTACGTATTTCACCCATATTCTCTTGTTAAAGATCATCGTACAAATACAGAGATTGGTAACGTACAAGCGGTTATGGATGGAGAAATTGATCCATTTATTGATGCATATTTACGTTCTCGCATTTCCTAACAAACATGCTAATAATAGTAGCGCAGATCACAACTATGGTCTGAGCTACTATTTTTTATAACGGTGGCTTGCATAAAAAAACTCCGATTTCATGCGAAAAATGTGTTCTTTTACTGTTTTGTCTCATATGAACTTTTCAATTGTTGATGAGAAGATGTGACATGTATAAACAGTGGATGAATCTTTGATCAAAAATTAAAAAAGGGCTCCAAAAATTCAAGTTTCACTGCTTTTTTGGATACCCCATATCGGAGAGAAAATAGGGGATAAAACGAGGCTTTATCTGTATAGGTAGGAAAAAGGAGGAGAAGTTGAGTAGCAACTTCTTTTTTGCTGGAGTTGTTTTTAGCATACAAGGTTACATATTGTTTTGTAAAAAGCGGAAAATATAAGAATTAGGATACAAATAAAGAAAATACATTCAAGATTTTCGGTTGTTTTTTTCTGAAAAAACTTCTTTATAAAGGTGTAGAGATGTTCACAGAATTGAAACAATTGGCAGAAGTGCTATATCTATAGTCTTTCTAGAGGAATTGTTAAAATTATTCTATGCAGGTTAGTTTTTCTTCGTTAGGATAATGATTATAATGACAAGTGAGAGCATATGAAAGGTATAGCTACATCGATTGCGAAATGAATATGAACAATGGGAGCGATAGAGTTGAAAAAGAAACTGTTGGCTGTTGTCTTAGGAACATCATTAGTTTTTGCCCTAGGGGCATGCGGAAAGAAGGAGGAAGAGAAATCTTCTAATCAATCTGCAAGCACTGATACTGCAGAACAAATTTTCCAAAAGAGTTGTGCAGGTTGTCATGCGAAGGATTTATCTGGAGCAACTGGACCTGACTTAAGAAAAGTAGGCGATAAATATGATGCCGCTGATATTGAAGATATTATTAAAAAGGGCCGCGGATCAATGTCGCCAGGATTGATTCAAGGTGAAGATGCAAAAAAAGTAGCGGAATGGTTGGCGGAGCATAAATAAGAAGTGAGTTACTGAGGATACAATTGAGAAACCGAGCAGACTTAAACTTTCATCAGATTAATTTTTTATGTATGAAACGAGAGTTTGCTCGGATTTTTTGTTACGTATTTGAAGGCAGTGGAATTCTTCTTTCCTGTAACATAACTGTAACAAAATTGTATCTGAATTGGAAACCGATTGATGTTACAATGTAATTTGTAGAATTTTGATGAAAGACATACATAAGGTAACGATAGTGATAAGGAATAAAGCTTTATCACTGTTATTTTGTATAGGTTTTGATGCAATAAGAATTGGGGAGTAAGAGCGATTACTCTAAGTTTTAAATAGATAAAAAGAGTGTTTCGAAAAAAAAATCATTAAGTATTGGGTGATAAATAATGATAAAAATGACGAATGTTTATAAGGAGTATCCGAATGGTATGAAAGCCATTTCTGGGATTACGGTTACTATTAAGCAGGGTGAATTCGTATATGTAGTTGGGCCGAGTGGAGCCGGGAAATCAACGTTTATTAAAATGATGTATCGTGAAGAGAAACCATCAACAGGATCTATTAATATAAATGGTCTTGTAATTGAAAGTTTAGCAGAAAGAGATGTTCCATATTTTCGCCGCCAATTAGGTGTCATCTTCCAAGATTTCAAATTACTACCTAAATTAACGGTATATGAGAATGTTGCGTTTGCCTTAGAAGTAATTGAAGAAGAACCTGATGCAATCCGTGAGCGAGTAACAGAAGTATTAAGTCTTGTAGGTCTTGAGGATCGCGCAAGTGCACTTCCAAGTGAGCTCTCTGGTGGGGAACAGCAACGTGTGGCAATTGCAAGAGCGATTGTAAATAGACCAAAGGTTGTAATTGCCGATGAACCAACAGGTAACTTGGATATTGATACAGCGCTTGATATTATGAATATTTTTAAACGCATTAATGAGCGTGGTACAACAATTATCATGGCAACGCATAATGCAGATATCGTAAATACAATTCGCCATCGCGTAATTGCGATTGAAGACGGAAAAATTGTTCGAGATGAGATTGAGGGAGGATACGGATATGAAGGCTAAAACCCTTAGTCGACATTTACGAGAAGGTGTAAAAAATCTATCCCGTAACGGATGGATGACGTTTGCTTCTGTAAGTGCAGTAACAGTTACATTATTACTTGTAGGTGTCTTTTTAACAGCGATTATGAATATGAACCATTTTGCAACGAAAGTAGAGCAAGATGTAGAAATTCGTGTACACATTGATCCAGCAGCAAAAGATGCTGATCAAAAGAAATTAGAAGATGATATGAGTAAGATTGCAAAAGTAGACTCTATTAAATATTCTTCTAAAGAAGAAGAGTTAAAACGTTTAATTAAAAGCTTAGGTGATAGTGGAAAAACATTTGAGTTATTTGAACAAGATAATCCACTGAAAAATGTATTTGTTGTAAAAGCAAAAGAACCAACAGATACAGCGACAATCGCGAAGAAGATTGAAAAAATGCAGTTTGTAAGTAATGTTCAGTACGGAAAAGGACAAGTTGAAAAATTATTTGATACTGTAAAAACAGGCCGTAACATCGGAATCGTGCTAATCGCCGGTCTTTTATTCACAGCTATGTTCTTAATCTCTAACACAATTAAAATTACAATTTATGCACGAAGCACGGAAATTGAAATTATGAAACTTGTAGGTGCTACAAACTGGTTTATTCGTTGGCCGTTCTTGTTAGAAGGTTTATTCTTAGGTATTTTGGGTTCTATCATCCCGATTATCGTAATTTTATCTTCTTACAACTCTTTACAAGGTATGTTTAATGAGAAACTAGGAGGAACAATTTTTGAACTGTTACCATATAACCCATTCGTATTCCAATTAGCAGGTTTATTAGTGTTAATTGGTGCCTTAATCGGTATGTGGGGAAGTGTCATGTCAATTCGTCGCTTCTTAAAAGTATAAAAAGTTGCAAACATAATTCGTACAAGCTTATCATATAGTAGAAATAGGTAAAGGCATCACACAATGTGTGATGCCTTTTGCTACACCACCTGTGTGTTTTGGAAAGGGGAATTCCGCATTGAAACGTAGAGTCGCGATTATTGGAATGATTGTTACATTTTTAATCGGTGCTGGTGGAATGTTTGCGGGTATGTATCTGTTTGGTATTAACCCGTCATATGTTGCGCAAACAATAACAAACGATCGTGCTGGCACTACACAAGAGAATTTAGCAAAAATGAGTGAAGCGTACGCATTGATTCATTCGCGTTATGTGGAAGACGTGAAGGATGACAAGCTTGTGGAGGGTGCGATACAAGGAATGTTATCTACTCTGAAAGATCCTTATTCCACGTATATGGACAAAAAGACAGCAAAACAGTTTAATGAAGCTCTTGATCCCGAACTAGAAGGAATTGGAGCAGAAGTGAACAAAACAGATGACAAATTGATTATTGTTTCTCCAATTAAAGGGTCACCGGCAGAGAAGGCAGGTATGAAACCGAATGATGAAATTTTATCGGTAGATGGAAAGAGTGTAAAAGGTTTATCGCGTGAAGAGGCTGTGTTAAAGATTCGTGGTAAAAAAGGAACGACGGTTGCAATTGAAATTAAGCGTGCAGGAGTCAATGATCCAATCGAATTTGAAATTAAGCGCGATAAGATTCCGATTTTTACTGTATTTAGTTCCGTGAAGAAGGAAATGGACAAAAACATTGGGTACATGCAAATTACTTCGTTCTCTGAAAACACAGCGAAGGAGTTTAAAGATCAATTAAAAGAGCTTGAAAAGAAAGAAATTAAAGGATTGATAATCGATGTACGTGGTAATCCAGGTGGCTATTTAAATAGTGTTGAAGATATTTTAGGATTAATCATGACCGATAAAAAGCCAATGTTGCAAGTAGAACAACGCAATGGTGAGAAAAAGAAATTCTATACTTCATTAAAAGAGAGAAAATCGTATCCAATTTCGGTATTAATTGATAGTGGAAGTGCTTCTGCTTCGGAAATTTTAGCTGGTGCGTTAAAAGAAGGAGAAGGATATAATTTAGTTGGTGAAAAAACATTTGGCAAAGGAACTGTGCAACAAGCTGTTCCGTTTAAAGATGGTAGTAATATTAAATTAACGATGTTTAAATGGCTAACACCGAATGGCAATTGGATTCATAAAAAAGGGATTGCCCCAACCGTAGAGGTAAAGCAGCCAGATTATTATCATGCAACACCAATTCAAATTGAAAAGACACTTTCTTATAATTCAAATGATGTACAAGTGAAACATGCTCAACAAATGTTGAAAAGTCTCGGATATGTGCCAGGTCGTGAAGATGGATATTTCAGCAAAGAAACAGAATCAGCTGTTAAAGCGTTCCAAAATGCAAATCAGATGGAAGCAACGGGAGAGCTTGATAAAAAAACAGCAGAAGCTATTCAAAATAAAATTATTGAAAAGATTCGCTCTGGTGAAAATGACTTGCAGCTGCAAGCAGCATTAAAATTAATGGCGAAATAAGAAAAAACACAGGCAAAATGCGATGCCTGTGTTTTTTTATGCGTGTTAAACAAACGCTTGTTTAGTTGTGATAATATAAAAAGAAAGAATGATATAAATGGTGGTGAATGAATTCGTGGAGGCGTGGGCTTTTGAAATTATACGAGCAGTTGGACGCTTTTTTTTGCATCCTGCTGTCTATATATTTGTAATAAGTAGTATTTTTGTTGGCTATTTACGTATAGTAAGAGAACGAAAAGATTTTTCTTTTAAAGTATATGATCTTTGGTTTGAACTGCGAACATCTTTATTGGCTGGAATTGGATATGGGCTGTTCGCATCGATTGTAACGATTGGGCTTGGACTTGTTGTATCAGAGGCAAGTATATGGATGATTTTCATTTGGACACTCATATTTGCTTTAACGGCTTGGTATCGATATTTATCGGCAGCTTACACATTTGGGATAGCGATTGTCGTCGTTTTATTATCTACAAATATACCAATCTCTCTGCTAAAAATAGGTGCAGGAGAAGAAGAGACGATTGTATCACTTGCGATTTTACTCGGGATTATGCTCGTTATTGAGGGACGATTAATTTCGAAGAATGCAGTCCGATATTCTACACCGATGTTAAAAAGAAGTAAGCGCGGCTTAAAGATTGGACTGCATGAATCGAAGCGTATATGGCTCGTTCCACTCTTTATTCTTGTTCCAGGTGATGCTGTAACACAACTATTTTCATGGTGGCCTATTGTTTCAGTAGGTTCGCAAACATACTCTTTATTTCTTGTTCCATTTTTAATCGGTTTTATGAGGAAAATTAGAAGTTATGAGCCGAGAGAAGCGCTGCTATTTACAGGAAGACGTGTATTTGGATTGGCTATAATTGTGCTGGTTTTAGGTATTGCAAGTTATTGGTGGCATGTATTAGCCATTGTAGCGATGGGAGCCGCAATGCTTGGACGCTTTACAATTGCGATGCAGGAGCGAATTGCCGATGAGACACGCCCAGCCTATTTTGCAACACGTGAAGCTGGACTAGTAGTATTAGATACGATTCCAAACACTGTTGGGGCAGAACTACAATTAAAGCCAGGAGAGATGATTACAAAAGTAAATGGTGTGATTCCAAAAACAACAGAGGAATTTTACGATGCTTTGCAAACGAAGACAACAGGAGCGTTTTGTAAACTAGAAGTACTTGATACAAAAGGTGAGCTTCGTCTTGCGCAAACGGCATTGTATGCAGATGGACATCATGAATTAGGGATTGTATTTGTAGAACAAGATCATCAGTGGGATACAGAAGCTGTATAAAGTGAAAGACCTTCGGAATAGAAGGTCTTTTTTAATGGATAAACAAAGCAATGAGATTATGTTGAATGCTATCTATTTCTTGGGAAATATGAAATGTCTTGCTGAAATATAGGGAAGCTGATGAAGAGCTTCCTTATTTGTTAGTTTTGTTTCATTAGTTGATTATACAATTGTGCTTTTGTTATTGCATCTTTATCATTAGAAATGTCTCCTGGTGCATTAGCCTCTCCGCTTATATAGCCCGCAAATGATGAACCGACGAAATCAAAAATGTATTGGAATTGAGCGATAAGCGGTAATGCTTTTAATGTTGGATGATCCCCTCCAACAATGACAACATACATTTGTTTCGATTTCATTTTTTCTTTGAAAGGAAGAGATGCATCTTGTAAACTTTGAGACCAACGATCAACAAAGTTTTTCATATGTCCGCTCATGCCATACCAGTATAGCGGTGTAGCGAAGATAATGGTATGATGCGCTAGCATTTGTTCAATGAGATTTTGATAGTCATCATTGACTGGTTGAAATCCTTTCGTATCATGACGTTGATCTGTAACGGGTTGAATATTGTAATTACGCAAATAAATTTGTTTTGCCTGAATACTATCAATCATCGCATGTGTAAGAGTTTCTGTATTTCCATTTGGTCGGGAACTTCCGTGTATAACGAACATAGAATCACTCCTTTTCTTTTGCTTGTTTTAGGAGTGAAACGTGCCTTTGTAGATTTGTTTGAATGGTAGAGAGTAATGAAATTTGCCTTGTTACTTCAGTCAGTTTATCTTCATACAGTGTCAGAATACTACTGCATGGATTTTCATAAAGATTTGGTTCAATTTCTAGGCAGCGTAGCATTTGTGCCGTTTCTTCTAAATTTAAATCAATCCTTACATACATTTGGATCAGCTCTACCTCCTTGATAGCGCTCTCATCAAAATCACGATATCCATTGGCGAGGCGCTTGGAAGGCAGCAATCCTTTTTCTTCATAATATCGTAATGATCGTTCACTTACGCAAGTTTGTTTAGCTAATTCTCCAATTCGCAATGCACGCCCCTGCTTTCATATACAGTATAAACCTTTACATTCGTGCAAAGGTCAACCTTGTTTGTTTGTAAAAGACTGTACATGACCTAGAAAGACTTGAATAGCTTTGGACGGAGTAAAATATTTACCGCGGACAATCGAG
Source organism: Bacillus cereus group sp. BfR-BA-01430 (assembly GCF_022663115.1). Classification (NCBI taxonomy): domain Bacteria; kingdom Bacillati; phylum Bacillota; class Bacilli; order Caryophanales; family Bacillaceae; genus Bacillus; species Bacillus cereus group sp. BfR-BA-01430. The sequence goes on from NZ_JAKUEW010000004.1 coordinate 20,577, forward strand.
AAGGGGCGAATAAGCTTCTCATTGGGAAGGGCAATATGGAACAACTCTTTTGCTTGTAACTCTTTTCGAATGGTCCAGTTAGAAAGGATAGCAATACCAAGCCCAGCGCTAACGGCTTCTTTCACACTTTGAATACTACTAAATGTAAAGAACCGTTTCATCTTTAAATGATGCTGATGAATAAAGCGATCACTATAAGCGCGTGTTCCAGATCCACTTTCTCGTAAAATCCAAACTTGATCTTGTAATGTATGCTCATTTATTTCATTTATATAAAGCAATGGATGATTTGGTGGAACGATGAGCTTCATTTCATCTTGCATAAAGGGTTCTACGTCTATGTCGGCATATACAACTTGTCCTTCTACTAAACCAATATCAATTTGATTCGAGCGAAGGCTTTGAAGTACTTCTTCTGTATTGGAAATGAACGTATGCACTTCGACATAAGGATTTTCTTTAGCATAGGGCGCTAATATTTTAGGAAGTAAGTATTCGCCAATTGTAAAACTAGCACCAATGCGGAGAGTTCCTGTTACAACGTTATGTAGCTCGTTAATTTCCTGCTTTGCTTCGTCATAAAGAGAGAGTATTTGCTTTGCATAGGTATATAAAATATTGCCAGCTTCTGTGACTTGGACATGCTTTGGAGAACGTTGAATCAGTGTCGTGCCAAATTCATTTTCTAAATTGCGAATATGCATGCTAACCCCTGGTTGAGAAAGGTTGAGCAAATCTGCAGCACGAGAAAAATGCTGTTGTTCTACGACCGTAACGAATATTTTTAAAATGTCGACATTCATTGTATGACTCCCTTTGTATTTTTATTATGAAACTTTTTTTTAAAGTAAGCTACCTGCGCTTCTTCATTTCATTTTATCATAAGTTTTTTTTATGATTGGGATTATATATTGGTATTAAACTTATTATTAAAGTTCTTCTATAATGTAAATAGATAGAACATGCATGTTCCAATATGACTATTGGAGTGGTACGAAGTGGAAGAAACAGTTGCTATACAAAAGAGAAAGCGTTTTGGTTTTTCGAAAGGAATTGGGATTACGTTATTCATTGCGATTGCTGCAAAATATTTAGCCAATTTTCCCCTTTTCAATATAATGGGGCAATTAGTGATTGCTATTTTAATTGGGATGATTTGGAGAGCAAGAATTGGTCTACCTTCCGAAGCGATTGCGGGTACGAATTTTGCGAGTAAGAAGTTGCTTCGCTTTGGCATTATTTTGCTCGGGATGCGTTTAAATTTAATTGATATTGCGAAGGCAGGGCCAAAGGTGTTAGTGATAGCTGTAATTATTATTACCTTTACGATCTTTGTTGTATATGGGTTAACGAGGATATTCCAAGTAGATAAGAAAATAGGAATCTTAACGGCATGCGGTACGGCAATTTGTGGCGCGGCAGCAGTCGTGGCTATTGCGCCGCAAGTAAAAGCGAAGGACGATGAAACAGCAGTTGGCGTGGCAATCATCGCAATTTTAGGTACAATATTTACACTCATTTATACTTTATTATATCCAGTGCTTCCTTTATCACCATACGGTTATGGCGTCTTTTCTGGTGCGACGCTACATGAAATTGCACACGTCATTGCTGCGGCCGCGCCAGGAGGAAGTACAGCTGTTGATATTGCAGTGATTGTAAAACTAACGCGCGTTGCTATGCTTGTACCAGTAGCCATTTTAATTGGTCTATGGTTCGGAAAGAGCGAGGACAGCAAGCAAAAAAGGTCGTGGCGTGATCTTCCAATTCCATGGTTCATTTTTGGATTTTTAGCGATGAGCGCGGTGCATTCACTTGGAGTGGTTTCAGAGCTTGTTGCGAGTTACATTGTCGTCATTGCCTATATGCTCATTGCGATGGCGATGGCAGGGCTCGGATTAAATGTAGAATGTAAAGCGTTCCGTAAATTAGGAAGCAAAGCATTTGTAGCAGGGATGATTGGCTCCGTTTCTCTTTCTATTCTTGGGTACATTTTAGTTTATGTGATATAGAGAAAGGGGGCGTAAGTTATATGCCTCCTTTTTATGTAATTGAATGAATCCTTTTTGATAGGTGAGAGCTGCTGTTTTCTTGTCGTGATTTGTCGACTCGCCGATATTCTCTGTCGAAACGCCGATAACAGTGGTTCAAGCGCCGATATTTTTCATTTTGCGCTGATAAAAGAGGCTTAAGCGCCGATATAATTTCATGTACCGACAAGGATGCTGCCGAAATGTTGAATTTCATGTACCGAGCCCATGCCTGAACCTGAACCCGATCCCATCCCCGCGCCCCTCACTCTATTTACCACCACCTTCAATCTATGTTATTTTTTTACAAAATACCTTGAAAGTTACGTTACGTCATGTTTTACAATGGAATGGAAAGGGGAATGAGGATGATTTCGATTCAGGAACTGACTAAGGAGACTGGGGTTACGGTGAGAACGCTTCGTTATTATGATCAAATCGGTTTATTAAAGCCAAGTGGCAAAACGGATGGAGGTCATCGGTTATATAGTGAAGTGGATGTCATTCGGTTGCAGCAAATTTTATTTTTAAAAGAAATGGGTTTTTCATTAAAAGAGATTATGAATATGTTAGTAACAGATCAATATAGCTTAAAGGAGTCGCTAGAAAGGCAGCTGAAATTTGTTCAAGGGGAGCAAAAGAAATTTGAACGAATGGAGAAAATGCTACAAGCTGTCATATATTCTACGGAGTTAGAAGGGGAATTAAATTGGAAGGTCATGTTTGAACTGATTCAACTTTCAAAGCAGTCCCCGCATATACGTGGACAATTTCAACAACAGGTATTTTCAGAGGAAGAAAAAAAGCTTCTTGAGAAATTACCAAATATGAGTGAAGATAATGAAAAAGTTCAGGAATGGATAGAATTATTTAAACAGTTACGTGGATTTATGAAAGAAGGGAAGGAGCCATCCCATGATGATGTGCAGGAAGCTACGAAGCAATTAATGATGAAATGTTTGGCGATGGCGGATGGAGATGAAGCCTTTTTAGATAAATTATGGGAAGTGCGGAAATCAAAAGAGGGCTCGCAAAATATGAACATGTATCCAATGGAGGAAGAGTTTTTCGTATATATGGATGAAGCTTTTCGGATATACGATGAAAGGGAGCGAGGAAGATGAGTATACTGATAGAATATAGGTGGTACTTTTTAATTGGCGCGGAAATTGTATTTTGGATATCGGCGATTGGATTTTTTATTTTGCGGTATGGGTTTCGGCTTCGGAAAGCAAGTTTTATTGCGGGTATTGTATTACTTTTAAACGAATTATTTATACTCGCGCTAGGCGTTCTTGATTACTATCAAACAGGTAAGTTTTCAAACTTTCAACTCATCACCATGATTATACTAATCTATGCACTTTTATATGGAAAAAAGGATTTGCGAAAATTAGATATGTGGGTACAAAAACTTATTGCAAAATGGCGAAATGAGCCGGTGCCTCCTATGGAAAAGGCGTCAGAATTGACTGGATGGGCTTATGCGAAACAAGAACTAGGACAGTGGGGATTACATCTTATTTTATTTATGACTGTCCATATGATCTTTTTCTTTATATATGGGCTTGCCCCATTGGAAGAATGGAAGAATTGGTTGGACGAAGGAATTGTTTTAGATAAATCGGCAAGTCGTTTCAGCCGAGTGTGGGGAATTGTTTTTTTAATTGATACGGTTATTACTTTTTCATATGTAATTTTTCCGAAGAAAAAGAAGGGGAAAGAAAAGCTGCTTTCTTAATGTGATGAAGGCAGCTTTTTTCTTTTTTCATTATGTATTGTCGAAAATTTCACCGAATATTTGTTCGTTTTCTTGGTCTTTTTATGGGTATTCGTGGTAAAATGGGAATACAAATTTTTTAGAGGAGGTCGGATTTGGTGGAACGTGAATTTGAAATTGTTTCAGAATACTCCCCGCAGGGTGATCAGCCGAAAGCAATCGAGCAGCTTGTCGAGGGAATTCAAAACGGTAAGAGACATCAAGTGTTGCTTGGAGCGACAGGAACGGGTAAAACATTTACAATTTCGAATGTAATTAAAGAAGTGAAAAAGCCGACACTTGTTATGGCTCATAATAAAACATTAGCAGGACAACTGTATAGCGAGCTAAAAGATTTCTTTCCAAACAATGCAGTTGAGTATTTCGTTAGTTATTACGATTATTATCAACCGGAAGCATATGTGCCACAAACCGATACGTTTATTGAAAAAGATGCACAAATTAATGACGAAATTGATAAGCTGCGCCACTCGGCAACGTCAGCTTTATTTGAGCGTGATGATGTCATTATTGTAGCAAGTGTATCTTGCATTTATGGCTTAGGTTCTCCAGAAGAGTATCGTGAGCTTGTCGTTTCACTGCGCGTTGGCATGGAGAAAGATCGCAATCAATTGCTGCGCGAGCTCGTTGATGTGCAGTATGGACGCAATGATATTGATTTTCAGCGCGGAACATTTCGCGTTCGCGGTGATGTCGTAGAGATTTTTCCAGCATCTCTTGATGAACATTGCATTCGAATTGAGTTTTTTGGAGATGAGATTGATCGCATTCGAGAAGTGAATGCATTAACAGGTGAAGTATTGGCAGAACGTGAGCATGTAGCAATCTTCCCAGCATCTCACTTCGTTACACGTGAAGAGAAGATGAAAGTCGCGATTGAAAATATTGAAAAAGAATTAGAAGAACGTTTAAAAGAATTAAATGAGCAAGGGAAACTGTTAGAAGCGCAGCGCATCGAGCAACGGACGCGTTACGATTTAGAAATGATGCGTGAGATGGGATTTTGCTCAGGGATTGAAAACTACTCCCGTCATTTAACGCTCCGTCCTGCTGGTTCAACGCCATATACATTATTAGATTATTTTCCGAAGGACTTTTTAATCGTAATGGATGAATCTCATGTAACAGTTCCGCAAGTAAGAGCGATGTATAACGGTGACCAGGCGCGTAAGCAAGTGCTTGTTGATCATGGGTTCCGCTTGCCGTCAGCTTTAGATAATAGACCGCTTAAGTTTGAAGAGTTTGAAGAGAAGGCGAATCAAATTATATATGTTTCGGCAACGCCAGGTCCATATGAATTAGAGCATGCGCCAGAAGTTGTAGAGCAAATTATTCGTCCAACTGGGCTCTTAGATCCAAAAATTGAAGTAAGACCAATTGAAGGACAGATTGATGATTTATTAGGAGAAATACAAGATCGAATTGCGAAAAATGAGCGCGTGTTAATTACGACATTAACGAAGAAAATGTCAGAGGATTTAACAGATTACTTAAAAGATATCGGGATTAAGGTAAACTATCTGCATTCTGAAATTAAAACGCTTGAGCGAATTGAAATCATTCGTGATCTTCGTCTTGGCAAGTTCGACGTACTTGTTGGAATTAACTTATTGCGAGAAGGTCTTGATATTCCAGAAGTATCGCTTGTTGCGATTTTAGATGCGGATAAAGAAGGCTTCTTGCGCTCAGAGCGATCGCTTATTCAAACGATTGGCCGTGCGGCGCGTAATGAGAACGGTCACGTCATTATGTATGCAGATCGTATAACAAAATCGATGCAGATCGCCATTGTTGAAACGAAACGTCGCCGTGAAAAACAAGAAGCTTACAATGAAGAACATGGCATTACACCAAAAACAATTCAAAAAGAAGTGCGCGATGTGATTCGTGCGACAGTAGCGGCGGAAGAAACAGAAGTATATGAAACGACACCAACGAAGAAACTGACAAAGAAAGAACGAGAAAAAACAATTGCGAAGATGGAAGAGGAAATGAAGGAAGCAGCAAAAGCTTTAGATTTCGAGCGTGCGGCTGAGTTAAGAGATGTAATACTAGAACTAAAAGCGGAAGGGTGAAGAGAGTGAGTAAAGACCATATCGTTGTAAAAGGTGCGAGAGCGCATAACTTAAAAAATATTGATGTAACCATTCCGAGAAATCAACTTGTTGTTGTGACAGGGCTATCTGGTTCAGGGAAATCATCGTTAGCATTCGATACGATTTATGCAGAAGGGCAACGCAGATATGTGGAATCTTTATCTGCGTATGCGCGTCAATTTTTAGGACAAATGGATAAGCCTGATGTCGATACGATTGAAGGCTTATCTCCAGCGATTTCAATCGACCAGAAAACGACGAGCCGTAACCCGCGTTCAACAGTTGGAACAGTAACGGAAATTTATGATTACTTACGTTTATTATTTGCTCGTATTGGGACACCAATCTGCCCGAAGCATGGGATTGAAATTACTTCCCAAACAGTAGAGCAAATGGTCGACCGTGTTCTTGAATATCCAGAGCGTACAAAATTACAAGTATTAGCGCCGATTGTATCAGGGCGTAAAGGCGCTCATGTGAAAGTACTAGAAGATATTAAGAAACAAGGATATGTACGTGTTCGTGTGGATGGGGAAATGCTTGATGTATCTGATGAAATTACATTAGATAAAAATAAGAAACATTCCATTGAAGTTGTCATCGATCGTATCGTTGTAAAAGATGGAATTGCAAGTCGTCTTGCTGATTCGCTTGAAAGTGCGCTGAAACTAGGCGGGGGGCGTGTGTTAATCGATGTAATTGGCGAGGAAGAACTGTTATTTAGTGAACATCATGCATGTCCGCATTGCGGTTTCTCAATTGGCGAGTTAGAGCCGCGCATGTTCTCATTTAATAGTCCATTTGGTGCATGTCCAACTTGCGATGGACTTGGTTCAAAATTAGAAGTAGATTTAGAACTTGTGATTCCAAACTGGGATTTATCTTTAAATGAGCATGCCATTGCTCCGTGGGAACCGACAAGTTCACAATATTACCCGCAATTATTACAATCTGTATGCAAACATTACGGTATCGATATGGATATACCGGTAAAAGACATTCCAAAAGAGTTGTTTGATAAGGTGCTGTATGGAAGTGGAGAAGAGAAGGTTTATTTCCGTTATGTCAATGACTTTGGGCAAGTGAAAGAAAGCGAAATTGTATTTGAAGGAGTCATTCCGAATATTGAACGCCGCTTTCGGGAAACGAGTTCTGATTATATTCGTGAACAAATGGAAAAATATATGGCGGAGCAAGCATGTCCAAAATGTAAAGGCGGTCGTTTAAAACCGGAAAGTTTAGCTGTATTCGTAGGCGGAAAAACAATTGCTGATGTGACGAAGTACTCTGTGCAAGAAGTATATGATTTCTTTTCAAAGATTGAACTGACAGAAAAGCAAGCGAAAATTGCTTACCAAATTTTACGTGAAATTAAAGAGCGGCTCACTTTCTTAAATAATGTCGGGCTCGATTATTTAACGCTAAGTCGTGCGGCAGGGACGTTGTCAGGCGGTGAAGCGCAGCGCATTCGCCTCGCTACACAAATCGGCTCTCGTCTTACTGGCGTTCTTTATATTTTAGATGAACCGTCCATTGGGTTACATCAGCGCGATAATGATCGCCTTATTCATACATTGCAAGACATGCGTGATTTAGGAAATACGCTCATTGTTGTTGAACATGATGAAGATACAATGATGGCGGCAGATTATTTGATTGATATTGGTCCTGGCGCGGGTATTCATGGGGGACAAGTTGTATCAGCTGGTTCGCCAGAAGAAGTAATGAATGACGGGAATTCATTAACTGGTCAATATTTAAGTGGGAAAAAGTTTATTCCTGTTCCGCTTGAAAGAAGAAAAGGGGACGGACGTAAAATTGAGATTATTGGTGCGAAAGAAAATAATTTAAAGAATGCAAGAATGTCATTCCCGCTCGGCACTTTTGTAGCAGTAACTGGTGTATCTGGTTCTGGTAAAAGTACGATGGTTAATGAAGTATTGTACAAGTCTTTAGCACAGAAACTATATAAAGCAAAAAGTAAGCCAGGGGCTCACAAAGAAATTAAAGGTCTTGAACATTTGGATAAGGTAATTGATATTGATCAATCACCAATCGGACGGACACCTCGTTCTAATCCAGCAACATACACAGGTGTTTTTGATGACATTCGTGATGTGTTTGCACAAACGAATGAGGCGAAAGTACGCGGTTATCAAAAAGGTCGTTTTAGCTTTAACGTAAAAGGTGGGCGTTGCGAGGCTTGCCGCGGTGATGGAATTATCAAAATTGAAATGCACTTCTTACCGGATGTATATGTTCCGTGTGAAGTGTGCCATGGCAAACGCTATAACCGCGAAACGTTAGAGGTAAAATATAAAGATAAGAACATTTCAGAAGTATTAGAGATGACAATTGAAGACGGAGTTGAATTCTTTGCGAATATCCCGAAAATTAAACGGAAATTACAGACGCTTGTAGACGTTGGGCTCGGATATATGAAGCTCGGACAGCCAGCTACGACGTTATCAGGCGGCGAAGCGCAGCGTGTAAAACTAGCATCTGAATTGCATCGTCGTTCTACAGGACGTACACTATATATTTTAGATGAACCGACAACGGGCTTACATGCACATGATATTGCGCGCCTTCTTGAAGTGCTGCAACGTCTTGTTGAAAGCGGTGAAACAGTACTTGTGATTGAACATAACCTAGATGTGATTAAGACAGCAGATTACATTGTTGATCTTGGTCCAGAGGGTGGAGATAAAGGTGGACAAATCGTCGCTTCAGGAACGCCAGAACAAGTCGTAAAAGAAGAGCGTTCGTACACAGGTAAATATTTAAAAGGGATTTTAGAACGTGATACAGCCCGCATGAAAGAGAAAATAAAAGAAGTGGAGGTAGGGAGCTAAGCTGATTGGCTAGCTCTTTGCTTTATATTTGAGGAGTATAGGATGGAATTTGTAGATAGATTGAAACATAAAAAAATAAAGGTAAGAGAAATTTCGAAGTGGGGCCCATACTTTAGAAAGCGATGGGCAAGTCACTTTGCAAGTCATTTAAGCGAAGAAGAAAAAGAAGAGATGGGTCTATATAGTAATCGTGATGCATGTGGCTACTTATGGTATATGTTTAGTTATGAGAAGAAGCGGTATTTAGAAGGTGAACAGGCAGAGCAAGCATTTCATGGTGAAAGGAAAAATAGTTGTTATATCTTTTATCAACATTGCAATGAGATGCTCATAATAAAAGATGCAAATGCACTACATGCTCATGATCTGTTACGAGAAACAGATGATTTGTTCAAAGGAGATATATATGTTGTAGATGATGATTTTACGTGGACGTATGTGAAAACCCATGAAGCAAGATGGCATGGCCCATATTTTACTCGTAATCATTGGTGAGAAGAGAAGTGGGTATACAAGAGAGAAGGATAGAATAAGTTGTTATAGAAGTTTTCTCGTTTGGATTCGTACTTGGCGTTTATAGTCTATTAGCGTATGATTAAATATATATAGTAAAAGGATGTGTAAGAAAATGAGATGGATTCTATCACTTCTTGTAAATAGCGTAGTATTAATTGTTGTATCCGGTCTTTTAAAAGGAATCGCACCAGACGCATTTTACATAGAAAACATTCAAACAGCTATTATTGCAAGTATTATTTTGGCGATTTTAAATGTAGTTGTAAAACCATTTTTAATTTTAATTACATTACCAATTACGGTACTCACATTTGGCTTTTTCCTTATTATCATCAATGCGATTACTTTAGAAATAACAGATTCATTATTAGGCGATGCTTTTAATATATCTGGATTTGGCGTGGCCATTCTTGCAGCCATTTGTATTTCTATTCTGAACATGCTGATTGATAAAGTGATTGTGGAGCCATTATCTGAAAAGAAATAGAAACGTGACAAATAGAAAAACATTTCATTTGTGCTATGAAATGTTTTTTTCTATTTGTTAGAAACCTTATTTCTTGTTTTCAGAAAAAAATGGTACAATATCCGTTAGAATGGAATTGTACATCAAATGAGAATGAGCCCGCAGCGGAGTGGAGGTTTATATATGCCGAAAGTAAGGACAAAGGATTTAATTGAACAATTTCAATTGGAACTCGTAAGTGGTGAAGAAGGAATTCATCGTCCGATTGATACAAGTGATTTATCGCGACCTGGAATTGAAATGGCAGGTTTTTTTACTTATTATCCAGCAGATCGTATTCAGCTTCTTGGAAAAACAGAGCTTACTTTCTTTGATACGTTAACAAATGATCAAAAACAAGAAAGAATGAAGGCACTTTGTACAGAAGAAACACCTTGTATTATCGTTACGCGTAATCAAGATGTACCTAAGGAATTATTACAAGCATCACGTGAATCAAGTGTGCCATTGTTACGTTCTTCCCAAACGACAACGAGATTATCAAGTCGTTTAACGAACTACTTAGAAGGAAAGTTGGCACCAACAACAGCTGTTCATGGTGTATTAGTAGACGTTTACGGTGTTGGCGTTTTAATTACAGGTCAAAGTGGCGTTGGGAAAAGTGAAACGGCTCTTGAACTTGTCAAGCGTGGCCATCGTCTAGTAGCTGACGATAGTGTAGAAATTCGTCAAGAAGATGAAGATACATTAGTAGGAAGTTCTCCAGATTTAATAGAACATTTATTAGAAATTCGTGGTTTAGGTATCATTAACGTTATGACGTTATTTGGTGCAGGTGCTGTCCGAAATTATAAGCGTATTACGCTTGTTATTAATCTTGAGATTTGGGACCAAAATAAAAACTACGATCGCCTAGGTCTTGATGAAGAGAAAATGAAGATTATCGATACAGAACTTACGAAGATTACACTTCCGGTTCGCCCGGGCCGAAACTTAGCGGTCATTATTGAGGTAGCGGCGATGAATTTTAGGTTAAAACGTATGGGAGTTAATGCCGCTCAGCAATTTTCAGAACGATTAATGAGTGCGATTGAATTAGGAAATCAGGAGTAGGCACAAAAGGAGGTCATACATATGATTTTAGGGTCTGTACCGCAGTTAGACCGCGTAGCAATTCAGCTTGGACCATTCCCCGTCTATTGGTATGGGATTATTATTGGGACTGGTGTTCTACTCGGACTTTGGCTGGCTACTCGCGAAGGAGAACGATTAGGTATTCCGAAGGATACATTTGTCGATCTTGTTTTATTTGCAGTGCCAATTGCGATTATTTGTGCAAGAGCATACTATGTTGCGTTTGAATGGGAATACTATATGCAAAATCCGATTCAAATTATTAATATTCGGCAAGGTGGATTAGCCATTCATGGTGGTCTAATTGGAGCTGTCATAACGGGAATTATTTATGCAAAAGTAAAAGGAATTTCATTTTGGAAGTTAGCGGATATCGCGGCACCAAGTATCCTTCTTGGACAAGCGATTGGGCGCTGGGGCAATTTTATGAACCAAGAAGCCCACGGTGGCGAAGTGACAAGACAGTTTTTAGAAGGTTTGCACTTACCGGATTTTATTGTGAATCAAATGTATATTGATGGTGTCTATTATCATCCAACGTTCTTATATGAATCATTATGGAATTTTGCTGGAGTCATTTTATTATTGTTATTGCGAAAAGCAAACTTACGCCGTGGTGAATTGTTTTTTACGTATTTAATTTGGTATTCAATTGGCCGTTTCTTTGTAGAAGAACTGCGTACAGATAGTTTAATGTTAGGACCGCTTCGTATTGCGCAAGTGATGTCTATTGGGCTTATTATTATTTCAATTATTTTTATTATTGTAAGACGTAAAGCGGGGCAAGCTGATAAAAGATATTTAGAAAAGTAGAAGAAAGTAGCATCTTATAGAGGATGCTGCTTCTTTCGTATTGAGACAGCTGAAACAGAAAGGAAAATGAGAAAGATGAAGATCAATACAGTGCTATTTGATTTAGATGGAACGTTAATTAATACAAATGAACTCATTATTTCTTCTTTTTTACACACTTTGAATACATATTACCCGAATCAGTATAAGCGTGAAGATGTCCTACCATTTATTGGACCATCTTTACAGGAAACATTTCATTCTATTGATGAAAGGAAAGTAGAGGAAATGATTACACGCTATCGCCAATTTAATCACGATCACCATGATGAACTAGTAGAAGAATATGAAACTGTTTATGAGACAGTTCAAACATTAAAAGAAAAGGGTTATAAAATTGGGATTGTCACAACAAAAGCAAGACAAACAGTGGAAATGGGATTGAATTTGTCCAAGCTAAATGAATTTTTTGATGTGGTGGTCACAATTGACGATGTAGAACATGTGAAACCGCATCCTGAGCCAATTCAAAAAGCTCTTCAATTATTAGATGCAAAACCAAAAGAAACATTAATGGTTGGCGATAATCATCATGATATTGTAGGTGGACAGAATGCTGGTACAAAAACAGCAGCGGTAGGGTGGACCATTAAAGGAAGAGCATATTTAGAATCCTATAAACCAGACTACGTACTAAATAAAATGAGTGATTTATTATCAATTTTATCTGAATAATGGAGAGAGGGAGTGTGTGAAAGTGCGACGGACAACGCGCTACCCTGTTTCAGGAGCAAATTCATTATGGAATGTATATAAAACCGTATCATTTTGGAAGGTCATGAAAAACTTTATTGTAATTCAAATTGCGCGTTATACACCATTTTTAACGGTAAAAAATTGGCTATATCGCACGTTTTTGCGAATGGAAGTAGGAAAACAAACCGCATTTGCGCTTATGGCAATGCCGGATATTATGTTTCCAGAAAAGATTGCAGTTGGAGCAAATTCAATCATTGGTTATAATACGACAATTTTAGCTCATGAATATTTAATTACTGAATATCGACTTGGTGAAGTAATCATTGGAGATGAAGTAATGATTGGGGCAAATTCAACAATATTACCAGGCGTTACAATTGGGGATGGTGCTATTGTTTCCGCGGGTACGCTCGTTCACCGCGATGTTCCAAAAGGTGCGTTTGTAGGTGGGAATCCGATGCGTATTATTTATACGAAAGAAGATCAAAGTTAAAAATGTAACATTTTCTTTCTCTTTTGATGAATAAAAAGGAAATAATTGATTATAATATACTGTTTTGTTTTTTTAAGAATCGTTTATACTTAAAGATAGAATAATGTGTGAACGTAGAAAACAAAAAACTGGAGGATTTATGGGGAAAAATCAAAGAATATATAAGGAGAATGGACAAGTTATCTCTTTTCATCAATTAGCGGATTTCTTTTATAAAAAAGGGATGAAAGCGTATCAAGGGCATAAATTAGAAGATGCGATTAAATATTTTCGTAGAGCGGCACAAAATAAGAAAGAGCCGTTTATTTTATGCCAATTAGCAACTGTGTTATCTGAGGCTGGTGAATATCAAGAATCGAATCAAATTCTTCTAAAATTGATTCGTTCTCATTCTGAGATTGAACAGTGCTATTATTTTATCGCGAATAATTATGCCTATCTTGGCTTATTTCAGCAGGCAAAAAAATATGCGGAGCAATATTTAGAAATTGCAACTGAAAAGGAATTTGTAGAAGATACGTTAGAATTACTTGAAATTATGGAAGAGGAATCATGGGATGCTGAAGAGATGGAAGATGAAGACGAACTGATTGTGATGCAGGAAGAAGCAAATCGTTACATTCGTAATGGTCAATTAGAAGAAGCGATTGCTACTTTAGAAATTGTTACGAAGGATTATCCGGAATTTTGGTCCGGTTATAATAATTTAGCAATTGCTCATTTTCAGTCGGGGAATGTAGATCAGGCGCTGAAGTTAACAGAAATGATTTTAGAGAAAAATCCCGGCAACATGCATGCTCTTTGTAACACACTTATTTTTCTATACTCAATTGGAGAACATAAGCAAGTAGAAGCGCTAGCAGAACAAATGAAATCTGTATATCCAATTTCATTTGAACATCGATTAAAATTAGGAACAACGTTTGCAACTATCGGTCATTTTGAGCATGCTTATAAATGGTTAAAGCTATTGAAACGTCAAGGATATGATGGTGATGTTAGCTTTTATTATTGGTTCGCATACGCTTCTTATATGGTAAAAGATTATCGTACAGCGGAGAGAATGTGGCAGTCAGTGGTAGAGTTACACCCTGATAAAAAGGGAAAAGAACCTTGGAATGCCTTGAATTTAGCTGATGAAGGGCAAAAAGTTTTATTTGAAGAATTGCGTAAAACATTTCAAGAAAGTACAACGTTAGAAGAGCAAATGTTAGCGCTATATTTAATGAATGAACTGACAACGCCTGAAAAAATTGGTTTTTTCTTTGATATTGTACAGGCGAAGAACGGTGTTCCCATTGTGTCAGAAATTGCAAAATGCTTCTTCTTACTTGGTAGTCATAAGAGTATTCCATCTGAACTAAAGCCATTTGAACAATGTATTCGAATTGCGGATATCTTATATAACTACACAAATAAAGAAGATGAATTAATTGAAGAGTGCTTACATTTTTGGTTCTGTACTTTCATACGTTTATATACTTCCGATACGGCTTTTACTAATATATTTGGATGGTCAGCGGCAATTGAATATATTGTCCGCAGTGAGAAAAAAAATAAAATGACACAGGCCGAACTAGGAAATATATATAATGTATCTGTAGCTACGCTAAGAAAATATGTGCAAGCAGTAAGGCGTACACATGCATAGGCATATCGCTAGGAAAAAGCAAATGCTAACAGTATAATGAGGGTAAGTTGTAGGTATGAATAGGAGTGAATAGTGTGTCAGAAGAAAAAATTTATGATGTCATTATTATTGGTGCAGGACCAGCTGGGATGACAGCTGCAGTTTATACATCTCGTGCGAATTTAAGTACACTTATGTTAGAACGCGGTATTCCAGGTGGACAAATGGCAAATACAGAAGAAGTAGAGAACTATCCAGGTTATGAATCCATTTTAGGACCGGATTTATCAAATAAAATGTTCGAGCACGCAAAGAAATTTGGTGCCGAATATGCATATGGTGATGTAAAAGAAGTCATCGATGGAAAAGAATATAAAACAATTATAGCAGGTAAAAAAGAGTACAAAGCACGTGCCATTATCATTGCAAGTGGGGCAGAGTATAAAAAACTTGGTGTTCCAGGTGAAAAAGAACTTGGAGGCCGCGGTGTATCGTACTGCGCAGTATGTGACGGTGCATTCTTTAAAGAGAAAGAACTTGTTGTGATCGGTGGTGGAGACTCAGCGGTTGAAGAGGGTGTATATTTAACACGTTTCGCTTCAAAAGTAACAATCATTCATCGTCGCGATGCTCTTCGTGCACAAAAAATCCTGCAAGACCGCGCTTTCCAAAATGAGAAAGTAGACTTCATTTGGAACCACACTGTAAAACAAATTAACGAAGAAAACGGTAAAGTAGGTAGTGTTACAATTGTAGATGTGAACACTGGTGAAGAAACAGAATTTAAAGCGGACGGTGCATTCGTTTATATCGGTATGTTACCATTATCAAAACCATTTGCTGAATTAGGGATTACAAATGAAAATGGTTATATTGAAACAAATGAGCGCATGGAAACGAAAGTACCTGGTATTTTCGCAGCTGGCGATATTCGTGAAAAAATGCTTCGCCAAATTGTTACAGCAACTGGCGATGGTAGTATCGCAGCACAAAGTGTACAGCACTATGTAGAAGAGTTATTAGAGGAATTAAACACTGTAACTGAAAAATAAAAAGTACGATTTTTTTAGACGAAAGTGATCTACAAATGATAGCTTTCGTCTTTTCTTTTTTACTCAAAATGTCAAATATTTGTCAAAAAATGTTTAGATTATAAGATTTCTTATTGATATACTAAAGTTTACGAAAAAATGCTGATAAGAAATGAGGAGTTTATTCGATATGGAATGGCGCAACATATATCGTGGTTTTTGTATGGGAGTTAGTGATTTAATTCCGGGTGTAAGCGGCGGAACAATCGCAGTTGTATTAGGGATTTATGAACAATTGCTTGCGGCAATTAGTGGGTTCTTTAGTCGTGAATGGAAAAAACATTTAGGATTTTTAATTCCACTTGCTATAGGCGTGGCAGCAGCTTTTTTAACGTTAAGTCATGTTATTAAATATTTACTTGCAAATCATTATGAACCGACTCAATTTTTCTTCCTCGGTTTAATTGTTAGTATATTACCAATGTTGATGAGAGAAGCTGATGCAAAGGCGACGTTTAAAGGTGGTCATATCGTCTTGTTAATCATCGCAGCAATTCTTGTTGCAATAACAGCTTTCTTTAAGCCCGATAAAGCGGCAGATCCAATTACGACGTTAACAATTTTAAATACAATCGGTTTATTTTTCGCAGGATGGATGGCTAGTATGGCAATGCTTCTTCCTGGTATTAGCGGGTCGTTTATTTTATTAATTATCGGCGTATACCCAACTGCAATTCATGCATTAACAACATTGAATTTGCCGCTAATTGCCGTAATTGGTGCGGGCGTTGTAGTAGGGTTTGTTGTAAGTAGTAAAGGAATTAGCTACTTATTATCAAATTATAAAAGTGCGACATTCGCTGCGATTATCGGGCTTGTAATTGGATCGATTGCAGTCGTATTTCCTGGAATTCCGACCGGTGGAATTTCCATTGTAAGTTCTATTATTACATTTATTTTAGGGTTTGCGATTGTATCCTATTTTGGTAAGAAATAAGAAGACACTCCCCCTTAGCGATATAGTTCGTTAAGGGGATTTTTTATATGTGTGTATGCGCAAGTAAGCAGAGAATCCCTTATTTTGGGAGAGAGTCTCCTTCATTGTGACAAACTGTTTTTGATAGTATAATGAAATAAGTATGTGATGAGATGAGATCATTCATCGCAAGTAGCTGAGGTGAAGAAACATGCAAAGAGTCACAAACTGTGTGTTAATAAAAGGTAATGAAGTCCTCCTACTCCAAAAGCCACGTCGAAATTGGTGGGTTGCACCTGGCGGGAAGATGGAGCGCGGTGAGACAGTAAGAGATTCAGTCGTTCGCGAATATCGTGAAGAAACAGGAATTTATTTAAAGAACCCAGCATTAAAAGGGGTCTTCACCTTTGTCATCCAAGAGGGTGATAAAGTTGTTTCTGAATGGATGATGTTCTCCTTCTTGGCAACTGATTTTGCAGGAGAAAACAAATTAGAAAGCGAAGAAGGCATTATTGGCTGGCACACACTTGATAAAATTGATGAATTACCAATGGCACCGGGAGATTATCATATTATTGATTACTTAATTAAAGGAAACGGTATCATTTACGGTACATTTGTATATACACCAGATTTTGAATTACTTTCATATCGATTAGACCCAAGCTAAATCTTCCGGGAGGGGATACGATGACAGAGAATAATGATATTAAAATGGTAATTATTACAGGGATGTCTGGTGCTGGAAAAACAGTAGCACTACAAAGCTTCGAAGATTTAGGATATTTCTGTGTAGATAATTTACCTCCGATGTTATTGCCAAAGTTTGTTGAGCTGATGGCGGATTCAAAAAGCAAGATGAATAAAGTTGCGCTAGGTATTGATTTACGTGGCCGCGAGTTTTTTGAACATTTATGGGGAGCACTTGATGATTTATCAGAACGCACTTGGATTATTCCTCATATTCTATTTTTAGATGCGAAGGATAGCACGCTTGTAACGCGCTATAAGGAAACAAGACGCTCGCATCCACTTGCGCCAACTGGTCTTCCTTTAAAAGGAATCGAGGCAGAGCGCAGTTTATTAACAGACATGAAAGCAAGAGCGAATATTGTGCTTGATACATCGGATTTAAAACCGAAAGAATTACGTGAAAAAATTGTTCAGCTGTTTTCAACCGAAACTGAGCAAGCATTTCGTGTAAATGTTATGTCATTTGGATTTAAGTACGGTATTCCAATTGATGCAGATTTAGTATTCGATGTTCGTTTTTTACCAAATCCATACTACATTCCACATATGAAGCCATTAACAGGACTAGATGAAGAAGTTTCATCGTATGTACTGAAGTTTAATGAGACACATAAGTTTTTAGAGAAATTAACGGATCTGATTACTTTCATGCTGCCTCATTATAAAAGAGAAGGTAAGAGTCAACTTGTAATTGCAATTGGATGTACAGGTGGACAGCATCGTTCTGTTACGCTCACAGAGTACCTTGGGAAACATTTGAAACCAGATTATAGTGTTCATGTATCTCATCGTGATGTGGAGAAGAGAAAGGGCCATTAAGGGATGAAAAAAGAGAGAAAACCTAAAATTGTCATCATGGGAGGGGGAACTGGACTTTCTGTTTTATTAAGAGGATTAAAGCAATATCCTGTTGATATTACAGCAGTTGTTACAATCGCTGATGATGGTGGCAGTTCAGGTAGATTACGTGATGAGCTAGAAATTCCACCCCCAGGTGACATTCGTAACGTACTTGTTGCGTTATCGGATGTAGAGCCGCTGGTGGAAGCTTTATTTCAGCATCGTTTCACAACAGGAGACGGACTGAAAGGTCATGCGTTAGGAAATCTATTATTGGCAGGTATGACCTCGATTACAGGAGACTTTTTCCATGCGATTACAGAAACGAGTAAAGTATTAAATGTCAGAGGACGTGTATTACCAGCAGCGAATCAAAGCGCCGTACTTCATGCGGAACTAGAAGATGGGGAAGTTGTAACGGGTGAATCAAAAATTCCTTATTACGGAAAGAAGATTAACCGTGTCTTTCTAACTCCAGAAGATGTAGAGCCATTGCATGAGACGCTAGCTGAGATTAAACGAGCTGATTTACTTGTTTTCGGTCCGGGAAGTTTGTATACGAGTATATTGCCGAATTTAGTTGTTAACAAAATTGGGGACGCTGTTCTTGCTGCAAAAGCGAAGAAGGTATATGTGTGTAATGTTATGACACAAGCCGGTGAAACGATGGGATATACTGCTTTTGATCATGTGCAGGCGTTACATGATCATTTAGGGCAACCATTTATCGATACTGCAATTGTGAATAACCGTGATATTCCTTGTGAATTACGTAAGTTATATGAGAAAGAAATGTCTACACCAGTTGTAGTGGATGAAGAACGTTTTACTGAAAATAATATTGAGGTCATTCAAGATCAATTAGCGAAATATGATGATCATGTTGTAAGACATGATACGTTAAAACTAGCTTCTATTTTATATTCATTGTTATAAATGTGCGTTGCCTCGTTTGAGGTAACGCTCCTCATTCATATAGGACAAGATTTTTGTTCCAAAAAATTGTATAAGGAGGTGTTGACTGTGTCATTTGCTTCGGAAACAAAGAAAGAGCTCACAAAGCTTGAAATGAAAGAATGCTGTGAGAAAGCTGAGTTATCAGCATTACTTCGAATGAACGGATCGCTTTCTTTTTCAAATCGTCGTCTATCCATAGATATTCAAACGGAAAACGCAGCAATTGCGAGAAGGATTTATACACTTTTGAAAAAGGGCTATAACGTAACGGTGGAATTACTTGTTCGAAAAAAAATGCGATTAAAGAAAAACAATGTCTATATCGTTCGGCTGGTTGAAAAATCACGCGAAATTTTAGCGGATCTTCAAATTGTTCGAGAGGACTTTTCGTTTATCCGCAATATATCACAGGAATTAATTGAGAAGAAATGTTGTAAAAGATCGTATTTACGAGGCGCATTTTTAGCAGGTGGTTCAGTAAATAACCCAGAAACATCATCTTATCATTTAGAAATCTTTTCGTTATATAAGGAACATAATGATTCTATATGTGAATTGATGAATGGATTTGATTTAAATAGTAAGACTTTAGAAAGGCGAAAAGGATATATTACGTACTTAAAAGAGGCAGAGAAAATTACGGAATTTTTAAATATTATTGGCGCGCATAATGCACTCTTAAAATTTGAGGATATTCGTATTGTTCGTGATATGCGTAATTCCGTCAATCGCTTAGTAAATTGTGAAACCGCTAATCTCAACAAGACAATTGGTGCGGCATTAAGGCAAATTGAAAATATTCGCTACATTGATGAGACGGTTGGCCTTGATATTTTGCCAGATAAACTAAGAGAGATTGCACAACTAAGGGTTAATTATCAAGATGTAACATTGAAAGAATTAGGCGAGATGGTATCTGGAGGGAAAATTAGTAAATCAGGTATCAATCATCGTTTGCGTAAAATCGACGAAATTGCGGAGAAATTACGTGCGGGGGAAACAGTAGCAAAAAAATAAAGGTAAAGGGGAAATGGAGCCGTGGTTCAAAAAAAAGTTGAGGTTGTACGAAAAGGTGGTTTGCAAGCACGTCCGGCTGCGTTGTTTGTGCAAGAGGCAAATCGCTTTCATGCTGATATTTTCATTGAGAAAGATGACAAAACAATTAACGCTAAGAGCATAATGGGGATTATGAGTTTAGCGATTGGATCTGGTAGCCACATAACAATTATGGCAGAAGGTTCAGATGCAGAAGAAGCATTAGAAGCGCTCGTTGCTTACGTGCAAACTAATCAATAAAAGCTATCGCGTAAATGCGATAGCTTTTATTGATTGGATGAACTTGCCGAATATTGTCGAGCGGTCGATAACTTGTATCGAATCGCCGATATATTTCAATTTGCGCCGACAACTTGTGTTAGGTTGCTGATATTTAGTAATATGCTCGATAAAAAAGGCTATCGCAATGTGTTGCGATAGCCCTTTTTTATGTGGCGATTCAGAGCGAGCCGCCTCCACTTTAAGTGGTATCCAGCTCCAGCGGCAAGAATGTTCGGTGGCTTCGCGCCTTCCTGCGAGGCAAAGAGTGCCTCGCAGGAAGGCGCTCTATCCCCCTCACATTCTGTGCGAGCCGCTTCCGCTTTTAAGTGGTATTAACGATTTGTAAAGATTTTATCGATTAGGCCATATTCTAGTGCTTTTTCAGCTGTCATGAAGTTGTCACGGTCTGTGTCGCGTTCGATGATTTCTAGTGGTTGGCCTGTGCGTTCTGCAAGGATTTTGTTTAATTTATCGCGTAGGAATAGGATGCGTTTTGCAGCGATTTCAATTTCAGTTGCTTGTCCTTGTGCACCGCCAAGTGGTTGGTGAATCATAACTTCACTGTTTGGAAGTGCGAAGCGTTTTCCTTTTTCACCAGCTGCAAGTAGGAATGCACCCATAGATGCTGCCATACCGATACAAATAGTTGATACGTTTGGCTTAATGAACTGCATTGTGTCATAGATTGCCATACCTGCTGTAATAGAACCACCAGGGCTATTGATGTATAAATGAATATCTTTTTCTGGATCTTGAGATTCCAAGAATAAAAGCTGGGAAACGATTGAGTTTGCTACATTGTCATCAATTGCGCTACCAAGCATAATGATGCGGTCTTTTAATAGTCGAGAGTAAATATCGTAAGCGCGTTCTCCACGATTTGTTTGTTCAATTACTGTAGGAATTAAATTCATCTGTTATTTCCTCCTTTGAAAGCTTTCTTAGTCTTATAATACAATTATGGTCAATAAAGGTCAAACAAAACCACTTTAAATCAAAAAATATGTAGTTGTAAGATGATTTATTCGCTATGCTTCTTGGAATTCCCTGCTTATGTATCTTTCAACATCATAACCGAATTTTATAAAATTAAACGTAACAAAAAGTGTAGTAATAATAAAAGAACGCCTGTTTTATAGAGGCGTTCTTTCATGTTTTATTCTTTTAAAAGGTAGGTTACTTTATTTAAAATATATTCGATTTGTTTTGCATTTTTACTGTACATTTCACTTGCTGATTTTGATTTTGTTTCTAATGAGAACAATTCCAAATCAGCTTGGCATTTTTTTAAAGATGCTAATAATAAAGGTTTATTCTGCGGGGAAGGCATTTGAAGTTTATCATTATAGACATCAATCGTAAGTTGTCCATACGCATCAACTTGACCGAGAAATACATTTTCAATTACGACACCGAGTTTTTCCAGTTCAGCATGTAGCCAAGCTCGATTATGCCCGCTTGCTGACAGAGGTTCATCGAGTACATTACCATCCATAATGACAGTTTGTGGCTCTTTTTCGTTTGGTACTTTTAAGCCGATGTCTTTTGCTGTAAGTGGTTGGCGATCTTTTTTTAATAATACGTTTAATTCACCGCTTGGCTCTAGCACTGCAAATTCTACTTCGGATATACTGAAAGTTCCTTTGTTTCGAAGAAGCTCGAGTAATTCGTCGCTTGTATATTTTTCTTTTTTTAAGTTATCCTCGAGAACTTTACCATCCTTTATAAAAACAGTAGATTTTCCTTCAAAAAAATCTCTGGCAGCTTTGTTCTTTAAAGAAAGAATACCTGTGAAAAAAGGAACTACCGCAAAAATAAGAATGGCAAAGACGCCGTGGAAAAATTTTTGATCTAGCCCTGTTGTTATTTGAGCAGCAATATCACCAATTGTCATTCCCGCTATATATTCAAAAAAGGAAAGTTGGGAAATTTGTCTTTTACCTAACCATTTTGTAATAGCGAATAAAATCATTAATATAAATACAGAACGGAGAATGACAAGTGTCCATTCGGGTAGATGAGACATAGCAAATTCCTCCAGTCTGCTTAAAACCCTTTATATTGAGGTTCTTCACGTTCTAATAGTGAAACTCGATCTTTTAAATCAGCGATAACGCTATCCATCTCTAACATGCATTCATGAAATACGCGCTTTGCTTCTTCATCCGCAGCATTTTGCGAAAGAGTACTTAAGCTTGCTTGAGCACTCTTTAAACTAGCAAGACACGTTTTTACGTTAGTAATAACTGTCATGAAAACACCTCTTATCCTTTTGGTTTAAATAGTAGTGCACCGATAAATCCGAAAATAATTGCTGCTGATATCCCGGCACTTGTTACTTTAAACATGCCGGTAATTACTCCGACAATGCCGTGCTTTGCAGCTTCTTCCATTGCACCATGAACGAGAGCGTTGCCAAAACTCGTAATTGGCACAGTTGCTCCAGCCCCAGCAAAATCAATTAACGGCTCGTATAAATTGAACCCATCTAAAATGGCACCAGCAACAACAAGTGTAGCCATCGTATGAGCAGGTGTTAGTTTGACAATATCAAACAGGAGTTGACCGATTACACATATGAGACCGCCAATGACGAAAGCCCAGAAAAAAATCATTGCTTTGCACCTCCAAGTTCAATTGATACAGCATGAGCGATACAAGGGATCGTTTCTCCTTGTTGAAAAGTAAGTGGAGAGAGCAAAGCGCCTGTTGCAACGACAAGGATTCGTTTCAACTCTCCTCTTCTCATTCTGTTTAATAAATGTCCGTATACGACAGTTGCGGAACAACCAGGGCCACTTGCACCAGCTAGTACAGGTTGACCTTCTCGGTAAATGAGGATTCCGCAATCTTGAAATTGCTTGCTCGTTATGTTTAGCCCATGTTTATGTAGTAAATCGTAAGCAATTTCACGTCCAACATGTCCAAGGTCGCCTGTTACGATTAAATCATAGTAAGAGACATCGATTTGTCGATCGCGTAAATGGGCTTCAATTGTATCAACAGCGGCGGGAGCCATCGCACCTCCCATATTGAAAGGATCAGTTAGTCCCATATCAACAACACGTCCAATCGTTGCCGATGTTACTTGTGGGCCATTTCCTTGCTTACTTAAAAGAGCAACACCAGCTCCAGTTACAGTCCATTGAGCGGTCGGAGGCTTTTGTCCTCCATATTCCGTTGGATAGCGGAACTGTTTTTCCACTGCGGTATTATGACTTGAAGCACCGGTT
This sequence comes from Bacillus cereus group sp. BfR-BA-01430, assembly GCF_022663115.1. Lineage (NCBI taxonomy): Bacteria > Bacillati > Bacillota > Bacilli > Caryophanales > Bacillaceae > Bacillus > Bacillus cereus group sp. BfR-BA-01430. The sequence continues at coordinate 44,235 of NZ_JAKUEW010000004.1, forward strand.
AATAAATATTTTGCTCCTTTTGCATTTATAATGCTTGCTCCAAGCGCCAATCCTTCCATAGAGGTCGAACAAGCTCCAAACAATCCGAGATAAGGAGTGCCAAGTGTACGACATGCAAAGCTTGTTGGCGTAATTTGGTTAATTAAATCGCCTGCGAGTACAAACTGAATATCATCTTTACGAAGTTTTGCTTTTTCAATAGCGCGGCTACAAGCTTCCTCAAATAAAATTGTATGTGCTTTTTCATAAGAATCTTGGCCGAGCCATAAGTCTCCATGAAGAGTATCGAAGTCTTCGGGAATTTTGCCATTTGCTTCAAATGGGCCACCGACGACTCCCGTTGAGATAATAACTGGTTTATTTTCAAATACCCATGTTCGGTGTCCTTGTAGCATTTACAACCCTCCCCATTGAACAAGAATGGTTTTAATTAAAGCGATAACAAAAGCTGAAAATACACCAAATAAAATAACGGATCCAGCTAACTTAAACATGTTACCGCCGACGCCGAGAACAAATCCTTCTGTTCGATGCTCAATACAAGCAGCAATAACAGAATTACCAAATCCAGTCACAGGTACTGCTGTCCCAGCTCCGGCGAACTGTCCAAGGCGGTCGTATACTCCAAACCCAGTAAGTAGCATGGAAATAAAAATAAGAGTCGCAACTGTCGGGTTTCCAGCGGAACGCTCAGTAAAATCAAAAAAATGAATGTAAAAAGTTGCAATCAGTTGGCCGATAAAACAAATGAATCCACCAACAAAAAAAGCTTTTATGCAATTTTTTAAAACAGGCCGTTTTGGCTCCCGTTGTTGTTCGAATTTTTTATATTCTTGTTGTACAGGTGTTAAATTTTTATCTTTACTGGACATTTGAATCCTTCCTTTTCCTTTAGAACACGTGTCATTACGTATTAGATTCCATTTCTGTTTGAATGAGTTTCAATTGTTTTTTAATTTTATCTTTGTTTACTCGTTTCTTCTGAATTTTATTTTCCAGCTCATCTAATAGCATAAAGATTTTTCGATCGGTACTGACGTGAACATTAAATGTTGGATATTCATCACTCAGTCGTTTTTTTAGTTTGCTTCGTAAAGATTTTAGTGTAAATCTTTCATGATGTTCTGGTTTGATGGCTATGTAAAGATCTAAATTGGAGTTAACGGCTGTAGCTTGTTCAATCTCTCCCATAGAAAGCGCCATTTTCTTTGCGCCTTGTGAAATAGATTGATTAAAGGATTCCGTGCTCATTTTTGTTAACTCTGGTCCTTCTTTTTTGTCTTGCCTTTTTGTTTCTTCTTTTTTTACTTTTTTATCTAAAGGGCTATTGTCACAGCCAGTACATACACTAAATAGGAGTACGAGTAGTGTAGTGATCACTCCAAGTTTTCTCATAATCATCCTTCCATTTCTATTGCTTTATGTAATTTGTTGAAAAAGGATGATATAGAATCATCCTTTCTCTAGATAAGGTGGTACTTTCATTTATTGTTGTGTATATTGAGGCTCTTCTTGTTGAACTTCTTCTACACGCGGGTTTAAAGAATCGATAATAGATTGCGTTTGTTGTGCAGCTGTTTGGAAAAGCTGTTTTGCTTGTTGATTATCTGTATCAAGAGCGAAGCCTTCTAAACTCGCTTGTGCACTTTTTAAACCTGCTACTGTTTGTTTTAGCTTTGTAATAACAGTCATTGAATAAAGCCTCCTTTTGAATATCAATTCACAAGTTATATTTTGTAAGTGGGAGGAAAAATATGTTTTCCAAATTTAGGTCTATTAAGAGAGGGAATGGAAAATTAACTAAAGTTTATGAATAGGGCAGGGGGATATTGATGATTTGACAATATAAGAAAGATAAAGCAAATAGGAAAGTTGAATGATCAGTAGTCTGCTCTTTTTTTATTGAAATGGAAGAATGCTTCTTGTATAATTAGAGGTATGATTTTACACCTTGGACGAAAACTTTCTTGAGAAATTGTTTAGTCTACAAGTAAAGAACAAAAGAGTTTCAATCTTTGATGTTTCAAAGTTTTCTCATGCGCCCATAGCTCAGCTGGATAGAGCGGTGGTTTCCGGTACCACGTCTGCCGGGGGTTCGAATCCCTCTGGGCGCGTCAAAAAGTCCTAACTTACAATTGTGAGTTAGGACTTTTTTTATGCCAAATATGTTTGAAAATAGGGGAGGCATGAATATGCGGAGAGAATACTTTTTGAAAATACACTTGTTATATCTGATGATAAGATTTACTATTAGTATGTGGTAATAAAATAGTTTTTTTCAATAATATTCATTTTTCAGTTGTAAGAGATAAGTTTCATTAATACATATAAATTAATAATATTTTGGAATGGGTGTCTGCGTTAGGATTCTCCTTTTACCAAACTTATTGTACAATAGAAACAAGGGGGAGATCAGTTTGAAGGCAAGTCTTTTACAAGAACAAAGCTTACGTTTGGCAATGACACAAGAGTTGAGGCAAGCGATTACAATGCTCCAGTATAACGTGCAAGAATTATCGGAGTTTTTGTATGAGCAATCGCTAGAGAATCCCCTTATTGAGTTAGGTTGTTTTGAGAGGGAAAGAAAAAAGAGCTCTAGCAAAAGTAAAAGTACGAGCAAGCAAGTTGATAATCAAATGGAGATCTACAGTGTGGATTCTAAAACGATTCAACAACATTTATTGAATCAAATACAGTATTATAAAATAGATGAAGAGCATCGGAAGACAGCTTCTTTCATTATTATGAATCTGGATGAAAATGGGTATCTAGAAGAAACGAATGAAGAATTAGCTGAACTACTTACCATGCCCATCGATGTCGTCGAACGTTCTGTGGAGATTGTCCAATCACTAGAGCCAGCAGGGGTAGGAGCGCGGAATATTCAAGAGTGTCTAGCAATCCAATTGAAGCGCTTACAAAAAAAAGATGTACTTGCGGAGATGATTGTAGGTGAATATTTTTCTTATTTTGTGAAGAAAGATTGGCGAAAACTAATCCAATTGATGAAATGTAATAATGAAGAATTACAAGAGGCGGTTGATTGTATTACATCATTACAACCGAAGCCCGGACTTGCATTTTCATCTGAAAAGCCATTATATATCGTTCCTGATATGGCAGTGAAAAAAGAGGGAGAACGGCTTATTTTACAAATGAATGAAAGAAATATGCCGAGAATTGAAATTCATTCAGAATATAGCGCACTTCTGAATAATAGTGAGAGTGAAGTTGCTTCTTATGTTTCTGAGAAGTATCAGCATGTGCAATGGATTATGCGCAGTTTGAAACAGCGGAAACAAACGCTTTTACAAGTGATGGAAATTATTATGAAGAAGCAACATGATTTCTTTTGGAAAGGGCCGGAACATTTAAAGCCGCTTTCTTTGAAAGAAGTAGCGGAAGAGTTAAGCGTACATGAATCTACGATTAGTCGTGCTACACGTAACAAATATGTACAAACGCAATATGGGTTATTTGAGATGAAATCATTCTTTAGTAATGCAGTCATTACAACAGAAGATGAAGCAATCTCTACAAAACGTGTAAAACAATTGATTCAGACGCTTATAGAAAAGGAAAATAAAAAAAAGCCACTTTCAGATCAAAAAATTTCAAAATTATTAGAAGAAGAGCATGAGATTGTAATTTCAAGAAGAACGGTCGCGAAATATCGGGAACAAATGCACATTCCGGCATCTTCTTTGAGAAAAACAATTGGATAGGTGAAGAAGATGAAGATTATTTTATATACGAAAACAGACTGTGGTCTTTGTGTAAAGGCAAAACAAGTTTTGAAGGAAGTACAAAAGGTATATTCTTTTCACCTCGAGGAAATAGATATATATGACAACGAGGAGCTTTTAGAGGAGTACCAAATGATGATTCCGGTTGTAGAAATTGATGGAGAACAGGTAGGATATGGCGTGATTCACAGAGATGTCATAATAAACTATATAAACAAGTCAGTTAAGAGTTGAATAAGTTTCTATCTCCTGTTACAATAATACACGTAGCAGGGATTATTTTTTTAAGCCATGTGGGACACAAAATGTCACTGCGGGACATAAAGTGACCATATAGTAAATGAACCAATGTAGTGAGGAGAAATGATATGCGCTCATGGATTCAGAACATGAAAAAATTATTACCCGATTTGCTACCGGTTATGCAAACAAGAATGCAAATTCTTCAGCACATTCGTCTCATGCAGCCGATTGGAAGAAGAAATTTATCTGCAAGTCTTAGCATGACAGAACGAGTATTGCGAAGTGAAGTACAAGTTTTGAAAGAACAAAACTTAGTTCACGTCGCTTCTTCTGGGATGACTTTAACAGAAGAAGGAACAGCTTTAGTTCTTGCTTTGGAAGACTTTATGAAAGAAATTTCCGGGTTAAAGGTTTTAGAAAAGCAACTTAAGGAAACATTAGACTTGGATGAAGTTTTCGTTGTCCCTGGTGATAGTGATGAATCACCTTGGGTTAAACTGGAGATGGGCCGTGCTTGTGTAACTTGTATAAAAGACCGTCTGGAAGCAAATAATATCGTTGCTGTGGCTGGAGGAACAACGCTAGCTGCCGTCGCGGACATGATGCAACTAGACTGCAAAGATTTACATATGCTGTTTGTCCCAGCGCGTGGCGGAATTGGAGAAGGGGTCGAGTTAGAAGCCAATACCATTTGTGCGAAAATGGCACAAAATACGATGAGTCATTATCGCTTATTGTATGTTCCGGATCAAGTGAGTAGCGAAGCGTATGCATCTATTGTAACGGAACCTTCCGTGAAAGAAGTTCTTGAGTTGATTCGCTCTTCCAATATCGTCATTCATGGAATAGGTGATGCGTTAACAATGGCACGTCGCAGAAATACTTCAGAAGCAGATTGGTTAAAAATTAAAGACAATGAAGCAGTTGGCGAAGCTTTCGGTTATTACTTCAATGAACAAGGTAATGTCGTTCATAAGGTACAAACAGTCGGCATGCAATTAAAAGATTTACAACATGTATCTCATGTTGTCGCCGTCGCTGGAGGTTCTTCAAAAGCAAAAGCGATACAGGCTGTAATTAAACAAGGGCACACTTCAATCCTGATTACAGATGAAGGTGCAGCAAAACAGTTAACAAAGGGTATTACCCTTTAATATAATCCCCCAAGGAGGAAATTCAAATGACAGTTAAAATTGGTATTAATGGATTTGGACGTATCGGACGTAACGTATTCCGCGCAGCTCTTAACAACTCTGAGGTAGAAGTAGTTGCAATCAACGACTTAACAGATGCTAAAACATTAGCTCACCTTTTAAAATATGACTCAGTTCACGGTTCTTTAAATGCAGAAGTATCTGTAAACGGCGACAGCATCGTTGTTAACGGTAAAGAAATCAAAGTTATCGCTGAACGTGACCCAGCTCAATTACCATGGAGCGACTACGGAGTAGAAATCGTAGTAGAATCTACTGGACGTTTCACTAAAAAAGCAGATGCTGAAAAACACTTAGGTGGATCAGTTAAAAAAGTTATCATCTCTGCTCCAGCTTCTGACGAAGACATCACAATCGTTATGGGTGTTAACCACGAAGCATACGATGCAGCTAACCACAACGTAGTATCAAACGCTTCTTGTACTACAAACTGCTTAGCTCCATTCGCAAAAGTTCTTAATGAAAAATTCGGTATCAAACGCGGTATGATGACAACAGTTCATGCTTACACTAACGACCAACAAATCTTAGACTTACCACACAAAGATTTACGTCGTGCACGTGCAGCAGCAATGAGCATGATCCCAACTACAACTGGTGCAGCGAAAGCAGTAGCATTAGTATTACCAGAACTTAAAGGTAAATTAAACGGTGGAGCAGTACGTGTTCCGACTTCAAATGTTTCTCTTGTTGACTTAGTTGTTGAACTTGATAAAGAAGTAACAGTTGAAGAAGTAAACGCAGCATTCAAAGCAGCTTCTGAAGGTGAACTTCAAGGCGTTCTAGGTTACAGCGAAGAGCCATTAGTATCTATCGACTATAACGGATGCACAAACTCTTCTACAATCGATGCATTATCTACAATGACTATGGAAGGTAACATGGTTAAAGTACTTTCTTGGTACGATAACGAAACTGGTTACTCTAACCGCGTTGTAGACCTAGCTGCTTACATGGCTAAAAAAGGTCTTTAATCCTTAAGTTTATAAGTTATCAATGACAAAACGAGGGAGAGGGTTTGTTCCCTCTCTCTTCTTTCGTTTTATAAGCAAATGTGATAAGCTTTTGAATGGGTTTTGTCAATCCTAACTAGTCGGAGGGAAATCCAATGAACAAAAAATCAATTCGTGACGTAGATTTAAAGGGTAAACGTGTATTTTGCCGCGTTGATTTCAACGTACCTATGAAAGATGGCAAAATTACAGACGAGACTCGTATTCGTGCAGCTCTTCCTACTATTCAATATTTAGTAGAACAAGGTGCGAAAGTTATTTTAGCAAGCCACTTAGGCCGTCCAAAAGGTCAAGTAGTAGAAGAAATGCGTTTAACTCCAGTAGCAGTTCGTTTAGGTGAGCTTCTTGGTAAAGACGTGAAAAAAGCGGACGAAGCATTCGGACCAGCTGTACAAGAAATGGTTGCAGCAATGAACGAAGGCGATGTTTTAGTTCTTGAAAACGTTCGTTTCTATGCGGGCGAAGAAAAGAACGATGCAGAACTTGCGAAAGAATTTGCAGCTCTTGCTGATATCTTCGTAAACGATGCATTCGGTGCAGCTCACCGTGCTCATGCTTCTACAGCAGGGATTGCAGATTACCTACCAGCAGTATCAGGTTTCTTAATGGAAAAAGAATTGGAAGTACTTGGAAAAGCACTTTCTAATCCAGATCGTCCATTTACAGCAATCATCGGTGGTGCGAAAGTAAAAGATAAAATCGGTGTAATTCGTCATCTATTAGATAAAGTAGATAACTTAATCATCGGTGGAGGTCTTGCTTACACATTCGTAAAAGCATTAGGTCATGAAATTGGTCTATCTTTATGTGAAGATGACAAGATTGAACTAGCAAAAGAGTTTATGGCACTTGCAAAAGAAAAAGGCGTAAACTTCTACATGCCAGTTGATATTGTTATTACAGAAGAATTCTCTGAAACTGCAACAACTAAAGTTGTAGATATCGACTCTATCCCATCAAACTGGGAAGGTGTGGACATCGGACCAAAGACACGCGAAATTTATGCAGATGTAATTAAAAACTCTAAGCTTGTTGTATGGAATGGACCAATGGGTGTATTCGAAATGACTCCATTCTCTAATGGTACAAGAGCAGTAGGACAAGCATTAGCAGATGCAGAAGGTACATACTCTGTTATCGGCGGTGGTGACTCTGCAGCAGCTGTTGAAAAATTCGGCATGGCTGATAAAATGAGCCACATTTCTACTGGCGGTGGTGCGTCATTAGAATTTATGGAAGGGAAAGAACTTCCAGGTGTAGTTTGTCTGAATGACAAATAATTAGCAGCCAAAGAAAAAAGGACGGTGCAAAGCATGCGTAAACCAATTATCGCAGGTAACTGGAAAATGAATAAAACTCTATCTGAAGCAGTTAGCTTCGTAGAGGAAGTAAAAGGTCAAATTCCAGCAGCTTCAGCTGTTGATGCAGTTGTTTGTTCTCCAGCTCTATTCTTAGAGCGTTTAGTAGCAGCAACTCAAGGAACTGACTTAAAAGTAGGTGCACAAAACATGCACTTCGAAAAAAATGGTGCATTCACTGGCGAAATTAGCCCAGTAGCACTTAGCGACTTAAAAGTGAGCTACGTAGTACTTGGTCACTCTGAACGTCGTGAAATGTTTGCTGAAACAGATGAAACAGTAAATAAAAAGACTCTTGCAGCATTTGAACATGGTTTAACACCAATCGTTTGCTGTGGTGAAACTTTAGAAGAACGCGAAAGCGGAAAAACATTTGATTTAGTAGCAAATCAAGTGACGAAAGCACTTGCAGGCTTAACAGAAGAACAAGTGAAAGCTACTGTTATCGCATATGAGCCAATTTGGGCAATCGGTACAGGTAAATCTTCTTCTGCAGAAGATGCAAACGAAGTATGTGCACACATCCGTAAAGTTGTTGCAGAAGCTGTTTCTCCAGCAGCTGCAGAAGCTGTTCGTATTCAATACGGCGGTAGCGTAAAACCAGGAAACATTAAAGAATACATGGCACAACCTGACATCGACGGCGCTTTAGTTGGCGGTGCAAGTTTAGAGCCAGCTTCCTTCTTAGGTCTTTTGGAGGCGGTAAAATGAGAAAGCCAACAGCTTTAATCATTCTTGACGGTTTCGGACTACGTGAAGAAACTTACGGGAATGCTGTAGCACAAGCTAAGAAACCTAATTTTGATGGTTACTGGAACAAGTTCCCTCACACAACGCTTACAGCTTGTGGTGAAGCGGTAGGTCTTCCAGAAGGTCAAATGGGTAACTCAGAGGTTGGACACTTAAATATCGGTGCTGGCCGCATTGTATATCAAAGCTTAACTCGTGTGAACGTTGCGATTCGTGAAGGTGAATTCGATAAGAATGAAACATTCCAAAACGCAATTAAACATGTGAAAGAGAAAGGTACAGCCCTTCATTTATTCGGCTTACTTTCTGATGGTGGTGTGCACAGTCACATTGACCATATGTTTGCTCTTCTTCGCTTAGCAGCAAAAGAAGGCGTGGAAAAAGTATATATTCATGCATTCTTAGATGGCCGCGATGTTGGACCACAAACAGCAAAAGGCTATATCGATGCAACAAATGAAGTAATAAAAGAAACAGGAGTAGGACAATTCGCGACAATTTCCGGTCGTTATTACTCCATGGACCGTGACAAACGTTGGGATCGCGTTGAAAAATGTTACCGTGCTATGGTGTATGGCGAAGGCCCTACTTACAAAAATGCATATGAGTGTGTAGAGGATTCTTATGCAAATGGTATTTATGATGAGTTCGTATTGCCGTCTGTAATTGTAAATGAAGATGAAACGCCAGTTGCAACAATCAATGATGATGATGCAGTCATCTTCTATAACTTCCGTCCAGACCGCGCAATCCAAATTGCACGCGTATTTACAAACGAAGACTTCCGTGAGTTCGATCGTGGTGAAAAAGTACCTCACATTCCAGAATTCGTTTGTATGACACACTTTAGTGAAACTGTAAATGGTTATGTGGCATTTAAGCCAGTAAACCTTGATAACACATTAGGTGAAGTTGTTTCGCAAGCGGGATTAAAACAACTTCGCATCGCGGAAACTGAAAAGTATCCACACGTTACATTCTTCTTTAGCGGTGGTCGTGAGGCTGAATTCCCAGGGGAAGAACGTATTTTAATTAACTCACCGAAGGTTGCAACGTATGACTTGAAACCTGAAATGAGCATTTACGAAGTAACCGACGCTTTAGTAAATGAAATCGAAAATGATAAACATGATGTAATCATTCTTAACTTTGCAAACTGTGATATGGTTGGCCATTCTGGGATGATGGAACCAACAATTAAAGCAGTAGAAGCAACTGACGAATGTTTAGGAAAAGTTGTAGAAGCAATTCTTGCAAAAGATGGTGTAGCACTTATTACAGCTGACCATGGTAATGCAGATGAAGAGTTAACTCCAGATGGAGATCCAATGACAGCTCATACAACGAACCCGGTTCCTTTCATCGTTACAAAGAAAGATGTAGAATTACGCGAAGGTGGCATTTTAGGAGATATCGCTCCAACAATGCTAACACTTCTTGGTGTTGAACAACCGAAAGAAATGACAGGTAAAACAATTATTAAATAATTTATGTAATTAAAGGAGAGAAAATATTATGTCAACAATCATTGATGTTTATGCTCGCGAAGTCCTTGATTCTCGTGGTAACCCAACTGTAGAAGTAGAAGTTTACACAGAAAGCGGCGCATTCGGACGCGCATTAGTACCAAGTGGTGCATCTACTGGTGAATATGAAGCAGTAGAATTACGTGACGGTGACAAATCTCGTTACCTAGGTAAAGGTGTTCTTAACGCAGTTAAAAACGTTAACGAAATTATCGCTCCAGAAATCGTTGGTTTCGATGTAACTGACCAAGCTGGTATCGACCGTGCTATGATCGAATTAGATGGTACTCCAAACAAAGGTAAATTAGGTGCGAACGCAATCCTTGGTGTGTCTATGGCAGTAGCTCACGCAGCAGCTGATTTCGTAGGTCTTCCATTATACCGTTACCTTGGTGGGTTCAATGCAAAACAATTACCAACTCCAATGATGAACATCATCAACGGTGGTTCTCACGCTGATAACAACGTGGACTTCCAAGAGTTCATGATCTTACCAGTTGGTGCTCCATCATTCAAAGAATCAATCCGTATGGGTGCTGAAGTATTCCATGCATTAAAAGCTGTATTACATGATAAAGGTCTTAACACTGCAGTAGGTGACGAAGGTGGATTCGCTCCAAACCTTGGTTCTAACCGTGAAGCATTAGAAGTAATTATCGAAGCAATCGAAAAAGCTGGTTACAAAGCTGGCGAGAACGTATTCTTAGGAATGGACGTTGCTTCTTCTGAGTTCTACAACAAAGAAACTGGTAAATATGATCTTTCTGGTGAAGGTCGCAGCATGACTTCTGCAGAAATGGTTGATTTCTACGAAGAACTTTGCAAAGACTTCCCAATCATCTCTATCGAAGATGGTTTAGACGAAAACGACTGGGATGGTCACAAATTATTAACTGAGCGTCTTGGTAAAAAAGTTCAATTAGTAGGTGACGACTTATTCGTAACAAATACGAAGAAACTTGCTGAAGGTATCGAAAAAGGTATCTCAAACTCAATCTTAATTAAAGTTAACCAAATCGGTACTTTAACTGAAACTTTCGAAGCAATCGAAATGGCTAAACGTGCTGGTTACACAGCAGTTGTATCTCACCGTTCTGGTGAAACTGAAGATGCTACAATCGCTGACATCGCAGTTGCAACAAACGCTGGCCAAATCAAAACTGGTTCTATGAGCCGTACTGACCGTATTGCGAAATATAACCAATTATTACGCATCGAAGACGAACTAGGCGAAATCGCTGTTTACGATGGTTTAAAATCTTTCTACAACCTTAAAAAATAATGGTAGAAAGTAAGGGCAGACCGTGAGAAATCACGGTCTGTTTTTTTATGTAAATGAAAAGAAGATGATGTTTTATCGCAATAGCAAAATTAAAAATTCAGAAAATAAAAACTTTTACCTTTAGGTCAACATTTTTGACGTAAATTCGAATCGAAAATCCAGTCATATCAAGGATGTAAGCGTATAACACATGCGTTTTTCTTTGTCAAGTTGATAAATTGCAGGTTTTTACAATTTATACTATGATAAGGATAAGAAAGAAAAGATCGTATAAACATGAGGGATGATGAACATGAAGTTTACAAAGATTATTGTTCAAGTCGTAGCTCTGTATGTGTTTTACATGTTAGGAACATGGATACAAGAAACGTTAGAAATTCCAATACCAGGAAGCTTGATTGGGATGTTTTTATTGCTTGTTTTACTTGGTTTGAAAGTTCTGCCTGTGAAATGGTTTGATTTAGGAGCCGAAACACTCGTCGCGATTATGCCGTTTTTATTAATTCCACCAACGATTGGTTTAATGAATTACGGTGCTTTTTTTATGAGTAAAGGAATTTCTCTTTTCATTACAGTTTTAGCGAGCACATTTTTAATTATTATTGTCGCAGGACATACAGGACAATATCTTGCGACGAGAAAGGAAAAAAAGACAAGATGAGTAGTATATTAATCGGGATTGGTTGGGTTCTTCTGACAGTGTTAGTATATCAATTATCTAAAATGATTTATAAGATATTGCCAACGCCGTTTACGATTCCAATGATTATCGCAACAGTGCTCATGATTATTTTATTAATGATGCTGGATGTACCGTATCAACAATACATGCAAAGTGGCGGGGGCTGGATTTCTAAATTACTTGGACCAGGTGTTGTAGCATTTGCAATTCCGCTCTATAAACAGCGTCATGTACTTCGAAAATATGTTGTACCGATTGCTGGTGGTGTTATTGTGGGAACAACGGTTGCGATTGCAAGTGACTTTATTATTGCATCGCTGATGGGAACAGATAAAAGTTTAATTTTATCTTCTTTACCAAAATCAGTAACAATGCCAGTTGCTATGAGCGTATCAGAACAAGTTGGTGGTGTGCCGTCATTAACAGCAGCGTTCGTTGTTGTTGCTGGAATCAGTGGGACGATTACAGGGCCTTTTTTATTGAAATGGAGCCGTGTGACAAATTCAGTTGGTAAAGGAATTGGATTTGGCTGTGCTTCACATATTATGGGTGTTATGAGAGCGATGAAAAATAATGAGAGTGAAGGTGTTATTGGATCGGTAACAATGACATTAACGGCTATTTTAACATGCTTACTGGGACCTTTATTTGCAATGATGTTTGTATAATATAGAAAAGCGAGAGCAAGCGAACGGCTCTCGCTTTTCTGTACAATTTATGCTACAGTTAAACTAACTGAATCTTGTAGGAGGTACGCTGAGATGCATACGTTTTTATCAGTTTTACTAATTATTGTATCGATTTTAATGATTGTGATGGTACTTATGCAATCTAGTAATAGTTCAGGCCTTTCAGGTGCAATTTCAGGCGGTGCGGAACAGTTATTCGGCAAGCAAAAAGCACGCGGAATGGAAGCGGTATTAAGCCGCATTACAGTTGTTTTAGCTGTATTATTCTTCGTACTAACAATTGGTGTTACGTACTTTAACTTATAAGAAAAAAGAAGAAGCATTAGCAATGTTGTGCTAGTGGTTCTTCTTTTTTTGTGCTTTATGATGGAAACAACGTTTCAAATTAGATTATAGAAATAGAACTATGGTAAACTAAGGACAGAAACAATACGACTAGATTACAGAAGAGAAAGAGGAGAAGATGATGATGAAATTAGCATCTCCGAAACCATTTACATTTGAAGGTGGAGACCGCGCTGTTTTGTTATTACACGGTTTCACGGGAAACTCAGCTGATGTACGTATGTTAGGGCGTTTCTTAGAAAAAAAAGGATATACTTGCCACGCCCCTATTTATAAAGGCCATGGTGTGCCGCCAGAACAGCTTGTACATACAGGTCCTGAAGACTGGTGGAAAGATGTAATGAACGCGTATCAGCATTTAAAAGATCAAGGATATGAGAAGATTGCTGCTGTTGGATTGTCACTTGGTGGTGTATTCTCATTAAAGCTTGCTTATACAGTTCCAATTTTAGGTGTAGTACCAATGTGTGCCCCAATGTATATTAAGAGTGAAGAAACGATGTACCAAGGTATATTGGCATATGCGCGTGAGTATAAAAAACGCGAACAGAAGTCGCCAGAGCAAATTGAACAAGAGATGTTCGAATTTAAAAAGACACCAATGAATACATTAAAGGCACTACAAGGTTTAATTCGTGACGTACGCAATAATGTAGATATGATTTATGCACCAACATTCGTTGTGCAAGCACGCCATGATGAAATGATTAATACTGACAGTGCAAACATTATTTATAACGGTGTAGAATCTACATTAAAAGAAATAAAATGGTATGAAGACTCTACTCACGTCATTACGCTGGATAAACAACGTGATGAGCTACATGAAGATGTATATAACTTCTTGGAGCAACTAGATTGGTAAGATCTAGTTGCCTCTTTTTTTCATGGGGATGTAACTCTTTTTTAGGTAGAAGTAATCGCAAGATAAATGGTGAAAAATGAATGTTTATAGAAGTTTCACTTTATATATCCCTCATCTTTCGGATACACTAGACAATATGAGGGTTTAAAGGAGGTATTTGTGCTTGGAAGATATCATTCAAGAACATATTGATAAGTTGTTATTATTTATGAAAGAAGAAGCGTATAAACCGCTAACGATACAAGAATTAGAAACTGCCTTTGGAATTGAAGATTCCGCAGGGTTTAAAGATTTTGTCAAAGCGCTCGTTATGATGGAAGAAACGGGACTTGTTGTGCGTACGCGCAGCAATCGCTACGGCCTTCCAGAAAAAATGAATTTAGTGCGCGGTAAATTAATTGGACATGCACGCGGCTTTGCATTCGTTGTTCCAGAAGAGAAGAAAACGGGAGACGATGATATTTTCATTCCGCCGACAGAATTAAACGGTGCACTTCATGGAGACACAGTATTAGCACGAATTAGCTCGCGATCTAGCGGCTCACGTCAAGAAGGTACGATTATTCGTATTGTGGAGCGCGGAACGAAAGAATTAGTTGGTACATATACAGAATCAAAAAATTTCGGGTTTGTTATTCCGGACAATAAAAGATGGACAAGCGATATTTTTATCCCGAAAAGCGCATCTATGGGTGCTGTTGAAGGACATAAAGTAGTTGTGAAAATTACTAGCTATCCGCAAAATCGTTTAAGTGCAGAGGGCGAAGTCATTCAAATTTTAGGACATAAAAATGATCCAGGGGTAGATATTTTATCGGTTATTCATAAACATCATTTGCCTTTAGCGTTCCCAGAAGAAGTAATGGAGCACGCAAACAGTGTACCGGAAACAATTTCGGAAGAAGATTTAAAGGATCGTCGTGATTTGCGTGATCAAATGATTGTGACAATCGATGGTGCAGATGCGAAAGATTTAGATGATGCAGTTACAGTCACGAAGCTTGAGAACGGTAACTATAAGCTAGGCGTGCATATTGCAGATGTGAGTCACTATGTTCATGAAGGCTCTCCAATTGATGTAGAAGCAGCAGAGAGAGCGACAAGTGTCTATCTTGTAGACCGTGTAATTCCAATGATTCCGCATCGTTTATCTAATGGAATTTGCTCATTAAATCCCAAAGTAGATCGTTTAACATTATCTTGTGAAATGGAAATTAATCATCTAGGCGATGTTGTAAAACATGAAATTTTCCAAAGTGTAATTAAGACGACAGAACGCATGACATATGCTGATGTGAGAAGCATTTTGGAAGATGAAGATGAGGAATTAATGGAACGTTATGAGCCGCTTGTTCCGATGTTTAAAGAGATGGCAGAATTAGCGCAAATTTTACGTGAAAAACGCATGAGACGCGGTGCTATTGACTTTGATTTCAAAGAAGCAAAAGTGCTAGTTGATGAAGAAGGAAAGCCGACAGATGTTGTGCTGCGCGATCGCTCAATATCTGAAAAGCTCATTGAAGAATTTATGCTTGTTGCAAACGAAACAGTGGCAGAGCATTTCCACTGGATGAACGTACCGTTTATGTACCGTGTTCATGAAGATCCGAAAGAAGATAAATTAGAACGTTTCTTCGAGTTTGTCACAAACTTCGGATACGCGGTAAAAGGACGTGCAAATGAAGTGCATCCTCGCGCTTTACAGCAAATTCTTGAAATGGTGCAAGGTCAACCAGAAGAACCAGTTATTTCAACAGTGATGCTTCGCTCTATGAAGCAAGCGCGTTATGATGCGGAAAGCTTAGGACATTTCGGTCTATCAACAGAATTCTATACACATTTCACCTCGCCAATTCGTCGTTACCCAGATACGATTGTTCACAGACTGATTCGTGAATATATCATTAATGGCAATATAGACAATGAAACACAAGCAAAGTGGCGTGAGAAGTTATCAGATATCGCAGAGCATTCGTCCAATATGGAGCGCCGCGCTGTTGAGGCAGAACGTGAAACAGATGAACTGAAAAAGGCAGAGTACATGCTTGATAAGATTGGTGAAGAGTATGACGGTATGATTAGCTCTGTAACGAACTTTGGTTTATTTGTAGAGCTTCCAAATACAATTGAAGGTCTCGTTCATGTTAGTTATTTAACAGATGACTACTACCGTTATGATGAACAGCACTTTGCGATGATTGGTGAGCGCACAGGTAACGTCTTCCGCATCGGTGATGAAATTACAATTCGCGTAATGAATGTTAATAAAGATGAGCGCGCGATTGATTTTGAAATTGTCGGTATGAAAGGCACGCCAAGACGTAAATTCAAAGATCGTCCAGTTGTCATTGAACAACCTAAAGGTGGCAGAAAGAAACGCAGTGGCCGTGGTAGTGACGAGCGCGGAAAAGGTCGCAAACATGAGCGCGGCAGCCATGGAAAAGGTGGAGCGGATCACCCTGGGAAAAAAGGTGGCAAAAAGAAAAAGCCATTCTTTGAGAACGTCCCAGGATTCAAGAAGAAAAAGAAAAAGCGTAAGTAAGGAAGGGATGGCTTCGCTTGTAATAGAGCGGAGCCACTTTTACTTTTTTATAATCTAGCTTCAGTTTCAGTGGCTTCGCTTCTTCTCACATTCTGAGCGAGCCACTTTCACTTTTTTATAACTTTTGTTAAAATAGTACAAATAGAGGAGGGACGTTAAATGCCAAAAGGTAGCGGTAAAGTTATTGCACAAAATAAAAAAGCATTTCATGATTATTTCATCGACGAAACATACGAAGCAGGGCTTGTCCTTCAAGGAACGGAAATTAAGGCGATTCGTGCTGGGCGCATTAATTTAAAAGATGCTTTTGCTCGCGTACATAATGGTGAAGTTTGGGTATATAATATGCACATTAGTCCATATGAGCAAGGGAATCGCTTCAATCATGATCCGCTTCGCACAAGAAAATTACTTCTTCACAAGAAAGAAATTCAGAAACTAATTGGTTATACAAAAGAGACAGGTTATACACTTGTTCCACTAAAAATTTATTTGAAAAATGGATTTGCAAAAATGGCACTTGGTTTAGCGCGTGGTAAGAAACAATATGATAAGCGTCATGACTTAAAAGAGAAAGAAGCAAAACGTGAAATTGCACGTGCTTTCCGTGATCGTCAAAAGATGTAATACAGAAATTTACATTTGTAAAATGTCGAACGTATGATATAATAATTCATGTAAGGCCAGTGAACATTGAAAAACAGCTCATTTGTAGCTATCACGCATATACTTCGTATGCTCCATTTCTTATATGGGGACGTTACGGATTCGACAGGGGTAGTTTGAGCTTAAGTTGCGAGTCGAGGGGATCGGCCTCGTTAAAACGTCAAAGCCTATAACTGGCAAACAACAAAACAACTTCGCTTTAGCTGCTTAATACAGCTTAGCGGTTCCTCCCTCCATCGTCCATGTGGTAGGGTAAGGGACTCACTCTAAGTGGACTACGCCGGAGCTCACCGTCTGAGGGCAAAGGAAGAGAACAATCAGACTAGCGACTTGGAAGCCTGTCGATAGGCCGAAAAGTTTGCGAAATGCTAATATATCGACTATGCTCGTAGAAGCTTAAGTGCCAATATCTTTGGACGTGGGTTCGACTCCCACCGTCTCCACCAATACATATTTGGTGGTTTTTTTATTTTTTATAACAGGAAGCATAACTTTGCATAAAATGCAGGTTTATGCTTCCTTTTTTGTTGTGCAGGGATATGCTTCTTAGAAGTTTTAAATATTTAAAATGGATTTTATTTTTTAGAATAACTGTCGAAAACTAAAGGGTTTTTACACAACTTATCTTTATAAAGGATATTTTGTTTTAATATAGATTCGAAATAGAATTATATTTCTTATAATAATATTACCTCAAATATTAGTTTAAGTATTTGAAGAAGTGTATGCATTCTGAAATAAAGAGTTTTAAATCTTTATTTTAGAAACTAGGAATAAACATCACGGAGACAAATGAGAAAAAATCACATATATTTTTGTTTTTAGGGGTATATTTTTGCTTTTAAACGTTTATAATTATCGTAAGAGTGAAAATATCACTTAGGGAGTTGATTTTATGTTAGTTAATTTTAGATTCGGAAATTATTTATCTTATAATGAGTTAGCCGAATTTTCAATGGTGTCTGGAGGTACAAGAAGACACCCAAAGCATGTAATGAAATTTAAAGATGTTTCATTATTAAAATTTGCCGCAATTTACGGAGCAAATGCATCAGGGAAATCAAATTTAGTTAAGGCAATTGGATTTTCAAAAAATTTAGTAGTTAAAGGATTTAAAAATACAATAACTTCAGATAAATATTGTAAGATATTTCCTTCTAATAAAGAAGAACTTACACATTTTGAATATGAGATAGTTTTTAATGATATTGTATATTCTTATGGTTTTTCAATAAATCTATTTGAAAAAGTAGTATATAGAGAATGGTTGTATTCTCTTGAAAATAATGGTGAAGAAGAGATATTTGTTAAGGAATTAAAGGGAAATGAATATGAATTTAGATTAAATAATCAGTATTTAAATTTTTCTGATGTAGAAAAGTCTAGATTAAATGTTTATTTAGAAGATTCTAAGGAGTTAATGGATTCCTTATTCATTACTGAAATAAATAAGAATAAAAAACCATTTTTGGATCGCAATAACTTATCAATTTTTAATTTATTATATTTATGGTTTGAGACAAGTTTAGAGGTAATTTCTCCTGACGAATCTCCGGCAGAAACTGGTATTACTTATTTAAGAAAAGATAAGGGAATTGCGTTGTCTAATTTTTTAGATGCATTTGGTACAGGTGTAAAGGAAGTATGTACTAAAGACATACATGAGAAAGATTTGTATAATGAAATGCCTTCTAGGATAGTCAAAAAAATCCTTGAACAGATTAGAGAAGGTGATGCAGACGCTACACATGCATTGCTAAGAACGCCTCATAATATACACGAAATAGAGGAGAAAAATGGAGATGTAAGTATTAAAACAGTTTATTTTAAGCACTCTTCTGAAGATGTCTTTTATTCGTTAGGTGAAGAGTCTGATGGAACTGTTCGATTAGTAGAGATTTATGATATTTTAGCTAGTAATAACCAGAAGGTATTTGTAGTAGATGAGATTGATCGTAGTTTACATCCGAATTTAACATATAATTTTATTAAGTCGTATTTACAAAAGAAGAATAAAGGTCAATTAATTGTTACTACTCATGAAGATCGTCTTTTAGATTTAGAAATGTTACGTAGAGATGAAGTTTGGTTTGTAGAAAAACAAGAAGGTGGAGATTCGAAGTTATATTCTCTAGAAAATTTCAAAGAAAGATTTGATAGGGATATTTTGAGAGCGTATTTAGAAGGGAGATATGGAAGTATTCCTCAATTTAAGGTTTTTAATGATTTAGAATCGAGAGAATAGCAAAGGTGGAATTTAGTTGTGACATTTAGACTTTCTAATAAATTACCCAATCAATCAAGAAGTATCCCCGAAAAGAGAGAAGCTAAAAGAAAATATTTCTTTGTTTTAGAAGGAGAAAAAACTGAGCATATCTACATTAGAGAGATAGCACAAAATGTAAAAGAAGATTCTATTATTGATGTATTAATTTTAGAAAGAATTCAAGGTGCACATTCTAATCAGTATAAAATTACTTCTTCAATTCAAAATTATTTGGCAAAAAATGCAAAGCTTGACGATAAAATAAAGGATCAGCTTGTTAATTTATGTAATGAATATGAAGAAGAAAAGATAAGTGAAGTGGATTTGATTGATGCTCTTGATGACATACTAGGTGATATGAAAGACTCCTTTATTACAGATTATAATAATAATGTTATAGAACAAATACGAGTATTAACAGAATTAAATACTTATGAAGAAGATTATGATAGAATATGCTTAATATTAGATAGGGATTACAGAAGCTTTAAGGATTTCCAATATGATCAAGTATTAAAAATATGTGAAGAGAATAACTTCCTGTTAGGTATAACCAATCCGAATTTTGAGTTTTATTTACTTTTACATATTAATGATGCAAAACAATACGATAAGTCAAAGCTTTTAGAAAACCCTAGAGTTTCAAGGAATAAAAAATTTGTAGAAGATGAGTTGAATAAAGCTTTAAAGAGTTTTGGTGAAAATTATAAAAAGGCTAAATTTAATGCGAATTTCTTTGTGGAAAAATTCCCTGAATTCCTTAATCATATTGAAGAGGGATATGCCACAGATAATAAGGCATTAAAGACTGAATTAGGAAGCTCTGTTCATCATATAATTGCACAAATAATTTAGTACAGAATTAGTGTTCATCACAATTAATTACCCCAATTTAGATAATAAGTCAGGATGTTATAAAAGTAAATTTCAATATAGAGTAGAAAGAATTCATTTGAACAAATCTTTGTTTCAAATGAATTTTTTTTGTATTAAAAATGTCTATGAATAAGTGAAAATAGCCATACTTGTATGTAATAGAATAGATTAATTTAGGGGGGATTATATGGGGGATTTTCAGTACATTTATATAAGAAATTTTCGGAATGAAAAATTTAGTGAACTGTATTGTCTTCAGCCAATTGCATTGAAAACTTCTTATGTAGAAAGTTTAACAAGTTATATGAGTCGATTGGCCTATGAACATAATATTTTAACTGGAACATTAGTTAATAAAATATTGGCAACTAACATGGATAAAAAATATTTAATTAAAAGTGCACAAAGAGGTGGTAATCGATTTTATGACGGTGCCAAAAGTATAAATGGTTATTGCAAAAATGCATTAGACTGCTCACTGGTATTAGAGTCTTTAACTTTACATAATAGTCTAATAGATTTGACTTTAATAAAATGGAAAAATATTGTATCTTTGAGGGGTTTGTTGAGGGAATATCTATCTTGGTGTCCTAATTGTATCTTCGATTGGAGAGCTGAAGGTAGTCGAATTTATTATCCCTTAAGTTGGCACCTATCTTCAACGCAAGTCTGTTTGATTCATAATATATACCTGTCAAATATTTGTCCTCATTGTAATAAACAACTCCCTATTTTACATAGAAGTTGCATAAATGGTTACTGTCCATTGTGTAAAAGATGGCTAGGTGAGCCTCAACATACTTCCGGTATTACAAATCAAGATATTTTCATCAGTAAAAATATACAAGAGTTATTAACTATAGATACCACTAACTTAAAAATTATTTCTCAATCCTTACAAAAATTAATTGGAGAGGTCACATGTGGGAATATTGCAGAATTTGCTCGTCTAATGAGTATTCCTAAAGTGACGATGTGGGATTGGCTTAAAGGAGGACGTTTACCAAGCCTAGAGGGATTATTGAAAATCTGTTTGCAATTGGAATTATCGATAGGGCATCTCCTAACCGGTAATATCAAAACACTTAATTATTCAGTAGAAAAAACAAAAGAGCGAATTGTAATTTACTCAAGTAATAAAACCAATAGAAGGAGAGAAATTAGTTCTGCATTACTCAATAAAAAACTGGAAGGTTATACTCATTCAGATGAAACATTGTCTTTAAGTGAAATTTCTAAAAGAATAGGGTATGACAGGAAAATATTATATCGACATTGCCCAGAACAATGTAAAGAAATTGTAGAAAATTACAAGAAGTATCGTGAGAAAAAAAGTTTGAAGCGCAAAGAAACGGTTGCTTCTCGTGTACAAGTTGCTGTAGAAGAATTAATGAGAAATGACATTTATCCAAGTAGAAGAAGTGTTGAAAAACGTTTAGGGAAACCAGCTGTATTACGTGAAAAATATATTCAACAAGTATGGAAGGAGATTATTCATAATTAAGGGGTGAAGTGGTTGTTAAGCGAACAAGAATTCATTATTTGGTGTAAGAAAAATAATGTATCGGAAAAAGCAAAGGCGATGATAGAAAAGATTAGATCGTCAGAGCCGGTAAGGTCAGTGAGTAGTGGAGGAAGGAATGTTCCTGGAATTTATCCTAGTAAAAAGATGGGAGTCAGTATTCAATTTGAGAGTCATACTGTAGAGTTTCCGGGGATTTATATGATGGAACATGATTCAAATGTGTTGGAATATTATGATCAACCTAATTCTATAAAAATCAATTATTCTGGTAGCAAAAAGAAAAATATAGGGGTGATATATACACCAGATTTTTTTGTTATCAGAAAAGATTCGGCTGCATGGGAAGAATGGAAAACAGAGTCGGAACTAATCGCTTTATCGGCTAAAAACCCTAATCGTTATAAAAAGGACAAGAGTGGTATTGGGGATGTCCTCCTGGTGAAGAATATGCAGCCCAATTTGGTTTAGAATTTCACGTTAGATCTTCTTCTGAAATAAATAGAACTTTGGAAAGGAACATTTCATTTCTTGAAGATTATATGTTTGATACTGATAGAGAGGTTTCAATTCAAAAGATAGAAGAGGTTGAGAAGTTAATTTCTAAGCAACCTGGAATTTTTTTATTAGATTTAATTAGCAAAGGGCGGGGCTTTCAAGCTGATGATTTATATACGTTGTTAATTCAAAGTAGGATTTATATAGACATTAACAAATATTCTATAGCTGAATATGACCGAGTACCAGTATTTTTGACTAAAGAACAATCAATGGCTTTTGAAATCCTTCTGAATGATAAAAGAAAATCAGTACATGCTTTTCTTGATTTAGAGATAACAATTGGCCAAGAGATATCATGGGAAGGACAAGCATGGAAAATTGTAAATATAGGTTTGGAAAATTTAACTTTAATTAATAGTCAAAAACAATTTATTGAGTTGCCAAAAGAGGGGATAGTTTCTCTTTTCAATCAAGGTAAGATAAAAGGGATTAGTGAATTACAATTGCCTAAGCATATGCAAGAAGAGAAAGAGTTATTACTGGAAGCATCAGAAGAAGACCTAGCAATTGCTAATCAACGATTTGAAATTGTAAAAAGAAGTTTATATGGAGAAAAAATTAGTGAAGATATAGTACCATGGCGTACCTTAATGGAATGGAGAAGACTTTATAGAGAAGCTGAAGAGTTATACGGAAATGGATATACCGGATTAATTCCAAAAGCGAATAAAAGAGGGAACCGAGTAAATAAATTACCAGTTGAAACGCTGGAGTTAATGACTGAATTTATAGATAAGCATTATGAAAATATGAAGCAAAAATCTAAAAAAGTGGTTCATGGACATTTATTAAATATATGTGAAGAGAAAAATATTATTGCACCTAGCTATAAAACATTCTGTCAATATGTTAAAAATAGCTCTAAAGAAAGGCAGGTCAGAAAGAGAGAGGGAAGACGTTCAGCATATAAGTATGAAAAGTTTTACTGGGCACTTGATCAGACTACACCGCGACATGGAGATCGCCCTTTTGAAGTATGTCATGTGGATCATACTGAATTAGATATTGAATTGGTTTTATCTACATCTCAAAAGTATACTTTTAGGCCATATATTACACTTCTAGTTGATGCATACTCTCGGAAAATTTTAGCGCATTATATAACTTTTGATCCTCCTAGTTATCGTTCTACAATGATGGTTCTAAGAGAATGTGTAAGTAAATATTCTCGTTTACCACAAATTATGGTAGTTGATGGAGGGAAGGAGTTTCACAGTACTTATTTTGACACTATTTTACATTTAAGGAAAACGCGTCACTATATCTGAAGGAGTTTCACAGTACTTATTTTGACACCCTATTAGCTACTTATGAATGCACAAAGAAAGTAAGGCCAGGAGCGAAGCCGAGATTTGGAAATGTAGTAGAAAGAATGTTTGGCACAGTGAATACAACATTCATACATAATCTTAAAGGGCATACAAAAATAATGAAAAATGTTAGACAGGTAACAAAAGAATTTCTTCCAAAGAATAATGCAGTTTGGAATTTGGGAGATTTAAATACGGTTTTTAATAGTTGGATAGAGGATGTCTATCATGAGTTAGATCATCCAGCGCTCGGTCAATCACCAAAAGAAGCATTTGAACTTGGAATTTCTTTAGGTGGAAAGCGTCCGTATCGTTTAATACGTTATGATGAATTATTTAAAGTCATTACATTACCTACTACAGATAAGGGAAGGGCCAAAGTTCAAGTAGGAAACGGTGTGAAAATTAATTATATCTATTATTGGAATGAAGTATTTAAAGATCCAGGTGTAGAGAATACAATAGTTCCTGTTCGCTTTGATCCATACGATTTGGGAACTGCTTATGCGTTCGTTAATGGTAAATGGGTAACGTGTATCTCACAATATTATTCGATGTTAAAGGGACGAACTGAAAAGGAATTAAAGATTATAGCTTCTGAAATAAGAAAACAGAATAAAAACCATTCTAAAACTCTAAATATAAACGCAAAATTGATTGCTGGGCATATTGAAACGATGGAAGATAATGAAAAATTGTTAATCCAGCAAATGAAGGATAAGGAACAGAGAGTTACTAAGGTGATTGAAAGTAATAGCACTTCTGTGAAGGTAGAGAATCTCGAACAGTCAGTCAAAAGAAATTTATTGCAAGACTATACTGAACTCGAAATGTTAGATTTCTTTGAGGAGTGTGAATGATGGGTGAACAATATCTTTTTCCAGCTGAGCTTTTAAGCAAATCTATAAACGAAAGAGTTGCTTATTTTGGAAATCTCACTGTTAATCACAAGACTATGCAAGATACAATGGATACATTGTTGGAGAATATATTTAAGCCAGCTGGAGCATCAATTATTATGGTTTTTGGTCCAAGTGGTGTAGGGAAAACAACGTTGAAAAGGTTAGTAGAAGTAAAGATTGTTGAAAAATTAATGCCGGAGTTAAAGTCAGATCCAGGGATGATACCAGTCACCGGGATTGAGTTAGTTTCACCTGATTTAGGGAATTTTAATTGGAAGGATTATTATAAAAGGGCATTACAAGCGCTAAAGGAACCTCTGATTGAACATAAAATTAGTTTTGAAAAAGTGATAAATGGTGAAGAGAAGAAAAAGTATTTTAGCCATACGAACCCTAGGACTGCTCCGCAGTACAGGGAGTCTTTGGAAAAAGCATTTAAATATCGTAAACCACTAGCTTTTATAATAGACGAAGCGCAACATTTTGCCAAAATGACTAGTGGTAAAAGAGTTCAGGATCAGCTAGATTCAATAAAATCTATAGCGAATATAACAGGGATAACACATGTTTTAATAGGAACTTATGATTTAATAAATTTCACTAATCTTAGTGGGCAGTTAAGTAGGCGTACAGTTGATGTTAATTTTCCACGATACACTTTAGAACAAGAAGATATAATTCATTTTCAAAGGATTATTTATAGTTTGCAGAGAAAGTTACCGTTAGCAAATCAAATAGATTTGCTAGAACATTGGGAATTTATATACGAAAGAACTGTTGGATGTGTTGGTATTTTAAAAAATTGGCTAGAGCGCTGTTTATACGGAGTATTAAGTGATGGAAGAGAGTGTATTGAAATTGCTGATTTGGAGAAATATGCACTTTCTATAAGTAAGATTGATAAAATTGTGTCTGAGGTATTGCTAGGGGAATCTTTACTTATGGAAGATGGAGAAAAAAGAAAGAAGATTCATTATATGTTGGGCTTCAATGTCCAAGAAGAAATGCTGCCAAAGAAGAATAATACCGTAAAAAAGGTCGGGCAGAGGAAGCCTAAACGGGACTTAGTAGGGAAAATAGATGGTAGAAATATTTGATTTAGTGAGCATAGAAAGAAAAATCTATGCGGATTATCCAAGAAGAAGTATATATCAAAATTTAAAGCCTTATGGATTGGGTACTGGTTTTGTGGAGAGCCTAACTAGTTATGTGGGAAGGTTAGCTTATAAACATAATGTGAAACCACAATTTATAATAGAAGATGTAATTAGTAGTCAAGTAAGAAAAGATGGAGGGAGAAAACGAACATATTCTCACAGATGTAATACAAGTTTGAATGGTATATTTTTTTTTATAAAATGGTTTGTCCAAGGGCTAGAATATATGACTTGCAATAAGAATCTTAAACCCCTTACTATGTTAACCTTTGAGTATATTCTACATAGTAAGGGGATATTCAAGGAAACAAGAGCCTGGTGTCCAGATTGTTATAATGAAATGTTTAATGCACATGGGGAAGTATACGATCCGTTAATATGGTTTTTTGAACAAGTAAATTTTTGCCCAAAACATAATAGAACGCTCCTTACAAAATGTCCATATATAGATTGTCAAAGTATACAAAAAACTTTTAATCGATACAGCAATGTACATTGTCAAAAATGTAATAGGTGGTTAGGGACATCTGATGCTACACATGCCAAATTTCAAATGATAGAAAAGGAAAAGGAATGGAAATCTTGGATTAATCAAAATATAAGAGGTTTATTGATAGCCGCTCCTAATATCGCTACTCCTAGCATAAACAAAGTTTTTGATGTGATTGGTGAATGCTTTAAACAACAATTTAACTGTAATGCAGATGTATTTTATGAATATATGGGTAGGGAATTATTATTATTATGTACCACTGAGAGCTGGAGAACCAAAATTTATTTGGATGAATTATTAAGATTTAGTTATTGTACCGGCGTGGGCTTAGGAGAATTATTTACAAAGGATAAAATAGATTGGTATGGTAGGGAGATAAGATATCCAGTGTAAAAAATTCCTGCAATGTTATGTTTCTAAAATAAACTTTCTGCAAGTTTATGGGTTATTTTCAATGATAATTTTGCAATATTAGGCTTTAAAACCGATAATTTTATGCAAAGTTATGGGTTATTGGTATGCAAGTTTATGGGTTAAGTCACATTTTTGTGTGTAAGTTAAAGCATAAATTGTCCGATATGGACAGTTTATGCTTTGTTTTTTGAGAGATAAGGTTTGTATCATTGTTATTTATAAATTTTTTGATTTACTTTATAAAAGAGAGAAATATTTTTATCTATGTTATTGTTAGCTATGAGTTAGCTTATGGGGCTACTTGTCATATTGTATAGTTTTTTGAACAACCTTTTTATAAAATTAAATGCTGATTTATAGCCAAAGACTCCATTTTGATTAATCTTTTTTCAAAATGGAGTCTTCTTATCTACCATATAAAGTTAAATCAGTATTATAATAAAAGTGTAATAAACAGATAAAAAAATGGGATGTGGAGAAGTATGGAGTCACTTGTTTTAGAGTTACAGCATGAAGCATATCAACAGCGAACATCGGTATCTGTTTTGCTTAGAAAAGCATATGCTTTATCAATAAAGTTAAAGGTAAAAGAGCTTACTGAATGGGCAGAGCTGGAGTTGAATGGTTATAAGGCAGCTGAAGACCTTCCAGATTATAGGGTATTGCATGGCGAGATAAAGGCATTTAATCCTTATCATGGTTATATTCCGTCCTATTTCCATACTGAAATTGAGAGTATGATAAGAAAGCGGAATTTATTTTCACCCCTTACTGAAGTTGAATTGTTGGTAAAACAAGGGGAGGAAAATGGGGGAACACTTATGTATAAGTTTCCGTCAAATGTTCAAATGATGTTTATGAAAATGACTAAACACGAATTTGAAACATCTTTGCATATACCGGTATCTCAATTCAATAATATTTTGGACCAAGTTCGAAATATCATACTTCAATGGACTTTAAAATTAGAAGAAGAAGGGGTGTTAGGTGAGGGTATGACATTTAGTGAAAAAGAAAAGGAAATGGCAGTAAAAAGTACAGCGCCTATTATAAATCATATTGGAACAATGATAAATTCTCAGCTTCAACAAAATACGGAACATTCTAATCAATCGCTGAAAGTAGAGGAATTTAAAATAGAAAGTCTTGATTCTTTAATCAGTAACCTAGATCAGTTTCAAAAAGAGTTACAAGAACCGACACTAAAGCAGGAACTAGCTTCCGAAATTGAGGTTCTTCAGTCACAATTAAAATCTCCTAATCCTAAAAAAGTTATTATTAAAGAAGCACTGAAATCCGTACGAAATATTGCGGAAGGTACGACAGGTAGTATAGTAGCCACGGGTATTCTTCAGCAGGTAACTTCGATTTTATCCACTTTAGGTAGTTAAGTTAAACTAATAAAGAGGAAAGAGTGCTTCTCGGAAAAATAAAATGAAAATACTCCTTATTATATATCTGGACAGTAAGGAGTATTTTTCTAAAAACAGGTGTAGAATATAGTTCTCATTCCTTGTATTTCAATGAGTGGAGATGATCTATAACATTGAAATATCATATTAATATTTTTGTTACTCCTGCTAATGCCATTCTTCAAGGAATAATTTTTAATTTTTTCTTGTCTAACATTCCTTTTTACATACTCCGATTGTAAAAATAGCATCTATTGTATTAGGTTTTATTATTTGATTAATAGTTAGGTGATAAATTTCTCTTTCTGGATATAATTCTAACAGGTCTCCAATCATAATAAGTTTTATATACTCTATAAGTTGTTCGCATGTATCTATTGTATCTTTAACAGAAGACGGATTAATAATCATAGTACCTGATTTTTTTTACAATTTGAAAGTACATTTCTATTATTCTATGTTCAATGCTTGGTTAATCTAAATGGAAATACTGACCAAATTTTGTATTAATTAAATTGATGTGGACATTATGTTTTCTATGATGAGGTATGGAATAAGGGTTTTCTGGAAACAAGTGATACAAAGAGAGTGGAATATAATGGATTAGGGACATTATATGGTTAATTTTACGTGTTTAGGACAATTTATGTGATAGATTTTTTTTCTTTACATAATTATATAAAATGAAAATAGGAATGATTTGGACAAATTATGATTAATTTAGAGGACAATATATTCTTTAACTTACATTGTGTGATTTGAACCATAACCTTGCCACTTTGGCAAAATTATGGTTCTTTTTATTTATGGCAACATTATGCTTCCAAAGTAACAGATTGTTTAATTCTAAATTTTATATAACCTCTAAAGAAAGCCAATTAGTTCAACTGCGTGGTAAATTTCATCTAAATTGCAATAAAAAAAGAGCTATTCTTTCAATTTGTTTTAAAGAATAACGCTTTTAAGATATATGATTTTTTTATACGAGTTAAAAAATATTCTTTATGAATTATACATTAAAGTTCTTTCTAACCTTTTCTGGAATTTCTTTTTCTAATATTTTTTCATAAGATAAGACATATCTTCCTTGAACAGAAATTTTTAAGTATGTTTTTTTTATAAAATCATTAGGATTATTAACGCCTACTGTATATTTATTTTCTTTTCCCGATTCGTCAAAGCCTTTTAATTTATAAATATATCTTCCTTTATAATTGGGGTCAGGTATTCCATGCCCTTTTGCCATAGCATATACATACTTTTGTTTAAAGAATGGATTAAATCTGTCAAGATCTCCTCGTAAAATATAAGGTAATACATATACTATGAACCCCAACCCTATGATTAGAAGTAGTAATTTCTTCATTTATCTTGCTCCTTATATATCTGTTTTTCAGAAATAGGATTAAAAATTGTAATGAGACATTCTAAATTATAAAGAGTCTTCTTCAACAAATACATAATAAAATTCTTCAGAGATTCTTAAAAACTTAGAAAGAATGTTGTAACTACATAACAGCTCCTTAATTAATATTTTAAAGACTCAAGATGTATCTTGGGGGGAAGGTTATTATAATGACACCAAGATACATTTATGTTTCCTTTTTCCACGAATAATAAACTAAAATTCCTCAATAATATGTAAATTCCAGCTAATTTATGTTTCTAATGTACAGTAGATTTCTGTTTAAAAAATATATATTCACAAAGAAAAATATTTATGTAAATGAATTAGGAGAATTTCATGTGAATTGAAATAAAAAACCCTATTCTTTTGACTTGTTTTAAAAGAATAGGGTTTCTTATTATATGCTTTAACAGCTCTTTCTTTTGATGTTTTTTATTAAAAGTAAATCAACTCTTTTAAGGCTATATGTTTAATTTTACTTTCGCTTTTTCTGGTAATTCTTCTTTCTTTATTTCGTCCCAATCTACCACGTTTTTACCGTCATGATATACACATAAAAAGGCTTTGTTACGAAGGGTTCTGTAAGCTGTAAAATCTATTGTTTTTATTTCTCCATTTTTATCAAATCCTTTTAGTTTGTATTGATAAGATTTAAATGGTTTTTCATTATTTTCAAAGGTTTCAACATTCTCTTTTCCATTATCTGTGATTTGAACATAGTATTTATCACTTGTTAAATGGATGAAAAAATGTTTAAGATCATAACTTTTAATATACATCATAGTACATAGAGCAAAAAGACTAAAAAATAAAATATATCGTTTCATACAATTAATCAACTTCCTTCTTGTTTTTATGTTTTCGTACTATGAGTATCATAATGAATATTTTTGGGAGAAAACATCTAAAATCATGACATCAATATTACAGTTTTGTCACGTTATTATGCATGAATGAAATGTATAAGTGCTTGATTAAAATCATTTGCTTGCTCAATTAATGATCCATGACCACTATTATTGAGAGGGAATAATTGTGAGCCTCTAATTTGTTTTTGAGTAAGCTCCCCACTTTGGAATGGAATAAGCTGATCATGAACACCATGGAAGATACCTGTTGGAACATTAATTTGATTTAAATCATTTATTACGTTCTCATTTATTGCTGCTTGAAGTATTTTAATGAGGGCATACGAAGCGGATTCGAGTCCAAGGTTTACAAACCAATCTAGCATTTCTGGTCCTAAGTTTCGGTTGAAAAACATGAGAGATATATCATGCAGGAACTTGGGACGGTTTACATGCATTTGTTTAATAAGGGCGTCTGCTTGTTCTTTAGGAACTCCATATGGAGAATTAGTATTTTTAACAAACGAAGGAGAAACGGCATCTACTAATGCCAGCTTTGAAATATGTTTACTTTGGTATCGAGTCATATAACGGATACAGATGGCACCTCCTACTGAAAAACCAAGTAAAGTAGCATTTTCAATTTGAAGAGCTTCTAATACGATAAAAATATCATCCGCTAATCGGTTATAGGAATAACCTCCCCATGGCTTATCAGACTGTCCATTGCCTCGAATATCCATACTGATACAACGGAATCCGTATTGTGGAAGTATATTGAACTGATATTCAAACATTTTATGATTTAAAGGCCAACCGTGAACGAAAAAAATAGGTTTACTATTAGCATGAGGGTTAATATCTTGTACAAAAATATGTACATTATTTTCAACTTTTATAAACATAGTTATTCCTCCTCGCATTTAACATTAATTTTTTTATATGAGATTCATTTCAACAATCTGTCTTTTATATCGTCTAAGGTTCTTGTTTTCATATAAAAAACATTTAAATTAGTACGAGAATTTCAATAGTATTATACGTCATCAAATTTTTTCTATATTTATTAAGAAAACGTTAAGAAATCCCCTCAATATTTATTAAGAAATTTAATTCATACTTAAGCCAACCTAACAAAATAAAGAATAAATGAGGGGATAGTTAATACAATTTATTACTTTTTTAAGTGAATTTATAAAAAAACCGAAAAATATTGGTGCAATTGCATCAAGTTCCAATATGCTAGCCCGACAAATGGTAAATACGATTGATTTTGATGCAACCAAATGTATAGTAGAATTGGGTCCGGGAACAGGAATTTTTACGAAAGAGATTATGAAGAGAAAGAAAAAAAGAAACAGTACTCATCCTTATTGAAATTAATGAATTATTTTTTGAAAAATTAGAGAGAAAGTTTAAAGATGATTTGAATGTAATTGTTATTCATGATTTAGCTGAAGATATAAAAAAGTATATGAAAGAGTTAAATATAACATGCATTCATTATATGTTATCAGGTCTACTTTTTACTTCTTTACCAAAAGAAGTTTCGGCACAAACTTTAAGTAATGTTATGGAGCTTATGCATGAGAATGGTAAATTTATTACATTTCAATACTCACTTTTGAAAAAAGAGTTTATCCAATACTTCTTTCCAGAAGTCACACTGAAAAAGTTGTGGCTAAATTTTGTGCTTAGCTGCCAAAAAGATGCAAGGAGGATATACGCATAATGGAGTTACATGAATTATTATCGTATATTAACCAATATGGTTATATGACGATTTTCTTTTGTCTATGGCTTGGGATTGTAGGAATGCCAATTCCAGATGAAATGATTGTTATGAGCGGTGGGTTTGTATCATCAGTGGGTATACTAAGTGTAATTCCTGCTTTTTGTTAACATATCTAGGTGTTATATCAGGGCTTTCTCTAGGATGTATACTAGGAAAGTTGTTCGGTATAAAAGTGCTTCATAAATTGATGAAAAAGAAAAAGGCGAAGTATCTTTTTAAATCACAAGAAATGGTTAGAAAATATGGGCATTATGCATTAGTAACACGCTACTTTATTCCTGTCGTAAGACATATTGTACCGTATATAGTCGACATGAATAACAGATCCTTTAAAAGATACGCTGCGCATTCCTATATGACAGGATTTGTTTGGACGCTTGTTTATTTTGTGCTGGGTTCCCTATTTGAAAAGCATATAGAAGTGACTGTAGTATTTGCGACAGAATACAGTATATACTTTGGTAGTATCGTCTTTGTTATTGTTAGTATTGCATATAAAAAGAAGGAGTACTGTAATAAGTAATTAGAAAAGCATCTATAGCATAGAGACAACATTGGAGGAGATTTTTTGAGTAAAGAAACGATACTGATAGTGGATGATGAAAAGGAAATTCGGGAACTTATCGCTATTTATTTAAAAAATGAGGGCTATGAAGTTTTACAAGCTGGAGATGGAGAAGAAGGATTAGAAATATTAAAGAAAAACAAAGTACATTTAATTGTACTTGATATTATGATGCCGAAAATTGATGGAATTCATATGTGTATGAAAGTGAGAGAAATAGCAGAAATGCCTATTATTATGTTATCTGCGAAAACACAAGATATGGATAAGATCTTAGGATTAACAACCGGTGCAGACGACTATGTTACAAAGCCTTTTAATCCATTAGAGCTTATTGCTCGAATTAAATCACAGCTTCGACGATATATGAAAATGAACAGTGGAATAAGCATGCAAAACGAAAATGAAATTGAAATTGGAGATATGAAAATAAATGTAGCAACGCATCGAGTAATTGTTACGAATATAGAAGTAAAATTAACGCCGAGGGAATTTGCAATTTTAGAATTACTTGCTCGAAATCAAGGAATAGTAATGAGCGCTGAACAAATCTATAAAAAAGTGTGGAAAGAGGAGTTTTTTGAATCTGATAGTACCGTGATGGTCCATATTCGAAAAATACGAGAAAAGATTGAAGAAACACCAAGGAAACCCCGCTACATTAAAACAGTTTGGGGAGTAGGATATAAAATTGAAAAAGATATTTAAACCAATTTATTATTTAAACAATAAATTGACGAATTTAATCAAAGGATGTAGTGATTATATTTTAAAAAGTATTAGGCTGCAACTCATCACAACCTTTTTTCTCTGTGCATCACTAGGTTTCATTGTATCAAGAGGTGTAGCCCCCCTTGCTGAAGATATAAATTCGAAAGCTTTCGTTGATTATAGTGCTGGTATGAAGAATATTAACTTTCAAGCAAAAAGGATTGCAGAAAAAGCAGTAAGTGAAAATAATATAGGAAGTTTGCAGGAAATAATTAATAGTGAGGCCGAAGAGGGTGTGCTTGCCCTAAAAGTATTAATTACAAATGAAACAGGAAAGGTTTTATATAAAACGAAACAAGCGCAAGAAGCAGAGATTAACTTGCATAACACAATTAGTAATGTAATGAATTTTGCAGTTAATCAATCTAAATTGAATGAAAGAGTAAAAGATATAGATGAAACACGTAAAGAATTTATCACTTTTTATCCAATTACAGTTGAAGGTGAAAATCTATATATGTTTGTAAGTGGAATTCCAGACGGATATATCACATATCATATAGAAGAGGGGATTTTTCCATCACTTATTGGGATTATCGTGTTTATTTTTTCTTTTTTTTATATTACAAAGAGAAAGATGAAACAAATTGAGGTAATGGCTCAAGGAGTAAATGAAATTGCAAAAGGAAATCTAGCATATCGAATTGAAGAGGGGGGGCAAGATGAGATGGCTTTGTTAACAAAAAATATTAATCAAATGGCTGAGGAACTTGAGATGAAAATTGAAAAAGAGAGAGAAATTGAAAGACAAAAAAATGAATTGATTACGAATGTCTCACATGATTTACGTACCCCTCTTACTTCTATTATGGGATATCTACGTTTATTACGCGATGCAAAATATGATAATAGAGAGCAGTATAATGAATATATAAAGATTGCTTTTTCAAAATCAGAACAACTTAAAAATTTAATAGAAGATTTATTTGAGTATACAAAGTTAACAAATGAAAAAATTGTATTGGAAAAACAAAGAGTATGCATGAATGAAATGCTTGATCAGTTAGTCGAGGAATTAGTACCCCAAGCTGAGGAGCATGGTCTTGCATTTGTGAAAGAATTTCCGGATGAACGTATATATACTGAACTTGATTCGGAGAAAATTATACGTGTTTTTGATAATTTGTTAACGAATGCAATTAAGTATAGTAAAGATGAGGGAGAAATTAACGTTTCTCTTCAAAGGCAGGAAGATTATATTCAAATTTCTGTTGCGAACCAAAGTGAAGAATTTACAAAAAAAGAGTTAGAAAACGTATTTGAACGTTTTTATAAAAAAGATCGATCAAGAAGTAGAACCACTGAAGGTTCAGGGCTTGGACTTGCAATTGCAAAAAGTATTGTCGAAGTGCAAGATGGAGAAATTCGTGCAGAATATGAAAATGGTATTGTGAGGTTTACTATTTTATTACCCATTACAACTGAAAAATAATCACACCTCTACATTTAATAAATGTAGTTAAAAAATTGAATATTTTCGATAGAAAGGAACTCTTAATCAGAAGAGTTCTTTTTTATGCTTTATGAAAGTATTTGTTAAGAAAAACTTAAGAAAGCTCCTTGTTTTTTGTTAAGAAATAATATCTATACTTAGAAATGTACTGATGAGGTATATACATGTTCATTGAAATATTAAAAAAGGAATAAAAATAATTTTTGATGAGAAAAGAAAGGTGGAAAAGATAGATGAAAAAAGCACTAATTGCAATGTCCGGATTAATCGTTGTGGGTGGAGGATTATTAGCTTATATAGGAGAGGAAAATAGAGATAGATTTAATCCACTCGTGAAAGAAAATGATGTGTACGTTCTTCAGAAAGAAGAAGCGAAGCCTGATCCTGAACATGGTGGTAAGAGATATTTTTCCATGTTAAATGGAGTTGATGAATCAGGTGATGAAAATATCATAAAACTAGGGTTTGCTGGTAAAGATGAATATAGAAATAATTATTTGAAGGTTCATGTAAAAGGTAAATATGTATATCAATTTGAAAAAGTACAAGAAAATGAAGTTCCTGAAAAGGCAAAGGAAAAACTAAAAAAATAATAAAAGCAGGAGAATATATATATGAACAAATTAGTTGTAGATGTTAAAAATGTACAAAAAGTATACGGGAAAAAAGGTGAAAGTCAGTCACATGCATTAAAAGGTGTATCGTTCTCAATTCAAGAGGGTGAATTTGTTGGAATTATGGGACCATCTGGTTCAGGGAAAACAACATTACTAAATGTTATTTCCACTTTGGATAAAGCAACAGATGGTGTTGTTGAAATTGCTGGTACAGATATTACTAAAATGAAGCAAGGAGAGCTTTCGGATTTCCGTTCTCAAAAATTAGGTTTCATCTTCCAAGATTTTAACTTGCTTGAAAATTTATCAATCTATGAAAATATTGCTTTACCACTATCGCTTCAAAACGTTCCTTCAAAAAAGGTTGGACCAAAAGTAGAAAAGGTAGCAGAAATGTTAGGGATTTCAGAAATACTTCAAAAGTATCCATCGGAAGTATCTGGCGGACAAAAGCAACGTTCCGCAGCGGCCCGTGCTCTTGTACATGAGCCAGCAATTGTTTTAGGGGACGAACCGACAGGAGCACTCGATTCTAAAAACGCAACAAGTCTTTTAGAAGCAATGAAAAATTTAAACGAAAAACAAGATGTTTCTATTATGATGGTGACTCATGATCCATATAGTGCAAGTTACTGTGAGCGCATTTTGTTTATTCAAGATGGTGCATTGTACAAAGAAATTCACCGTGGTGGTACGCGCGAATCATTCTATAAAGAAATTTTAGATGTACTGGCAGCCTTAGGAACAAAAAAGGTATAAGAAAGGGAGTTCAGCATGTTATTTAAACTTTCTATGTCAGGATTAAAAAGTAAATTGAAAGATTATATAGTTTTACTTGTTGGTCTTGTCATGTCAATTTCAATTTTTTACATGTTTCAAACATTAGCACTAAATAAATCATTTTTGGAATCAAATGCGATGATTAAATCAGTCGGAGTGGTTTTCCAAACAGGTTCAGTGTTACTAGCAATTATTACATTTTTCTATATTTTGTATGCAAACTCATTCTTATTATCACTTCGTCAAAAAGAGTTTGGGATGTATATGATGTTAGGAGCGAAAAAACATAAGATTACAGTGCTTATGTTTTTGGAAACAATGATGATTGGAATAGCATCTTTAGCAATCGGAATCACGGTTGGTGTGGGTCTTGCCCAAGGAATTGGCAAGCTATTGATGAAACAACTTGATTTTACAGCAAGTGGATATCAAGGATTTTATGTCCCATCCATAGCAATTACTTGTGTATTCTTCTTTATATTATTTCTGTTCTCAGCAATTATGAATAGCATGAAACTATCGCGCATTTCAGTTTTACAGCTTGTACATGCAGATGCTTCAGCAGAACGTACAATGATTAAAGGGAAGTGGACTGGTATAATTGCAATTCTGGCTATCGTTTTATTAGGTATTGGCTATGCTTCTATGATTTATATGAATAAATTAAAAGAACAAGGCCTGATGATTGCGATGTTCACAACTACAGCAGGAACATATTTGCTCTTCGCTTCAGTTCTCCCGCTTATTATTAAAAAGTTAAAGGGAAATAAAAATCGTAATGAAAAAGGAATTAATGCTTTTACATTTTCACAGTTGAATTTCCGTGTTACTAGTTTAACGAAAGTATTAGCAACAGTAGCAATGCTTGTGGCACTTGGCGCAGGTGCAATTTCTGGTGGAATGGCTTTTAAAAATAATGTTATGAACTCTGTTGAGCAGTTTGAAATATATGATACAGTGATTCATAATCCAACTCCTGAAGAGAGGGAAATTTTAAGTGGTATTACATTTAAGGAGAAAAGTGAATATCGCTATAAAGTAGATGATAAATTCGTTTACTACTTAAAAGAAGATTTAGAGAAAAACCATCCACTGGTGTATGATGCTGATAGAAAAAAGAGTTCAGATAAATTTCAACGTGTATCGGACGAACTTCGAGTAGGTGCCACTTCAAGAGATAGTCAAGAAGGGGAGAATGAAAACGTTATTCCAGATACGTGGAATATGGCTTTAATATCTATACAACCGACATATTTAAACTATATGAATAAAGCGATTAAAATTGTAGATCAAAAAATGTATGATGAAATACAGGAAGCTGAAAAAAGAGTTCTGATTGGAAGAACAGACAATTTTGTGGCATATAAAAAAGAATGGGAAAAAATTGACGAGTTACAACTAGATAAATATAAAATAAATGCTGATGATTTATTAAGTAAGTACAATCTATATACACAATCTTATGCTGTTGCCAGCGGAACGGTATTTATGGGTTTTTTCCTAGGAATTGCGTTTCTAGCGATGATGGCAAGTTGTTTAATGTTTAAAATCCTTACCGGTGCTTCAAAAGATATTGTTCGTTATGAAATGCTTCGTAAAATAGGTGTTCGCCGTGAATTACTAGCAAAGTCTATTTATAAAGAACTATTTTTTGTATTCCTGTTTCCAGCTGTAGTAGGTATTGCACACGTACTAATGGGGATGAATATCTTTGGATTTATTTTAGTGGATCCGTATTTCCGTATTTGGTTACCAATTGTAATTTTTGTAGTTATTTATACGATTTACTACTTCATTACTGTTCAATTATATAAAGGAATTGTACTTCCGAAAGAATGATAGTAAAAGTGCCGAGTATATCCTACTCGGTATTTTTATGGGCGGAAAATGGAATGATAGTAGTTGTATTTTTATAACAAGAATGAAGATCATAATTTATGGGGGAATATAAATGTATAAAATTTTAATTGTAGAAGATGATTTGAGCATTGCTTCTTTATTACAAGCTCATATTCAAAAATATGGTTATGAGGCAGTGATAGTAGATAATTTTGATAATATTATGGAGTCATTTAATTCAGTTAGACCACACCTTGTGTTATTGGATGTAAATTTGCCTAAATTTGATGGATTCTACTGGTGTCGTCAGATTCGTCATGAGTCTACATGTCCCGTTATTTTTATTTCTGCTCGTGCTGGTGAAATGGAACAAATTATGGCTATTGAAAGTGGTGCAGATGATTATATTACTAAACCATTCTACTACGACGTTGTAATGGCAAAAATCAAGGGACAGCTAAGACGTATGTACGGTGAGTATGCACCAAATATCTCAGAGCGCACCGTGGTATTAGAAGGGGTGAAATTATTTCCTGAACGCCCGGAACTTCATTTTGTAAATGAAAAAATTTTTCTTACCAAAAAAGAAGCGGTGTTAGTTGAGGCATTACTAACTAAATATCCTAGAACGGTTAGTCGTGAGGATCTATTAACTGCTCTCTGGGATGAAGAAAGTTTTGTTGAGGAAAATACGCTGAATGTAAATATTACACGTTTGCGTAAGAAATTTAATGATCTTGGTATCGAAAATGTTATTGAAACAGTACGAGGATTAGGATATCGATTTAAGATAACCTGGAAAGAATAACATTGTTATTATTCGTAGCTTTAAATAAAGGATACATGGCAAGAATTTTGAGGATATATGGACATTTTTCAATGGTCTATAATCTCTGATTTGTTGATATTGAGAATAATCAATTAAAGGAGGGGTAAGTTGGTGAAATTTTGGCAATTCGCATTAAAAAATGTCTTGCGCAATTCACGGGCTTATTTTGCTTATTTTTTGAGTAGTTCCTTTTCTATAGCGGTCTTTTTTTCATTTTCTGTTTATGTATTTCATCCCCAACTACAAAAAATACAAGAATTACAAGAACATGAAGCTCTCCTAAATATGAGTCAAAGTGCTCAAGTTACAATTGTTCTCTTTTCTTTTTTATTTTTACTCTATTCTGTTAGTACATTTTTAAAAGTTCGTAAAAAACAATTTGGTGTTTTAACTATTCTCGGAATTTCTAACAAGCAATTAAGGCGACTTGTGTTTATTGAAAATATGTTTATTGGAGTATTATCAATTTTTATGGGTACCCAAGCGGGATTGGTCTTTTTTTATCTTTTTCTATTAATTACTTCAAAGTTAACAGGTGCACAAAATCTTTATTTATATTTACCAATAAAAGCAGTCATATTAACAATTATAATATTTATCATTTTATTTTTGATAGTATCTATGTTGACACCTATACTTATTCGTACTCGTAAGACAAAACGTCTTATAGAAGAGAAGCATCTAAATAAACAAGAGAGAAAACCTTCTTTTCTTCTGCCTTTCTTAGGCTTAGTATGTCTAGGAGTAGGTTATTATATTGCTGGGGATACGGATTGGTACATGAAGAAAAATGGTTTTGCAAATATATATAGGGATTATATTATCATTTCGATTATTCCTCTTGTATCAATAGGAACTTACTTATTATTTTCACAAATTATTTTTGTGTGTATTAGTTTGCTAAAAAAGAGTCGTAAATTTTATATGAAGCAAATTAATATGTTATGGATTTCTGATTTAGCCAATAGAACAAGGGAAAATATTAATATGCTCTTTATTGTTACGATGTTATCTGCACTTACATTTACAATCATTACAGCGTTGTTTGCAATAAATAATGATACAAAGTCAGATATTATAAAATATTATCCAATACCTTTTACGTATATATCTTATGAAAACAACAAATTAGAGCAAAAACATATTACTATCATTGAAAAAGAGTTAAGGAATCACCAATTCAAGTATAAAAAGTACAAGTCTATTGTTCTAAAGGACAGAGCTTTTGAAAGAGAAATCATGATTATGAAAGAAAGTGATTATAATTCCCTTTCTAGGTTATTAGATAGACAGGAGATTCAATTGGAGGATACTGAAGTTGTTATTGCATCACCATTTACATCGAATGTACTGACTAACACTAACCCTTTTGTAAAACAAAATTTTATTACTTTAGATTCCAATAAGAAGACATTTCCTATAAAGAATTTTTTATCAAAGGTAATTGAACCATACCAAGAGGTTATGATCATGAGAGATATTGTATTTGATAGGATGATTCCTCATTTGGAGACAGCGACAATTTATAATTATTTTGTTGATGATTGGGAATCTAGCCTGATACCTACAAAAAGCATGCTAAAAGTAATTAGTCAAGATAGTGAGAGGTTAGTACAATCTAAAGAGGGAAATCAAAATGCAATATTCAATATTTATACAGCAAGTGACGCACTACATGTAAGTAAGCAAAATAATATTTCTGGTTTCTTTATCGGTACATTTTTAGGAGTTATTTTCTTTATAGGGGCAGCGAGTGTTCTATATTTCCGGATGTATACCGATTTAACAAATGAGGAAATGAAATATATCACAATCACAAAAATTGGATTAACTGAATCAGAAATGTTTCGTTCAGCAACAATTCAATTGGCAGCTTTATTCTTTATTCCTTATATCGTTGCTACAATCCACACTATATTCGCTGTTAAATTTTTACAAAGTCAGTTTGATGTTATCTTATTAAAAGAGTTGGGCTTTGTATTGTGTCTTTTTTGGATAATTGAACTAGTATTCTTTTTCTTACTGCGTTCATTTTATATAAATAAATTATCACAACACATTAATTTATGAAGGGAATAGTCTTGTGTATATACAAGGCTATTTTTTGTCTTTAAAAGATTCTATACAAAATTTAGATTTACAGGAGAGATATTTACTGATTTTTTCATTTGTAGATTTTTATAATTTTAAAATTATGAAAAAACAGTAATTAGAGTTTAAACTTGCAAAGAACTGTTGAAAATAATAAAAGTATTGGAGGATTAAACATAATGATAAAATTGCCACAAAATGATATTAATGTGTTATATGGTGTAATACCTAAATATAAAAGTTTTGGGAGTTATGAAAGCCTAACTAGTTATATTATGAGATTAGCTAAAGAGCATAATATCTTACCTGGAATATTAATTAGTAAAATAGTTACACCTATGTTAAAGAGTAAGTACATATTGAACAGTAGTATTAATGGTGGAAATAGGTTTTATGATGGAGCTAAAAGTTTAAATGGTTTTGCCAAAAATGCAGCAGAATTGACTCGGATTTTAGAATCATTAACAGGAAGAACAGACTTAAAAGATACAACGTTGTTAGAAATTAAAAATCTTGTTTCCTCAAGAAATTTAGCTTGGTGTTCAAGATGTTTAAATACTTGGAAAGAAGAGGCGTATTATCCGTTGGTTTGGTTTTTTAAAGATATAAATATTTGTGCATATCATAATTGTGAGTTGAAAGATATCTGCTCTTATTATGATACAAACTTACCAATATTGCATAGAAAAGTTTGGTTGGCTATTGCCCTTACTGTAAAAATTGGTTAGGAGTAAGTGAATCAAAAGCAATAGAAAATGATAAGGAACTATTTAAAGTTCAAGAATTAAGTACCTTACTAGAGAATCGAGCATTTTTAGCTCGGAACTATGATAAAGAATCTATTTCTGGAGCTTTTCTAGAATTAATTAACCGTTATGCGAACGGAAATCTAGCGGGATTTGCGAGATTTGCTAATATTCCTAAGACCGTGAAAAAAGCTAGAAAACACTTCTGATTTTTTCCAATTAATAAAAGCACCAAGAGCTAACAATCCCATTCCCCATATGATTGTACTGGATACTTTATTCCTAACTAATGCCCTCTTTTATTATTGTTACTCATATTATAAAAAGAAAAAAATGACCAAGATGCATAATCACGTCAACTTACATATTCACCATATAAACGTAAAGAAAATATTCTATATAGACGTTTATGATAACGTAACTGTAAGGTTTGTCCTTTTCGCTATTTAATCTGTTATGTAAATCAATATTACTTTATTATAGCGATATTTCCAAAATATGTTTTTGCAAATCAACATCATCAAATCTATTATCTATATATACTATTAATAATTTTCGTTTAATTATTAATAAACAATATATTCAATTATAAGCTTTCATTTCATGAAAATATATGCTTTAAATCACATAACAAAATAACCCGTAACTTTGCATAAAATCATCGGTTTTAAAGCCTAATATCGCAAAATTATCTTTCAAAACCATTCTACTAAACAGGATTAGGTGTATAAAACACGGTCATAAATGGGATATCGTAGATGCTTCCTCCTAATCATCTATATGAATGCCTTACTTATGATCAATTTTATGTATTTGAATAATAAAGCTGCCCCTGTTACACTCGACATAATGTTGACATCTAACGTCTGAGTTTATGTAACATTCTGAATATTTATTATTAAAGTCAATACGAGAAAGTATATACTAATTTCTATAAATAGGAAATCCGAACGTTTATTCGTGATTTTACACTTCTTTCTTCCTAATTGTTCCATTTGAAAGAATAGATTTGTTAGGATTTTCGGATGTATATCATATTTATGTCAAGTTCACATAACGTCTCTTAGAAGAAGTCATTTTAAGATTCTACATATGGACTTTTTTCTTGTTCTTGCGAATAAACCACCACACTAAAGTTAGAAGTAGTAAGAAGAGCGGTATTGCTTGAATAAAGAAAAATCCTTTCCAAAAATCGAGCATAGTACTACCTGGGGAATCTGTTGCCATCCCACCTATAAAAAAAGACAACGGAATGGCAAGTATATTTATTCCTAAACCGATCATTACGAATGATAGATTTTTCTTCCTGATTTTTGGTAATGCAGCCATAATAAATAAAAATAATGCAGTACCAATTATAAGAAACGGTAATCCAAAATAAAATACAAAATATATTCCATAATACCCCTCCGTGATTTTAATTATATCATCAATAAGAGCAATTTTGGATGAATAGAATATTCATGTGAAGTTGACATAACGTCTCATTATCAGAAACGCTTATCATCAACAATCCCTGGCTTATCAATATTTTGTAAAATATCC
The DNA here is from genome assembly GCF_022663115.1 of Bacillus cereus group sp. BfR-BA-01430. Classification (NCBI taxonomy): domain Bacteria; kingdom Bacillati; phylum Bacillota; class Bacilli; order Caryophanales; family Bacillaceae; genus Bacillus; species Bacillus cereus group sp. BfR-BA-01430. The sequence goes on from NZ_JAKUEW010000004.1 coordinate 87,356, forward strand.
TCTTCACCTACGTATGCAGTATTTTATTCATCCCATTCATTCTCTGTAAGTCAATCTAGAGAGTCATAAATAAATTGAAGAATTTTTTAATTATATTGGATAGATTTTCTAGATATATCGCAAGATAAGGGTAGTTTTCATGCAACATTGAATAAAAGAAAGGAGCTGTTCATGTTCTTTCGAAAGAATCAAAAAAAGGTTGATCAGCAACAACAAGTTTTACTTTCTTCGGATCTAGATGAAAATTTAGAGATTCTTCGCTCTATGTATCAGGATTGTTTTGATGTGGTTTTTCGTATGTTTTTGATTCGTGGACAAACGAGAGCAGTTCTTATTTATGTAGAGGGATTATCTAATGTTGAGGAGATTCATACTCATGTGCTCTCTCCGCTTATGTCGGAAGCAGAGGGGAACGGGCTTAGTCCACTGGAAGTGTTAGAAAAACAGATACATCTTTCAAAGACGAAAGAAATCAGGACATTTACAGATTGTATAGAGAATATCTCCAGCGGACACCCTGTACTTCTCGTGCACCAGGAAATGTCGGGGCTTGCGTTAGGGCTCGAGAAATGGGAAAAGCGTTCGATTGAAGAACCGGTGGCTGAGAATGTCGTACGAGGACCGCGTGAAGGTTTTGTGGAAACGTTGTCAGTTAACACCTCCTTACTTCGCAGAAGAATTAAAAGCCCGGCTTTCAAGATGAAATTAATACAAACCGGTCGCTATACGGATACTTCGGTTGTACTTGCTTATATAGAAGGACTTGCGAATGAATCACTAATTGAGGAAGTCGAAAGCCGATTGCGGCGCATTGACATAGATAGCATATTAGAAAGTGGTTATATCGAGGAATTGATTGAAGATAATCCTTATTCACCCTTTCCGCAACTTATTAATACAGAACGGCCGGATGTAGCTGCTGCTAATCTCTTAGAGGGACGTGTGGTGATTCTGGTGGATGGTACACCTTTTGTCTTAATTGCTCCGATTAGTTTCTTTTCCCTACTTCAATCGCCTGAAGATTATTACCAACGTTTCTTAATTAGTTCAGCCATTCGTCTGTTGCGCTTTGTGTTTATGATATTTTCTCTTGTTTTGCCTTCTATCTATGTAGCTGTATTAACGTATCATCAGGAAATGGTGCCGACATCTTTGCTGATCAGTATGGCATCTTCGCGGGAAACAGTTCCTTTTCCAGCTCTTATAGAAGCAATCATGATGGAGGTTACATTTGAAGCACTGCGCGAAGCGGGGATTCGACTTCCAAAACAGGTAGGAGCAGCTGTTAGTATTGTGGGTGCTTTAGTTATTGGGCAAGCTGCTGTTCAAGCTGGTCTCGTTTCCGCTCCGATGGTTATCGTTGTTGCGATTACAGGTATTTCCTCTTTTATGGTGCCGCATTATACACAAGGGATTGCGTTGCGGATGTTACGCTTTCCAATTATGTTTCTTGCCGGTTCTCTAGGATTACTTGGGGTGATGCTTGGGGTGATTGCAATCGTCGTTCACTTATGTACATTGCGCTCTTTTGGTATTCCGTATCTTACACCAATCGCTCCGATGAATGCACATGAGCTGAAAGATACTTTAATTCGAGCTCCGTGGTGGAAGATGAATACACGTCCCCATTTAACGAATGAATTCAATCGTTACCGACAGGCCTCTGGTCAAAAACCAAATCCAAGCGAAGGAGACGATTCATAGAGTAAAGATATGACGAGAAGGGTGTGAACAAGTATGAATCTCTTATCTCGGAACATCATAAACAGGTTTCTCATTCTTCTCTTTTTGTTAGCTAGTGTCTTACTTTCTGGTTGTTGGGACAGAAGAGAAGTGAATGACACGGCGCTAGTGTTAGGGACTGGCATTGATAAAGAAAAAGGGAAAAACATTAGGCTTACCGTTCAAATTTTGGTGCCTCGGGCTGTGAACGGAGGACAGTCCGAGGCAGGGGGAGGAAGTGGTGGAGGATCTCAAATTTTGGTAAGGTCTGCGATTGGAGAAAATATGGCGGATGCTGCGTCAAAGCTTCAAGCGAAATTTCCACGTAAGCTCTTTTGGGGGCACTGTAAAATATATATTTTCAGTAAAAAGTTTGCTAAAGAAGGGGATATTCATAAGCAAATTGACTTTTTACTTCGCCACCCAGAACCTCGGGAACGAGCTTATTTGTTCGTTAGTGATGGAGAAGCAATCGATCTTCTGAAGTTACAGCCACCTTTAGAGTCATATGTGGGAGAAGCGCTCCGAAAGTTATCAGAGCTACATATCGGTATAAATGTGACAGTGATAGATTTTGAACAGATGTTAATAAGTGAGGCAGGAGTGGCTCTACTACCTTTGATTAAAAAGCTACCACCAGTATCCCGAAAAAACAAAGATGAAACGATGGCTACTGTAGTTGGCACAGCTGTTTTTAAGAAAGATAAAATGATCGGTCGAATGAATACGAAGGTAACTAGAGGGATATTATGGTTACGAAATGAAATTCAAGAGAGTGTGGTGACAGTAAATCCCAAAAAAGGAGAATCCATCTCGTTAGATCCAGTTCGTCAAAAGACAAAGCTTCTTCCTACTATTGAGAATGGAAAGTGGAAAATTGTAGCGAGAGTTCAGTCAGAAGGTACAATTGTACAAAATGGAAGCCATCTTGACATTATGAGCCCCAAAATTGTGAAGAAGGTAGAAAAAGAATTAGAAAAAGATATTAAACAGTACATGAACCTAGCCTTGAAACAAGTGAAGAAGGGAATGAATGCGGACGCATTTGGTTTTGCAGATGCGTTTCACCGCAAATATCCAAAAGAATGGGAGTAAACATCGTTGGGATAAGCTCCTTCCGCAGGTGGATGTGAAGATTGTTATTAAAACGCGCGTACGCCGACCTGGTTTGTCTACCACACCAGTGGGAGTGAAAGAAAAAGAGGTCGAAAAGAAATGAAATGGCTAACAATAGCAGGAATAACAGTGTGCATGGCTGTCATTGCCTTATATGAGTGGCCAAAAATGAATCGGGATCAGAAAAAGGAGAAAGTGGCCTTTATCACCTTAACAGCGATCGGATACTTGCTCGCTATTCTCCTTTTGTTTTTTCCGGACATGTTAGGGCCTACGCAAATGGTTGAGGAGCTTTTTAAACCGCTTGGTAAACTGCTTGAGAAAAAGTAGGACAAAAAGGAGACAAGAAAATGGTCGAAAAAGGGAAAATTTCTGCGTTTCAGATGGCGCTTATCATCATACCGACAATCATTGCAACGGCTGTTCTTATTGTTCCAGCCATTACAAGTCAGCACGCAGAGCGCGATATGTGGATTTCGCCAATTTGGGCGTCCCTCAATGGTTTTTTTACTGTATTTGTCGTATATCAATTGCATAAGCGTTATCCAGAGGAATCGATTATACAATATAGTAAATATATCGTCGGCCGGATCCCAGGGAAGATCCTTGGGCTTGTCTATCTGTTCTTTATTTTGCATATATGCGGCATAATAACTAGGGAGTACGCAGATTTCGTTATTGGTTCTTTTTTACCTAAGACTCCAATCATTGTAGTGATTGGAAGCATGGTTCTAATTTGTGGGTTTGCGGTTCGAGGTGGTATAGAAGTATTAGGAAGGGCATCTCAACTGTTCGTTCCGCTATTTTTACTTCCACCTGTCCTTTTTTTCTTACTTATACCTGACTTAAAAATAGAGAATATGTTTCCGGTTATGGAGCATGGTATGCTGCCTTCAATCCTTGGTTCCACTGTACCGCAGGCTTGGTTCAGTGAAATTTCTCTTATCTCTATGCTACTTCCTTTTGTAACGGATCGTGAAAAAGGGAGAAAGTGGGGGATGATTTCGGTGTTTGTCGCTATGTTCATTCTGCTTTATGCTAATGTAATTGGAGTTTTGCTGTTTGGAGGAACAGTAATTAGTCATATATATCCGGTGTTTACTGCTTTTCGATACATTCGTGTTGCTACTTTTTTTGAACATCTTGAGTCAATTGTGATTATTCTTTGGGTGTTGGGAGTGTTCATCAAAATTTCCGTATTCTATTATGTACTTGTTCTCGGAACTGCTCAATGGCTGCATCTGTCTGACTACCGTCCCATAGTGTTTCCGCTTGGTTTTCTTGTCATACTATTTGGTATATGGGCATTTTCTAGCGGGCAGGAAATGACTCAATTTTTAGGGAATATTTCTCCTTTTTATATACCGTGCATGATGACGCTTATTCCAACAGTGCTGTTACTTATCACTTTCATTAGAAAAAAGAGGTCTTATACCATGAAAGAATAATATCGTATGTTCCTTAGGCAAAGGAGAAAAAGATATGAGGCAGGAAAAAATAGGATTTATGCAACTTTTTTATATTATGATGGCTTTCGAAGTAGGAAGTACAGTGATTTATGGATTAGGGGTAGAAGCGAAACAAGATGCTTGGTTAGTCGTTCTAGTCAGCATGTTCTGTGGTCTCGTTTTAATGTGGATATATACAAATTTATTCGAGTACTACTCGGGAGATACCCTTACACAAATGATTCCTAAAATTGTGGGCAAATTTATCGGTTATCCTTTGAGTGTAATCTATATTCTTTATTTTGTTTATATAGCCGCACGAGTATTGAGAGATTTCGGTGAACTTATAACGGGAACCTTCTTGCCGAAAACGCCTCTTATTATCGTTATCGGCAGTTTTATAGTTGTTATTGTGTATTGTTTATATGGTGGACTTGAAGTATTCGGACGTATGGGGGAGATATTCTTTCCTTTTCTGTTTCTTATTGCGATATTAACATGGGCTATTGTATACAGCTCTCAAGTTGTTGATGTAGAACAGCTCACACCTGTACTAGAAAAAGGGTTCGGACCAGTATGGAAGGCAGCCTTTCCTCTTACCATCACATTTCCATTCGGTGAAATGGTATTGTTTATGATGTTTTGGCCGGCATTACATGATCCGAGAGAGGCAAAGAAATTAGGGATGGTGGTGGTCCTTGTAGCGGGAATTTTATTAACTGTAAATATGATTAGTATTCTTTCCGTTCTAGGACCCAATTTAATTAGTATGAAAACATATCCACTGCTTACAATCGTGAGGATAGCATCTATTGGAAATCTAATTGAACGAATGGATGTAGCTATCATTATAACAATGATGGTCGGTGGATTTTTTAAAGTGGGATCGTTTTTATATGGTGCTGCAGTAGGAACTGCTCAATTGTTTAGATTGAAAAGCTATCGTTCTATAGTTGTTGTGTTTGGTGCAGTAGTAGTCCTGTTATCAATTATGGTTGCGACGAATTATATGGAGCATGAAGAAATTGGACTGAAGACGATTCCAATCTTTCTACATATTCCACTCCAAATTGTAATACCAGTTATTTTATTCGTTATCGCTACGATTCGGAAAAGGATACAGTCGTAAGTTGCGGTACAAGAAAGTAATTGAGCGGGCTATTTTATTTGCGATGGGAAAAATTAGATCTGATATGATAAATAAACAGGCGAGAAATGCAGCTTCAACTTCCGTAGAATATGTTTTTACTATAATATATAAGTATGAATAGGAAGAGGAGTTCTAAAGGAAATGAAGTTATTGCATATTGATCGCTTTATCGCAAGTATTTTACAATGGATTTTAAACATTGCACTTATTATATTATCTATTGTTTTAGCTATCTTTTTAGTGAATGAAACCATTACATTTATACAGTACATATTTTCAGCCAAAAAATTTACATCGTATAAGCTTGTTGAAAGCATTATTGTGTACTTTTTATATTTTGAGTTTATCGCGTTAATTATTAAGTATTTTAAGTCAAATTATCATTTTCCGTTACGTTATTTTATTTATATAGGAATTACAGCACTTATTCGCTTAATTATTGTTTCTCATGAAGAACCATTTGAAACGTTATTATATGCCGGATCAATTCTTATTTTAATAATCGCTTTATATATATCAAATTTGAGAGATTTAAAAAAACATTAAAAAAGTAGTGCAGACCGTGCGATTGGTTTGCACTACTTTTTTTGATATGATAAATCCAAATATGAAAAGGGAGAAGAAGAGGATATGGAAATATGTAAAGAGATTGTTGCGGAACGCCGAACGTATAGAGAGATTGAACATACGCATGCTCATAGCCATGCTCAGTTAATTTTACCTCTTCAAGGAGAACTTTCTATCACAGCAGGGTTACAAAATCTTCTCATTGACCAGCAGACGTTATTTTTTGTCCCTCCTGCATGCAATCATACTTTTTATTCCGCTGTACGCAATGAATTTTTAGTATTAGATATTCCTCATTTCATGATCCCTGAAGGAAATATGCAGAGGACAGGGATTTCACATGCGTTCGATAAACAGTGGAAAGGTATTCGTTATCTCATTTTAAATGAAATAGAACAAGAACAATCTTCCTTGAAAGAACTCTATCCATATATTTCGCGCTACCTATTTAAAGAGCGGCAGCCGAAGTCTATTCAATATATTCATGAACATTATCATAAAAATATAACTGTGCAACAATTAGCGGCGATTGAGCACTATAATCGTTCTTATTATTCGGAGTGGTTTCTAAAAGAAACAGGAAAATCTCCATCGGTATATATACAGGAAGTTCGCCTCAATAAAGCAAAAGAATTATTGCGAAATACAAATTTATCTATCTTACATATTGCCATACAAGTTGGATTAGAGCATCAGTCTTCTTTAACTCGTTTGTTCCAAAAGTATGAGGGGATGTCACCAAGTCAATATCGCAAAGGTGATTGGGAAGTTGTAACGAATATATGACATATAGATAAAAACAGCTGATTTTTGGTGAAACATCTTTTATTTTATTTGTCTAAAATGTAGGTAAGTATTTCAAAAATTGGGGGTAATATATATGGCAACGATTGAAGACTTTATGAAATTAGATATCCGCATCGGAACGATTGTAGAAGCAGAGCCATTTCCAGAAGCGCGGAAGCCTGCGATAAAATTACAAGTTGATTTTGGAGAAGAAGTGGGGATGAAACAATCTTCAGCCCAAATTACGAAAAGATATGAGCCGGAAGAGTTAATTGGTAGACAGGTCATTGGAGTTGTGAACTTTCCACCAAGACGAATTGCGGGATTTAAATCAGAGGTGTTACTAATAGGTGGTGTTCCAGAAGAAGGGGATGTTGTGCTTTTAAAACCTGATGAGCTAGTTCCAAATGGAACACCAATTGCTTAAAATAATAAGCAAATTATACGACAATTCTCTGTATGAATAAGGGTATAAATAAAGCTTCACGACTCGGGCTGTTACTTCCTTAAAATAGCAGAATAAATCAGATAATGTAATGGTTGCAATTTCCTGTATGCTTTTATGAAATCAACACAATCTAGTACTGGGTGAAAATACGATTCCATATGGAAGTTCAAAATGGAGGATAATCAATGAAACATATTGTTGCTTTATTGATTAAGTATATGGCAATTAGTGCTGTATTGCTTATGGTACTAGGTATTTTCTGGGAGGTTTCAGTTCCTAGAGTTTTGTTTATCTCATTAGTCATTACAGGAGCAGCCTATGTAATTGGAGATTTATTTGTTCTGTCTAAGTATGGAAACACAGTTGCTACTATTGTTGATTTCGGTTTAAGTTTTTTCGGAATTTGGGTATTAGCATATCTTCTTACAGGTATTGATGCAACTCGGAGTCTTACTGCATCTTCGTTTTGGGCAGCACTTCTGATTGGCATAGTAGAAGTGTTCTTCCACATATATATGAAGAGAATGGTTTTACAGGAAGAAGAGCATGTGCTGAATTCTCCTAAGAAGTATCGAGGAACATATGCTACAGAGTTTTCAGATGAATATATAGATCGTTCTAAAATAAGAAAAGAACGATTGCTTGAAAAAGTAGAGAATCATAAGAAGGAATAGAAAGGAAAAGGGATGGTAGTTGTTACCACCCCTTTTATTTTTATAAACTACCTATTTTTATTCCGATACATGCAAGTATGATTCCGATGATATAGGTTGCTCCTATGTACAAGAACCCAGTTCCACACTTCTTATTTGTAAAAAGCTGAATGGATTCTAATTTAAAAGTAGAAAATGTAGTGAAAGCTCCCATAAAGCCTGTTCCTAGCAGCAATTGCCAACTTTTATCGATGCCTTTTCCGACGATGAATCCGAGCAAGAAAGCGCCTGTTATATTGATAAGGAATGTGGCAAGTGGGAAAGAGGTTTTATTTCTTTTCTTAAACCAATTGCTTATATAAAAGCGTGTAATCGCACCGAAGAAGCCGCCAATAGCGACGAGTAATGCATAATATTCTGGCATTGTTTAGTCCCCCTTTTTCGTTATAGCGGCGCGCTTTGTAAATAAGACAGTTCCTAATTTGTATCCCATACTAGACATGAAAAGTCCACCGAATATGCTGCAGAGTACATATACGATAGCAATCGACCACGCTGATTGGTTGATTAATTTCATTGTCTCGACACTAAAGGTAGAAAATGTAGTAAAAGATCCTACAAATCCTGTTCCAATCCCCGTAACGACCTCTGAAGGAAAAATGTTTAGACGAGAAATATAAGTGGTAATCCAGCTTAATAAAAAGCATCCAATCAAATTAATAAATAGTGTAGCAAGTGGAAAGGAATGCTGCCACAATACATCAATACTTAGTCCTAAATAATATCGTGAAAGAGCACCTAATACCCCAGCTAACCCAACAATAAGATAGACCATTTTCTTCACCTCTCTCTTAGTTTGCTCAAAAAAAAATAGACTCCTACCAGTGTGTATCCTGGTAGGAGTCATTAGCTAAGCAGCGGTTGTGGCGAACTCCATCGCCGTATTCATTCCATTTACTAGTGTACTAAATATTTTGGTGATTTCCAATAAGTACGCATAGATTTTTTTCATCTAGAGTGGAAAGGGCAATGATCAGAAATATTTATGAAAATAAATTGCTTTTCTCGTCTTTATCTGTCAAGCTTAAGGTAAGAAAATACTGTAGAGAAAGAAATATATAGGTGAATAATATGATTGAAATTAAGACATCTGCACTTAGTAGTGGGGAATTTAATCGAGGGGTATTTGCAACACGTGATATAAAAAAAGGTGAGCTATTGCATGAAGCGCCAGTTATTTCTTATCCAAACGAAGAACATATATTTATTGAAAAAACGTTACTTGCCGATTATGCATTTGAGTACGGGGTGAATCATTCAGCGATTCTATTAGGATATGGTATGCTGTTTAACCATGCATATCGTCCGAATGCCACATACGAAATCAATTTTGACAATCATACATTCGATTTCTATGCTTATACAGATATAAAAGCAGGGGAAGAGATATTGATTAATTATAACGGTGACGTTGATGACGATGAGTTATTATGGTTCGATAAGGAAAAAGAAGAAAATCAATCATGAAGAACAAAAGCACATTCTAGTGGATGTGCTTTTGTTGTGGAATAAAAATATTATTTTTTGAAACCAAATAGTAGTTCAGCGCATCTAATACAATGAAAGGAGAGATACGATGGATGAGATAAAGTGAAACTTTAATCAGTGGGGGGCTTCATCCCTCACTGATTATGAGCCCTCACCAATCGGTCTGTTACGGGCAGCCCTACTCCCACCTATCTTCTTTGCTTCTCTCTGAATCTTGAGGTGGGAGTCTTACTGCCCTAAAATAGTGGGGTAAAATTAGTGAAAAAAGCAAAAAAAGGTAATGATGAAGCTTTTGAACAGTTGATCCGTTTATATCAAAATCAGCTATATCGCACCGCTTACTTATATGTAGGGAATAAAGAAGATGCGCTAGACGTTGTACAAGAGACTGTATATAAGGCGTATTTGTCTATCGAACAATTAAAGAAACCAAACTATTTTATTGCAATGCGACCCTCATCAAAGCAAGAAAGTTAGGTGCCATAATTAGTAGTGTGCGAAGAAAATCCTGAGTGATGTAAGTGTTACTTTATTACGCTAAAGTTACAAATTTGAAATATATGGAGTTTCGACCTATTTGGGTTGCTTTATTGAGAAATATATATTTTAATATGAGTGGCACACCTTATAAAATAACAGATTTATAAGGTATGAAACTGAGATTGGAATCTTGTATAATCACAGAGTAGTTTTGTGGGGAAATATGCCTTAATGAGTAAGATTTTTTTATCTGTTGCATGATTTCCAATTAGACGTTTATAGCTTATCTACCACGTTATGTTGTTTCTTAACATATCTTTTTAGTGGGGATATGATTGCCCGTCATAAGCGGGGAAAAAAGAATATAGAAATAGAGGAATCGGATCATGAATATGCAAGAGGTTTATAAATACTTAAGTGAAATATTACCAGAGAATCATGTGAAACAAGATGAAATGTTGAAAAATCATACGCACATCAAAGTCGGAGGCAAGGCGGATGTGTTTATCATGCCTACTAGTTATACGGAAATTCAAAAGGTTGTAAAATATGCAAGCGAGCACAATATTCCCATTACATTTTTAGGAAATGGCTCTAATGTCATTATAAAAGATGGAGGTATCCGCGGGATTACATTAAGCTTAACTCATATAACGGATATTACTGTGCAAGGAACATCAATCATAGCACAAAGTGGTGCGGCGATTATTGATGTTTCGAGAGCAGCGCTAGAACATTCTTTAACAGGCCTTGAGTTTGCATGTGGTATTCCTGGTTCTGTGGGCGGTGCTTTATATATGAATGCTGGTGCATATGGTGGTGAGATCTCCTATGTATTAACAAAGGCACTTGCGATGACAGAAGCGGGAGAGCTTATCACTCTTACAAAAGATGACTTTGAATTTGGATATCGTAAAAGCACATTTGCTAATAATCATTACATTATATTGGAAGGTACATTTGAGCTTGAAAAAGGTAATTACGCAGAGATTAAAGCGAAAATGGATGATCTGACATATAAAAGAGAATCTAAGCAACCGTTAGAATATCCTTCATGTGGTAGTGTGTTCAAACGTCCACCGAATCACTTTGCGGGAAAATTAATTCAAGACTCTGGACTGCAAGGAAAGAGAATCGGTGGTGTAGAAGTTTCTACAAAACATGCTGGATTTATGGTCAATGTTGATAACGGAACAGCGCAAGATTATATCGATTTAATTCATTTTGTGCAAAAAACAGTGGAAGAGAAGTTTGGTGTAAAGTTAGAAAGAGAAGTAAGAATTATTGGGGAAGATTTATAATTATATCAAAATAATAATTTCTCGTATAATCTTGAAAGAACTCTTTTTTTGTAGGAAATGAATGAGGGGTGTCCCAAAAGGATACGCTACCAAAAAATATAAAAATAGAAACATTGATATATCAACGTTTTTAACCTAAAAAACAGTGGCATATCATTAATAATTCGACTTATGAGATAGCTCTTTTATTCTTTACTATCACAAAAATAAAATGTGAATATTTTTAAAACATTTTACCATAGAATTGACAATAAAATTTTAATTCACTATAATGACTATAATTTAACATAACAAATACGTTGAAAGAGCCCAGTAGCAGTTTGTCACTGTTATCGAGAAAGCTAGGGGCTGCTGGAACCTAGCACAAACAAACTTGTGAATTACACTCTGGAGTATCTTAGGTAATGCTAAGCGGAGTAGCGACCGATACGATTGCTGAGAGTGGCATGAATAGGATACAATCAGTACTATTTGTGCAATACGGGTGGTAACACGGTTAAGAATCGTCCCTATGTCTAGTGTAGACATAGGGACTTTTTATATTCTTAAGAATTTCAGATAAGAAAAAGAAAACGAAAAAGGAGCTAGAAAAACATGAATATCATTGATGAATTAGAATGGCGCGACGCTATCAATCAACAAACAGATGCAGAAGGGTTACGAAAACTAGTAGAAGAGAAAAAAATTTCCTTGTACTGTGGTGTAGATCCAACTGGTGATAGTATGCATATTGGGCATTTGATTCCGTTTATGATGATGAAACGATTCCAATTAGCAGGGCATCATCCGATTATTCTAATTGGAGGAGCAACTGGAACAATTGGAGATCCAAGTGGACGACAAACAGAACGTCAACTACAAACATTAGAACAAGTACAACATAATGTCGATGCATTAACAGCTCAAATGAAGAAACTATTCGATTTTGGTGGTAACAGCGAAGTGAAGATGGTAAACAATTACGATTGGACACATCAAGTGAACATTATTGAGTTTTTACGTGACTACGGTAAAAACTTCAGTGTAAATAATATGTTGGCAAAAGATATTGTAGCGAGTCGTTTGGATACTGGTATTTCATTCACTGAATTTACATACCAAATTCTTCAAGCGATGGATTTCCATCATTTGTACAAAGAAGAAGGTGTACAGTTACAAATCGGTGGTGGTGACCAATGGGGTAACATTACAGGTGGATTAGATTTGATTCGTAGATTAGAAGGGCATGAGGCAAAAGTATTTGGTTTAACAATTCCATTATTATTAAAATCTGATGGTACGAAATTTGGGAAAACAGCAGGTGGAGCAATTTGGCTAGATCCTGAAAAAACAACACCGTTTGAATTTTATCAATTTTGGGTAAATACTGATGATCGTGATGTCATTAAGTACTTGAAATTCTTCACATTCTTAACAAAAGATATTATTGATGAATTAGCAGTTAAAGTTCAAACTGAACCGCATAAACGTGAAGCGCAAAAAGTATTAGCAGAAGAAATGACAAAATTTGTTCATGGTGAGAAAGCATTCTTACAAGCGGTAAAAATTACACAAGCTTTATTTAGCGGGGATATTAAATCATTAACCGCTGATGAAATTGAACAAGGTTTTAAAGATATGCCAACTTTCCATGCTAAAAAGGAAACAAAAAATATTGTTGAATGGTTAGTCGATTTAGGAATTGAACCTTCTAGACGTCAAGCAAGGGAGGATATTAATAATGGCGCGATTCTAATGAATGGAGATAAAGTAACAGATGTAAATACAGATGTTACAATGGAAAATTCATTTGATGGAAGATTTGTTATTATCCGTAAAGGGAAAAAGAATTACAGCTTAGTGAAATTAGGAGAATAATTGTTAGCATAGAGTGGAAGCGAGGAGATTAATTATGCTTACATCGTGGGAAAGGTCAGTCGAATTAGCATATTTTAATCACCGTGTCATAGCAGAAATTAATAAGACGCAGCAAGTGAATTGGTTATTGATTGATTTCGGACTAGACAATATAGGTAAAGAAGAGATTAATGAGGCGTTAGATAGAATGTTACTTGCTTTTAATCGCCTGTTTAAGTACAAATCAGTACAACAAGTTCATCTAGGATATTTTCGGATGTTGGATATTTTAAAACAAGGAGATGTGTATCATCCGAGAATTCACATTCTTGTTCCGATGATGAAAAGCTACTTTCAAGGAAGATATTATATTAAACGTAGTGAGTGGTCCTCTTTATGGAGCAGATCACTAGGAACTACAGAAAGTCTATATGTAAAAGTAAAAACAATAAAAGAAAAAGAACAGTGTGAATTTTATTCTGAGAAATTGTTAAATTTTCGTGAACAGGAAAATGAATCTTCTTCTGTGAAAAGTAAAATAATTACACCTAGACGTTTCATTGGATATAGTAAATTGCTAAAAAATGTAGCGGATCAGTTAAAGGGTGGAAAATCTTTGTATTTAGATATGGATAAATTTTGTATAAATGATGCAGTTGCGAATCAAGCGTTAATCAATATGCTTACATGGCACCCAGGTCTAAGAGAAGAGGTGGGAAATTCACTTATAAAATAAAATGTTAAGAAAAGAGTGATTTTTTCACTCTTTTTTATTATATACAAAATGAATAAAAATTAAATAAGATGTATATTTAATGGTACTTGTTTTATTAATTAAAGATTTAATGTTTTAATTGATAAAAGCGTTAAACCTTTAATGCTTTAAATAATAAGTTTTTATAAATATATTATTTTTATTGATATATCAGTGTTTGTTTAGATATTGACAAAACAAAAATACAGGAGTAAACTGGCGTCGTAAGTTGATTTGTATAATTATTCACAAATGAATTTTTATATTTTTTGACTAGTGCTCTTATAAGGAAAATGATTATTTTGTGAATAATATCTTTTTGTTAGTCTGATGAAATGTAATGGGATGTATTCTGCAAAATAATAAAATCTTCGAAAAAGAAGGAGTGATAGATCTATCAAGTTTCGAGCAGATTTCTTGTTTTAATACCCTAGTTTTTAAATATGTATTTTCTTTGAAAACTAGCGTATTAGTTCAGGTTATAAGTCTATGGTACGAATTCTATAAAAACTAAATAAAGGAAAGAAGGATATCGTTATGGCCAAGGCAAAAAAATTAACTCTGTTTGGGTTAATCGGCATTACAATGGCATTTTTCGGTACTGTACGTAGTGTGCCAACACTTTCCATTACAGGGTGGACACAAATATTTTATATGTTAATTGCTGCGATTGTATTTGCGCTACCAATTGCCCTCATGTCTGCTGAACTTTCGACAGGATTTCCTGAAGAAGGTGGCCCGCAAGTTTGGGTGAGAAATGCATTAGGTGAAAAATGGGGATTTGTTACTTCATGGTTATTATGGGTTCAGATGTTTTTTGGAATGGTAATGGTTTCGTCAACAGTTGGCGTATTACTAGGTTATGTCATTGATAAACCAGAGCTATCTTCAAACAACTACTTTATCTTTGCAGTAATCCTCATTTCATATTGGGGAGTAACGCTATTAAATTTAAAATTTGACATGGTTAAAGTAGCAGGAAACTGGGGCGCTGTTATTGGTGTATACATTCCATTTGTTATTCTTGTTGTTCTTGGTGTTATTTATATGATAAAAAATGGAATCCAACCAAATAGTTATTTAGGCGATTTTAAACCAACTGATTTAATTCCTAACTTCAAAGATTTAGGTAGTTTAACATATTTGTCAGGGATCATCTTTATTTTTGCTGGTGTAGAGATTTCATCTGTACATGCTAATAATATTGAAAATCCAAAACGCAACTATCCTGTTGCTGTTATTGCTTCTGTTATTTTATTAGTCATTTTCAATATCATCGCTGGTTTAACGGTTTCTAATGCAGTGCCGCGTGGACAGCTAGAATTAGCAAATATTACACAACCGTACTTAATCTTCTGTGAAGATTTAGGTATTCCATCAATTTTTGTTAACATTATTTCTGCAATGATTTTAATTGGTGTGTTAGTGCAGTTAAGTGCATGGGTGCTTGGACCAAGTAAATCAATGATTAAAGTGGCAGAGGAAGGGAATTTACCTAAATTCTTCCAAAAGAGAACGAAGAAAAACATTCCGATTACTTTCGTAATGATTCAAGCAATTGTTATTTCACTAGTATCTTTCTTATATGTAGTCGTTCCTGATGTGAATAGTGCATTCTTAATTATTACAATCACAACGACAATTCTATATTGTGTCGTATATGCTTTAATTGCTATTTCTGCTATTCGTTTACGTTATAGCATGCCTAATGTGAAACGACCATTTAGATTAGGCAGCAAAGGAAATGGATTAATGTGGTTCGTATCTATTTTCTCAATGATAGGTATTGTTCTAACGATTATTGTAAGTTTGATTCCACCTTCCATTTTAAAACCAAGCCAATATACAGGCTATGTGATTTACCAAGTGGTTGCTACAGTAGTTATGATCGGCATTGCTCTTATCATTAACAAATGTAAGAAACCAGAGTGGAAAAAAGAAGAGAAGAACGAGGAATACTTGAAACAAGCTAATTAAATCAATCTAAAATTCTTTATAAATAAATATACTTATGTGAGTGGAGGAAATAAAAATGAAATATGAAATGCCAGATATTAATTTAAAAGCGTTATTCTTAGGAGATAAAGGTGAAAATGTCGATTTATTCAAAGAGTTATTAATGAAAATGGTAGATGAACATGTTGGTTGGAGACAAAATTACATGCCACAAGATTTACCTGTTATTACACCTCAGGATAAACATTCTCAAAGTTTCCAAGCAACTGCCGATCATATTCGTAGTGTATTTAATGTACTATCTTCAAAATTACGTACACAGTCATTACCTTGGCATGCTGCAGGCCGCTTTTGGGGGCATATGAACTCTGAAACATTAATGCCATCTATTATTGCTTATACTGCTGCAATGCTATGGAATGGTAATAACGTAGCTTATGAATCATCACCAGCTACGTCTCAAATGGAAGAGGAAGTTGGACATGAATTTGCCGCACTTATGAGTTATAAAAAAGGTGAAAGTTGGGGCCATATTTGTGCAGATGGTTCTATCGCTAACTTAGAGGGATTATGGTATGCGCGAAACATGAAATCATTACCTCTAGCAATTAAAGAAGTAGCTCCTGAGTTTGTAGAAGGAAAGTCTGAATGGGAATTACTAAATATGTCTACGGAAGATATTTTAAGTATTTTAGATCAAATTCCTGAAAAAATGGATGAGATCAAAGCTCATTCTGCACGTAATGGTGCAAACTTGCAAAAACTAGGGAAATGGTTAATTCCACAAACAAAACATTATTCTTGGTTAAAAGCTGCTGATATTATCGGTGTAGGTCTTGATTGTGTAGAGCAAGTAGAGGTAGATAATCATTATCGTATGGATATTAACAAATTAGAAGAAAAAATTCGTGAATTAGCAGCGCAAGAAATTCCAGTTCTTGGTGTTGTTGGGGTGATTGGGACAACAGAAGAAGGGCAAGTTGACCGCATTGATAAAATGGTAGAGCTTCGTGAGAGATTAGCTGAAGAAGGTATCTATTTCTATATCCATGTTGATGCTGCATATGGTGGTTATGCTCGGTCTATTTTCTTAGATGAAAATAATCAATTTATCGAATGGGACCAATTGGAAAAAGTATATGCAAAACATAAAATTTTCACTGAAAAATGTGATTGGTTAACAAAAGAGGTATATCATTCATTTAAAGCGATGAATCAAGCAGAAACAATTACAATTGATCCACACAAAATGGGATATATCCCTTATTCTGCAGGCGGTATTGTTATTAAAGATATTCGAATGCGTGATGTAATTTCTTACTTTGCGACTTATGTATTCGAAAAAGGTGCAGATATTCCAGCGTTATTAGGTGCTTATATGTTAGAAGGGTCTAAAGCAGGGGCAACTGCAGCAGCAGTTTGGACAGCTCATAAAGTATTACCGCTTAATGTGACTGGTTATGGGAAATTGATTGGTGCAAGTATTGAAGGAGCGTATCGCTTCTATGATTTCTTAAAAGGAAAAGAATTTAAAGTTGGAGATAAAACGATTCATGTGTATCCATTAACAAAACCAGACTTTAATATGGTTGACTATGTATTTAATGAAGAAGGTAATACAGATTTAGAAAAAATGAACAAGTTAAATCATGATTTCTTTGATCAAGCGTCTTATGTGAAAGGCGGCTTATATAATAATGAATTTATTACATCTCATACAGACTTTGCGATTCCGGATTACGGAAATAGCCCACTGCCATTTGTGAAGAGTCTTGGATTTAGTGAGAGTGAATGGGATCGTGAAGGAAAAGTTACAGTACTTCGTGCTTGTGCATTATCTCCATACGCTCACGATAAAGATGTATTTGAAGAATATGCTGTTAAGATGGAGAAGGGAATCCAAGAAAAACTTGAAAGAATCTACAATGTAGTAGAATAAGAGTAGGAATGCATAACATTAAAAAATGTTATGCATTCACCTTTATATTGTTAGCCCTGTTTGGCATGGTGCATATTATCCCGCTATTTTAGGGCAGTAAGACTCCCCACCTCAAGATGCAGAGAGAAGCAAGGAAGATAGGTGGGAGTAGGGCTGCCCGTAACAGCCCGATTGGTGAGGGCTCATAATCAGTGGGGGATGAAGAAAACCCCACTGATTAAAGTTTCACTTTATAAAGCTAATCTACGTTAAGTAGTTCAGAACAATCACTCCTATTTTTAGATAAATAAAAAGGGCATAAATGTTTATTGGTATGATTTGTAAACAGTATTGTATATTCATTCCAAATCGATGTTTGTGCTCTTTTATTATGTATTGTTTGTATAATTAGAGGAATATATGATGAATGTTGTTTCTATTGATTCTTGTGATATATAGTGTTTAGATATTGAATGTACAATAATTTGCAAATATTGATGGTATTTTACGATGTAACTGATAAGGAGTTTATTAAGATGAAAAGAGATGTAACCATTAAAGAGAGTATCTTTCTTTTAGTCGTTTTATTAGCAATTATAGGAATTTGTATTATCGGATTCAGTCTACCGCCACAGGTCCCTATTTTAATCGCTATAGGAATTGTTGTGTTATTTGCAAGAATAAAAGGTGTTTCTTGGGATACAATCCATAAAGGAATTCAAAATGGAATTTTGCCAGGTTTAATTCCTATCATTATATTTATGCTAATTGGAATTTTAATTAGTGTTTGGATTGCAGCGGGAACAATTCCTACTATTATGATTTATGGATTCAAAATTTTATCTGCGAAGTTCTTTTTACCCTCCGTTTTTATAGGATGTGCACTCGTAGGTGTGATGGTAGGTAGTTCATTTACAACAATTTCTACTATTGGTATTGCATTTTTAGGGATGGGACAAATGATGGGGCTAAACTCTGCAATGATTGCAGGAGCTATTATATCAGGGGCTTTTTTAGGAAATAATATTTCACCTTTATCTGATACAACAAATTTGGCCGCAGCGATTGCAGAAGTAGATTTGTTTGAGCATATTCGCAGTATGATGCGGACAATTATTCCGGCCTTTGTTATAACTCTTATCTTTTTTATATTTGTGGGACATGGGGCATCGGTATCGGCAGGAAATAAAATAGAAGAACTGATTCATACACTTCATTCATCTTTTACCATTTCAATTTTTACATTAATTCCAGTACTCATATTATTTTTATGTGCAAGAAAAAAAGTGCCAGCTATTCCAACTTTATTAATGAGTATCACCATGACTATTGTAATTTGTTACGTGTATCACCCGCATACTAGTTTTAATCAAATAGCTGCTTTTATGCAAGATGGATTTGTTTCGAAAACAGGTGTGAAGAGTGTAGATTTGTTGTTTACACGTGGGGGGATGCAAAGCATGATGTGGTCTGTTTCGCTCATTCTTCTCGCTTTAACACTTGGGGGACTATTAGTTGAAGTGAAAATTATTGAAAAGTTAATTTCAAAAATTTCAAGTATGGTGAATGCAAAAGGAAATGTTATGTTGATGACGGCGTTAAGTTCTATAGGTATTAATATTATGTTAGGCGAGCAATATTTATCAGTGATTTTACCAGGAGAAGCATTTAAATCACAGTTTAAAGCAATTTATTTAGATCCTAAAAATTTATCCGGAATTTTAGCCAATGCAGGTGCGGCTGTGAATCCTTTAATTCCATGGGGAGTAAGTGGTGTCTTTATTACAGGAACACTTGGTGTGTCCACCTTGGAATATTTGCCGTTTGCTGTATTTTGTTTAATAGTCCCAGTTCTTCATGTTATTTTTTCTTTTATAGATGATGGAAATCACAAATTAGAAGAGACAAGAAAAGTGAGTTAATTTGTTTGATTTGCAAAGAAATATGTCCGCAATAAAAAAAGTTGGTAATTACCAGCTTTTTTTATTGCGGACATATTTCAGACAAAAAGTCGCCATGAATATGTAATATTGCTGCTTATCTCGAAAATATAAAATAATGATATAATATATTATGCTCTTTAAAATGTTAACAATATTGAAATATAAATAAATCACTTTCATTATTTTTCTGATGTATTTTAAAAGAACGTAGCATCATTCGGACGTTCTACTTAAGAGTTGAAAGAATATCTGTTTTGGTTAGAGAGAAAAGCAGGTATATAAAATTACGGTAGCGTAGCAACTACTCTAATAAAATGGAGGTAGACATATGCTAATAGAGAAATTACGTGGGAAAGATTTAGATGAATTTTTTGAAGCAGTTTTATCATTGGAAACTGTAGATGAGTGTTATCGTTTTTTTGACGATTTATGTACGGTAAATGAGATGAAGACAATATTTCAAAGATTTAAAGTGGCTAAAATGCTCTATAATCATAATACGTATCATGAAATTGAAGAGGAAACAGGGGCAAGTACAGCTACAATCTCTCGGGTGAAAAGATCGTTAAACTATGGGAATGATATGTACGATTTACTTTTTAAGAGAATGAAGGAAAAGTAATTTTTATATACATAGTATTTAACTAGGTGAAGTTTTAAATAGGTAAAGTGAAATTTCGATTAGTGGGATTCATTCTCTACTGATCGGGTGATTAGTAAGAGGAGAATTCTTTCCTTTTATTATTGAAGGTTATTTTGTTTTTGTAGCGAATAAAAAGAGATATGAAAAAACCCAAACCATAGTGAAGTATGATTTGGGCTAATTAAGGATTAGTAAGCTAAGCTGAATAATCCTTTAATGTGTGATAAGTAACGAACGTTACTTGCTTCTTTCATTAATGATGCTGGTAAGCCTTTAAGTGGAGTTGAGCTTGCACCAATAATCGCAACAGCATCTTTACGTCCTAGGCTTGCAAGTGTACCAGAGTTTACTGGTTTAAACTCTTCAAGGGCTTTTCCTTCTAATGCTGCGTATAAGTTGTATCCAATTAGTTCACCCATTTGCCAAGCGATTTGTGCAGTTGGTGGGTATGGGCGGCCTTCTGGACCGAATACAACAGCGCTGTCTCCAGCAACGAATACATTTTTATGAGAAGTAGATTGTAAGTAGTCATCAACAGTTGCACGGCCACGGTTCACTTCAAGACCAGATTCGCCAATTAATGGGTTACCTTGTACGCCACCTGTCCAAACGAACGTGTTCGCAACAATTTTTTGACCGTCTTTTAAGTCGATTGTGTTACCTTCAACATTCGTTACAGGAAGACCTGTTAAGAATGTAACACCGCGTGCTTCTAAGCTAGTTGTCGCACGTTCAATTAAATCGTCTGGTAATACTGGAAGGATTTTTGGACCTGCTTCAACAAGAAGTAATTTTACTTCTTTTGGATTTACGCCGTAGCTTTTTGCAAGTTTAGGCATAATATCAGCAAGTTCACCCACTAGCTCAACGCCAGTTAATCCGCCACCGCCGATTAAGATTGTCGCATCAGCTTCATTTTTCGTTTTTGCGTATTCACGAATGCGGTCTTCCACATGTTTAAAGATTTTGTTTGCATCAGCAGCAGATTTTAATACCATGCTGTTTTCTTCTAATCCTGGAATACCGAAGTAAGCAGTTTTACTTCCTAAAGCAACTACAAGTGCATCATAAGATAAAGTAGTGCCTCCAACTAGTTTTACTTCTTTTTTATCTACTGAGAAAGATTCAACTGTTGCAATTTTAAGATCGATATCTTTTCCTTTGAAAAGTTTTGTAAGTGGCATTGCAATTGCTTGCTCAGAAACATTACCTGCTGCTAAGCGGTGTAGTTCTGTGATGATTTGGTGTGTTGGATATTGGTTAATTACTGTAACTTGTGCTTCTGATTTGCTGTAATATTTGCGTACATTTAAAGCGGCAAGAAGTCCGCCATAACCAGCGCCTAAGATGACAATTTGTTTTGACATAGTATGATATCCCCCGTCTTTACTAATTGTTGTTATAAGATAAATTATTTATTATTGCGTTCTGCACTAATTTGAAGATAAGCATTTACAAAGCGGAACATTTTTTGTGCTTGTGGATCTTTTAATAATTTTAATAAACCAAAAAGACCGATAACTTCAGTGCTTTCCTCAGCGCGATCTTTTGCTTCAATAGCAGTTGCTGCCATTGTTTTTACAGTATCTTTTACAGGTTCTACAATCTCTTGGATTGCACCAACAGTGTCGCTTTTTAATACTTCATCATTTGCAACAGTTTGTGCGAAATCATAAGACTTAGTTAAAATGTTAACAAGCTCAGTTAATTTTGGAAGCTGTTCTACTAGCGTAGTTAATGATTGTTGTACTTCAGGTTTTAATAACTGGTCAAGTACATCTAGTTGTTCTTGGCTAGCAGAAATTTGTACAGATTCTTGTTCAGGCTTTGTTTGAGTGATAGTTTCTGGCATCTCCAATTCTCCTTTACGATAACAATACTCTTATTTTGTGGAATAAGTATCCCGAATATAGGTAAGAACAGCAAAAAAATGCAAAACTTTATACAAAGCTTCACAAAATGAGATCAATACCTTTAAATTTCTAATTACAGTTGAAGAAATTTAAAATCATAATGTCTTACCTATTATTTATGAACTTGTCCGATACATGACTTGTCCGCATAATAGAAAAGTTCCTTTATCGGCAAGTGTATAATATATATATATCTTTTATTATATACTATATACACTTATGTTAACATAAAAAATGATTCGTAACTATATGGATTTGATTCCATAACTTAGTGATGACAACGGAAGAGAGCAGACATTTTATTTTAGAATTCTTTAAAATATAGTCGAATATAGAGAAGAAAGAGGAAAAATGAGTAAGTTTTGTTCATTTTTCCTTTTTTGATTATAGTTCGCGCGTTACATAAAAAGAATGAAGAGGCTTTTGATGCGAGTGAAATATGGAGAGGAGATTTAAGAATAGTTACATCATTTTATATTGATGTTAAAAATAAGAAGTGGTATGAAAAGATGAGTTTTTTTGACAAAAGATTATAGTTCAAGTAAAGGCGAAGAGTGGAACCTATCAAGTGCTAGCAACTGGTTAAAGGTCATCAATGAAAAAGGGGAATTTTGTCTTCAATTTAAAGGGGATAGCTCATAAGGGAACAGCGACAATTCAAAATGCAGTTGTACTACGTGAAAGGAGCAAGGAAAAAACAGGCTCAGAATTAGCTATGAGCTGGAAAAAGCTGAAGCGCTTAAATCATCTACACCTTACAAGAGATAAACGAGTGGATGGTTTTGGATGGAAGATATTATAATAAGAAGTAAAACTCCCACCTCAAGATTTTAGATGGGAGTTTTACTTTATTATTCTGCTTCAGAAACAACTGTGAAGCGTTCGTTTTCGTGTTTTGGATTTTCGATTTCATCAAGTGTTGCTACAGCGAAATCTTCATAACTTACATAGCTATCGCCTTTTGAATTAACAAGAAGGTGATCTTTACCAGCTTTATAAGAACCAGTACGTTTTCCTAATGCGAATAGAGCAGAAGGGCTAATGAATGCCCAAGTAATATCGTTTGTTTGTTGTAAAATTTCTAAGTTTTTGCCCTGGTTTTGAGCGGTTGGAAGATATTCTGCTGGGAAACCTGGTGTTTCAAATACTCGTGTTGTTTTTGCTTCGTCTACAAATAGACTACCAGCGCCGCCGACAACAATTAATTTTGTATGTGGTGCACCTTTCATTGCTTCAATTAATACGTTGCCGACATCAACGTGAAGATGCTCTTTACCAGCTGGAGCGCCAAATGCGTTCACAACTACATCGAATACTTGAAGGTCATTAGAAGTAAGATCGAATACGTCTTTTTCTAATACTTTTACATTCTTGTCTGTAATTTTTGATGCGTTTCGTACGATTGCAGTAACTTCATGACCGCGGTCAAATGCTTCTTTCATAATGCGGCTTCCAGCTTTTCCGCTTGCTCCGATAATTCCAATTTTCATAAGAAATCCCTCCGAAATTTTATAAAATAAGTAGTAAAGCTATATATCTAAAGGTGGATAGATAGTTTTATGATCAGGTTGTTTTATCAATCTGATGTAATCATTATAGTTACAGCTTTGTTGTTTGTCAATTCAATTGTATGAAAAATAATTATGCCCAGTTTGTTTAGGAAATAAACGATGTTATAAATAATTACATAATCATGTCATAAAACCTAACATTTTTTTGTCTAAACTTGTTGATTCTTAAAATTTTTTAGAATATAATTTTCTTATTGTTAGAAGAGGGGGAGTGATTCGATGGAAATGTTAGCGAGATTGATTACGGATATAAATAATGTTCTTTGGACATATATTATGATTGGGATGTTAATTAGTATTGGCGTTTATTTTTCTTTGCGAGTTAAATTTGTTCAAATTCGCTATTTTGGTGAAATGATTCGCTTACTAGGAGATGGAGCGAGTTCGAAAACACGTAAAGCACAAAAGGAAAAGAGTGGCGTTTCGTCGTTCCAGGCGTTTTGTATGAGTACAGCTTCTCGTGTAGGTACAGGTAATTTAGCAGGTGTAGCAATTGCGATTTCAACTGGTGGACCTGGGGCTGTGTTTTGGATGTGGCTGATTGCGGTAATTGGTGGTGCATCTGCTTTTGTAGAAAGTACATTAGCGCAAATTTATAAAGTGAAAGATGGAAATACGTTCCGCGGGGGACCGGCGTATTATATGGAAAAAGGACTAAATAAGCGCTGGCTAGGTGCTATTTTCTCTATTTTAATTACAGTTAGTTTTGGTTTGATTTTTAATGCCGTACAGTCAAATACTGTAGCAGCAGCATTTGATGGCGCATTTCATGCAGATAGTAGATTAGTCGGGGTTGTAATGGCTGGGCTGTTAGCAATTATTATTTTTGGTGGGGTAAAACGAATTGCTCGTGCTGTCGAAATGATTGTTCCTGTTATGGCACTTATTTATATAGGAGTTGCCCTGTTTGTAGTCATTACAAATATTGCAGAGATTCCAAGCTTATTTAAAGAAATTATTTTACATGCTTTTGGAATTAAAGAAGTTGTTGGTGGTGGATTTGGAGCGGCTATTTTATTAGGGGTAAAACGTGGATTATTTTCAAATGAAGCTGGTATGGGGAGTGCGCCAAACGCAGCAGCAACTGCGAATGTAACACATCCAGTCAAACAAGGATTTATCCAAACATTAGGGGTATTTACAGATACATTGCTAATTTGTAGTTGTACAGCATTTATTATTTTATTATCAGATGTATCAGGATTAACCAATACAAATGGTATCCAATTAACACAACAAGCATTAAGTCAACATATTGGACCTTGGGCATCTATTTTTGTAGCAGTCGCGATTTTCTTATTTGCATTTAGTTCACTTGTTGGGAATTACTATTATGGTGAAACAAATATTGAATTCTTAAATGGAAGTAAAGGGATATTAATCGTTTATCGAATTGCAGTGCTTGGTATGGTTATACTTGGTTCTGTAGCTACAATTCAAGTTGTGTGGGATTTAGCGGATTTATTTATGGGAATTATGGCTGTTATTAACTTAGTGGCGATTGTATTTCTATCTAAGTTTGCCTTTACAGCATTATCAGACTATGTAAAACAAAAGAAACAAGGAAAAGACCCAGTGTTTCATGCAAGTTCGATTCCAGGGCTAGAAAATACAGAGTGCTGGGAAGATTCTAAAGTAGAAGGAAAAGAACAAACTATGTAATTAGGAGGTATCAGAGAAAATCTGATACCTTTTTTGTGGATTTATAAAAGACGAACATTAATAAGTTTTTTATGTTTATTGTAATTTTTTTCGGAAATATAAGGATGTGAATTTAAATTTATGTTAGAATGGTTAAGGCCTTTGTAAATAAGAGATAAATTGATTTTTATTGATATCATATTCGTTTTTATGTAAAAGATAAAAGTTCGGATTATTGATTATTTTTTATGGTCAGACGTTCAACGTTTAATAATCTACTAAAATGTTGAATAAGTTTTAAACGGAGGATTTTATATATGAAATTTGTTATGTTTCTTGTAGGATTACTTGTTGTATTTATACTTGGTTTTCTTATAAGTACAGATCGAAAGAAGATTAAGTATAAACCAATTGCGGTGATGCTTATAGTTCAATTGGCATTATCATATTTCCTATTAAGTACACAGATTGGGTATATTTTAGTAAAAGGAATTTCTGATGGATTTGGAGCATTGCTCACATATGCTGAATCTGGAATCGTTTTCGTATTTGGAGGTCTTGTGAACAAGGGGGAAACGTCATTCTTCCTCACAGCGTTATTACCAATTGTATTCTTCGCTGTATTAATTGGGATTTTGCAACACTTTAAAATTTTACCGCTATTCATTCGTTCTGTTGGTTTTCTGTTGAGTAAAGTAAATGGTTTAGGAAAACTAGAATCATATAATGCAGTAGCAGCTGCAATCGTTGGTCAGGCGGAAGTATTTATTACGGTAAAAGATCAATTAAGTAAAATTCCAAAGCATCGTTTATACACACTTTGTGCATCTTCCATGTCAACAGTATCGATGTCAATTGTTGGTTCTTATATGAAAATGATTGAGCCAAAATATGTAGTAACAGCACTTGTACTAAACTTATTTAGCGGATTTATTATTATTCATATTATTAATCCGTATGATGTTACAGAAGAAGAAAACACGTTAAAATTAGAAAATAAAAAGAAGCAGTCATTCTTTGAAATGTTAGGCGAATATATTATGCTTGGCTTTACAATTGCAGTAACAGTAGCAGCGATGTTACTTGGTTTCGTTGCATTAATTACAGCAATTAATAGCTTGTTCGATGCGATTTTTGGAATTACATTCCAAGCTATTTTAGGATATATTTTCTCTCCTCTTGCATTTGTAATGGGCATTCCAAAATCGGAAGTGGTAACAGCGGGTCAAATTATGGCAACAAAATTAGTGTCAAATGAGTTTGTTGCGATGCTTGATCTTGGCAAAGTGGGAGGGGAATTATCTGCTCGTACAGTCGGAATTCTCTCTGTATTCCTCGTATCTTTTGCAAACTTTTCATCCATTGGAATTATCGCAGGAGCCACGAAAGGAATCGACGAAAATCAATCAAATGTTGTGTCGTCGTTTGGATTACGCCTTGTATATGGCGCAACCTTAGTAAGTATTTTATCAGCAATTATTGTTGGTGTAATGTTATAAAGGTTAAAAGCAGTGAGCATAAACTCGCTGCTTTTGTTTATAAGGGAAAAATTATGTTGCATTTCTGTTAGATAACGCTTACAATTTGTGTTGTAGGTGGTATCCATTTCAGACTTTGAGTAAGGTAGGGAAGAAGAGACCGCTATTTGTAAATTGCAATTTATGTAAACGCTTACTGATTGTAAAGGGTAGCTTAATCGTATTTTAAGGATTTTTATTTTTTAACATTAATAGTCAGACGTCATTCGTTGGACAACTGATAACGCATGGGAAGTGGGGATTCACATATGAAACTAGTAATGTTTCTAATTGGTTTACTGGTAGTATTTGTACTAGGCTTTCTTGTAAGTTCAGATCGAAAGAAAATTAAATATAAACCAATTGCAATTATGCTTGTTATTCAATTAGCGCTAGCTTATTTCTTATTAAATACAAAAATAGGATATGTGTTAGTAAAAGGAATTGCAGATGGTTTCGGCGCTATTTTAAAATATGCGGAAGAAGGGGTTAATTTTGTATTTGGTGGTCTAGCAAATGATGGACAAGCACCATTCTTTTTAACAGTACTATTGCCAATTATTTTCTTAGCTGTATTAATTGGAATTTTGCAGCATATTAAAATTTTACCGATTATCATTCGTGCAGTCGGTTTCGTATTAAGTAAGATTAATGGTTTAGGAAAACTAGAATCATATAATGCAGTAGCAGCTGCAATTGTTGGTCAAGGTGAAGTGTTTATTACAGTAAAAGATCAATTAAGTAAATTACCGAAAAATCGTTTATATACACTTTGTGCATCTTCCATGTCAACAGTATCGATGTCAATCGTCGGTTCTTATATGAAAATGATTGATCCAAAATATGTAGTAACAGCACTTGTATTAAACTTATTTAGTGGATTCATTATCGTTCATATTATTAATCCATATGATGTAAAAGAAGAGGACGATATTTTAGAATTACAAGAAGATAAGAAACAAACATTCTTTGAAATGTTAGGCGAATATATTATGCTTGGTTTCTCTATCGCTGTAACAGTAGCGGCGATGTTAATCGGTTTCGTAGCATTAATTACAGCAATTAACGGTGTATTCGATTCAATTTTCGGAATCACATTCCAAAGTATTTTAGGATATATCTTCTCACCATTAGCATTTATTATGGGTATTCCAACATCAGAGATGCTAACTGCAGGACAAATTATGGCAACAAAATTAGTAACGAACGAATTCGTGGCAATGCTTGACCTTGGAAAAGTAGCTGGTGATTTATCAGCTCGTACAGTAGGTATTTTATCAATCTTCCTTGTATCATTTGCGAACTTCTCATCTATCGGAATTATCGCAGGTGCAACGAAGAGTATTGATGGCAAACAAGCGAACGTTGTATCATCATTCGGATTAAAACTTGTATATGGTGCAACATTAGTAAGTATCTTATCAGCGGTTATCGTTGGGGTTATGCTTTAATTCGTAAGAAAAGCAATGGGCGTGGGCTCATTGCTTTTTGTTTTGGCGTCTTCTCATTTAGATGTTTCGAACCTTTTGGAAAGCTTTGTGACATGTGCCTCCATAATATCTTGTAAATCAAGATCATATTTCTGTGAAAGAATAATAAGGTTCGCTAGTACATCTCCAAGTTCTTCTTTTAGTTCTCGTGTTAATTCTTCTTGTCCTTTTGTTTGTTCATCAGGGCGATCTCGTCCAATTTCAATGGCACGCACAACGCGGGACACTTCACCTACTTCTTCTGTTAAGAAATTTAAGCGAATAAAGGCGTTATATTGTAACCAGTTTCGTTTTTCATAAAATTCCTCGACCCATCTTTGAAATTCAACTATATTCAATTCTTTCCCATCCCCTCAATATGTTGTACAATGTTTATTGTATCATAACAATATATAGCTTTGGGGTGTAGGTATGAGAAAAATTTGTGTATTTGCAGGTTCGAACTTAGGAGAGAGACCTGAATTTAAAGAGCAGGCTATTAAACTTGGACAAATGCTTGTCCAAAATAATTATGAGCTAGTATATGGCGGCTCACGTGTAGGGTTAATGGGAGAAGTAGCGAATGAAGTGTTACGTCTAGGTGGACATGTTACAGGTGTTATGCCTCGTGGATTATTTCGTGGAGAGATTGTTCATGAAGGATTAACAGAATTCATTGAAGTAGAAACAATGCATGAGCGCAAAGCGAAAATGGGAGAACTTGCAGATGCATTTATTGCGTTACCTGGTGGATATGGAACGTTTGAAGAATTATTTGAAGTGGTATGCTGGTCGCAAATTGGAATTCATGATAAACCAGTTGGCTTATTAAATGTGAAAGGTTTTTATGAGCCGATTTTGCAAATGGTAGATCGTGCAGCAGAAGAAGGATTTATGAATCCATCTAATAAAGAATTAATCGTTTCAGCAGATGATGCAGAAGAATTATTGCGACATTTGAAACAGTATCAGCGCCCTGTCATGGGGAATAAGTGGAAACAATTATCATAAATAACGAATTCAAAAACGCATGTTTTTTAACATGCGTTTTTGAATAGAGAAATAAGATAGAAAGAGGAGGAGAACCCTTCAGTAGAATCAATGAGAATATGAATCACAATAAAACGCCCCCAAAAATTTGGGGGCGTTTTATTGTGAAATATATTTTCAAGACCTAGCGGCTAGCTCTTCGTGTCTAAGGTTCTTCCGTATGAGAAGATAAAGAGCACTTTCTGTATGGAAGAACCTTATCCGTCCGGACTGGTCAGTCGGATCCGCGTTTCGTGTATTATTTGTTTAAGAATGCACGTAGCATCCAAGCGTGTTTTTCTAGTTCTGTATAAATGCCGAGTAGTAAGTCAGATGTTGTTTCGTCGTTTGCGTTTTCAGCAATTTCCATGCCTTTTTTGAGTTCGTCTAACATCATTTCATAGTCTTTCAAGATTGATTCAACCATCCCTTCTGCAGTTTCTCCATAAGAAGCTTCTTGAACAGAAGATATTGTTAAGTATTCTTTCATTGTTGCTACTGGTTTGCCGCCGATTGCTAAAATGCGTTCTGCGATTTCATCAATGTGTTCAGCTGCTTCTGTATAATATTGTTCGAATTTTTCATGTAGGACGAAAAATTGAGGTCCTTTTACGTACCAATGGAAGTTGTGTAGTTTTGTAAATAGTACGTTCCAGTCTGCTACTTGTTTGTTTAATACTTCGATTACTTGTGTATTCATATGATCAATCTCCTTTTGAATTATTATTTTGTATCGATTACTAATTTATAATTATTATAATCTAGTAATTGGTATAAATCAAGCTTTTAAAACAATATTTTTAAAGATTTTTTGAATGAGATGTAATGTTATATAGGAATATACGTTTATTTTTCTTCTTGTGGTGGCATATATATAGAAAAAGGGAATGTAGAAAGGGGAATGGAGGAAGATGGAACTCCAGTTTCAAAATGTGTATCAGCAAGCTGGAAATTGGTACGTGCTAGATGCAGAGTTTCCTTGGGATATTCAACAAGTGAAAAGCGATGTTTTTTCACTCATTGATAAGCGTGAAATTCCTGTTATTTTTTGCGATACGTGTGAGACGAATGAAGTTCTTTTAATGTTAGGAGAAGAGGAAGAAGAATTTTTATTTCCTTTGAACGGCTTTTATCATAAAGAAAAAAGACTCATTTTTATATGTAGGTGGGAACAATATGAACAAGTGCTCAAAACGTTGTTACATGAGTTTCGACACTCTATGCAGCATGAACAGAATGTTTTATATATAGATACAGAGGCATATGAACGACGATGGATAGAAAGAGATGCTCGTACATTTGCTGAACGAAAAATGAATGAGTATATAAGAAGGAAAATAAACTAAGGCATAGTGATAAAATCTACTATGCTTTTGTTTTACTTATTAAACTTTAGTAATTGACATTTTTAAAGTTTAGTTCTAAACTAATGATATGAAATGAGCGAGGTGATGGAATGAAAACAGAGGATAGACTTGGTGTGTTATTATGGTTCCGTTTATCGCGCTTTTATAACAAAAGTATTCGTGAAACAAATCAGCATTTAAAGAAATGGAATTTGTCTGCTGCACAGTTTGATGTTTTAGCTCAAATTGGTGGACAAGAACGATTAACACAGCAGGAGCTTGGAAAGAAGTTATTTGTTACGAAAGGGAATATTACGCAGCTTTTAAGTAAGATGGAAAAGTTAGAATGGATTCAGCGGGAACGGGAAGGGACGACTAAATATCTTTCATTAACAGAAAAGGGAAGAGCGTTATATCAAGAAACTGTTCCACCGCAAGAAACGTTTCAAGCAGAGCAATTTAGAAAGTTAAATCATAAGGAGCAACAACAATTATTAGAACTACTTCGAAAGTTACATTAAAAAATTTTAAAAAACATCTTGAACATGAGATAATATGAGGTGAAGAATATGTTTCGAAAAATTGATCATAAAAATATGGGAAGAGCAAATCACGGTTGGTTAAATACACATTTTCATTTTTCATTTGCAGACTACTATAATCCAAATAATATGAACTTCGGAGTACTTCGCGTTATTAATGATGATTTAGTAGCAGCGCAAACAGGATTTGATATGCACCCACACCGTGATATGGAAATTATTTCTTACGTTGTAGATGGAGCGCTAACGCACCAAGATAGTATGGGAAACCGCGGTACAATTGAGCGTGGGCATGTTCAATATATGAGTGCTGGTACAGGGGTATTTCATAGTGAACATAATTTAGGAAATGAAACATTGCGCTTATTACAAATTTGGATTTTACCAGACTATGCTGGTCATAAGCCAAACTACGGAGAGTTTACATTTGATTGGAATAAGCGTGAAAATACATGGTTCCATATGGTGTCTCCAGTTGATGGTGATGCACCAATTACCATTCATCAAGATGCAAATGTATATTCTTTATCATTAGAAGCAGGAAAAGAGATTTGTTTCCCTGTAAATGAAGGACGTCAAGTTTATCTTGTACAAATTGAAGGAAGTGGTATTGTAAATGGTGAAACACTTGTAATGCGAGATGCAGCGGAAGTTGTTGAGGAGGACATCCGCATTCAAGCGAAAGAGCAATCACATTATTTGGCGATCGAGATGAAAAAGCAATAAGAGATATTACTTATAAAAAGAAGTAGGGCATGAAAAAGATGCGCTACTTTTTTATTTGCTGTTTTGCATAAAATTGTAAGAAAATTGTTTCTCAACATTTGTTAAAAGGATATATTTTCCTTTTTTTGAAATATATAAGAGTGTCAAAAATTTTTGGGGAAATGGGGAGTGCTCGTTTGAAAAAGAAAATTGTTTCGTCCGCATTAGCTCTATCTGTTATTGCTTTAGGATTTGGGGGATTAGGGACACCAAAAGCACAGGCAGAAGAACAAATTCAATATCACCAAAAATTTAAAACGCCTGCTTACATAGGTGAAGAATGGAAAGCGCCAGAAGGAGTAGATAAAAAAGAATCTGTCTTTCAATATTTAGAGAGTAAGAAGGCAATGTTCAAATTAGCCGGAAATGTAGAAAAACATTTCAATATTGTTGGGGAAGAGAAAGATGAGAAGTCGGGGACAACTCATGTGAAGCTAGTTGAGAAATATAATAACATTCCTGTGTATGGATCAGATCAAACGATCACATTTGATAAAGAAAATAATGTGAAGGCTTTTTTTGGACAAGTCATTCCAAATTTAGAGGATAAAAATATTCCAACTGCAACGAGTATTACAGATGAACAAGCTGTAAACATTGCAAAGGCAAATATTGAAAAAGAAATTGGAAAAGTGAATCAATATGATGGTGTGAAAAAGGACTTATACGTGTATGAAAAAGACGGAAACTACTATCTTACTTATCTTGTAAAAGCATCTATTTCCAAACCAGCTCCAGGGTATTGGCATTATTTTATTGATGCAACAAATGGAAACGTGATTGAGAAATATAATGCAATCGATCATATTACAGGCTTTGGATATGGTGTATTAGGAAACAAAGCATCATTTGAAATTGCTCAAGATGAGAAAACAGGTGCATATAACTTGTTTGATGGTAAACGTGGGCAAGGTGTTCATACATTTGATGCAAAAAATATGGATGAGAATTTATTTATGATTTTATCACAATGGCTTGGTTATACAGGTGAAGAAATAGAGAGTAAATCCAAGTTCTTTGAGGATAAAGCCGCAGTTGATGCACATGTAAATGCTGGAAAAGTATATGATTATTATAAAAAGACTTTTAATCGCAATTCTTTCGACAATAAAGGTGCAAAGCTCATTTCTGCTGTTCACGTAGGTGAGGCTTGGAATAATGCAGCATGGAATGGCGTGCAAATGGTATATGGTGATGGTGATGGAAAAACATTCATTCCATTATCTGCAGGATTAGATGTAATTGGGCATGAATTAACACATGCTGTAACAGAATATACAGCGAATTTAGTTTATCAAAATGAATCAGGTGCATTGAACGAATCGATATCGGATATTATGGGTGTTATGGTTGAGAAGAAAAGCTGGGATATAGGGGCTGATATTTACACGCCTGATATTGAAGGAGATGCTCTTCGTTCTCTGAAAGATCCAGCTTCGATTCCAAATCCGTTAAAACCAGGTGAAGGGTACCCAGATCATTATAGCAAACGCTATGTAGGACCATATGATAACGGTGGCGTTCATATTAATAGTAGTATTAATAATAAAGCGGCATATTTAGTTTCTGAGGGTGGAGAGCATTACGGTGTAAAAGTAACTGGTGTTGGCCGCGAAGCGACAGAAAAAATTTACTATCATGCGCTTACGAAATATTTAACTGCAAATGCTGATTTTAAAATGATGCGTCAAGCTGCTCTGCAATCTGCTGAAGATTTATATGGTGAAAATTCTAAAGCAGTACAAGCTGTAGATAAAGCTTATGAGGCAGTAGGGGTAAAATAACAGGGGAAAAGACCTGACTCAGCTGAGTCAGGTCTTTTGTACATTAGTCACGAATGCCAAGAGCGATTTTTGCCATACGGGACATACGTTCTTTAGACCAAGGCGGATTCCAAACAACATTTACTTCTATTTCGTTTACTTCAGGTACATTTGTTGAAAGTACTTTTTTTACATCAGATACAATTTGCCCAGCCATCGGGCAACCGATAGAAGTCATTGTCATAGTAATAACAACGTTATTTTGTTCGTCAGCGGTAACATCATATACTAAACCAAGATTGATGATATCAACGCCTAATTCAGGATCAATCACAGCTTCCAAGTTTGCATATATCTTATCTTCAAATTCTTTTGACATGCAGAACACTCCTAATATTAGTGATAGTCATTCTCATTATAAAGGAAAAAAGATAAAGATGCAGTGAAATAGCTCACACTGTTTCATGAAGTCCTTTCTATAATGGTGGTGAGTAGCAGAAAGGAGAGTACATACATATAGATTATAATGAGACTGCTTTTATGGTGATATGGGAAATAACGTGCGCTTGTGAATATCGTTACATATGTGGAGAATCTCGTGCGAGAGCGTCTGCAGTAACAGAAAGTTACTTAGAAAGTGTTTAAGAAAGTAAAAAATCCAGGCTCCTTTAAAAGGAATACCTGGATCAGAGGAAAATTATTCTGTTTTAAATCGCGATACGAGCGTATCTAATTCTTCTACTGTTTGTTTCATTTGACTTGCTGTAGAAGTCATTTCATTCATAACAATTACTTTTCTTTCCGCTGATTTTGCAGTTTGAGTCGTTTCAGCTGATACTTCATTAGCGATAGAAGCAATGGTGTTAAGAGATGCGTTCATTTCTTCGGCACTTGCTGCCATCTCTTCCGCTGTTGCAGAGATGTCTTGTATTTGTGTGGAAACATGGTTTACTTGTTCCACAATTGTTGTAAAGGAATCTCCAGCTTTGCGAATTACATGAATTCCTTCTGAAGATTCTGCTTGTCCTCGTGACATCATAGAACTTGCTGCTTCTGTATCATTTTGAATTTGATGCAATAGCGTGTTAATATCAGTTGCAGCTGTTTTAGATTGTTCCGCAAGTTTGCGGACCTCATCTGCGACAACCGCAAATCCTTTTCCTTGTTCTCCAGCGCGAGCAGCCTCGATAGAAGCATTGAGAGCAAGTAAATTTGTTTGTTCCGCAATGTTAGAAATAGATTGCAATGCTGTATCGATATGTTTTGTGTGAGTGATTAGACGTTCGACAACTTCTGATGTAGCATTGACTGCTTCATGAATTGTTGTCATTTGTGTAATCGATTTCTGAATAACGGCAGTACCGTTATTGGCATGATCTGAAGTAGTAACAGCTAACTCTGCAACAGAAGAAGCGGCTTCCGCAATGCGCTGCACATTAATGGACATATCATCCATAGCAGTAGAACTTTCTTCCATGCTAGAAGTTTGAGATTGAATACTTGTCTCTAATTCAGACATGGTCCGCTGAACTTTTAATGTAGCTTCTCGTGATGTATTCGTTTTTTCGAGCATATTTTCAGAAGCTGTTTGAACTTCCTTAGATGTTTTTTGTACTCGATGAATAATGTGCTGTAAATTTTCTAACAACTTATTAAAGGAAGTAGCAATTTCGCCAACTTCATCATTACTGTTTACTTGTAAACGACCTGTTAAGTCCCCTTCTTGAGATGCTAATTCTTTTAACTTTATATCAATTTGTTTAATTGGTTTAACAAGTTTATCAGAGAACCACCATGCAAGAATAATGGCAACAATACTACAGATAATAAGAGATAACAATACAACATATTCAATGATCGATGAGAATTGATCGATTTTTTGAATAGATTGTTCACGTAGTTTTGCTTGTTCATTACTATAGTTTGTGAAATCGCCTATTACTTTATAGACAGTAGCATTTTCTGTTTCAGCAAGTTTAATCGCTTCTTCCCACTTCTCCTCTTTTGCAAGTGGAAAGACTTTTGTTGCAATAAACTCTCTCCATTTTGTCCCTAGTTGCATTGTATCTTTTAGCTGTTGAGTGGCATGAGAGTCCGCAAGAAGTTTGTCTTTCGTACTTTCAATGTGTTTACTCATTTCATGAAATTTGTCGACTTCCACTTGATCATGTTGTAATAAATAACCACGTAGAGCAGAAAGTTGCACTTGATAAGCCTCTCCATGTTCCTTTAATTCTGTTGCTAAAGGGGAGATATCTGTTTGTAATGTCTCGGCTTTTTCGGATTGATCGATAGCGAAAAATAAAATAAGAGCTAATGCAATACCGAATAAAGCACAAGTTGCTATCATCATGAATATCAATTTTTTGCGAATACTGATAAAACTCATATGATAAAACCTCCTTTTAATCATTCTATTAAGATTTTTTTATATAAGAATTTTAAAAGCTTCATTCCGTATCTGTTGGAATAAAGCGTTCTTTCCATTAGGAATTATAGCAGACAGTCATTCAAAGAGGAAAGCATAAGATATTTCTTTTCGAGGTATATGTAAATCAATGATAAATAATAAAAAAGAGAGACAAATGAAAAGTCTCTCTTTCAATCTATTATGAAGTTGTTTTAAAATGTGCAACAAGTGCTTCAAGTTCCTCTACAGTAGCTTTCATCTCGGATGATTTTGTAGCGACTTCTTTCATTACATGAACTTGTTCGCCAGCTGAATTGGATGTTTGGGTTGTATCAGCTGCCACCTCATTTGAAATGGAGGCGATATTATTTAAGGATGCATTCATTTCTTCAGCACTTGCAGCCATTTCTTCAGCAGTAGCAGACATTTCTTGCATTTGTGTAGAAACGCCATTTATATGGTTAACAATTGCTGAAAAAGAAGAACCAGCAGTACGAATGACCGTAATTCCTTGAGATGCTTCTGACTGCCCTTGTGTCATCATATCATTTGCAGCTTGTGTATCATTTTGAATTTGACGTAATAAATGGTTAATATCAGTTGCTGCTGTTTTAGATTGTTCAGCCAGTTTGCGAACTTCATCTGCGACAACCGCAAATCCTTTTCCTTGTTCCCCAGCACGAGCAGCTTCAATGGAAGCATTTAAAGCTAATAAGTTTGTTTGTTCCGCAATATTAGAAATGGATTGTACAGCTGTATCAATATGTTTTGTATGTGTAATTAGGCGTTCTACAACTTGTGATGTAGCATTGACTGCTTCATGTATTGTATTCATTTGTGAAATTGATTTTTCAATCACTTTGCCACCATCGTCTGCTTTTTCAGCGGTTGTCATTGCTAATTCTGCGACAGATGAAGCAGATTCCGCAATGCGCTGCACGCTTTTCGACATGTCGTCCATAGCGGTGGAGCTTTCTTCTATACTAGAAACTTGTGAACGAATACTATCATCAAGAGATACCATTGTATCTTGGATTTGTGAAGACGCATCCATAGAAGCAATGGTGCTAGAATACATGCTTAGCGATGCTTCTTTTACGTTCATAGATGTTTGTTGTACCTGTTGAATAATATGTTGTAAATTTGCGAGCATTTGATTGAAAGAATGAGCGATGTTGCCAATTTCATCTTTACTATTTACGTCTAATCTTGCTGTTAAATCACCATCTTTAGAAGCTAATTCTTTTAATTTAGAATCAATTTTTTGGATCGGTTTAACAAGCTGGCCGGAAAACCACCAAGCTAATAAGATAGAAATAATCGTACATGCAATAAGCGAGAAGAAAATAATATATTGGATGAATTCGGATGAAGTATGAATATCTTCAATTAATTGATTTTGTTTTTCTTTTTCTTCATTTGCATATTTCGTAAAGCGATCCAATAAATCATTGACGTAATCCGTTTGTTCTATTGCAATTTTGGAGGCCTCCTCCCATTTTCCTTCACGTGCAAGCGGAAGAACTTCATTATCAATCACACTGCGCCATTTTCCCCCCATTAAAATAGCTTCTTTCATCCCTTCTGACAGCTTTTTATCACTTGTCACTTCTTTGCGTGTATCTGCTAATTTTTTGCCTTCTCGATTAAATTTATCTAATCCTTTTTGATCATGAGATAGTAAGTATTCCTGCAGGCCAGCAACTTGTGCTTGAAACCAATCTCCTCTCTCTTTTAAAATAATAGCTCGTTTTGATACTTCGGATTTTAAGGTTTCAGCCTTATGCGTCTCACTTATTGCATAGGAAAGAATAATAATGAGTGCGATACTAAATAAAGAACATATACCTAAAAACATGAAGAGAAGCTTTTTACGAATTCCGATCTGTTTCATAATTCCCCCACCTCTAAAACCGATTATTATAATTAATTGATATATGAAAAAGAATTGAAACACTTTACATGAAGAAGTGCTTCATATTCTAGTACAAGTATAGCAGATGATAGGGATTCAATACCTAATTTATGGGAATGTTCGTAAAATGTTTACATTTCTATAGTAAAAAATACAAATAAAAAACTATTGTATTTCTAGAACACATCCTGTATACTTCTAATTAGTTGATATTGATAATCGTTATCAATATTGATTGAAACATTACTCTTCGTTATGTTGGTCATACCCCTTTTGACTACGTAAAGTCAGAGACAAAATGTTGAAATACCTTGTGTCCTATTCTACAGAATTATGGTAATCTCCAACCTCAACTTATATGCGTTAAGCATGCAAAAAAGGATCCTATCCGTGAAGGGATCCTTTTTTGCATGATATAGTAACAAGGGTTTTCAATTTCCTTTCTATATACTTTGATTGAATGAACGTGTTTTAAGAAACTGCGGTGTGAAAATACCAATCAATATAAAAATGATGCCAAGCCACTGAAGTGGAGACACGACTTCATGAACAAGTGTGATAGAAGCGATGATTGCTGTTGGTAGTTCAGCAGCTCCTAAAATGGTACCGAGTCCGGTTCCTACTTTTGGAACACCGATTGAAAAACAAATGACTGGTACAATGACCCCGAAAAATCCAAGGAAGAAAGCATATTTCCACAATCCTGCTTGTAAGGTGCCATCGATTAAAAAGGCTGGTGGGAAGAATAGACAAATAATAAATGTCGCACTTGTTGTCATGAGAAAGCTTTTTGTATAAGGTGATACATGATTTGCTACACGTCCGCTTACAAATATATATAAGGAAAAAGAAAGAGCGGCCGATAATCCAAAGATAATGCCCTTTGTAGAGAAAGTTTGACCAAGACCTTCAAATACCCCACCAGCAAATAAGGTTCCAGTAAATAAAATGATAATGGAAATTACCTTTTCACGACTTGGAAATGCTTTGTTAGCAATTGCTTCAATGACTACCCCAATCCATGTAAATTGAAAGAGTAATACAACAGCGATAGAAGCTGGTAATTCTTCTACCGAAATAGCGTAAAAAATGCCAGTCATGCTCATTGTTGTTCCGACAGCTAGTAAGGAAAATATTTGTTTTTTTGAGATTTTATGACGTGAAAAGAAGAGGACGAGAAGTAAAAGTCCAATCCAGCCAAATATATATTGTCCACCTAATAGTTCGTGTGCGGAAAAACCATTCATAAAACCGAGTTTGAAAATTGTAGAAAGTACACCGTAACTACATGCTCCCAATAAAACTAATAATGAAAACTTAAATTTTTCCATACAAAATCTCCTTTCTAAATAAAAAAACGCCCGTTGTCCAAGTTAGGACAACGGGCGAACGAAACAGAGTAAAGCTCTGCAAAATTCCGCCTCTCATAAAGACATATGAGTTTGAATATGAAATTCTCTTTCTATTATGTTTCGAAGCGATTGTAGAGTCAATGGATGCTACAAAGCTTTTGGAAACACAATCGAACATTTTACACCTTGAGGCGTATTTTGAATGCCGTAAGGGAATTGGTGCTTATCTAATATTTGTTTTACAATATACAAGCCTAAACCGCTTCCATGTACTAGACCATGTTTGCTAGGATTGGCACGATAAAACGGTTCAAATAGATGAGCTAATTTTTCCTCTTCAATTTGTGTACCTGTATTTAATACTTCTAAAGCATAAGCATTTGGCTTTTCATAAAGTTTTATATATACATGTTGATGATCGATTGTATAGTTAATCGCATTTGAAACAATATTAAAAATGGCTGTTTGAATAAATTTATGGTCAGCTAAAATTTGTACGTCTGGTTTGATATTAGATTGAATATTTAATTGCTTTACATTTACAAAATAATCTACCTTCTTCATAATATCTTCAAGTATGTTAGATAGGCAAATGATTTGTAGATTTGGTTTGAACTGAGGATTTTGTATTTTGGATAATTCCGACATTTCTTCCGTTAAATTGTTAATATCCTGCATCATCTCATAAGAACGTTTTAAATATTTATCGCGATCTTTATAAGCGCCGATTCCGTGAATCATCCCATCTAATTGCCCCATAACAGCTGTAATTGGTGTTTTTAATTCATGAGACAGCATGGACATAAATTCTTTACGCGATCTCTCGAGTTCTTGTTCTCTTTTCAGTTCGTTTCTTAAATCTTTATTTGTTTCATGTAATCTTTTAACAATTTGCTGTGCTCCAACAGCTAAAGTTTCTAAACCATAATTTTCTTTTTGCACATTTGTATTTGCAGATGGTTTATCAGCAAAATCGAGATTCATAATTTCTCGCAATGTTTCGCTCATATATTGAAATGGTTTCGCTATTAATGTTGTATAAATGAAAGAGCCAAGGAGTGAGATGGTCAACATTGTTAGCGCGATATGTGGAGCGAGCTGCTTGAATACCTCTGCAAGGCTCATATCATCTTTTGATTTGTCTTCTTGTTTTGTTGCATCTGAGTTAGCAGTTTGGCTAGCTTGTTGTTCAGAGTGTAAAGGTGATACATATTTACTATTTACATGAGAAGGGCTTTGCGCATTTTCTTTTGCCTCTTGATTATGATGTAAAACATGATTAAGTGCAGTATAGAGCGATTGAATATCTACACTAGAAGGTGGAAGGTTTGATAGACTTCCGGAAAATGCTTTATTTTGAACATCCTTTGCATTCGAAAACGCGTCCTGCGTTGTCTGTAATTCCTTTGAATGAATAGAATGCCTGTGATGCTCTTTATCATAGTTTGATAATAGAAAATAAATAACTTGATAAAGACATAGTGATAAAAGGATACAAAATAACATGGTTTTAATAAAAATATTTCTGGTGATGTTCCCTTTTTTAAGAGTCGATTTTGTAGCCAATGCCTTTCACCGTTTTAATATAAGGAATACATAATTTTTTCCTTAAATTTTTAATATGTGTATCAATTACCCTCACATCACCGTAATGTTCATAGCCCCATACTTTATTTAACAAATCACTTCTTGATAATACTTTCCCACGGTTTTGTAATAACGTATATATAATTTCAAACTCTTTTGTTGTAAGTTCCACTTGATCACCATTTACATATGCAGCATATGCAGTGGAATTTAGCATCAGTTCATGGAATTGTAGTATATTTGCATTTTCAACTTCTGTTGAAGCCGCTCTTCGCAATACTGCTTCAACCCGTTTGATAAAAATGGCATAATGAAAAGGCTTTGTAATGTAATCATCGACTCCTAGCTCAAAACCTTTAATTTCATTTTCTTCATTTTGTAGACCTGTCAGCATAATAATCGGTACGTCTGACTGACCACGGATAATTTTACAAATACTATATCCATCTATATCTGGTAACATTACATCTAACAGAACAAGATCGTATAAATTCTTTTGGAATAGAAGAATGCCTTCTGTTCCTGCACCTACAACATCAACTTCATAATTTTGTGCAGTCAAAAATTCTCGTATAAGCTCTTGTATATCTGGATTATCTTCAATCACTAGTATATGCGTCATAGTAACACCTCCTAAATAACGCTTTTTACTAAAATATTCAAATGCAACATTTATCCCGCTATTTTAGGGCAGTAAGGCTCACACTTCAAGGCTTAGTGAAAGCAAGAAGTTAGGTGAGAGGTGAACTACCCGTAAAAAGCCGATTGACGAAGCCTCATAATCAGTGGGGATGAAGTCCGCATTGATTAAAGGTTCACTTTATAATCAATTTCTATTGCTCGTATACATAATAAGCCCTCCACTATTACAGTACAGTGAAAGTATGTAATATGTGGGAAGATATATGGGGGTAAAAAATTCATTCACGATAATTCTATTATAGTATGTAATATGAAATTTATGAAACAATACAACTGTATAATTTTAATATTTGTTTTTATAAATGTTAATAGCCTTTTTTAATAAAGTTATTTTTATTATATATGTAAAGACAACTGCTTTGCTACTGTAAACAAAGAAATAAAGGAAATAAAAGAAGCCAAGATAAGTTCTTGGCTAATACAAGGGTTTTCTCTTGTTTCAGTATATAAACTAGTTTTTTACAATGACAGTGGCTTTTTCATGAATTTGTTCAAATAACCAATGAATATCGTTATTATACATACGAATGCAACCAAGCGTTGTAGATTTACCGATGGCTTGATTGTTATTTGTTCCATGAATCGCATATGTTGTTCCCCATGTGCCTGCCATATTTAATCCGAGCCAACGATCACCGAGCGGGTTACGTGGATCGCCACCTTTAATATGACCAGTATAGTAAGGACGATTTTTAATTTTGTTAACAATAATAAAAGACCCTGTTGGAGTAGGTGTTGTAGATTTTCCAGTAGCGACAGTAAAGCTTCTTATTAATACTCCATTTTGATAGAATGCCATCTTATGTGTATTCGTGT
Organism: Bacillus cereus group sp. BfR-BA-01430; assembly: GCF_022663115.1. Taxonomy (NCBI): domain Bacteria; kingdom Bacillati; phylum Bacillota; class Bacilli; order Caryophanales; family Bacillaceae; genus Bacillus; species Bacillus cereus group sp. BfR-BA-01430. The sequence continues at coordinate 129,963 of NZ_JAKUEW010000004.1, forward strand.
TAACAATTAGTTGCTGAGATGGTGAAGCTGCTTTTACTTCAGTAGTTTTGAAAGGAAATGCCCAAACCGATATAGATAACATAACTAATAATAACTTCTTCATCATTATACTCCTCTTGCTCATTTTATCAGTTAAAATAATAAGTACGGATAAATTATTTATGACTGTACTACATACATTGAATTTGGAAAGTACGTAACGTTTGAATAATATTCTCATTTAAAGCTTCAAAAAAGGTAGTGATTTTCGTACTATTCTTGCGGTTATTTTTATTGATTAGCAATCTCTCGTTAAGTAGAAGTTCACCGCTTGTGCCAAAGCTTTGTACTTGAATAATCATTTCTTCTTCATTTTCACAAATAATAGGTAGAAGATAGTGAAATGCTTGAGTTGGAATAATATAACTTTTACCAATCATACTTTCTTGCCGAGAATTGATCCACTTTCTAGTAATAATTTTGATATTTCTTTTTGTAACAATAAAGGATAATGTTGTTGATTTTGTTAAATTTACATCAAATTCATTTGCTTCGCATATGTGTAGATTGAAAGTTGTTTCATGCGGCTGAGATTCAATTTCTGTATTGATAAAATTGTGCATGTTATACGCTTCCATTTCTATTCTCCTTTGCTCCTTTTTTTGGAATTATTTATATTTATTCAATTTAATATATTGCACATTCACTAGTTATACTTTTCAACAAATTCCGATATAATTTTACAATATGTATATGAAGCTAATATGAAGTTGAGATGAGTTTAATATGGTTTTTTATATAGAACGTTTTTTTAAAAAATAGAAAGGGTATTTATATAAAAATGGATAAAGTCTTGTAAATGAAGTGTTTATAAGAACGTGTATTTTTTGAAATAGTTTTTTATATAGAACAAATGGATGCGATTTAAGTTAGCGTAGATGTAATTTGGAAATATGTGGAATAAAATTCGTGGAAATAAGTTGATGTATATCTTACAAAAATGTAATAAAAATGTAAGCTGTTATGATAGTTATTTCGACAATTTTTTTATACAATAATAGTAACAATGAGTACGTGATTCCTGTTGATAGGATTAGAAAAGGAGAGATGACATGGAATGGATTCATGAGTTATTTCAGCAATATGGCTACTATGTTGTACTTGTTGGATTACTATTAGAATATATTGCTCTTCCATTTCCAGGAGAGCCGACATTAGCTTATGCAGGATATTTAGCACATACAGGAGATTTAAACTTATTCGTGTTAATTACTTTATCATTTATTGGGACGAGTATTGGAATGACGATTCAATACTTTTTAGGAAATAAGCTTGGGATGCCTTTTGTACAAAAGTATGGAAAGTATGTCTTTTTAACACAAAGAAAAATTGATTTAACGAGAATGTGGTTTGATAAGTATGGATATTTCTTAATCTTTATTGGCTTCTTTATCCCAGGTGTACGTCACTTTACCGGATATTTTGGAGGAATTATTAATCTACCATTTCGTCGCTTTGCAATTACAATTTATTCAGGTGCTTTATTCTGGGTAATGTTCTTTTTAATTGGTGGCTATTGGTTAGGTGGAAATATACATGATATCTTTGGTGCACTGGGACAACATAGTGGGAAAATCATTTTTGCGATTGCTTTGATTGTAGCAATTACCTTATGTATTCGTTTCCGTAAGCAATTGAAACGTGTATTTGTTCAAAATGCCAATTAATATGAGGACCATTCCATGTTAAAACTTAGAAAAGGCAAGATATTTCTGAAAACCCCCGTATAGAGGATAAATAAGGATAGGTGAGCAGTAGCAATCATGCTCTACCTATCCTTTGTCGTAATTTGTTGGTAAATCGATATTCTATGTCGAATCGCCGATATATTTCAAGTTGCGCCGATATATTTTTAGGAAGAGGAAAAAGAAGTTGCCGTAAAAGCAACTTCTTTTTTTATTTGTTTATAAATAGTTTATTTTTACCTTCTATTCTAGAAGTAAGGAGGCGATTGAGATGAAAGAATCTGTTTTAGAAGTGAGAGATGTGACGAAGAGAGTGAAGGGAAGAACGTTGTTAAGCCATCTGTCTTTTTCCGTTTATAAAAATGAAATTTGTGGCTTTGTTGGACCAAATGGGTCCGGGAAGACGACATTGATTCGGACTATTATGGGATTGATTCGACCAAATGAGGGTGAAGTGTTCATCAATGGTGTGAGTGTACAAAAAAATCGTAAGGAAGCCCTTCAATATGTCGGTGCAATTGTTGAAGCACCTATTTTCTTTCCTTATATGTCAGGAAGAAAAAATTTACGGAATTTAGGCAGGATTACGCTGAATGCTGGAGGAGAGAACTTAGAGAACAAGATTCAGCAAGTGTTACAAATTGTCGGCTTAGAAAATCGCGCTGATGATAAGGTTGGTACATATTCACTTGGAATGAAACAACGGTTAGGAATTGCTCAAGCGTTGCTGGGAGATCCAGACTTTATTATTTTAGATGAACCTTCTAATGGACTAGATCCAGTGGGGATTCAGCAACTTCGAAAAATTATTCTCGGTTTACAGCGTAAGAAAGGGATTACATTCTTTATTTCGAGTCATTTTATTCGCGAACTCGAGCTTATGTGTGATTCATGGGTCATGATTCGAGAAGGGACACTCATATGGCGAGGGACGACGGAAGAATTAAAAGGTAATCAAAAAGAGCTAGAGGATATTTTTGTAGAGATGATGAGTTTATGATGAGATTAGTACGCTCTGAATGGGAAAGGCTTTGGGCAAAGAAGGTGACATGGCTTTGTTTTGCGATGATACCATTGATGTTATTTGGAGCTGTGAAGTATTCCGTGGCGCATAATCAATCGATCACAAAAACAGCTGCAGATTATACATATGCCAATACATTCCCCTATATGGGACTTGCAGAAATGATTGTGAGTGTATTTAACCTTATTTTGCTCGTGACGATGGCTCTTATGATTTCTAATGAATATTACAGTGGACAAATGAGAATGGTATTGCAGCGTATTTATACGTATCGGCAAATTTTATTTGGAAAAATGGTGGTAATGCTTATAATGATGGCTTTGTTTTTCCTCGTATATTTCATTTGTAGTTATGGAATTGGGTATTTATGTTTTGAATTTAATCCGAATGTTTTTCTTTTTTATTATGAGCAGCCAACTAATAGTGGAACCGAAATTTTTTTATATACGCTGAAGTATTACGTTATAGCGTACATCATGATAGTTTGCGTCAGTAGTATTTTCATGGCGATAACAGTACTTAGTAAGTCTACAACAAGTGCCATCGCGCTTGGAATGGGATTCATTCTCCTTTCTTTAATTGTTCCAGAAGTCGTACGAAATTTTGTATCAGATCATCAAATACTATATGTACAATCTTCATCAGTTATATATTTACAGGCACGAGGAATTGCTTTAGCACTTACAGGAAATGTGGAGTTTATTTCTTTATATTCCTTTGTATTAACGATTTATATGGTTATTTCAAATTTGATTACGTTTTTTATATTGGGAAAGAAAGATCATTTTGTGTGAGGTGAGTAGAATGAAACAATTAATAATAAGTGAATTTGAACGGATTTTTGCTCGGAAAAAGACAAAGGTTATATTATTTATTTTTATATTGTTTCTTATAGGCGATGCAATTTTTCTTGCCTATGTACAATTAGCAATTTATAGCCATAACGGTTCGGGAACACCGTTAAGCCAGTTGAATTTTCAAGTTGTACTAGCAAAAGAAATGTATCCTATATTAGCTTTATTAATATTTCCAATTTTATTTGTTGATAGTTTTAATGGTGAGCGTTCTTCAGGTGCTTATCGCCTCGTTTGTATAAGGTCGATCGAGAGAGTGAAATTACTTTGTGGGAAGTGGCTAACGCAGTTTATAGTTGCCTCGATATTTTTACTTCTTACTTTTATTACTGGATATGTATATGGGAGATTGTATATTCCATCAGCTGAGTATACGACGTTTTTACATCAAGATATAAAATATAACGCTATGGAATCTTTTTTATATACATTGAAATATTATGGAATATTGCTTTTTATTACTGCAACTATTTTACTATTGGCAAGTTTTATTAGCTTATGGATGCCAAATGTAGTTCTTTCTTATTTTGGAACAATCGGGATCCTATTTGGAGTTTTATATGTTCACCATATATTTTCGTATTTTATATTAGCAGGTCAAGAAGCGATTCGTATTTTAAGTAATGGAGATTCCACATTCTACCTTTTGAATGGTACAATTTTCGTAGTTTGTATGTTATTTAGTGTTATAACGTGGCGGGCAAAGGATTTGTGTGAGTAAAGGGGAGAATGACCATGGCAGAGACCATTTTAGTGGTTGATGATGAGGAAGATATTTTAACATTTATGGCAGATAGTCTTGCTATGGAAGGATACCATGTGCGAACGGCTTTAAATGGACAGGAAGCGCTACGTCAATTAGATGATGATATAAGTTTAGTTTTACTGGATGTAATGCTTCCTGATATGAACGGATTTGAAGTATGTGAAAAGATTAGAAAAAGCCAAGGGTGTCCCATTTTATTTGTAAGTGCTGATAATAGGGAGCAATCGCGAATTGAGGGATTAATGATTGGTGGAGATGATTATATTAGCAAACCGTTTAGTTTGAAAGAGCTGAAGGCAAGAATCATCGCTAATTTACGTCGTACAATCAATAGGAAAGAAAATAAACAAGTCTTAAAATATGGGAAAATTTTCATTGATTTACAAAGCTATGAGGTGAGGAGCGGAGAGCAGATCATCCATTTTACGAAGAAAGAGTTTGAAATTGTAAAAATACTAGCGCTTCATGCAGGGCAAGTATTAACAAAAGAACAGTTATTTGAAAAAATTTGGGGCTATGATAGTGAAAGTGATGTATCTACTGTTGTCGAGCATATGAAAAAAATTCGGACGAAGATTAGCGTGTATGATAAGGAATATACGTATATTCAAACCGTCTGGGGAATTGGGTATAAGTGGAGTGTACAAAGATGATCGAGCAGCTGCGTATTAAAAAACAATTGGTGGTAGGTTTCTTAATCATTTTAATTGGAAGTTTACTACTTACTATTTTAACAGCGATAGGTGGCTGGTATTGGTTAATGACTGGCGATTCAGAGAAAGTATTGCCAGCTAATCATTACCAAAATCAAATACCTACTATTGAAAAGTATATTAAGGAAAAAGAAGATCTTTTATTAGATGAAAACGAGAGGAAGCAGCTAGAAAAGTTAATTCCTTTGAAGGGAATTCAATATCAAGTTGTAAATAAGAAAGGTGAAATTCTTTACGGTACATATACAAAAGAGATTATAACAGAGCAAAATCCAATTTTAAAAGTAATAAATACAAATATTCATGAAGAAAATGATGTTATTATAAAGTATATTCCGTTAGTCGATAAAGAGGGGAATTTGCAAGGAGCGATTGGGTTACATTATCGTTTAGTTAGTTCGCCAACTTCTCTTACTAATGGAATAATAGTGCTTTTATTTTTAAGTTCTCCGTTTATGTACATTACTATTTTGTCCTATGTTGTTTCAAGCCGAATGGGTAAAAGAATTAGGAAACCGCTTGTTGAATTATCGGAGGCTTCCAAGAGAATTCAAAAGCATGATTTAGATTTTCATTTAGAATATAATGCGAAAAATGAAATTGGTGAATTGGTTCATTCATTTGAAAACATGCGCGCTGCATTAGCGAATAGTTTATCACATCAATGGGAGTTAGAAGAAGAAAGAAGAGAATATATTAGAGCGATTTCCCATGATTTAAAAACACCGTTAACCATTATTAGTGGACATATAGAAGGCTTGCAAAGCGGCCTTTGGAAAAATGAGGAGCTACTACAGCGTTATTTGCAAACAATTGAGCGAAATGCGAATCGAATGGCAAAACTTATTGGAGAGTTCAATACGGTCAATGAGCTGGAAAGTTTTTCGTTTCAATTATGTTTAAGTGAAGTACATGTAGAGAGCTTCTTTCATAAAAAGATAGAAGAGTATGAGTATATTGCTAGGAAGAAAAAGATAGAATGGGAAGTTATGTTTGAACAAGCGAAAGATATAAAGACACTTGCATTTGATCGAGAGAGAATCAGTCAAGTGATGGATAATCTTGTAATGAACGCAGTTCGGTTTACACCAGAAGAAGGAAAGATAGTATTAAAAGTAAGTATACAGCACGATGTACTTGAATTTCATGTATATGATTCTGGGCTTGGTTTTCAATCAAGGAATGTACAAAAAATTTTCCGGCGTTTTTATCAGGAGGATAAATCGAGATCAAGCAGTAAGGATCATTCTGGACTTGGATTATATATTGCGAAGATGATTGTAGAGAAACATGGTGGAGAAATATATGCAGAAAATAGCGATATATGTGGTGGGGCACATGTTTGGTTTCGCATTTTTAAGTAAGGGATATAGGGTGTTTTATTTGTCGTAATTTGTTGGGAAATCGATATTCTATGTCGAATCGCCGATATATTTCAAGTTGCGCCGATATATTTTTAGGAAGAGGGAAAAAACAAAAAGCTGGAAGAGGAATCTTCCAGCTTAAGAATTGCTCTCGATTCCTTCAGGAGGGTCTTGTAATAGGTTAAACACATCTGCTAAACAAAATGCGATAAACCAAGTCCAAAGACCGTGGAAGAAAGCAGAGCTTAATTGAAGTGGTAATGTATAGTTTGTCATGGAGTAGGAGATACAGCCCCCTACAATTCCAATCATTGTTAGTAGCATTGTTTTTTGGGCGTTTTCTTCTGGATTGAAGAGGAAGTAAATATATCCGCCTAATATTGCAGCGCTTACAAGCGATTCTATTCCATTAAAAATGATATGTTCTCCAAGCTGAATATTTGTCCAAAAGCAAATGGCAGCGCCGATCATCGCAAACAAGACAGCTATTGTATATCGTATATATTGATTCATATATTCATCTCCTTATGTAATAAGATGATTTGGAAGTCAACAAGGTAGGTATAATAGAAAGAAGTTCTTTTCAAAAAAGAATAATGAAGAATAACTAAGATGATTCGATAAGGTGTGTAAATAATAGTTATTTTGCAAAGTTGTATTTGAAATATACCCGACTTCTCGTTTCGTTTTGCTTATAAAAGTAAGAGAAACTCCCAAGTCTATACATTCTTTTTGTAAATCTTGCTCACTATATTATAACATATTTTCGCTTATAATAATAGAATTATCTGATTTTACGATAAGTGAAAATAAAATAAAACCGCAAGGAAAGTAAATTCCTTGCGGTTTCTTATATGCGCTTGAAACGGCCAACGATTTCGACAGTTTCAGTAATATTCATAAATGCATGATTGTCTACGTGACGAATAATGCGTTTGATTTCTCCTAACTCATAGCGAGTTACGACAGTGTAAATGATTTTCTTCTTATGGTTGGTATAGCCGCCGACAGCGTCTACCATTGTTACACCACGGATGCCATGATGCAGTAGTGAGCTTTTGATTTCTTCGCCTTTTTCTGTAATTGTCATAATTGTTAATTTGATATGTTTCGTATGCACAGCATCAATTACTTTGCTGACAACAAAACGGCTAATCAACGTATACAATGTAATATCCCAACCGAAAATAAAGCCAGCAACAACAAGTAGAACGAGGTTGAACACGAAAATGATAGCTCCAATTGAGATGTCTTTATATTTCGCTACAATCAACCCAACAATATCAAATCCACCAGTTGAAGAAGCGAATCGGAAAATAATTCCCGTTGCAGCTCCGCAGAGGACTCCGCCAAATACAGAAGAAAGCAAAATATCTTCTGATACTTGATGCACTGGGATAATGTTCATAGCGATCGACGATACTGCTACGAAATAAGCTGTTAAAAAGGTTGTTTTCTTACCTAAGTAAAAATGACTTAAAATAAGAAGTGGGACATTGAGTAGAAAGATAAGTGCACCAATATTGTAGTGCATTAAATAACCAATAATCATCCCTACTCCAGCAAATCCACCGCTGATCATATTGTGTGGGATAAAAAACATATTCATCGAAATTGCATACAAGATAGAAGCTACAAAAATAACAATCAATTGTATGATAAATTCTAAGTGAAATGTTTTAGCCGCTGGGAAGGATAAAAAGGCGGTATCGGGAACGTAATCGGCGTCTCCTAATTGACCCATAGTATGTTTCATCTCCATATTCATTTTTGATTACAAGAAGAGAATAAAGCTTTTTTCAGAAACTGGCAACCGTTTTAGTATAATACAAAAATTTTATAAATTTCTAAAAAAACAACCTATTCAATCACATGTGTGAATATACTAAAGAAAGCGAATACAATGATGTTTTAGACTATTTTTGTGAGGGAATATACAAAACTTGTTTTGAAATTATAAGGAAATAGAGAATATTTGTTGAATGTGCTAAAATGACGTTACTAAGGATGTGAAGCGATGGACTTTTTATTGCAAGATATTGCTTTATATATATCTGTTGTAACGACAGCATTATGTTTATTAGAAGTTTTTCTCCTCACTAATATTTCTCGTTTTGTACGTCAACAAGCATCGAGCAGTAGACAAAGGACTTTTGCATTTGTTGATACATGTGAGGAGAGTATAGATCATTTTCTGTTTTTTTCTATTTTTTATAAATACGGAATGGTTCATTCTGTTCGTAGACAGGAATCAAGCGATGAGAGTGATGAAGCTGGTCCGTATACACCAATGTTTCGCTAATTCATTACGAAACATTGGAGGAATGAACATGTTAAAATCATATCGAGCTGTGCTCATTCGTTTATCATTGTTACTTGTTTTTGTTTTATCTGGTTGCAGTCATGCAAGTCCTATTGATGCAAACAGTACTGGAATTTGGGATCACTATTTTGTTTATCCCATTTCACTTATGCTTCAATTTGCCCATAATCATATAGCTGGCGGGAGTTTTGGGATTGCGATTATTCTTATTACGCTTTTGGTTCGCTTCGCAATGATTCCATTAGCTATTTCGCAATATCGCAGTCAAATGAAAATGAAACAAATGCAACCTAAGCTTCAAAAGTTGAAGGACAAATATGGTGATGTAAGCAAGGATATTGAAAAACAAAAAGAGTATCAAAAAGAAATGTCAGAACTAATGAAATCAGGCGGTTGGAAGCCACTAGCTGGGTGCTGGCCACTCTTGATTCAATTGCCTATTTTTTCGGCGCTATATTATGCGATTAGCCGCACAGAAGAGATTCGTACCTCTTCGTTTTTATGGGTCAATTTAGGACATGCAGATCCGTACTATATATTACCGATTCTTGCAGCGTTCACAACGTTTGTTCAAATGAAGGTGATGCAATCCAGTGTGACACCTAAAGACCAAGTTCAAATGCTCAAAATTCAGCAGTTTATGATGCCGGCATTGATCTTATTTATGGGATTTGCTGCACCATCAGGGCTTGTGTTGTACTGGGTTACTGGGAATACCTTTACAATGATGCAAACAATGATATTAAGAAAATTCATAGAACGTGAACAAGGCCAACTACAAAGCGCCTAGAGGAAAACGCCGCTCTAATTGAGAGCGGCGTTTTTGTATTGTACAGCTAGTATCTCTCTATGGCAATGAAATAGAAAGTATAGGAGAAAGTGCTTAAAAATGAATGGCATTGATTTGTTGAAATTGTTTTTTTGTTCACATCGGCCTCTATAATCGAGATATTTACTATGTAGTAATACAAGGAATAGATAACATACTGTTTTATGGAGATTCGAAAAATAGGATAGCTTTTGTTATACTATAAGAAGAGATATTTTTATATATTATATCAGTAATATTATTGATTTTTTTGAAAAATCCAATATAATGAACAGTAACTACAAAATTCGACATCAAGAAGTGATGATGAGGATATGGTTTATTTTTTACGATTCTCAGAGAGGGAGGCCTTAGGCTGTAAGCTTCCTAATACGAAAGAATGAATTACCACCTCTGAGCTGCAGCAGTGAATCCATGAGTAATTGCTTGCCGGTGAAAGCCGTTATGGAAACTTGAGAAGTTGGTGAAGTGTATCGCTTTGCTAATTAAACAAGGGTGGAACCACGAATAAAACACTCGTCCCTTTTTGAGGGAGGGGTGTTTTTTATTTCATTTTGCATCACACTAGAATTGGAAGGAGGATACATAATATGCATCATGAGGAGAAGAACAAAATTGGATTAACGGTGGCGTTATCCATCGTTGTTGGAACAATTATTGGTTCTGGTGTATTTATGAAACCAGGGAGTGTATTGGATTATTCCGGTAGTTCCAATATGGCGATTGCTGCTTGGGTCATTGGAGGTTTATTAACTTTAGCTAGTGGTTTAACGGTAGCTGAAATTGGAGCGCAAATTCCGAAAAATGGTGGATTGTATACATATTTAGAAGAAATTTATGGGAGTTTCTTAGGGTATTTATCGGGATGGATGCAAACAATTGTATATGGACCAGCTATTATTGGAACGTTAGGTTTGTACTTTAGTTCTTTAATCATTAACTTCTTTTATTTAGATACATCGTGGAATTTACCAATTGCAATTGGTACAGTCATATTCCTTGGCGCTGTAAATAGTGTTGGAACAAAGTATGGAGGCATTGTTCAAACGGTTACAACAGTGGGGAAACTGATTCCCGTCGTATTAATTGTTTTGTTAGGTTTTTGGAAAGGGAATAGTGATATTTTTAATGTAGTTGTGCCATTATCGGAAAATCAAAGTATTGGTATGGCGATTTTAGCAACTTTATTTGCTTATGATGGATGGATCTTGCTTGCTTCTATTGGCGGTGAAATGAAGAATCCAACAAAGTTATTACCAAAGGCGATGACGTTAGGGATATTAATTGTAACATTTGCTTATGTATTAATTAATTTGGCTTTATTAAAAGTATTGCCAGCTATGGAAATTGTAAATCTTGGTGAGAACGCGACTGCAACAGCTGCTGGGATGTTGTTAGGAGAATATGGCGGAAAAATTATTAGTATCGGTATTATTGTTTCCATTTTTGGATGTTTGAACGGAAAGATTTTAACATTTCCGCGTATTCCAATGTCCATGGCTGAACGTGGACAGCTTCCGTTTTCGAAATTTATCGCGAAAGAAAATGAAAAGTTTAAAACACCAGCTAATGCAATTACGTTTGAAATTATTTTAGGGATTATTTTAATGATTATAAGTGATCCAAATAAATTATCGGAGATTTCCGTATTTATTATTTATATTTTTTATGTGATGACATTTATTGGAGTTTTTATTTTACGAAAACGTAATGAAGGAAAAGAACGTGCTTATAGTGTACCGTTATTTCCAATTGTACCGATTGTTGCTATTTTCGGGTCGTTATTTGTAATTGGCAGTGCGATTATGAATGATCCTATAAGTTGTTGTTTGTCAATTGTAATCGTCGTGACAGGACTTCCTGTTTATTGGTATTTAAATAAGAAAAAAGAAATATAATCTTACAGAAGCAAGTGAAGGAATCGCTTGCTTCTTTTTTGTGAAAAATTTTCTCTTAAAAGATAAGGAATCTTCTCTTGCTTGCTTCTTTTATTTTGGTTACTATTATTGTGGTAACCTTATAGGAGACGAAAGAAAGTGAGGGGGAAAATTGAATTTTCGAGTATATATTTTAGCGATTGCAGCATTTGTAGTCGGAACGGTTGAATTAATAATTGGAGGAACACTCGACTTAGTTGCGAATGATTTAGGTGTTTCCATTCGTGCAGCAGGGCAACTGATTACTATTTTTTCTATTGTCTTTGCTCTTTCAGGACCTTTGTTATTAGCGATGACGGGGAAGATTGAGCGAAAAACACTATACATCGGGTCATTATCTATTTTCTTAATTGGGAATCTTATTTCATCTTTAAGTATAAATTATGGAATGTTAATGTTTTCAAGGGTCATTTGTGCGGCAAGTGGATCACTGATTATTGCATTATCTGTCACATTAGCATCGAGTGTAGTAGAACCACATTTTCGTGCGCGAGCAATTGGAATCATTTTCATGGGGATTAGCGGATCGCTCGTTCTCGGCGTACCATTAGGTCTTGTTCTCGGAAATGCATATGGTTGGAGAGCACCCTTTGTATTGATTTCAGTGCTAACAGTTATTGCAATTGTAAGCATTTCTCTGTTCTTAACAAAAGTTCCTCCAGTAGCTGTTTTATCTATAAAAGAGCAAATTGCTACCTTGAAAAACAAAAAAATTGTAAGTGCACAGTTAACGTCATTCCTATTTTTAACAGGACATTTAACACTGTATGCATATTTAACACCGTTTTTAAAAGATATTATGCATGTTGAAGCAAACTGGATTAGTTTGTTTTACTTTATTTTTGGTATTGCAGCAGTTATTGGTGGTGGATTTGGCGGCTGGCTTGCAGATAAGTGGGGATCAAAGAAAAGTATCATTTCTATTATTATCGTCTTTGCATGTGCTCTCTTTATCTTACCGATGATGGCCTTCTCTTTCCCGCTATTTATTACGGTAATGGGACTATGGAGTATGTTAAGCTGGGCAATTTCTCCAGCTCAGCAAAGTTATTTAATTGAAATTGCACCACAATCAGCTGGTATCCAGCAAAGTTTAAATAATTCAGCACTTCATTTAGGGATTGCGCTCGGTTCAACAGTAGGTGGCATTGTTATTGAAAAGTCATCTGTTATGTATAACGCTTGGGTGGGCGGCGGATTTATCATCTTAGCATTGCTATGTGCAATCTTCTCAATTACGAGAGACCAATCTACTCATGTAGCTAAAAAGGAATCTATCGTGTGATAGATTCTTTTTTATTTTGGAAGAAATAGAGGTTTTACTACGGTGTTATAGAAGGGTATTCATTATTGAGGTGATAAAATATGGATGATTCCATTATTGGTTTTTTCTTCACGGTATTCCCGTTATTTATCGCTATATTTGTATTTAGATGGATTCGTTTTCTTTATCATAATTCGGAGAAGCAAGTTGAGCAAAATGAAAGAATTATTGCGTTGTTAAATGAAATAAAGAGGCAGAATGAGAAATAGCAAAGGGAGCCTAGCCTTTGCTATTTCTCATTTGATCGTTTATATCATCGCATAGAGTAGCTTTGTAATGAATAAGCGGATTTAGAAGAAAATTTAATTTCATTGTAAGTGACGTAAAAAAGTTTCAATAAGAGAAGGGATGGAGTTAACAGTAACAACTTTCTTTCGTTATATAAGAATATTGATATATTGATAATTAAGATGTAAAATATTTCAATATATTAGCGAAAGAAGGGGAAATAGATGAAAAAACTATTTGTTTTATTACCAATGTTTTTAATGTTAACGGTGGGCTATCATACAGCAATTTATGCTGCAAAGAATCCAGAGGACAAAAATTGCGGTCATTTTAAAAATAAACAGGAAGTAATGGAATTTTGGCAGAGTCGTGGATATAATACAAATCACGATCCGCACGGTTTAGACAAAGACCATGATGGATTACCGTGTGAAGTGAAAAAAGGAGAATATGATCAATTTTTAGCTAGTAAAAAAGAATCTGAGAAGAATGGAGATAAACAAGAAGAAGCTAAGCAGAACCTTATTCATAAGGAAGACAAGCAAAAAAATATACAGCAGGAACAAAGGGAAGTGACAAAAGAAACAACTAAGAGGGAAGACAGAATGCAACAGGGGGAACAATTGCCAAATACAGCTTCAAATAGTTTTACAATCATGTTAGTAAGTGCTGTAATTGTACTGATAGGATTTGTACTAATGCTACGTCGTAAGCCAACTAATGAATAAGAGACAATGGCCTTAAAACGGCAGGAAGAGTTCTGCTGTTTTAATGGGGGGATAGTATGTGAATAAAGGGCAGTGGTTTGGTTTATGTTTAATCGTTATAGGATTAAGTACAGGTTCTTTCTGTTTTATAGAGTGGTATAGCGCCAAGAATTCTGCTCATTCTTTAACGGAATATGAGGTAAAACAGTATAAAGAGTTTGAACATATACCGAGGCAGCAAAATTTGGAAAAAACGTTACTCAAAATACAGACGGAACAAGTTTCTTCTTCACAATCTCAGCACCAATTTGGAGAAAAAATAGCACAATTAATCGTTCCTAAACTAAAAAAGAAATATTCTATATACTGGGGAACAGATGAAAAAGTGTTAAAAAAAGGTGTGGGAATGTTTGTGAGTGATCTTACAACGACACCATCTGGAAAGGGTCATACTGTTTTGAGTGGACATCGAGATACTGTGTTTATTGAGATTGGTAAATTGAAAGAAAATGATACTTTAATTTTAAAATATGATAAAAAAACATATACGTATCAAATTAGCAGACATTGGATTACAAGAGCTGAAGATCGGACGGTAGTAGTACCAAAAAATCGCCCAACTTTAACATTAACAACTTGTTATCCATTTGAATATATTGGTAATGCTCCGGATAGATATATCATTGAAGCAAACTTATTATCTATTATTTAAAAAGATAAGGATATTTTCATTTTCTTATAATGAAGAAAGGAATGCTTTATTATATGTACAAGCATTCCTTTTCATATGTTTAATACCTCAACTTCATTAAAATGCTTCGAATTTCCTCATCATTCATAAAGAGTTCATGATGTTTTTGGGTAATTTTAGCGAGTGCCACATCATGATAGAAAAATTCAGTAAAGAATTTTACAAATGGCTGAGACATTGTTTTCATTGCTTGCCAAGATTCTTGTTCGACACCAGCAAATAAAATTTCATGATCATCAACGATAAGGAGTAAATAACGTTCTAATGCATTTGGCTCTTCTGTTGGGATGAGAAAATGAATGTTCTTTAGTTCTGTTTCAGCTTTTCCTACTATAAGGCCTTCAATCTCAACACCTTGTTGCGCCTTCTGCTCCAGTAATGGAAGATATTCTAAGAAGGTGTCATTCCAAGCAGAAATACGGATAGATTTTTTTGCATCTTCAATTATCTGTTTACTTTGCACTTGAATAGAAGACTGCATTTTTAAGCTCCAAACACGGTCATCTATAAATGATTTTTTTGAAATATTTGTTTCAAGCTCTTTAATATTCGTTTGGAATTCTGCTGTTAGTTTTTCAATCGCGAGCTTGAGTGGTAATGCTGTATATAGCTTTTTCTTTTCTGAAACGGAATCCATTACCATTCCTTTATCGATTAGGCGTGCTAATATTTCATATATCTTTGCTTTTGGAACACCGGAATGTTTGACAATTGTTGTTGCATCTAATGGTTCATTGCTTGAGACTACGACTTCATAAGCTTGACTTTCATATTGTGAGAAACCAAATTTTTGTAACATAATGCCTCCCGAACAAATTAGATTCTATATTAAGAATAAAGAACGATTTGTATTTAGACAAGTACTCTTAAACAATCTCTTCTAGAGGGTATAGTGAAATATATACAAATAAGTATAAATTTTTGAAATGATATAGATTGAGGTTTTCTCATTATCTATTATACTTAATATATCGATTGATATAATTGAATTTCATCGAGAAGGGGATGTTTCAAAGGAATGTGGAGAAGTTTACGTTTGAAAATTACAGTCGTGTTTTCAGTGCTTATTACGATGCTGTTTGCAATTTTAGGGACAACTGTATATCAATTACAGCAAGAGAGCGCGCAAGATACACTCAATCAATATTCTCAAAATACAATGGATCTTGTCACTGAGCAACTTCATACATTTATACAAGGAATTGAAGAAGATATAGGGCATTATGGAACAAATAGCTTAGTGCAAGGAGCGTTGCAAAGTGGTCTAACTCCAGAAAGTGAGGATGCTATCTTAAAAGAGTTTTTACAATTCAAAAAGAATCATCCAGATATTTTAGATTTATATATTGGGACGAAAGATAAGAGAACGTTAAGCGCAAATCTTGCTGGGGGAGGAACATTACCAGAGGGATATGATCCAACTTCTAGACCATGGTACAAAAATGCTGAAGCAGATACGAAATCAATTCATTGGGGGCAGCCCTTATATGAGATTGCAACAGGTAAATTAAGTATTGGGGTTTCAAAAGCGATTATTGGTGAGGATGGTTCTGTATTAGGGGTTGTAGCGATGGATGTATCGCTGGGAACGATTCAAAAATTACTACACAATATTCAATATAATTATGCTGGGGAAATGTTCATCATTAACGATAAAAACATTGCGCTTGTATATCCAAAAAAAGTAGGAAAAGATGTTTCAAAAGAGCCGCTTATCCAAAGTTTGAAAAAAGATACAACGAAATTTGCTGAATCTCAATTAGAAGGAAACGAGATAGTAGCTTATAGCCAATCATTTGATAAGATGAAATGGAAAATAGGAATCGTCTATCCTAAAGAAACAATTAATCAGGTATTATCTGAAACACGTAATACAGTAATTGGGATGACATGTATGAGTTTATTGGTTGCGATTACTGTATCTTTTTTATTCGCAAGAAAATTAGCAAGACCTTTGCAGTTATTAACAAAGCATGTCCAACGAGTAGCTGAAGGTGATTTAACATTGAAAATGGAAGTGATGAGTAAAGATGAGGTAGGAACGCTTACCACTCATTTTAATCGTATGGTTGAGCAGATGAATGAAATGGTAAGTAGCATTAAACATAATGTACAGACCGTTCAACAATCTACGCATCATCTTCGTTATTTAACGAATGAAACTGTTGCTGCAAGTAAAGAAGTTTCCGGGGCGATGGAAGATGTAACAGGCGGAGCATCAACACTCGCAAATGGTGTAGAGGAAGTTTCCACTCAACTTGGAAATATGACTGATTCGGTGGAACAAATGATTGAATCAGTAGAAGCGATTAAGGAAGTGACAAATAAGGCAGAACAAGCATCTAAACAAGGACTTGATACGATGCATCATTTAGTTCACGCAAGAGGACAATCATCATCTATTGTGGGTGGTACAGAAGAAGCCTCTTGTAAACTAGAGCGGAGAGTACAATCTATTCAAAATGTAGTAGAAATCATTAAAGAAATTTCGGATCAAACAAATTTACTTGCTTTAAATGCATCGATTGAAGCGGCGAGAGCAGGCGAACAAGGAAAAGGATTTGCAGTAGTCGCAGAAGAGGTGAGAAAGTTAGCGGAACAATCAAAAGGAGCAACAGAGGAAATCGCTATGATGATAAGAGATGTCCAGTTAGAAGTTGCGCGTGTTGTAGAAGTTGTAAGTAAATTGAAAGACATTGCAGATATACAAAATAAAGTTACAGAAGAAGCAGAAACAGAGTTCCGTATCATTATGTCCGTAGTAGATACGATTATTACTTCGGTTGAAAAAATCGTTAAGGAGGTAAAAAATATAGGGGATGAGCAAGAAGAAATTACAGAAGTTATGCAAACAATTGCAGGGACAAGTCAAGAAAGTGCCGCAGTTTCTGAGGAGGTAAATGCATCTACTGAATCGCAAGTGGCTCATTTAGAAAAAGTATCCGATACGATGCGAATGTTAGGCGAGGAAATGAAAGGTTTAGAAAAATTAGTAACACAGTTTAAAGTAGAAGAATAAGCGAAAGATTAGTAAATAAAGATATATTTCGGTACAATAAAAAAATGTAAATATATATTTTATTAGGAGGAAAATGATCATGGCAATTGTTGATGTATCCATCATTCCAGTTGGAACAGGGGATCCAAGTGTAAGTGAATACGTAGCAGAAGTACAGAAAGTATTAGCGAAAAATGCAGATCGCGTGAAGTATCAATTGACACCAATGAATACAGTAATTGAAGGAGATCTTCCTGTCCTTTTAGAAGTCATTCAACAAATGCATGAAGTGCCATATACGAAAGGTGCACAGCGTGTTGCAACAACAATTCGTATTGATGACCGTCGCGATAAAGAAAGTACAATGGAGAAGAAATTAAACTCTGTTCGATCAAAATTATAGAAAAAAGTAGCGGGTTTCGCTACTTTTTTTATATGTAGGGAAGATTAAGCACAAAGAGAAGAGTTTAAAGTATGAGAAGGAGGAAAAGAGATGAACGAGAAGTTTAATGAGCAATTTGATGGCTTACTTGAAAAGTATACAGAATTACTGCTGGGGGAAAGGAGCGAAGAGAGAAAAGAACAAGTGAAAAAATGGGCACTGTACTCATACATTGCTAAAACAATGCCGGCTCTAGTGAAGCATTGGAATGAAACGTATCCAGAGGCAAGAGAAGAGATGGTAACATTAATTGCTGATATTAAGAAGGTAAATGAAGAACATCGTAGTCAAAAGTAATGAAGACCACTCATAGGATGGTTTTTATGATAAATTTGATATAAAAGATAAAGAAAAGAGGGAACAAACTTATGGACCTAAGGATAGTTTTACAGTCGTTCAAGCTGAAATGGACGAGAGGATATTAGAGGGGATGGATTAGGAGCTGAGAGAAAAGTAGCACGTACTATTAAGGAATAAAGGGGATAAATAGTATGAATAAGAAGGCCAAAAATTTAAAATATATTATGGTTATATTAGCTTGTATTGCAATTTTGGGTACAGTTTTACCCAGTGTATTAGACCCGAATGTAACATTAGCAGGTAAAATTTCAATTGCAGCTTTTGGTACAATAGGCACCTGTTTCCTACTATCTATCATTTATTTTTTTGTAAAAAAGCTATTTTAAGAGGGAACAAACTTTAGAGTGAGTATTATTTCCAGTAGATTCTGGTAATGTTTTTGCGGAGTATACGGATCTCTTTGAATGATAAAGATATTTCTAGTGTATAGCTCCTTGGTTTTATAAATGAAACAGCATTAGCGTTTCAAAAATGATTTAAAAAAGAAGTTGAAGAAAAACGTTGCTTCTTTTAAGCTATAAATGTTTTTGAAATAGTGAAAGAACCAACCTTAATACATATAGGCTCTTTTTGAACTGTACCTTCTAAAATGGACAGTGCAGTAAAATAATTAAGCATCTAAAAGATAGTTTCGATATTGTATCGGAACTATTTTTTTGCAGTATTTGAGTAAAATCCTATATTTTGGACTTATTCAAATACAACTTCCCTTGGCGCATCTTGTATGAAGACTTTGGAATGGAGGGAGAGATTTGGGCGGAATTGTTATTTAACGATAACTGATAGCCTATATGATATCCTCATCCTTTCAACGCAATAAACTACCGTAAATCTACCTATTTTTCTAGTTTTTTAAAATGTCGAAAAATTTCGGGGGGATATTTAAAAAGCGAGAATATAGGGTTTTTAACGTTTTTATAGTATATTAGTAATTATCTAAATAATTATTTGTATCAAATAATTTCAAACAATGATATAATTTAGAAGAGGGGTAAAAAAACAGACAAAGTACAGTCATAGGGGTGAATTACATGGAACAATTAATGCGAAATTCGTTTCTTTTCTTGTCAAAAAATAAAGCGCTAACAAAACTTGCTAAAAAGTATGGCTTACGCTTTGGAGCAGGTCGCTTTGTCGCGGGAGAGACAATCGATTTAGCTGCAGCTACTATTAAAAAGTTAAACAAACAAGGGCTTTGCGTAACAATCGACTATTTAGGTGAATTCGTTGATAATGAGGCAGAAGCGAATGAAATGGCAAATCAATCAATTGAAGCAATTCGCGCAATTGGGCGTGAAAAGCTTGATTCCCAGCTTTCTTTAAAAATGACTTCCATGGGATTAGATATCTCGGATGATCTCGTAATGAATAATATGCGCCGTATTTTAGAGGCAGCAAAAGAAAATGGTGTATTTGTTACGATTGATATGGAAGACTATTCACGTTGTGGGAAAACAATTGAGGTCTTTAAGCAATTAAAATCTGAGTACGATAATATCGGGACTGTAATTCAAGCGTACTTATATCGTACAGAAAAAGACATTGAAGATTTAAATGCGTATAGTCCGAACTTACGTCTTGTAAAAGGAGCTTATAAGGAATCACCAGAGGTTGCATTCCCAGAAAAGAAAGATGTAGATGAGAACTATAAAAAAATTATTAAAATGCACTTATTAAATGGAAATTATACTGCAATTGCTTCGCATGATGACGCAATTATTGAATATACAAAGGAACTTGTGAAAGAACATAATATTTCACGTGATCAATTTGAATTTCAAATGCTATACGGAATTCGAACAGAACGTCAACTAGAGCTTGTGAAAGAAGGATACAAAATGCGCGTTTATGTACCGTATGGAAATGACTGGTATGGTTATTTTATGCGTCGTCTCGCAGAGCGTCCAGCAAATGTTGCGTTCGTTTTAAAAGGAATTATGAAAAAATAACCCAGGGAGAAAAAATCTCCTGGGTTATTTTAATTGTTCCAGTGCATAATGTGCCATCTTTTTTGTATCGGGATATAGCTCATGACGAGTAGAAGAAAGAACAACGGTAATAACACGTTTTCCCTCTTTTTCATCAACAGTTACGACCGTATATTTCCCTAAAGCAGACAAGCCACTTTTACTTCCCATTGCATATGGATCATCATATAATTCTTCTCGGCCATAGTTCGCTAGTTTCACAGTACGTTCTGAAGTATGTAGTGTTGTACGCGTTGAATTCATATATTGTAAAACAATTGGATATTTCAATGCTTCTTTTGTAAGGATGGCAATATCGTAAGGTGATACTTTATTACCAAGTGCATCGGCACCGCTTGCGTTTTTAAAAGTTGCATGTTTTGTTCCGAGTTCTTTCGCTCTTGTATTCATCATTTTAACGAACTCTTCTTTTGACCCCGCAATATGTTCAGCAATAGATTCAGAAACGGGATCTGCGCTAATGATAAGCATAAGTTTCAATGCTTCATCGCGTTTTAACTTTTCACCAGCGTGCAGCTTAATCTTCTTACTTTGACTTTCCATGTGAATCGCATTTTCTGTAATTGTAATCTCTTCATCTTTTTTAACATTCTCTAACAATAGAATAGTTGTCATGATTTTGGCGATACTAGCGGGATAAGAACGTTCATGTTCTCGTTTTCCATATAGAATTTCACCAGTGTCTGCGTCGATTGTAATACCATACTTCCCTGTAATAGGAGGTTGATCAGCTCTTATATTTTTTTGCCTATGTGCATAGGAAAAGAAAATCATGCCGATAAATAGTGTGGAAATCATTACAATCATGATTATTGTTCGTTTCATTATTTTTCCCTCTTTTGTTACAAATAAATTGGGCAGAAAAAGCAGCCAATACTCATTATGCCACGTTTTCTGCCCAAAAATATAGCGTTATTTTTCACCCATGTTATGTTTTTTATATTGCTGATTGTTACCTTGGCGTCCCTTTTCAATACCGCGATCAGTAGGACCGGCATTTCCTGTTACACTTGCTGCGCTTACTCCAGCTTTTGAAGGATCTTTCTTTAGCTTTGCCATATATATTCCTCCCATTTTGTCATATTCTATTAAAGAAACTATGCATTTGTAGCATAACCGAATAAAAGAAAAATATTTATTTCAGAAAATTTTATCATTAAATATATTGCGAAAATTTAAACAGTATCATATATTTATTAGTAGAGGCTCACTCATTGATTGCGACGTATGTCGAAAAATTGAATGAGCATTCATTCAAGAATAGGGGGAGAAATGGATGTTCCAAATTAAAAAGGCTGCTGTTCTCGGTTCTGGCGTAATGGGTTCAGGGATTGCGGCACATTTAGCCAATATCGGTATACCAACATTATTGCTTGATATTGTGCCACGGGCACTGACAAAAGAAGAGGAAGAAAAGGGACTTACACTAGAGCATAAAAATGTAAGAAATCGATTTAGTAACGGAGCTTTGCAAAAATTAGTGAAACAAAAACCAGCTCCTCTTGCTGTGAAGGATAATTTGGCATTGATTAAAACAGGAAATTTAGAGGATGATCTTGAACGCCTTGCTGAAGTAGACTGGATTATTGAAGTTGTTGTTGAAAATTTAGATATAAAAAAACAACTATTTGAAAAAATAGATGCAGTTCGTAAACTTGGTACGATTGTAAGTTCCAATACATCCGGCATTTCCGTTGAAAAAATGGCAGAAGGTCGTTCAGACGACTTCAAAAAACACTTCTTAGGAACGCACTTCTTTAACCCACCACGATATTTAAAACTTCTAGAGATTATACCGACAAAAGATACAGACCCACAAGTGTTGAACTTCATGAAACAATTTGGCGAAGATGTTCTTGGAAAAGGCGTTGTTATCGCAAAAGATACACCAAACTTTATCGGAAACCGCATCGGAACGTACGGGTTACTTGTAACGCTTCGTGAAATGATGGAACGCGGATATAGCGTTGGCGAAGTGGATTCTGTAACAGGACCATTAATTGGGCGACCAAAGAGTGCAACTTTCCGTACATTAGATGTTGTCGGATTAGATACGTTTGTTCATGTTGCAAATAATGTATATGAAAATGTGCAGGAAGAAGAAAGAGCTGTCTTTAAGGTGCCTACTTTCATGCATGAAATGCTCGATAAAAAATGGCTTGGAAGCAAAACGGGGCAAGGGTTCTTCTTAAAGAAAGGAAAAGAGATTTTAGAATTAAATCCTAAAACGATGGAATATGAAGAGCGTAAAAAATTAAAAGCTGCATCTGTAGAATTAAGTAAACAAGAAAAAGGATTAGCAAATAAATTGAAAGCGCTTGTATATGCAAAAGATCGTGCAGGGGAGTTGTTATGGAATATTATTACACCAACTCTTTTATATTCTGCGAAACTCCATAAGGAAATCGCAGATGATATCGTAGCGATTGACCAAGCGATGAAATGGGGCTTCGGTTGGGAGCAAGGGCCATTTGAAATTTGGGATGCAATAGGAGTAGAAAAATCTGTTCAAAAGATGGAGGAAAACGGTAAGGTCGTTCCAGCATGGGTGAAAGAAATGTTACAGAATGGTTTTGCTACTTTCTATAAGCATGAAAGCGGTGAAAGTTATTATTACGATAATGGAGAATATAAGCGAATTGAGCGAAATAAAAAAGCAATTTCTCTGAAACAATTAAAAGAGAAACATGGTGTTATTAAGAAAAATAGCGGAGCGAGTTTAATTGATTTAGGTGACGGTATTCTTTGCTTAGAATTCCATTCAAAGAGCAATGCAATCGGTATGGATATTACGCAAATGATTAACTACGCTGTTGATGAAGTAGAGAAAAATTATAAAGGGCTTGTGATTGGAAACCAATCGAAAAACTTCTGCGTTGGTGCAAACTTAGCGATGATTTTAATGGAAGCACAAGATGATAACTATTTTGAAATTGAGTGGGTTGTAAAAAGCTTCCAAGATGCAATGATGAAAATCAAATACTGTTCTAAGCCAGTAGTCGCAGCGCCATATGGTATGACACTTGGTGGTGGAACGGAAGTTTGCTTGCCGACAGCTAGTATTCAAGCTTCTAGTGAAACATATATGGGATTAGTGGAAGTTGGTGTAGGTCTTATCCCTGGCGGAGGCGGCAATAAAGAGTTATATATAAAACATTTGAATAAAATGGCAAAAGGCGTAGAGTTTGACTTGCAAAAGGTTGCAAATAAAGTGTTTGAAACGATAGCAATGGCGAAAGTTTCGACATCTGGACAAGAAGCAATTTCTCATAATTTCTTAGGGGATAAAGACGGCATTAGTGTGAATGGTGATCACTTATTATATGACGCAAAACAAAAGGTTCTTGCACTATATGAAGCAGGTTATAAACCGCCAGTTCGTAAGAAAGTTCCAGTTGTCGGGGAAACAGGATATGCAACGCTTGTACTAGGTGCAGAAGCAATGCATTTATCTGATTATATTTCTGAATATGATCTCCATATTGCGAAAAAGCTCGCATACGTCATTGCGGGTGGAAAGGTACCTTATGGAACAGAAGTTGATGAGCAATATTTATTAGATATAGAGCGTGAAGCATTTATGAGTTTAATAAGTGAGATGAAATCACAAGCAAGAATGCAGCACATGCTTGTAAAAGGAAAGCCATTACGTAACTAATAACGAGGGGAGATATCGTTCATGAGAGAAGCTGTCATTGTTGCAGGAGCAAGAACTCCAGTTGGAAAAGCAAAAAAAGGTTCATTAAAAACAGTCCGTCCAGATGATTTAGGTGCGTTAGTCGTAAAAGAAACGTTAAAACGTGCGAATTATGAAGGGCCAATTGATGATTTGATTTTTGGTTGTGCGATGCCAGAAGCCGAACAAGGCTTAAACATGGCACGGAATATTGGTGGATTAGCAGGACTTTCTTATGATGTTCCAGCTATTACAATTAATCGCTACTGCTCCTCAGGCTTACAAAGTATCGCCTACGGTGCAGAGCGCATTATGCTAGGACATTCTGAGGCGGTATTATCTGGCGGAGCTGAATCGATGAGTTTAGTTCCGATGATGGGGCATGTTGTTCGTCCAAATAGCCGACTTGTTGAAGCGGCTCCAGAATATTATATGGGAATGGGACATACAGCAGAGCAAGTTGCGATGAAATACGGAATTTCTCGCGAGGAACAAGATGCGTTTGCAGTTAGAAGTCATCAGCGTGCAGCAAAAGCGTTAGCTGAAGGGAAATTTACGGATGAAACAGTGCCTGTAGAGGTAACGTTACGCATTGTTAACGAAAATAACAAATTGGAAGAAGAAACAATTACGTTTTCGCAAGATGAAGGAGTAAGAGCAGATACAACGCTAGATGTACTTGGAAAATTACGTCCAGCTTTCAACGTTCGTGGCTCCGTAACGGCTGGTAATTCATCACAAATGAGCGATGGTGCAGCATCTGTACTACTAATGGATCGTGAAAAAGCAGTGAGCGATGGCATGAAGCCACTGGCGAAATTCCGCTCCTTTGCAGTAGCCGGCGTACCGCCAGAAGTAATGGGAATCGGTCCAATTGCGGCGATTCCAAAGGCTTTAAAATTAGCGGGATTAGAGCTATCTGATATTGGTTTATTTGAACTAAACGAAGCTTTTGCTTCACAATCGATTCAAGTTATTCGTGAGCTTGGATTAGATGAAGAAAAAGTAAACGTAAACGGTGGCGCAATTGCTCTTGGGCATCCACTCGGTTGTACAGGAGCGAAATTAACATTATCTCTTATTCATGAGATGAAACGACGTAACGAACAATTCGGTATCGTAACGATGTGTATCGGTGGCGGAATGGGAGCTGCGGGAGTGTTTGAACTTCTATAAAATGTGGAAGCGATGTAACGGTTAGAAAAAATAAAGGGAAAGCTAGTATCTCTCGTTACATGAGAGATACGGCTTATGAAAATATGAAGGAGGAGATTTTCATGGAAAAAACAGTGGGGAATGCAGTAAAAGGCGGTAGCTTTTTAATTGATGAGATTACAATCGATCAAGTATTTACACCAGAGGATTATACAGATGAACATAAAATGATAGCAAAAACAACAGAAGATTTTATCGTAAATGAAGTTTTGCCAGAGCTTGAATATTTAGAGCAACACGAGTTTGATCGCTCTGTTCGTCTATTAAAAGAAGCTGGTGAACTAGGATTATTAGGTGCTGACGTACCAGAAGAGTACGGCGGAATTGGTCTTGATAAAGTGAGTTCAGCTTTAATCGCCGAGAAATTTGCGCGCGCTGGCGGTTTTGCTATTACACATGGTGCTCACGTTGGTATCGGATCATTACCAATCGTATTATTTGGCAACGAAAATCAGAAGAAAAAATATTTACCACTACTTGCAACTGGTGAAAAGTTAGCTGCATATGCATTAACTGAGCCAGGATCTGGGTCTGATGCATTAGGTGCAAAAACAACTGCACGTTTAAATGCAGAAGGTACGCACTATGTGTTAAACGGAGAAAAACAATGGATTACAAACTCAGCCTTTGCGGATGTGTTTATCGTATATGCAAAAATTGATGGCGAGCACTTTTCTGCATTTATCGTAGAAAAAGAATATCCAGGTGTATCGACAAGCCCTGAAGAAAAGAAAATGGGTATTAAATGTTCATCAACTCGTACATTAATTTTAGAAGATGCATTCGTACCAAAAGAAAATGTTCTTGGCGAAATTGGTAAAGGGCATGTGATTGCATTTAATATTTTAAATATCGGCCGTTATAAACTAGGTGTTGGTACAGTTGGATCAGCAAAACGCGCAATAGAAATTTCAGCAGAATATGCGAACCAACGTCAACAGTTTAAGCAACCAATTGCTCGCTTCCCATTAATTCAAGAAAAGCTTGCGAATATGGCAGCGAAAACATATGCAGCGGAAAGTTCTGTTTATCGTACAGTGGGCTTATTTGAAAGTCGTATGAGCACATTAACGGAGGAAGAAGTAAAAGATGGGAAAGCAGTAGCAGCTTCTATTGCTGAATACGCAATTGAGTGTTCATTAAATAAAGTATTCGGTTCTGAAGTATTAGATTATGTAGTAGACGAAGGAGTACAAATTCACGGTGGTTACGGATTTATGGCAGAGTATGAGATTGAAAGAATGTATCGTGATTCTCGTATTAACCGTATTTTCGAAGGAACGAACGAAATTAACCGGTTAATCGTACCGGGTACGTTCTTACGTAAAGCAATGAAAGGTGAACTACCATTGCTGCAACAAGCACAAAAACTACAAGAAGAATTAATGATGATGATGCCAGAAGAAGTAGGCGATGAGCCATTAGCGCTTCAAAAATATTTAGTCAAGAATGCAAAGAAAATCGGCTTAATGGTAGCTGGATTAGCAGCTCAAAAATACGGTAAAGCACTCGATAAAGAACAAGAAATTCTTGTGAATATTGCTGATATTGTAAGCAATTTATACGCAATGGAATCTGCCTTGCTCCGTACGGAAAAAGCAATCAAAGCAACAGGTCTTGAAAAGAATAAACAAAAAGTATTATACACGGAAGTATTCTGTCAAGAAGCGTTCAACCAAATTGAAGCAGATGCAAAAGAAACAATTATCGCAGTGGAAAACGGTGATATGTTGCGCATGATGCTATCAGCGCTTCGCAAACTAACTCGCCACACGCCAATGAATGTTATTCCGAAGAAGCGTGAAATTGCGGCGAAGATTTTAGCGGATGAGCGTTATACAGTTTAATATGTAACAAAAAACAGTCACTTATGTGACTGTTTTTTGTTTTAATCAGAAAATTTAAATAAAATCATTGCGAAAACTAATGGTATTAGTTATATTAAAACTAATACCATTAGTTTTAATGGAGGGATGATTATGAAACTGACACAAATAAATAATATATATCAATTGGCATTTTTACCGAATCTATTTCCTGTTAACTGT
This sequence comes from Bacillus cereus group sp. BfR-BA-01430, assembly GCF_022663115.1. Taxonomy (NCBI): domain Bacteria; kingdom Bacillati; phylum Bacillota; class Bacilli; order Caryophanales; family Bacillaceae; genus Bacillus; species Bacillus cereus group sp. BfR-BA-01430. Next base: position 157,234 of record NZ_JAKUEW010000004.1, read on the forward strand.
TATTTGGTGGAAGAAAGTGATGGGTTAACATTAATTGATGCAGCTTTACCATACTGTGCGAAAGGCATTTTACAAGCAGCTGAGAGAATCGGAAAACCGATTACGAATATTGTATTAACTCATGCGCACGATGATCATGTAGGGGCACTTGATGCTTTAAAACGAGTGCTTACGGATGTACCTGTTTTTATCTCAAAAAGAGATGCTCGTTTAATGGCTGGAGATATGACGTTAGAGCAAGAAGAACCAAATACACCGATTAAAGGTAGCGTATCAACTAAAATAAAGACGAGAGCAGATATCTTATTAGAAGATGGGCAACAAATTGGCTCACTTCAGACGATTGAAACACCAGGGCATACGCCAGGGTCCATGTCATTTTTAGATACAAGAAACGATGCACTTATCGCCGGTGATGCTTTCCAAACTCGTGGAGGAGTCGCGGTAGCAGGGCAACTGAAATGGCTATTTCCATTTCCTGCGTTTGGAACTTGGCACGCAGAAACAGCATTAAAGAGTGCGCAAAAATTGTTGCAATATAATCCGTCTGTATTAGCGGCAGGGCACGGGAAGATGATTGAAAATCCAATCTCACATATACAACAAGCGATCGAACAAGCAAATTATCATCTAACAAGAAAGGGAGGATAAAATGTCGCCAAGAATAGGACTTACAATACAGGATATTACAGAAGCTGCAGCACAAATTGCTGATACGAAAGGAATAGAGGAAGTAACATTAGCTGCGCTGGCGCAACATCTCGGAGTTAAGTCTCCGTCTTTATACAATCATGTGAAGGGGCTGCCAGGCGTTCGGAAAAAACTAGGTATATATGCGATGGAGCGACTGTATCATTTGCTCGAACAAGCGGTGGAGGACAAACAGAAAGATGATGCAATTCAGGCATTAGGATTCGCTTACGTGTCGTTTGTTCGAAATCACCCTGGGTTATATGAGGCTACTTTCTTAAGGGATGAAGATGTGCAAAAGGCGGGAGATAGCATTGTCTCACTTTGTTTACGTGTGCTACAGGAATACGATTTAAAAGGAGAACAAGCTTTGCATGCGACGCGTGGATTGCGCAGCATTTGTCATGGATTCGCGTCCCTTGAGCAGCACGATGGATTTGGTTTGCCAATAGATGTAGATACGAGTTTTCATTTACTATTGCGTTCGTTTATTGAAGGGGTTCGTGTGATGAAGTAATAAATATTTGAATGCAAAGGGGAAGAGGGAAAATGAATTTTGTGTTGTTTATGATTCTGTTTACAGTTGGTTGTGGTTTGCTAGAAGCGAAGTTACAAAAGGGTGTGAAATAAAATGTTTGCAGGACATTTTGGCTTAGCTGCAGCAGTGAAAGCAAAGTCACCGAAGATACCGCTTTGGGCTCTTATGTTAAGTACACAACTGTTGGATGTTATTTTTGTCCCTCTTTACGTATTGGGAATAGAGACAATGATACCTGTTGGGAATCATGGATATGGTGAAGTTGTAATACATGCGGATTATTCACATTCTTTTGTAGGAGCATTCAGTATTGCATGGTTGACAAGTATTGTAGCAGGGAGATGTTGGGAAAGGCGGAGTGGTTACGTTATTGGAGCGGTTGTTTTTAGTCATTGGATTTTGGACTTGCTTGTACATCGCATAGATTTGCCACTACTTCCAGGAAACTTTGGAAACTTTCCTTTGCTGGGATTAGAGCTGTGGAAAATTCCAGCGATTAGTATGGTGCTAGAATGTTTACTTATTATATTAGGCGGCTTTTTATATTTTCGATTTGTTGTTTCAAGTGCTACAAAGCATAAAAAACTTATAGCCCAACTTACTGGTGGTATAGTCGTAACTTTACTCATTCTGTCTTTTATTACGGATATATTTGGATTTGCATCTTGAAAGAAAAAATAAGATTGTAAATGTAGCTATGATTACAGCAATGATATTTGTTATGTGATATAGAAAAGCAAAATCGATCATACCCAGTGTATCCTTATAGAAAATGCGTTTAAAAATCAATATGTTAATTTTGTAAAAAGATGAATGTAACGATTCATCTTTTTTTGTGAATGATTATCGAATGTCATAACTTTATATGTATACAATCTAAAAACAAATAAATACTAAATGAAGAATGAGCAAGGAAAGGAAGGTCTTAGTTATGCCAAATTTAACGGAGCTTGAATTAGAAAATTTACGCCATATTATTGGGGGACACACCACAATTGCAAACAAATTAGATCAGTACGCACAGCAGTGTACGGATCCACAGTTAAAACAAATCTTACAACAAGATGCGCAAGCGGCAAGAAATACAAAACAACAATTAATGTCTTTTTTAGGATAGGAGGAAATGACATATGAATGAAAAAGATATGGTAAATGATTATTTAGCAGGATTAAATGCAAGTTTAGCGAGTTATGCTCATTACATAGCGGAGTCCAATAATGAACAGTTACGCCAAACGTTAATTCATATTCGAAATCAAGATGAATTAAGACAACGTAAGGTATTTGAATATGCAAAGCAAAAAAATTACTACAAACCAGCGGCCCCTGCAAATCCAATGATTGTTCAGCAATTGAAAAATGAATTAAGTGCACAGTAGAGCAAAAAACCGGGTAACATTTACCCGGTTTTTTGTATTTGGATATGTCAATAAATATGTAGAAAATATTTTTTTATATGTAACAAATATGACGAAAATAAAGGTGGATATTTCACGAAATATTCATAAAAAATGCTCAACATTTCACAGAGTATCCATGTTTTCTATATTGGAAGTCTTTATAATAATAAGTGTAAGCAGTAAAAATAGATGACATATTCAATTAGGAGAGATCACTACGAATAGAAACACAAGAAAGATCGCAATTATTGGAACTGGATTAGTTGGATCAAGCTGTGCGTATTCAATTGTGAATCAGGGCATCTGTGAAGAATTAGCATTAATTGATATAAATCATGAACGTGCAGTTGGTGAAGCGATGGATTTATCACACTGTATTAATTTTACAAATACAAGAACAAAAGTATATGCAGGTACGTATGAAAACTGTAAAGACATGGACATTGTTATTATTACAGCAGGTCCAGCGCCAAAGCCTGGACAAAGTCGATTAGATACTTTAGGGGCAAGTGCAAAAATTATGGAAAGTGTTGTAGCTTGTGTAATGAAAAGTGGATTTGATGGTATTTTCTTAATTGCTTCAAACCCAGTTGATATTATTACGTATCAAGTTTGGAAATTATCTGGTTTACCAAGAAATCGTGTGATTGGCACTGGAACATCGTTAGATTCCTCTCGATTAAGAACGATTTTATCTGAAATGTTAGAAGTGGATCCTCGTAGTATTCACGGTTATTCATTAGGGGAACACGGTGATTCTCAAATGGTTGCTTGGTCTCACGTAACAGTAGGAGGGAAACCGATTTTACAAATTTTAAAAGAAGGAAAAGAGCGTTTTGGTGAAATTGACTTAGATGAAATTGTGGAAAAAACTGCAAAAGCTGGTTGGGAAATTTATAAACGAAAAGGAACTACTTATTATGGTATTGGAAACTCATTAGCTTATATTGCTAAATCTATCTTTAATGATGACCATCGTGTAATCGCCGTTTCGGCTATTTTAGATGGTGAATATGGTGAGTATGATATTTGTACAGGTGTACCAGCAATTATTACAAGAGATGGTGTGAAAGAGGTTGTTGAACTAAACTTAACAGAAACGGAAGAAAACCGATTTGCAAAGTCAAACGATATTTTACGTGATTATATGAAAACAATTGGTTACTAAACTAGGAGAAGGTGAAACAGATGAAGGAATATATTATGTCTCGTGTTTTTAAAGGTTCTGCCGGAATTGCACAAGGTATTTTTGTATCCCTCGGAATTGGTTTGCTGATTGAAAATATTGGACGAATAGTTGATATACCGATGTTAATTACAATTGGAGTGGTTGCAAAATCACTTATGGCCCCAGCGATTGGAGCCGGAATTGCCTTTATGTTAGGAGCAAATGGGCTTGTTATTTTCTCAGCGATGATTGCTGGAGCCATTGGAGCTGGATCGATTTCAATCACTGCAGCTGGCCTAATGATTAACACTGGTGAACCGATTGGTGCACTATTAACAGCAACTTTGGCCGTTTATATCGGAAAACGATTAAGTGGAAAAACTGCTTTAGATATGATGCTTGTTCCTTCTGCTGCAATATTAGGTTCTGGTATTGTTGGGATTTGGTTATCTCAAAATATTAGCCCGGTCTTAAATGCAGTTGGTGCTTTTATTAAAGAAAGTTCAGCTGGTAGCCCATTTCTTGCTTCTATCGTACTAGCAGTTGCTTGGGGATTATTACTTATTTCTCCAGCTTCATCGGCAGCTTTAGCAATTGCGCTTAGTTTAGATGGAGTAGCAGGCGGTGCAGCGCTGGCAGGGTGTGTTGCACAATTTATTGGATTTTCTGTGATTTCAGCAAAAGAAAATAATTTAGGTGGCATTTTAGCACAAGCACTTTGTACTCCAAAAGTACAACTTCCTAATATCACTAAAAATCCAATCATTCTTCTCCCAACAGTTGTTGCAAGTGCAATTGTTGGTCCTGTTTCTGCACTCATTTTCCAACTGGAAGCAGGAAAAGAAATTGCTGGTCTTGGATTAAGCTCTTTCATCGCACCTATTAATTTAATTTCTAGCCAAGGATTTGATGTTGTACCAGCGATGGTAATCACTTATATCGTAATTCCAGTAGCAGTTTCATATGTCATTTATATCGCGTTACGAAAAGCAGGTCGTATTCATTCTGGAGATATGACTGTGCCGCAATCTTAAACGAAGGCTAAAAATCTCCTTTATATATAGATAAAAGCAGACTGAGGAAGCCACAGTCTGCTTTTCATTTATATGTTATGGGCAGTAAAACTCTTACCTCAAGATGCAAAATAGGTGGGAGTAGGGGAATCGGTGAGATAGTAGAAAATCTCTATTGATTTATTTTATAAGATTGCTTGACTGAAATAGTTATCCTGCTATATCTGTTTACTAATAATAGCTGGATACTGAAATAGAGTATGCTTGCTAGTGTTATGCCAGATACAGCGTCGATAAAGGCATGTTGCTTTGTAAATAGTGTGGATAAAATGATGAGCATGCCAAAGAAAGTAAGCAAGTAATATTCCCATTTATGTTGCTCTCTTCGCTTCAAGGCAGCTAACATAATCACAAATGTTGTGAGAACATGAATGCTAGGGAAACAATTGACAGGCTGATCAATGCTATAAATGTAGCGAACTAAGTTAGAAAATATATCAGTGCCAGCGACTGCCGGACGTGGTACAGTTGTTTGCCAAAGATAATAAATGGAAAAACAAGTTAATTTTCCAAGAATAATGCTACTTAATGTTACATAATATTGTTTTCTGTCGGCAAAGCAATAGTAGATGAGTGCACCATATAAATATGGAAACCAAATTAAATATGGGATAATAAATACTTTTACAAATGGAATCCAATCATCAACGATAGTTGTAGCATCGACAGCATGGACACTAGATTTATTCAGTACATCGTAAAGGGGACTTACGAGTACAAGTAGAAATATATAAGTTAATGGAAGAAACGATGAAAGTTTATATTTTCTCATGATGATCTCCTATTATTTTGTAATGTAAGTAAACCTTGTTGATTATAATATAGAAACTTCAAATGAGCCATTGATTTTACTTACATTTTTGTCATTTGATCTAAAAATGGAGGGGTGCGGGATGAAGCATTTGTATTTCTTGTTCTTTTTTATACTTTTATTAGTAGGAACTGGATGTACAAAGGGGGGAGAGGGAGGAGCATTAGAGTATAACGGCAGAGCGCTTGTCATTGGTGTTATTGGTGAAAAGCCAAAAGATACATTCAGAAATGTAAAGTTTGAAAATATAACATTAAACGAAATGAAACGAAAATCAGAGGAAGTAGATGGCTTTCTTGTGATGAAGGAGAAGTTTCAAGAAGCATCAAACGAACGGTATAAAGAATTGTTTTTATCAATAAAGAAACCAGTGTTTTTTATTGGCTTACAAGATAAATCTTATTCGCTTTTTATAAAGAAGAAGCTAGATTATAACCATGCACCGAAGGATGAAAATGCAATGTATACACAAGGATTTGTAAATATCGGAAGCGGTGAAGGACAGCAGTGGGGGATCGGTTTAACAAACGGTGGCGCTGCAGAGGAAAGTGTTCATAATATGTATATTATTGTGTTTCAGGCGATTGCAGATTATTTAAATAGATAATGAGAGGAGCCTTTAAATAAGGCTTCTTAATTTTGTCTAAACAAACGTTTGTTTAAGATGTATGTTCGCTCTATATACATTTGAAAATTAAATAAACGTTTGTTTAATATATATGTTCGCCCTAAATAAGATAAAAATATTTGTTTTTTGTTATATTATTGTCTTTAAATAGTGAAAAAAATAAAGAGATTTGCAGGATTATTAAAAATTATCACGAAATAAGTTAAAGTTTGAAGAAATAATGGTTTGAAATAATAAAACGTTTTCTATATGATAAAGGTAAAGGTTAGTAAAAAAGTAGGTGAATTTATGACAGTAACATTTTATTCATACCCAAAATGTGGCACATGTCAAAAAGCAAAGAAATGGTTTGAGGCAAACGATGTAGCATATGAGATGATTCATATTGTTGAAAATCCACCGTCACAAGAAGAATTACGCAATTTGCATACGAAAAGTGAATTGCCGTTAAAGAAGTTTTTTAACACAAGCGGTATGCGTTATCGTGAGCTTGGTTTAAAAGATAAGTTAAAAGATGCAAGTGAAGACGAAATGTTTGAACTTTTAGCGTCTGATGGTATGTTAATTAAACGTCCGATTGTAACAGATGGAACAAATGTAACACTTGGCTTTAATGAAGAGCAGTTTGAAAGTATGTGGAAAAAGTACCAATAAGGTATTTTTACATAATTAATACATTCACTGGAGGTACAGTCATGAGCATTCCAAATCATTTACGTTACTCTGAAGAACACGAATGGGTAAAAACTGAAGGTAATCAAGTTGTTATCGGTATTACTCATTTCGCACAAAGTGAGCTAGGCGATATCGTATTCGTTGAACTTCCTGAAGTAGGTGCAACACTTGAAGCTAATGAGCCATTCGGAAGCGTAGAGTCTGTTAAAACAGTTTCTGAATTATACGCACCTGTAAGTGGTAAAGTTGTAGCAGTAAACGAAGAATTAAGCGATCAACCAGAACTTGTTAACGATTCTCCATACGAAGGTGCATGGATGGTGAAAGTTGAACTTTCTGATGTAAGTGAAGTTGAAAAACTATTAACTGCAGAAAAATACGCAGAAATGACAAACCAAGACTAATTTTATTCTAGATAAAAGAGGCAGCCTATGTGCTGTCTTTTTTAATTTGTATAGCACATTGTCATCAAAGGAATGAGGAACCATATTTACCTCACATTCTGAACGAGCCGCTTTTGCTTTTCGTATTGTCCAGCTCCAGCGGCAAGAACAGTCGGTTGTTTCACTCCTTCCTGCGAGGCAAAAATACGCCTCTACGTCAGAAGCTCCATCCCCCTCACATTCTGAGCGAGCCGCTTGCGCTTTTCTTTGTAAAAATAAACAGGAAACAAGATGGAAATATCGAATATACTATATACTAAAGTAAGGTTGTTTTATAGTATATGGTGATCGGGTGATGACACATGGTTTATGTAGAAAAGGTCATTATTGTAGAAGGGAAATCAGATAGAAGAAAGATTGAATCTATTATTCGAGAGCCGGTGGAAATTGTTTGTACAAATGGTACAATTGGTTTGTCGAAAATGGATGAGCTCATTGATCAGTTTTTTGATAAAGAAGTATATGTGCTAGTGGATGCTGATGATGCAGGAGAAAAGCTTCGCAAGCAATTTCGTAAGGAATTTCCGCAAGCTGAACATATTTATATTGATCGTTCATATCGTGAAGTAGCAACTGCACCGTCTTCACATTTAGCAAATGTATTATGGGGAGCTGACATTGACGTTTATACAGAATATTTACGGTAAGGAATGATGATAGAAGTGATTGACTGGACAGGTGCTGAAGCCGCAAATCTAATAGTGAATCAAGAAAAAACAGTGTTATATGTATATACTCCAATGTGTGGTACATGCCAATTGGCGAAAAAAATGTTAACTGTTGTAGAAGCAGCGATTGTTGACTTAGAAGTTGGCATGTTAGATTTAAATTATGCTCCGCATTTAGCACGTGAATATGAGATAGAAAGTGTTCCTTGTTTACTCATATTTGAAAATGGAACTTTGAAGAAGAAAATATATGCATTTCATTCAGTTGAATATTTATATAAGGAACTACAGTAGGCGGCAAAAAATTTGCCGCCTCGACACATTTCTTGGGAAATATGTTGAAATGGCAGAGGCAATACAGTATTTGTCGAGCGAAAGTAAGAGGATTGATGTTTAGGGAATGGAAAGGTATTAGTAGAAAGTGATATGAAGGATGTGATGAGAATGAATGTATATTCAATGCTTCAATCATTTGTAACACATGCTAATAAACAATATCATTTAGAACCTCTTCTGCGTCAAGAAGGAAAAGTCATTAGTATTCATTTTGGAGATGAGTGCCATTCCCTCCAAATTTCAAGGGATTATATACAGCTTTTAAAAGGAGATAGAGGAACCGAACAAATCCATTGCTTTAAAGAAGAAGATTTACAACAATTAGTTACGGGGAATGTTCGTTTGCAAAAGCTGATTCATGAAGGCCGTGTACACTATGCTGGGACATATCGCACGATGCTATTATTGGAGTCTATGTTTCATATTTGTAAACCAATGCCAATGGGCGCTTAATATTCTGAAATTTTTCTTTTTAAGAAATTTTCTATTGACAGAGTGAATGTATGTTGATAAAATTCAAGTCATAAAATATAGACAATTTCATAAATTTCAAATCAGAAGAAAATTGAATCTGATTTCTCTTATCAAGAGAGGTGGAGGGACTGTGCCCTATGAAGCCCGGCAACCGTCAACGATTTTGTTGAAATGGTGCCAATTCCTGCAAAGCAAATGCTTTGAGAGATGAGAGAAAGGATTATGTTGATATACGCATAAAAACCTTTCTGCTCATTGTAAAGCAGAAAGGTTTTTTGTTGTTTGAATGAGGAGGACATTCAAACAACAGGAAAAATCGATAAAAAGTTGAGCGGATAGCGATAGTTCAATATTCTCACACCAAAAATAAAAAAATATGAGAGTCATTTTGAACGAGCTGCTTACGCTTTTTATGAAATCCAGCTTCAGCGGCTAGCTCTTCGCGTCTAAGAACCTCCCGCACGAAAAGGTAAAAAGCACCTTTTGTGCGAGAGAACCTTAGCCCATCAGAGCTGAACGAGCCGCTTATGCTTTTTACGAAATCTAGCTTCAGCAGCTAGAATGTTCGGTGGCTTCGCTTCTTTCTCCGAGGCAAAAAGCGCCTCTACGTCAGAAGCTACATCCATCTTACATTCTGAACGAGCTGCTTACGCTTTTTAATTAAAGGGGTGAACATCATGATTCTATTAGAAAATGTGAAAAAGATATATCAGTCAAAAAACGGTGATGTGATTGCTGTAGATCATGCCAATTTAAAAATAGAGGAAGGCGAAATCTTTGGGATTATCGGATATAGCGGTGCAGGTAAGAGTTCGTTAATTCGCTTGTTTAATCAGTTGGAGAAACCAACTTCTGGTCAAATTACAGTTGCCAATCGTTTGATTTCAGCAATTACCGGTAATGAGCTTCGAAAGGCAAGACAAGAAATTGGGATGATCTTTCAACATTTCAATTTACTTTGGTCAAGAACTGTTCGTGAGAATATTGCTTTTCCTCTTGAGATTGCCGGTGTGGATAAAGAGGAGCGAAAGAAACGTGTAGATGAGCTTATTCGTCTTGTCGGATTAGACGGAAGAGGCGATGCCTATCCATCTCAACTGAGCGGTGGCCAAAAGCAACGCGTTGGGATTGCAAGAGCGTTGGCTAACAATCCGAAAGTACTTTTATGTGATGAAGCAACATCAGCGCTTGATCCGGAAACAACAGATCAAATTTTAGACTTACTACTAGATATTAATAAGCGCCTTAACTTAACCATTGTGCTTATTACTCATGAAATGCATGTGATCCAAAAGATTTGTAATCGTGTCGCAGTGATGGAAAAAGGGAAAATTGTGGAGACAGGTCCTGTACTGGAGGTATTTCGTAATCCACAGCAAGAGATTACAAAGCGATTTGTTCAGCAATTAACAGATTCTGAAGATACGAATGAAACAATTGAAAACTTATTAGAGAAATACCCAGATGGTAAAGTCATTCGTTTGCAATTTATTGGAGATTCTGTAGAGCGTCCAGTGTTACAAGGGTTAATGAGGCGAGATGATGTAGAAGTGAGCGTGCTTCAAGGGAATATCGCGCAGACAAATAATGGAGCGTACGGAAGTTTAATTGTCCATTTAAATGGTGAAGAAGCAGCCATTCAGCAGGCAATAGCAGGAATTCATCAAGAGAAAGTGGAGCTGGAGGTGATTGCACATGGATAAATTGCTCACAAATGTCGATTGGAATCAAATGCTAGAAGCAACAGGAGAAACATTATACATGACGGCAATCGCAGCAATTGCCACATTTATTTTAGGACTTATATTAGGATTATTGCTCTTTATGACAGCGAAGGATAACTTGTGGGAAAACAAAGTGATTCATACAGTAATCGGGGCATTCGTAAATATTTTTAGATCGATCCCGTTCATCATTTTAATTATTCTACTTATTCCGTTTACAAAGATTCTGCTTGGAACCATTCTTGGGGCAAGTGCAGCATTGCCTGCTTTAATCATTGGCGCAGCACCATTCTATGCGAGAATGGTTGAAATCGCGCTTCGTGAAATTGATAAAGGTGTGATTGAAGCTTCAAAGGCAATGGGAGCGAAAACAAGCACAATTATTTGGAAAGTATTAATTCCAGAATCTTTGCCAGCCCTTGTATCTGGTATTACCGTAACGACAATTGCACTTGTTGGTTATACAGCAATGGCAGGTGTTGTTGGCGCTGGCGGACTTGGTACACTAGCATATTTAGAAGGATTTCAGCGGGGAAACAATGATGTGACAATTGTTGCGACAATTTGTGTATTGCTTGTTGTGTTCTTCATTCAATTTATTGGAGATTTTGCGACAACTCGAATTGATAAACGATAAATCAATTAAAAAATGGGAAGGATGTTAACAGCATGAAAAAATTATTACTTTCAGCACTTATTACGACATCAATTTTTGGATTAACAGCTTGCGGCGGGAAAAGTGAAGATAAGCTTGTGATCGGTGCTTCTAATGTACCGCATGCTGAGATTTTAGAGAAGGCAAAACCATTGCTTGAGAAAAAAGGCATTGAGCTCAAAATTGAAAAATTTCAAGATTATGTATTACCGAATAAATCATTAGCAGATAAAGAATTGGATGCAAACTACTTCCAGCATATTCCTTATTTGGAGAAAGAAATAAAGGATAAAGGGTATAAGTTTGAAATCGCGGGTAAAATTCATTTAGAACCGATTGGAGTATATTCTCAAAAATATAAAAGTTTAAAAGAACTTCCAGATGGAGCAACAGTTATTATGAGTAACTCTGTTGCTGACCATGGACGCGGTTTAGCAATCTTACAAAAAGAGGGCGTTTTAAAAATTAAAGATGGCGTAGATCCTGTGAAAGCAACAACAAAAGATATTGCAGAGAATCCGAAGAGCTTGAAGTTTAAAACAGATATCGAACCAGGTCTATTGTCACAAGTGTATAACAATAAGGAAGGCGATGCGATTTTAATTAACTCAAACTATGCAATTGATGCAAAATTAGACCCAGGAAAAGATGCGATTGCGCTTGAAGGCAACGATTCTCCATATACAAACGTAGTGGTAGTTCGTAAAGGGGATAAAGATAAAAAAGAGATTAAAGCGCTTGTAGAAGTATTGCACTCGAAAGAAATTGAAGATTTCATCAAGAAAGAATATAAGGGAGCAGTTGTTCCTGTAAAAGAATAATGGCAAGAAAAAAGGCTGAGAAATTCTCGGTCTTTTTTCTTTATATATATAAGAAGAAAGGTGTATCATAATAAAATGTGAGGGAAAAATCTATACACATTTGTGAAAAAATTATTACTTTTTTTAAGCGTTTGCGATATCATTTTATTTGATATAAAATTAGAATGAGAATAAAATGAGAATGTGAATGTTTTAGGAATTTTTAAAATGTATATAGAGGATTAATGGAGGTATTGAGATGGCTGGTTCTACATTAACGGTTAAAGACTTACATGTATCAATCGATGGCAAAGAGATTTTAAAAGGTGTAAACCTGGAAGTGAAAGGTGGAGAAATCCACGCAATTATGGGACCTAACGGAACAGGTAAATCAACTTTATCTTCTGCAATTATGGGTCACCCAAAATATGAAGTAACAGAAGGAAGCATCATCATCGATGGTGAAGATGTATTAGAAATGGAAGTAGATGAGCGTGCACAAGCAGGTCTATTCCTAGCAATGCAATATCCAAGTGAAATTAGCGGAGTAACAAACGCTGACTTCTTACGTTCGGCAATTAACGCACGCCGCGAGGAAGGCGATGAAATTTCTCTTATGAAATTTATCCGTAAATTAGATAAAAACATGGAATTTCTAGAAATGGATCCAGAAATGGCACAACGTTACTTAAACGAAGGTTTCTCTGGCGGTGAGAAAAAACGTAACGAAATTCTTCAATTAATGATGATTGAGCCAAAAATTGCAATCTTAGATGAAATCGACTCTGGTCTTGATATCGATGCATTAAAAGTTGTATCTAAAGGTATTAACGAAATGCGCGGCGAAGAGTTTGGTTGCTTAATGATTACGCATTACCAACGTTTATTAAACTACATTACTCCAGACTTCGTTCACGTTATGATGAACGGTCGTATTGTAAAATCTGGTGGCCCTGAGCTTGCTCAACGTCTAGAAGCTGAAGGTTATGACTGGATCAAAAAAGAATTAGGTATTGAAGACGAAACAGCAGAGCAAGAAGCGTAAGAGAGGAGCATAAATATGACAATCGGTACATTACCTTTCGATCAAGAAACAATCCGTCAGCGCGCAAGCGAAGGAAACGAAGCTGCTTGGTTGACTGAGTTCCGCTTACAAGCTCTTGCACAAGCAACTGAACTTCCAATGCCAACGCCTGATAAAACAAAAATCGATAAATGGGACTTTATCGGAAAAGGCACTACTCTTAAGCAAGAGCCTGTAAGTTCTTTAGCGGAACTTCCAGAAGCAGTGAAAAACTTAATTGATGAAAATAATAACGTACTAGTGGGACGCACTGGCACAAAAGCATTTGTTTCTTTAGCGGATGAAGCAAAAGAAAAAGGTGTTATTTTTACAGATATCGTAACGGCTGCAACTGAGCATGCTGAATTAGTACAAAAGTACTTAATGAAAGATGGCGTGAAAGTGGATGAGCATCGTTTAACAGCACTTCACGCAGCATTAATCAATGGCGGGGCATTTGTATATGTTCCGAAAAATGTTGTACTTGAAACACCACTTCAAGCAGTATTTTTAGTAGATGGCGAAGAAGCAAACTTATATAACCATGTATTATTCGTAGCTGATGAAAACAGTTCTGCAACTTACGTGGAAAACTATGTAGCAAATGAAAATGTTACTGGTATTGCAAATATCGTAGCAGAAGTAATCGTAGAACAAGGTGCACAGGTGAAATTTGGTGCGGTGGACCTATTAGCGAAAGATGTAACAACGTATGTAAATCGTCGCGGTGTTGTAGGACGCGATGCTCGTATTGAATGGGCATTAGGTCTTATGAACGACGGTGATACAATTTCAGAGAACGTAACGAATTTAATGGGTGACGGATCATTTGCTGATACAAAAACAGTAACAATTGGTCGCGGCAATCAAACACAAAACTTTACAACAAAAGTTGTTCATTTTGGTAAACACTCTGAAGGTTATATTTTAAAACATGGTGTACAAAAGGATAGCGCAACTTCTATCTTTAACGGAATTGGTAAGATTGAACACGGTGCATCTAAATCAAATGCGCAACAATCTTCTCGCGTTCTTATGTTAAATGAAAAAGCACGCGGTGATGCAAACCCAATTCTTCTAATTGATGAAGATGATGTAATGGCAGGTCACGCAGCTTCTGTTGGCCGCGTAGATCCAGTACAACTATACTACTTAATGAGTCGTGGTATTCCGAAGAAAGAAGCGGAGCGCTTAGTCATCCATGGATTCTTAGCACCTGTAGTAAATGAGCTTCCAATTGAAGGAGTAAAAGCACAGCTTGTTGAGGTAATCGAAAGGAAAGTTCGCTAATGAATATTCATGAAATACGCAAACAGTTTCCAATTCTTGATCAAAAAGTGAACGGCAAACAACTTGTTTATTTCGATAGTGCAGCAACTTCTCAAAAACCAATTCAAGTGATTGAAACGTTAGAACGTTACTATAAAGAATATAATTCTAACGTGCATCGCGGTGTTCATACGCTCGGTACAAAAGCTACCGATGCGTATGAAGGTGCACGTGAGAAAGTTCGCAAGTTTATTAATGCGAAATCAATGGAAGAAATTATTTTCACACGCGGAACAACAACTGCATTAAATACAGTAGCAGCAAGCTATGGCCGTGAAAATGTAAAAGAAGGCGATGAAATTGTCATCTCTTACATGGAGCACCATAGTAACATTATTCCGTGGCAACAAGTTGCAAAGAAAACAGGGGCAACGTTAAAATATCTTCCGCTTCAGCCAGATGGAACAATCTCTATTGAAGATGCCCGTCAAACCATTACACCAAATACGAAAATTGTTTCTATCATGTATGTATCAAACGTACTTGGAACGATTAACCCTGTAAAAGAAATTGCGGAAATCGCTCATCAAAACGGTGCCATTATGGTCGTTGACGGTGCACAAAGTACACCTCATATGAAAGTAGATGTACAAGATTTAAATTGCGATTTCTATGCGTTATCCGCTCATAAAATGTGCGGGCCTACAGGTATCGGTGTATTATACGGTAAGAAGGAATTGCTAGAAAATATGGAGCCAATTGAATTTGGCGGTGAAATGATTGATTTCGTAGATTTACAAGATTCTACGTGGAAAGAACTTCCTTGGAAATTTGAAGCGGGTACACCGATTATCGGAAATGCAATCGGACTTGGCGCGGCAATTGATTTCCTAGAAGAAATCGGTCTTGATAATATTGAAAAGCATGAACATGAATTAGCGCAGTACGCTTTAGAAAGACTATCAGAAGTAGATGGCGTTACAATTTATGGGCCAAAGCATCGAGCTGGTCTTGTTACATTTAATATTGATGAAGTACATCCACACGATGTTGCGACAGTACTAGATGTAGAAGGCATTGCGGTTCGCGCAGGACATCACTGTGCACAACCGCTTATGAAGTGGCTAAAAGCTTCTTCTACAGCACGTGCAAGCTTCTATTTATATAATACAAAAGAAGAAATTGATACATTTGTTGAAGCGCTAACGAAAACAAAGGAGTATTTCACAAATGTCTTTTAATAATTTAGATACGTTATATCGTCAAGTTATTATGGATCATTATAAGAATCCACGTAACCATGGCGTATTAGAAGATAGTGTTACAGTTAACTTAAACAACCCAACTTGCGGCGATCGTATTCAGCTTACGATGAAAGTAGAAGAGGGAATCGTGAAAGAAGCGAAGTTTGAGGGGGAAGGATGTTCCATTTCAATGTCTTCAGCTTCGATGATGACGCAAGCGGTAAAAGGAAAGAAAATTGAAGAGGCACTTAAGCTTTCGAAAATTTTCTCTGACATGATGCTAGGAAAAGAGTATGATGACAGCGTAGATTTAGGAGATATTGAAGCATTACAAGGTGTATGCAAGTTTCCAGCGCGTATTAAATGTGCAACATTAGCTTGGAAAGCGTTAGAAAAAGGCTTAAACGAAGAAAAGTAATGTGAGAAGTTCCTAAAGACGGAGTTATCTAAGGAGGGACATACCAACATGGCGAAACAAATGCCAGATATCGGCGATTACAAATATGGTTTCAAGGATAAAGACGTTTCGATTTTCCGTGCAGGTCGCGGTTTAACAAAAGAAATCGTAGAAGAGATTTCACATATGAAAGAAGAACCACAGTGGATGTTAGACTTCCGTTTAAAAGCACTGGATAAGTTCTATGAAATGCCAATGCCACAATGGGGCGGCGACTTAAATGATTTAGATTTCGATGAAATTACGTATTACGTAAAACCATCTGAGAAATCTGAGAAGTCTTGGGATGAAGTACCTGATGAAATTAAAGCAACATTTGATAAATTAGGTATTCCAGAAGCTGAGCAAAAATATTTAGCGGGTGTATCAGCGCAGTATGAATCTGAAGTTGTATATCACAACATGAAAGAAGACCTAGAAGCGCTAGGAATTGTCTTCAAAGATACAGATAGCGCATTAAAAGAAAACGAAGATATTTTCCGTGAGCATTTCGGAAAAGTAATTCCGCCAACTGACAACAAATTTGCAGCATTGAACTCTGCAGTTTGGTCTGGTGGATCATTTATCTACGTTCCAAAAGGTGTAAAAGTAGATACACCACTTCAAGCGTATTTCCGTATTAACTCTGAAAATATGGGACAATTCGAGCGTACGCTTATTATCGTAGACGAAGGCGCACACGTACACTACGTAGAAGGTTGTACAGCTCCTGTTTACACAACGAACTCACTTCACAGTGCGGTAGTAGAAATCATTATTAAGAAAGATGCATATTGCCGTTATACAACAATCCAAAACTGGGCAAATAACGTATACAATCTCGTTACAAAACGTGCGGTTTGTGAAGAAAACGCAACGATGGAATGGATTGATGGTAACATCGGTTCTAAATTAACGATGAAATACCCAGCTGTTATTTTAAAAGGTGAAGGTGCACGCGGTTTAACATTATCTATCGCGATTGCTGGTAAAGGCCAACACCAAGATGCTGGTGCGAAAATGATTCACTTAGCACCAAACACATCTTCAACAATCGTATCTAAATCGATTGCAAAACATGGTGGTAAAGTAACATACCGTGGTATCGTACACTTCGGACCGAAAGCGAAAAACTCTCGCTCTAACATCGAGTGTGATACATTAATCATGGATAACCAATCTACATCTGATACAATTCCTTACAACGAGATCAAAAACGATTACGTTTCACTTGAGCACGAAGCGAAAGTATCAAAAGTATCAGAAGAACAATTATTCTATCTAATGAGCCGCGGTATTTCTGAGCAAGAAGCAACAGAAATGATCGTAATGGGCTTCATCGAGCCATTCACTCGCGAACTTCCAATGGAATACGCAGTAGAAATGAACCGTCTCATCAAGTTCGAGATGGAAGGTTCTATCGGTTAATTTAAAAGTAAAAGCGTCCTGCTTGGCAGGGCGCTTTTTTATATGTAGTAAGAAAGTATCGGTGCTTTTTGCCTCTTATAGGGATATCATCAATATTCTATTTTAAATATTAATATCTGAATTTTTACTATATTTTAGAAAAAGTTATTATTTGTATAAAATGTTAACTATTGTAAAAATAGAAGGCGATTTAGAGCGAAAGATAGAATGTATTGTAGGTAGCTATCAATAAAACAAGAAGAAAGGGGAAATGAGTAGCTATGAAAAAGGTTTTAGGAGTTATTATAAGTTTTCTATTTGTTTTTATGTTCATGGGAGGAAACACGACGTTCGCAAAAGAAACATCAGAAAATTTTAGTTTTTCTCTTGAACAAGGAAAATCGTATCAATGGATGCCTGGGATGAACGATTTATTTTTGTTCGATCATCCAGTAAATGATGTAACTATTGGAACGATGCAATATACTGGGGATGAAAGTGAGGCTAAAGTGACATATGAATTAGTTCCACTTAGTTCGATCGGGAAATCTTATGCAAAAACATTAACGGGTACGTATACGAAAGAACAAGGAAAACTATATTTTTATAATGTTTCACGTGGAATCTACGTCATGAAAGTTACAAATCACTCTAGCAGTCCTGTATATGGAAATTTTTATGCGTTTTATTAAGTCGAATAAGAGATAAGAAAAAAGGTTCTCCCTATGTAGAGAACCTTTTTATAAATTTACTAATATATTCAATTTTTACTTCGTTATATAATGCGAGAAATTTTGAATTAAAACACTTTACGTTGATAAATCAATAACGATACGCTCCATGAAATGAGATAAATACATGCGGTACTAATCGTAGCTATGGCATACAAAGTAGGGATAGATAAGCTGAAAAGAGCATTGGTAACAGTACTAAACTCTATTGCAAGAAATTGTACAGCACCTGGACCAAAAGCAGTTAATACTAAAAATGAGATTATAATAATTAAGAACATACGCTCTTGTTTAAATAGATAAAATAGTGGAAATGTAAAGGCTGAAAATAGTAAAAATAATGCATTGCTCATTACAATATGTTCTACAGTAAATGACTTTTGAAAGATAATAAGCATTGCGCTCGTTACAACAACTGCTAACAACATGTGAATGATTGTTCCAATATAACGTGAAGCGACAATTTCCTTGCGTGTATAGGGTAAAGAATTTAATAAAATATTTGTTTCTGTCTTTGCATCGTAGGCAGGCGTACTAAATGGGATTAAAATACTTGCAATCGTAAATGTTAAAATAGGGTGCTTGTTCATCACAATAAAAAAGATAATGAGACCTAAATACATGAGTAATTGCTTCTTCTGTAAAATGAAATCGCGTTTGATTAAATTAAGCATGGTGCCCTACTCCTTTCGAGTAATACATAATATCTTCTAATGAAGCACGTTCAATCAAAACCTCATTTCCAAAAATCCCTTCCACTTCGGCAACATTATTTGTTAATGCCTCAAAGCCAGTCGGGGCACGGTGAACATGTACAAAAGCTTTTTCTGTATCGCGGTCTAATAAATCTGTACTGCCTTTTACGAGAGCATAATTTTCCTCGATTTCATGAATCGACTGATTGAAGAGTAATTGTCCGTTTTTTAAAAAAGCGATAAAATCAGCGATGCGATCTAAATCTGTCGTAATATGTGTAGAGAAGAAAATGGTGCGCTTGCCATCCAGCATTAATTCGTGCAGTAGATCAAGTAACTCACGTCTAAATATAGGGTCTAATCCTGCTGTTGGCTCATCCATAATAATCAACTCGGCATGATGCGATAGCGCAAGGGCTAATGAAACTTTCATTTGCATTCCTTTTGAAAATGTTTTAATCGGTTTATTCATCGGCAATTCGAACCGCTCTACATAGCGTTTAAATTGTATTTCATCCCAATTGTTATAAGCGGGTGCGACGATTCGCTTAATATCCTTTAGATTTAATCCCTCATAAAATACATTACTATCAAAAACAAAGCCGATACGCTCTTTAATTTCCTTTTCATGCGATGCGTAGTCTAAGCCAAATATTTTCACTTCACCTGCATCTGGTTTTAATAAGTTCATCATCATTTTAATGACTGTTGATTTTCCTGCACCATTTGAACCGATGAAACCTGTTACAAACCCCTTTTTGATTTGTAAATTTAATTGTTTGATCGAAAAGCCTTGAAAAGTTTTATGAACATCTCGTAGTTCTACTATATTTTCCATCTCTTTTACTCCTCATATAAAATAGTTAATAATTCATGAAGCTCGGCTAAAGGTACACCAATTTCTTTACTATTCGCAACAACAGCTAATAATTGTTCTTCAATCACTTTTAATTTTTTCTCACGTACTACGTCTAAATTTTGTTCAGCAACAAAAGATCCTTTCCCTACAATTGAATAAATAAAGCCTGCTTTTTCTAACTCTTCATACGCTCTTTTCGTCGTAATAATACTGACTTGTAAATCTTTAGCGAGCTGGCGCATGGAGGGGAGTGTCATTCCCTCCTTTAAATCACCATTTAAAATGAGTGATTTTATTTGATTCGTAATTTGTTCGTAAATCGGTTCCTTACTATTATTTGAAATAATTATTTGCATGCAAATCCCTCTTAGTATTCATATTGTATATATACTTTATATACAATATATATTTTTTATATTAAAAATGCAACGATTTTTCTGATTTTTTGGAGCGGAGTCATTTATAATCATTTCGGTTTAAAAATAAATTTTATATGAAAAGGGGAATCTTTTGCTTTTTCCTTTAATGAGAGTACAATGTAAAATAGCAAGAAAGGGCGAAAAGTATTTACAGGATTATTGTATACGCGTAGCGTAAAAGGCAGTAAGGATTTGAGAGGAGGTTTTTTCTCTGAATAGAAAGAAAGAAACAATCATCCACCTTTATCATACAAACGATATACATAGCCATTTTGAAAATTGGCCTCAAATTTCTCGGTTTGTATTAGAAGAGAAAAAGCGAAGACAAGAAGCTGGAGAGTCTGTTTTTACGTTAGATATCGGCGATCACGTGGATCGTTTTCATAGTATTACAGAAGCGACAAATGGGCGCGGGAATACGAAGTTATTAAATGAAGCGCTATATGATTATGTCACGATTGGAAATAATGAAGGAATTACACTAGCGAAGGAGCATTTAGACGATTTATACGATGATGCTGAATTTGAAGTACTTGTAGCGAATTTATTTGAAAAAGAGGGGATACGTCCTAATTGGTCACAGCCGTATAAACTTCATACAACTACAGATGGCATTACCATTGCTTTTATCGGTTTAACGGTAGCCTATCCAGAGTTTTATAACATGTTAGGATGGCATATTGAAGAGCCGATGATACATTTAGAAGCGATCTTAGATGAAGTAAAAGATAAAGCGCATATTACGGTTGTCCTTTCGCATCTTGGGAAACATGCTGATGAATATATGGCAAATAATTATGATATAGATGTTATTTTAGGAGCGCATACACATCATTTATTTGAGCGCGGCATGCTCGTAAATGGAACGTTGCTTTGTTGCTGTGAGAAGTGGGGACATTATGTTGGACATGTACAACTTACTGTAGATAAGGAAACAAAACGATTATTGAAAAAAGACGGTAGAGCGATTAAAACAGAGCGTTTAAGCGCGTATCGTAAACCGTTATCCACAATCGAGCTGTTGCAGGCAGAATGTACACATATTATGGAAGAGCCTGTTGTCCAATTAAAAGAGTCGCTGCCAATAGATTGGTTTAAAGAAACAGCATTTTCTCATATGTTAGCAAATGCGTTACGAAAATGGTGCGGGGCAGAAATTGGAATGGTAAATGCCGGAGTATTATTGGAAGGGCTGGAAGCAGGAATTGTAACGCGCGGAGATATTCACCGAATTTGTCCACATCCGATTAATCCATGTGCATTACGAGTACCGGGGAAAATATTAAAGGAAGTTATTTTAAAAGCGCGTCGTCCGAATATGGAACAGCTTGAAGTAAAGGGATTTGGTTTTCGTGGGAAAGTAATGGGGAAGATGGTTTATGATGGACTAGAGGTGATATTTGATACGGTTCCTGGGAATAAAATTTTGATTGAGGATATATTAATTAACGGCGAATCAATCGAATTAGATCGTATCTATACGGTAGGGACAATTGATATGTACACATTTGGTTACTTATACCCAGAACTATCCACACTTTCTCATAAACAATACTATATGCCAGAACTGCTTAGAGATGTGTTAGCAAATATGTTGATAACTTCTACATCGTTTAATCAAACGATAGGCTAGTTAACCTGTAACACACATTTCTCTCTCCTCATACAGATAAGAAAGAGAGGAGTGGGTGAATGATGGTGAGTATAGAGCCTATTATTATTGATCAATATACGTTTATAGGAGTTAGCGTAAAGCTTCCAAAGACAAATTTGCTAGCTATTATGAGCGATAAAGGATACATTATGTGCGGGGCATTAGATGTCGGTTTATTAAATGAGAAATTAAAAGACCGCGGGATTGTTGCTGGTCGTGCAGTTGGTGTTAGAACAATGGAACAACTGCTTGAAGCCCCGCTGGAATCGGTAACAGCTGAGGCAGAGAAATTAGGCATTACAGCAGGAACAATTGGAAAAGATGCACTATTAAAAATGATATAAGTATATATCGTCCCTCTTTCTTGCATAGAAATAATATAAGAAGGAGGGTTTCTTATGCGCACATTTCGTCCGAAGAATTCGCGGTTTAGACGTGGACCGCTTCCTTTTCGCCATGTACTACTTATCTCATTTATTATTTTTTTATTGTTGACATTTCAAGGATTGTGGATTGTGAATAAAAGTATACAGCCAACACTTATAAAGTATGGAGAAACACAAACGCATAAAATGGCAACAGTAGTAATGACAAAGGCGGTAAAAGATCGTATAAATGAAGGATTTAATGTGGATTCATTAATGAAGGTACAAAATGATAAGAATGGAAAAGTATCCACAATTGATTTAAATACGAAACAAGTAAATGAGATTTTAACATCCACAACGGCATACATAGAAAAGTATTTACATCAGGTGGAAAATGGGAATATGAAAGCGCTCGGCCTTCCAGAAGAGAGCGGAGTATCGATGTCCGTTCCGCTCGGACGCATAACAGATAATGCACTTCTTGGAAATATAGGACCCGATATTCCAATTGATTTTACAACGATTGGGCATGTTAGCACAGATATTAAGCAAAAAATCGAACCGCAAGGAATTAATAATACAGCTATTAAAATTATGATGGAGGTAGAGGTAACGTTACAAGTTATTATCCCATTTCGAACGAAAGATATTACAGTGAAGCAAGATATTCCAATTGCAACGCGAATTGTCCAAGGAGAAGTACCAGCTTATTATGGAAATGGCGGGATTGTAATACCTGATAAAAAGAAAACGGATGATTAATGGAATGAATATCATTTTGAGTTGTCTTAGTATGATTCAAGTGGCAACTAGATAGAAAGAAATAACCGTGGCAATTCGCCACAGTTATTTCTTTAAGCTAGCGCGTTCTTTTCGTTCCCATAAGCTTAAGTGCATATATGGATCAAAAGCCCATTCCGTGTAACCATTATCTTTATATAGCCCAAAGTGTAAATGAGGAGGAAATTTACCAGCTGTGCCGGGTGGCCCATATCCTGTATTTCCAACGAAGCCAAGAACTGTGCCAGGTTCTACAATTTGACCAAGCTGTATGTCTTTTGAAAATCCACCTAAATGAGCGTAATAATGATAGTTATTATACAGGTCGCGTATTCCAATACGCCATCCACCAAGACGATTCCAGCCTTTTGTTTCAATAATGCCGTAACAAGTCGATCGCACCGGGACGCCATGTCTTGCGAAAATATCAGTTCCTTCATGAATCCGTCTTCCGCCAAAGCTTCGTCCCGCACCAAAAGTACTGCGGTAGCTATGATCGCTGTGAATGGGAAGCGGGAAGGCATTTCCTTCTAAATTT
This sequence comes from Bacillus cereus group sp. BfR-BA-01430, assembly GCF_022663115.1. Lineage (NCBI taxonomy): Bacteria > Bacillati > Bacillota > Bacilli > Caryophanales > Bacillaceae > Bacillus > Bacillus cereus group sp. BfR-BA-01430. The sequence goes on from NZ_JAKUEW010000004.1 coordinate 180,780, forward strand.
ATGCGTCCATAATGTTTATAAATTCGAGCATATTCCGTAATTAACTCCACGGTCTTGGCACGTCTATAATATTCCCAAAGCATAATTTTTATATGGTCTTCAGAAGTTCCTTGTTTTGTTATAATTGTTGCTATTGTGTGCAACAAATCACGGTCATTATTTGCATCTGCTCGTCCATCTTGATTCCCATCTAAACCAATTCCAGCAAATAAAGAAATAGTATAAGGTAGAGTATCATGAGGAGCAGGATTAGCGGGCCCTGACCATATTTCTGGTTTGAAATAAATAGAAATAATCGCATCAGGTTTTTTCGGAATATCACGCCTAACACTTCGTATATTACGTTCATATTGATCGATGGCAGCTAGATAATACCAAGGAACACCCGAAGATTGCTCAGTCTCTTTATAGAGTTCCATCCGTTTATCATATATGCTTTGTTTCTCTTCACCATAAGCGATGCCTTGCTGAAGAAGAAAGAAAATCGAAAGTAAGAGAGAAATTTTTCGAAGCATGAAATAGACTCCTTTCACAACATCACTCTCTTTAGTGTTAGATATACGGAATATTTCATTATAGTAAATCATTGGTAAAAAATCTTGCAATCTTCATTTGAGCAAATCGCTTTCATACGTTAAAATAGATATGTTACATTGAAAGAAGCGAACACGGTAAACTATTTCATATTGTGCGGAGTTGATAACATGACAAAACAAACAGAATATAAGCGCAAGCCCGAATGGTTGAAAATTAAGTTAAATACAAATGAAAACTATACAGGCTTAAAGAAAATGATGCGTTCTAAGCAGCTTCATACAGTTTGTGAAGAGGCAAAATGTCCGAACATTCATGAATGTTGGGCAGTAAGAAAAACAGCAACATTTATGATTTTAGGTGCAGTTTGTACACGTGCTTGCCGCTTCTGTGCGGTTAAAACAGGCTTACCAACAGAGCTTGATTTACAAGAGCCAGAACGCGTAGCGGATTCTGTTGTACAAATGGGATTAAAACACGTTGTTATAACAGCGGTTGCACGTGATGATTTAAAGGACGGAGGAGCTGCTGTTTTTGCTGAAACAGTGCGCGCAGTCCGCCGCAAAAATCCATTTACATCGATTGAAGTGTTACCATCTGATATGGGTGGGGTAGAAGAGAATTTAAGAATGTTAATGGATGCAAAACCAGATATTTTAAACCATAACATTGAAACGGTACGTCGATTATCTGACCGAGTTCGCGCAAGAGCAAAATATGAACGTTCCTTAGAATTTTTACGTCGTGCAAAAGAAATGCAACCTGATATTCCAACTAAATCTAGTATTATGGTGGGATTAGGAGAAACAAGAGAAGATTTACTTGAAGCAATGGACGATTTACGTGCGAACAATGTGGATATTTTAACGCTTGGACAATATCTACAACCATCTAAGAAACACTTACCAGTTATTCGATATTACACACCGGCTGAATTTGCAGAGCTGAAAGAGATTGCGCTTAGCAAAGGATTCAGTCACTGTGAAGCTGGTCCACTTGTGCGTTCTTCTTACCACGCAGATGAGCAAGTTCGCTCTGCAAAAGAGAATACAGTAGAAGCAAAATAATACAAAAAAGAGAGCAAATGACTAGCTCTCTTTTTTGTATTCCAAAACAGGATTTTGACATGTGGATAAAATTTTTTTTAATTCTTCTGTGGATAATTCTATTGTAAAATCTGGAACACCTGGTGATATTAAAATTTTATCGTAGTTGTAGATAGAGCGATCCACAATAATTGTTACATCCTTCGAATAGCCAAAAGGAGCGACGCATCCAGGAATACATCCAGTTTGTTCCCTTAGTTCATCTGGTGAACAAAGAGAGAGGTGTTGTCCGGTTATTGTTTTCATTTTGTTTCGATCCAAACGAGTGCCTTCTATTGTGAAGAATACATAATAGGAATCAGATTTTGATTTTAAAAATAAGCTTTTGCTTGGAGTTCCTTGCAAACCAAGGCGCTCGCGAACAACTCGATCTGTTTCATAATCGAGAACTGGCTCATGTTCAAACTTTTCGTAAGAAGCGTTTGTTTTATGTAGTAAAGATATTACTTCTTCATACATACTTTGTGATACCCCTTCCTATGTTTGTTACAAGTTCATCTCATTTTTCATACATGTTGTAAAACTATAATGAGCATGTTTAGGCATCTTCTCGTGATGTCAACTGAATGAATTTGAAAGGGATGTTTTTTGTGAGTACTATGTTATATACTATTTTTTCCACAGTCTGTGAATTGTCGGTTGTTCAGAAATTGTAATTTCATAAACATCAGGGTTACTTACATTTTTCCACTCTTGAAAACCAATCTGATGATGAAAGTACTTTAGAATAAGCGTTAGCAGATTTCCGTGTGTAACAAGTACCGTTACTTGATGCTCTTTTTCTAAAACATGCTTGATTAATGAAGTTACACGTTCCATTGCTTGTTTTGTTGACTCTCCGCCTAAGAAGGCAATATCTATATTTATAAAAGTATATTCTAATTTCTGTAGCCAATCTTCCATGGGTCTATTGCTCAGTATACGTTCGGCTAAGCGTTCATCTTGCTCAATTTGTAGGTTCGCTAGTGATGCAAATGGTGTAATGGACTGAATTGCTCTTTTAAAAGGACTCGAAATAATAGAATCGATTTGTAAGCGACTTGTCATAAGAAATTCAGCAAGGGCAGATGCTTGCTTTTCGCCTTCAATTGTGAGCGTTGCATCACGGCTTTGCCCTGTTGCAGAGCAGTGCCGGATTACAATTAACTTCTTCAAATTTCATCCCTCACTTTTCAAGTTGACGCTACATAACTTCGACAAACGGAAGAAAAAGTCCTCTATTCAAAAAAGCTAAGCATTTTTTCGCTTAGCTTTTTGAAGGTTCTATTGTCAGTTTTTCTTTCATTTTTCGAATGAGAATGAATGCAAAAATAGTAAAAATAAAGAAAATACTTTCTGTAACAAATATATTCAGCACTTGTTTTTGATAAAGAGCTGCAAAGAAATCAACGAGTGCATGAAATAGCACAGCATATAGGACGAAAATATATTTTTTCTGTTTTACACCATACAACACAAGCATTGTAAAGGAAATTTGTAGAACAAGTGCCATTATTCTTTCTGCCCCGCCTAGTAAGTATAGATAGGAAGGAGCAGACAGTAATGCATCTTGTACTTGACTAAGTTGGGGTGTTTTTTCAATGAGTTGTGCAAAGCTACCATTATTAATAGAAGTAGCAAAAATAAGAGCTTGAAGCCCAGCAAGTCCTCCAATTAAGATGGATTCAATCCCTCCATGACCGATTCCGTAGGCAAAGCCGTCTTTATATTCTTGGTATTTCTTTAATAGGAAAAAGAAGGCGATAAAGCGTCCTGCTTCTTCAAAGATACCAGCGGCAAGTCCGCCATAGATTGCATACAGAAATGGATTTTCTAATATTTTAGAGGTTGTCGGATTTCCTAGCATGAATACATGAAGGGGTGTTTCAAGAATTTGAGCAAATCCGATAAAGACGAGAATACCTACCCCAACTACTTTCCAGTTTATACGATATTTTTTTCGCAAATAGATAAAAGTAATAATAGGCACAAAAATCGAAAGAACAAGTTGAATAATGATGCTGGTAATGACAGCATTTGAAACCATAAATTTCACCGCTTTCTAATATATGTACATTTATATTATGCCTGAATTTTTCTGAAATGTGGAGTAGTCTCCATTTTTAACATAAAAAAGATGAATTTCTGGTTGACTCTCACGTTGCGTGATACTTTATTGTAGAAGCTGAGGGAGGCAAGAACAATGACAATGAGAGTAAAAGAAGTAGCCGATTTAGTAGGCATTAGTGTGCGCACACTCCATCATTATGATGAAATTGGACTATTAATTCCAGATGAAGTAACAGAATCAGGATATCGCCTATATTCCAACAAAAACTTAGAAACACTACAGCAAATTTTATTTTTTAAAGAGCTTGGCTTCCCTTTAAAGAAGATTAAGGAAATTATCATGAGTCCGTCATTTGACCGAGAGGAAGCGCTTCAGTTGCACCGGAAAATGCTGCTTGAGAAACGCGAGCGGTTAGATAAGATGATTGCGACGATTGCTAAAACAATAAAACATGCAAAAGGAGAGATTCAAATGACGAATAAAGAGAAATTTGAAGGATTTGATTTCAGTCATAACCCATATGAACAAGAAGCGCGAGAACGATGGGGAAATGAAGCAGTTGATAAGGCGAATAAAGCGGCTGCTAGTATGTCTAAAGAAAAGCAAGAAGAGTTGAATCATATATACCGAAAGCTTGCCGCTCTTCGGCATCATGCACCCGATTCAAAAGAAGCACAAGAAGCAATGCAAGAGTGGTATGATTATTTACAAAGATTTGGCCATTATTCATTAGAGGCCTTTAAAGGTTTAGGACAAATGTATGTGGATGATGAACGTTTTACGAAAAACATTGATCAGTTTGGAAAAGGTTTGGCTCAGTTTATGTGCGATGCTATGGCAATATATGCAGATCGTCATCAAAAATAAGAAAAATAGAGGATGCCTAAAGATAGGCGTCCTCTATTTTTACTTTTTAATCATATCATTTAACGTCTCATTTTGCGTATTGTTTAAATGTGGATTTTTGCTCATTTCACGTTTTAACATAGTAATACTTTGTTCATATTCGGTATCGTTTAATTGACCAGATTGAAGTCCTTGAATTTGAGAAATCAACTTTTGGTCTGTTGAGACATATGCTTTATAATAGCGAGGAACGACGGACAAAGCTGTTCGGTATACTTGATCTGTCACAAGCTTATGATTATTTGTATTTGCACGATATACAACGAATACTTCATCGTCAGTTACAAGTGTAGCAGCATTTGTTACGTCGGGAAGTTTCACAGTCATACTTGTAATCATTTCAGCGACTTTCTCTCGGTTTATACTACCCACCTGATTATTGGATACTTCATGCTTTTGTTTCGAAGAATATCCAACCCTTGTAAGTCTCGTATTTGTATTTTCTGAATGATACATGTCATTTTTATCGGAAACAAGGATACGGCTTCCTTCCTCACGTTCCATTTCGGCCTTATTTGCTACTTGGCATCCTGCAAATAAAGAAAGGGTGAGAAACGAAAGAATCATTTGCCTTTTCATGATGGATCACCTCCTTCTTTATAGCATTTACTATTTTTCAATTTTTTGTATTTGAAATTGTTGGTTGTAAGCCTTTGTGATACGATAAAAAGAAGAATGCTTAGAAAGGAAGTTAATGATGGAACAAAAGCAAGAGATTCATGCTACGGTGAGCATTAATAATGTTCAATACGAAGTAATTAAAGACTATCGTGACGGTTTTCGTGAAGAAGCATTTAAAGAGCGCTATGCAGAAATTTTAAATAAATATGATTATATCGTTGGTGACTGGGGATACGATCAACTAAGATTGCGCGGCTTTTTTGATGATAGTAACCAACGTGCGACATATGATACGAAAATTAGCACAGTATCGGAGTACCTATACGAATATTGTAATTTTGGTTGTGCATACTTTGTATTGCGAAAAGTGAAAAAATAAAAAAGATCCTCTTACGATAGAAGTAAGAGGATCTTTTTGGTGCATTCATAAAATTTGATTGCTATATTTTTTATTTCGTCTTCAGGTGAAAAATGTATTTCCTTACTTTTGTTAACTTGATGGCTATGCTCCTTAAGGGAGCTTTTTTTATGCTGCAGGTTCTGTTGGAGCTAGTTGAGGAGTTACTTCCCCGCCATCCATTCCGTCATTCATCATAGATTGATTCATAAATTTATTAATCATTTCTTGCAGCTCATCCATTGGAACAATGTTCTTTTCAGAAGTATCGAATGTGAATTTGATTGGTTTATCGATAGATTTGATATTGGAATGAATATTCACATCAAATTTAATTGTTTCATTTTTATCTTTAGGGTTTTTTGCTTCGATATGAATTACTGCATCCTGTTTTTTAATTGTGTTTCCATCCATTGTATAAGTTAAAGAAACAGAAGATTTACCAAGGTCTCCATCTTTTAATTCTTTCTTAAAGTCTGCAATTTCTTGCTTTGTTCCAGTGAAGTTTTTCATTTTAGACATTTCATCAAATACCTTTTCAATCACTGTTTTTAAATCTTTACCTGTTAATTTCACAGTATATACATCTTTTTCTTTTGTAAATTTGTCTTCAGGAAGCGCTTTGATTGCATCTAATAACGCTTTTTGTACTTTCGCTTGGATTTCCATAGATTCTTTTGTATCTACTTCTCCTAAATCTTTCATATCCATTTTGATAACTTTTCCTTCTAGAGTAGAAAAACTATCACCAGGAATGCCAGCTAATTGTAAAAGCGATTTTACATTATTCGCTTTTACATATAAAGCCTTTTTCCCTTCATCCATAAACATTGGAATCGATATATCCATTTTCATTGCATCTGTTTTAATATTTGCACCAATTGTTATTTCATCTTTTTTTGCATCTTTATCTGTTTTTGAATCAACTGTAATGGATACGTTTTTTAACATATCCATTGCCGCTTTATCTTCTGGTTTCATATCTTTCGCATTAGAATCGAATTTAAAAGAAACGGAACCGCTTGATTCCATTTGTTTTGCATTTAAAATGCTTTCTGTGGAAGAAACAACGGTTTCTTTTGCAGATTTTCCACACGCAGATAAAGCGAAAAGACTCAAACTTGCTGCAACTACTAATCCCATTTTCCCAAACTTCAAAAAAATCACCTTTTCTAATATATTCTTATTGTTCTTACATTAATATATTAACAAAATATTTAGAGTTTTAGAAGGTTTATTTTTCCTTTATTGTGAAAAAATGATGGTGAATCGTTTAAATATTGTTGATTTCATAAACTTAAAACGCGAAAAATTCAGTTGAAATAAAAGGTAACTCCTATCTTTGTTTCTTGTAATTATTAAATTTTGTGAGTAAAAGAATCAATTTATATATATAAAGAGAGATTTTACGTCGTTTTAATAGTTATTTTGATGAGGTAAGTCTTAAGAAGATTTTTAAAAAAATTATTTGGCAATTTCTTATTTCAAACTGCTTTCTTTACTTGCATTCTGTATTTAGATAAATGTAGGAAAAATGATTAGAGAAGTATGATGCATGAAATATTTTAATCGAGATTGCTGAACTTATTTCTCGTAAAGGAGCAAACTTGAAAAGTCTAAAAGAGGCATGGCTTGATACAACTACGGCATATGGAAAAATGTTCTTTACTGTTTTTGCAGGGATTGCTCAGTTTGAACGAGATTTAACTTCTGAACGGACAAAAGAAGGAATTATAGCAGCAAAGAAATGGGGGAAATATACTGGGAGACTAAAAACCGATGAAGAAAAAATAAATGAAGCTTTATATTTGATAGAACAAGGAATGAATCGTACGGATGCGGCAGAAAAAGCGGGTGGCTTTTTTGAGACTGATGCTATTCAATTGCTGACCATTGCAAAGTAAATGTTGGCATGTGCAGAAGACGTCCTTTGGATAGAAATAGCTTTGTTCATACGTACATAATAGGCCGGCAATTCAAAAACCACCAGCCACTAAAGTAGCTGGTGCCATAATATTAAATCAGTTCAAATAAGAATGAGCGCAGTTCTTCGGCAATTTCTTCAGAGACAGAAAAAGCATGCTCTAAGTAGCCAGGTTCGTTTAAATCGTCAGTTCCAATGATAGCGAATTTATTACGTTGCATATCAAGGACAATTGTTTTGCCATAATGACGATCGGAGTATAAAAGCGCTAAATCATGGCGTTCGTTTTCTCCCATAAAGCTAACGAAACGAGTTTTTGTAGCGACTGTATCGTCGTACAGAAAGAAACGTTCTTCCATACTGTGCATGCACGCTCCTTTTTAAATATCTAAGTTTAAATGAGGCTTATGGTCTAAATGGTGATGTGTTTTAATAAAGCGTACCGTTCTTGTTTTATAACGCATAACGATAGAGTATGTTTCTGCTAAATCACCGCCGAGGAATTTTACACCATCTAATAACTCGCCAGCAGATACACCTGTTGCTGAGAAAATTGCATCATCGCCAGATACTAAGTCTTCTAACATAAGAAGTTGACGAGGATCTTCTAGTCCCATTTTACGGCAACGCACTTCCTCTTCCTCATTCATTGGTACTAAGCGCGCTTGCATTTCTCCGCCAAGACACTTTAATGCGGCTGCAGAGATAACACCTTCTGGAGCGCCTCCAATACCGACAAATAAGTCGATTCCTGTTCCTGGTAAAGCGGTAGCGATAGAGGCACCAACGTCACCATCACCAAATAATTTCACACGTGCTCCTTTCGCACGCACACGATCAATAATATCTTGATGACGTTCACGTTCTTGGACGATAACCGTTAGGTCACGAATTTTTTTATTGTTTGCTTCTGCTACAATTTCAATTGTTTTTTCAATTGGATCATCTAAGCTAATTTTACCAGCTGCGTTTGGACCAACCGCGATCTTTTCCATGTACATATCTGGAGCATGAAGAAGATTTCCTTTATCTGCAATTGCGATAACTGCCATTGCATTTGCAAGGCCTTTTGCAACGATATTTGTACCTTCTAATGGGTCAACGGCAATATCTACTTCTGGACCGTTTCCTGTTCCTAATTTTTCACCAATATATAACATTGGTGCTTCATCAAGCTCTCCTTCACCAATTACAACAGTACCTGCCATGTTTACTGAATCAAACATATTACGCATAGCAGTAGTTGCTGCATCATCTGCTTCATTTTTTTTTCCGCGTCCCATCCATTGTGCGGATGCTAATGCTGCGGCTTCTGTTACACGGACAATTTCTAATGCGAGTTCACGTTCCAAGGTGACATTCCTCCAATTTCAAAAATCATACAATTATAACTATAACAAATTACAGGGAAAAGGTGAATTCGAAAAATTGTCGATTTTTTCAGAAGAAAAGGTTACAATTAAAATGTAAATGCTTTAATTTCCAGGTAGGTGACCTTTTATGTACTTTGTAGATAGAAAAAAGATTGAGAAAATGTTAACGTGTTTAGAACAAGTTGTAGATACATTTCAAGAGAAAAAAAAATATGAAACAAATTTTGAATACTATGCGTTAGAACGCATGTCTCATCTTATCATTGACTGTATATTAGATGTTGGTAACGCAATGATTGATGGATTTATTATGCGTGATCCAGGAAGTTATGAAGATATTATTGATATTTTAATGGATGAAAAAGTAATAAGCGGAGCGGAAGGAGAAGGACTGAAAGAAGTGATTCTTCTTCGAAAAATGCTTATGCAAGATTATATTGAAATGAATCATAAAAAATTATATGAAACAATTCAAAGACAGATTGCATTCGTACAAACATACCCTGCGAATATTCGCCGTTATTTAGAAAAGGAATTAGGACCTGTATCTGCATTTGTTGCAGAATAAATGGGTAGATAATATCCCTACTTTTTAGGGATATTATCATGGTTATCATAGTGAGAAACAAGGGAGAAGGGTGAGAAAGAGAAATGGGGGAAACGCGTACAACAAAAGAAGAAATTGTACAGCTTTTAAAAATCAACGGGGAGCACACCGTTGCGGAGTTAGCAGAGTCATTGGAGATTACGGAAATGGCAGTACGTCGACATTTAAGTAAACTAGAGAAAGAGCAACTGATTGATTCCAAAATGGTAAGACAACATGTTGGACGACCGACATATTTATACGGTCTTAGTCAAAAAGGAGAAGATACATTTCCGAAAGAATATAAGCAATTTGCAATCGATATGCTGAAAGATTTAGCGAGCAGTGGTAATGAAGAGCTACTTCGGCAAGTGTTAAAAGCACGAACAAACAGAATGAAAGAGCATCTTCAAAAACGAGTGGATGGAAAAGGGAGTTTGGCATATAAATTGCAAGAAGTAGCTGCAATTCAAGAGAAAAATGGTTATATGGTACAAGTGGAACAAGAAGATGAACAATCGTTTATCTTGAAAAAACAAAATTGTCCATTGATGGCCATTGCAGAAAAATTTCCACAGCTATGTGAAGATGAAAAAGATATGTACAAACAATTGTTTTCTGAAGCAGATGTAAAGATATTAACCAATATGTGTGATGGGGACTGCAATTGCTCTTATCGAATTCAAGAGAAAAAATAAACGTAATGAGACGCTTTAGAGTAAAGCGTTTTTTTCTTTTGGAAAAGAGGGTAATATAGGAAAGGGATGGACGCTATGATAAAAGGAGAGACAGAATAGATGTATAAAGGTTATTTAATTGACTTAGATGGTACGATGTATCGCGGTGAAGAACAAATTGAAGAAGCAAGTGACTTTGTAAAAGCATTACAAGAGCATGGTATCCCATATTTATTTGTAACGAATAATTCAACGCGAAAACCGAAGCAAGTTGCTGAAAAACTTGTTCGTTTCGATATTCCAGCTGAACCAGAGCAAGTATTTACAACGAGTATGGCGACAGCGAACTTTATTTATGAACGTAAACAAGATGCTACTGTGTATATGATTGGGGAAGAAGGCTTACATGATGCACTTGTGGAAAAAGGGTTTAAGCTTGTGGATGAAAATCCTGACTTTGTCATTGTTGGATTAGACCGCGATATCACATATGAAAAATTGGCAAAGGCATGTCTTGCTGTACGTAATGGCGCAACGTTTATTTCTACAAACGGAGACATTGCTATTCCGACTGAGCGTGGGTTACTACCTGGGAACGGTTCACTAACATCTGTTGTAGCAGTATCCACAGGTGTAGATCCAATCTTTATTGGGAAACCAGAATCCATTATTATGGAACAAGCCTTGAAAGTACTTGCTGTGACGAAGGAAGAGGCACTCATGGTTGGGGATAACTATGATACCGACATATTAGCAGGGATAAATGCTGGTATGGATACGCTTCTTGTCCACACTGGAGTCACAACTGTGGAAAAATTAAAAGATTATGAAGTGCAACCAACGCATGTTGTGCATAACTTGACGGAGTGGATTGAGAAAATGTAATAAGAGACAGGTAACGAAATGGTTGCCTGTTTTTTTTATGCACAATTGCATATATGATATATGTATCTAAAATATAAAATTAAATTGTAATGATATATGAATAAAGGTGGTGATAGGAAATGTATGCAATGTCATGGATTATTTTCGGTCTTACATTGTGTATCTTAGTTTTCATTTTACGGAAAATATATGAAGTGAACAATGTAAAAAAGACTGTTGGGAAGCTTATTGCAACATATCCGCGAGTGAAGAGACGTTGGATCGCATTATTGGGACCAGCATATTTCATCGGACAATGTATTTATACGTATGTTCAATATGTAAGTGGAGATATTGATACACTTGAACAGTTTCTTGTTCAGTCAAGTAGTTATGCTGTAGCAAGTTGCTTTATGGTTTTGTTAGCGATTCATCTTGTTAAAAGTGTACAAATATACGAAAAAGGTGTAATAGATGGATTGAACTTTTATTCATACGAAGAATTAAAAGGATATAAAACATCAGTATGGGAAACGCAAAAAGAAAATATTTTCTTATATCGCGGAAGAGAAAAAATGAATGATAATGTGAATTTACATATTAGGGAAGAGGATATGAGTGAGGTAGAAAATATTCTTCAAAAATATATTCCTAAATTAATGATGAAATAAAAACTTCGGTCTTATAACCGGAGTTTTTATTAATAGGGGAAAGATTGTTTGAGAATAAAAGGGGGATTTTAGATTTGACATAGAAACTTGTTAGTAAATTATTTTTAGAAAGGGAGCGAGCGGATGAATATACACAAACTGACAGAACGAGAAGCAAAAGAAATCAGTACGTGGCAGTATGAAGAACCGTATACGCTGTATAGCTTTTCAAATAGTGAAGAGACGATAAAAGAGTTGTTAAATGATACATATTATGGATGTTGTAATGAGAATGGCGAGCTCATTGGTTATTTTTGCTTTGGAGAAAGTGCACAAGTGCCAGGGGGAAGAGAGGCTAATTTATATGGGGGAGAAGGTGTAATAGATATTGGTCTGGGCATGAAGCCAGAATTAACGGGGCAAGGAAGAGGGAAAGAATTTTTTCAGGCTGGAATACAGTTTGCTATTCATGCATTTCAGCCGCAAAAAATTCGCTTAAGTGTTGCAGCGTTTAACGAAAGGGCCAGTATGTTATATAAGAATGTTGGATTTAAACAGCAAGTTGTATTCATAAGCAGAGAAAAGAAGTTCCTGCTTATGGTCCAGTCCAAATTAGACGGATCATATAACCGAAGAAAATCATGTAAAATAGTATGGCGATAGAACATGCTCTAGCTACTGTACGAACAAATCCTCTTTCACCAATGAATGCTAAAACAATGGATAGAACACTACATGTAATTATAGTTGTTTCTAATGATGGGGTGAGACGCAGTGTCCATACAAAACATAGAAAAAATAGAGTGCTACTAATGAATGCAAGCAGTAGAGAAAACAAAGAAAAGGCTTGTTTATGAGTCATTTCAATCCACCCCTTTTTACAAGGAGTATATAACACCTTGAAATATATGTAAATTTAAAAAAGAACCTCCTTCTATCTTGAACTAGAAGGGAGGTTCTTTTCCTTTACTCTGCATGCTCAGCTCGGTGTGCCAAACGACTTGAAGCAGCGGCAGCGATACCGCCAACGATATCATCAAGAAATGTATTAACTTTTCCAGTTGATTTATCATTTAAGTATTCTAAAATACCTGGTTTTAATTTATCGATATATCCAAAATTTGTGAAGCCAATAGAGCCATAGACATTCACGATAGAAAGTGCGATTACTTCATCAATTCCGTATAATCCTTCATCGCGCTTTACAATATCTTGCAACGGTTCACTTAACAGACCTTTTTCAGCAAGGATATCTAATTCAATTCCTGTAATAAGGGCATTTTGAACTTCACGTTTCGATAATACACGTTCTACATTGTAACGACATTCTGCCATCTCTAAATTAGGATGGTATTTTTTTTGAAGAAAGTGAACGAGTTCAGCAATGTCATCGATTGTTACACCGCGCTCTTGTAAAAGTTGGAATGCTTTTTCTTGTAGTTGATTTGATTCTTTCATGTTTATCACCTTTTTTTCTTTTTATTATTTGTATACGTTTCTTAGCTTTATCATGTGCATAGGAATGAAAGGCGAGCACAAGCTCATATATATATAGAAAAAAACATAGGTGGCGACTATGATGATTCAGCATATTTATGAGCATTATCAAATGCATGTCAAAGAATTAATTCCCCTTGGCCCCTATAAAAGTTTTTGGATTCGCAATAAAATTTATGTACTTCTTCCGATTGGAAATATGGAAGAGGAAGTACTTGTTGAAATGAAAAAGCTCAGTGATTATATGAACCAGCAAGGGGATATTACTGTTGCAACTTTCGTTCCAACGATACACGGTTACTATGTAAGTGAAATAGAAGAGACAAATTATTGTTTATTAAAAGGTATCCGCTTGCTTGAACGACATGCTGCTCCATTAGGAAGTGAACTTTCATTATTCCATAAACGCGGTGCCTTTTTCCCAGAGGAAATTGATAAATTAAGCCGCATTGGTGAATGGAAATCGCTATGGGAAAAGAGACTTGATCAATTAGAGCGTTTTTGGCAATCACAGGTTATGAACCATCCTTCAGACGTATTTGATCAATTGTTTATTGAATCATTCCCTTATTATTTAGGAATTGCTGAAAATGCTATTCAATATGTTGTTGATACAGAGATAGATGATACACCACAGCTTTCTGATTCCGCAACGATTTGCCAAGAGAGATTTACACCTTTATTATGGCAACAAACAAATCGGTTAAAAATTCCTATTGACTGGGTATATGATCATCCAACTAGAGATATAGCAGAATGGATGCGCTCTATAATGACGGAAAAAAAGAAAGATTCGGAGCGACTAATTGTTCAATTTATTTCCGAGTATGAACGAAATTATTCGTTATCCTCTTTTGGATGGCGTTTGTTATTTGCGCGTTTACTGTTTCCGCTCCAATACTTTGAAACAATAGAAAGTTACTATCAAACAGATAATGAAGAACATAAAAGTGTATACAGAGATCGCTTAGAAGACATTTTACACGATATGAACCGTTCAGAGCAATTTATGAAGCATTTTTATGAATTTTTTCGATTACCTGTTAATAAGTTAGGGATTCGCAAATTAGATTGGTTATCGTAAACAATGCTGTAGAATCAAACAGAGACCTCTGTTTGATTCTACATATTGCGGTGAAGAAAAGGTGTCATTATTTGTCGAGCGGTCGATAAGTTGTATCGAATCGCCGATATAATTTCAATTACCATTTGTTTTTCAAAAAAAAACAAAAAAGAGATCAGATTTGATCTCTTTTTTTGAGGCGATTTTGAGCAAGCCGCCTTTGCTTTTAAATGTATCTAGCTCCGGCGGCTAGAACAGTCGGTCATTTCGCTTCTTCCTGCGAGGCAAAGAACGCCTCTACGTCAAAAGCTCCAATGTCCTTCTATTCTGAGCGAGCCGCCTTTGCTTTTAAATGTATCTAGCTCCGGCGGCTAGAACAGTCGGTCATTTCGCTTCTTCCTGCGAGGCAAAGAACGCCTCTACGTCAAAAGCTCCAATGTCCTCCTGTTCTGAGCGAGCCGCCTTCGCTTTTAAATTAAAATACTTGTTCTACTTCGATTACGCCTGGTACTTCTTCTAGTAGTGCGCGTTCGATACCAGCTTTTAATGTGATTGTAGAACTTGGGCAGCTTCCGCATGCACCCATAAGGCGTAGTTTTACGATACCATCTTCAATATCTACTAATTCAACGTCACCGCCATCGCGAAGTAAGAACGGACGTAATTTATCTAATACTTCTAGTACTTGTTCTTGCATGTTTGGGTTTTCCATTTTTATCGACTCCTTTCATCCATTTTATTATAATCAAGATACAGGGGAAAATCTATTTTTTCTGTTCTTGTTTTATTGTCGAAATGTGCAATCATGTTTACAATGTGTTTTTTCAGTATAGGGGTATAGTATAAACTTGTAAAGTGATGCGCTTATGTAGTTAAGTCATCTGAATATACTGTTAGAACAGGAAGTTAGGGGGAAAAAGAATGATTCATGTTCAAGTGTATGGTGCAAAAGTGATTTGTGCAAGTTGCGTTGGAATGCCATCTTCAACGGAAACGTTTGAGTGGTTGCAAGCAGCAATTGGTCGTAAGTATGAAGGAAAAGAAGATCAATTTAAATTTGAATACATCGATATTCAAGAAGAGCAAGAAGATGCAGAGAAGCAAGCTTTTGCAGAGCGTGTGATTGAAGAAGATTTATTTTATCCAGTTGTTCTTGTCAATGGAGAAATCGTTGGAGAAGGAAGTCCTCGTTTGAAAGATGTATATGAAGAGATTGAGAAATATTTATAAATTGAAAAGCCTTTGTGAATGCAAAGGTTTTTTTAATAACTATAAAAGGAAAAATATTGAAGGCGGTGTGGGCAATAGATATCGTGAAGCAAGAATTACCAGAAGAAGTAAAAGAGTTAATGGAACAATATGTAAGTAGGCTACAAGAAATCTTGTTAGATGAAGAACTGGTAGGAGTATATGTGTATGGTTCCGTTGCATTAGGGGCATTTTGCTATGAGACAAGTGATATTGATTTTATTACAGTAACAAGCAAAAGGATGGAGGAAGATATGCAATTTCAAATAAAGAAATTGCATAAAACCCTTAGTAAGCATAAGTTTGGAAAACGAATGGATGGTATGTATATTTCTGTCGCTGATTTAGGAAATGGAAATAAGGATATAGAAGAGTATATGTACTGCGCAAATGGAAAAATAAACATAGGACACTGGGATATAAATGCAGTGACTTGGTGGACGTTGAAGAATCAAGGAATTACTGTTACGGGGCTGGAAGCGAAGGAACTTCCTTTTCACCCGTCATGGAGCGATGTTCAAAGAACGATGAAATATAATGTAGAGAAATATTGGAACGAAAAAGTATCGCGTCCTTATTTATTTCTTAGTGGGGAATGGGTAGAATCAGCTGTTGTGACAATGGGACGTATAGTAGTCACTCTCGAGCAAAAGAGAATTGTTTCAAAAGATGAAGGGTTGCAATATATGATGAAGTCTTCTTCTGAAAAATGGAAGCCGTTATTCTGGGAGGTTGAACGTATAAGAAGGAATGCGGGAGAAAGGCGAATGATTTCCATATGGAGAAGAGCAAAGATGACGCGGGAGTATTTGGTTAGTACGATCGAACTATGTAAAAAGGTGTATACAAATAGTAGGTAGTTTCGTTTCTCTACATACTTGAAGTGATAGAGTAAAAGCAGCTATTGTTAATATGAGAATGATGATATTGATTTTAGTGAACTACCCGCTACTTAAATTCTAACGAATTTTGAAGTAGGGGCTTCTCAGTTCCACGACGAAAGCAACCTTTCGTCTCCCTGAGCGTTACTTCGGGTTATTCCACCCCTAGATGTCCAACGCTTGGACGTTCTTTTTTACGGTTGATATTTTACGCAGGAACCGAACGGCTTGGTTTTCGCACTTTGTTTTCTTCCTGCAACCTTATATATCAAGTTATCAAAGAACTTCATGTGTCTAGTTTATCAAAAATATTTTGGCTATGCCAAACCGAAATTCATCTCCCACCTACCGTTGGGTTATCGCCCTGCACACGCTTGAGGAAGGAGAATTCTTCCGGATAAAGCGTTAAATTTTTACCCATCCCATGGTTCAAAGTTAAAGATCATTTCTTACGATAAAGAAATGATCTTTTTATATAACAACAAAAAAATAATGTTAATAGATAAAAATTTATTGTAAAACGATAAAAATGTGTTAAAATCAAATTTGCAATCAATAAGAGAGGTGCTGTCTATGAAACGAGAAACATTCTTTTTAAAAATTGCCGTTATTCTTATCGGTATTCCAATTCTTACTTTATGTATATTTTTAGTACCTAAGATAGGGTCTTTTGCAGCAGAATTGTATCCAGATATTGTTTATATGAAATATCTCGTTCTAATTGATTTGTATGCAGCGGCGATTCCTTTTTACTTTGCCCTGTATCAAGCTTTCAAACTTTTGCAATATATTGATAAGAATGAAGCGTTCTCGGAATTATCTGTGAGAGCTTTAAAGAATATAAAGAACTGTGCCATTACAATTAGTAGCTTGTATGTGATAGGTATGCCACTTTTCTATCTCATTGCGGAGAGAGACGATGCCCCTGGCATTATATTAATTGGATTGGTCATTATTTTTACTTCAACGGTTATCGCAGTTTTTGCTGCTGTTCTTCAAAAGCTATTAAAAAATGCTGTAGATATAAAGGCAGAAAATGATTTAACGGTTTGAGGTGAAGAATATGGCAATTATAATCAATATTGATGTGATGTTAGCTAAAAGAAAAATGAGCGTAACAGAACTTTCAGAGAAGGTTGGGATTACAATGGCCAACCTTTCCATATTGAAAAATGGAAAAGCAAAAGCAATTCGATTTTCAACTTTAGAGGCAATTTGCAAAGCATTAGAATGCCAACCTGGAGATATTTTAGAATATAAAATGGAAGAAGATTATGAAAGTAATAGCAATGAATAATGATTTTTAACGAATAGGAGTTGCCGTATTATAAAATCGAAAATATAGATGAATTATAGTCTGGTTTTCAGTAATGAAAACAAAAAAACGCTTGGTAAGATTTAAGCGTTTTTTTGTACGAGTTATATAACTGAAAATCGTGTCATCTTTGTTTTAGGAAGGGGAAGAAGTGTCTTCCTCTTTACGCACTTCAAAAAATTCATTTTTACATAGATATTTAAAGATTCTTTGAGTTACTTTTTCCTCTTGATCTAATAAAAAACGATGATTAAAAGCATAGAAGGATTGTCCTTTAATTAATTTTACATAATACATCACGTAGACCTCCGTTATATACAATTGTAATGAGTCGTTATTATGATATCCATTATTTGGATATCGATACTTGGAGAATTTCACAAAGTTTGTTTAAAATAGGAATGGAAGGAAGGCTTGTTATTACGAGGAGACTATGGCAGTATATAAAAATATAGGAAAGTCTTATATGCCATTCATTTCAATTTTTTAGTAGCTATTCTCACGCAGTTATCCATAAGAAATGAAAAAGAATTCTTGTACAAGAATTCATAATGATAAATTGGAGGAAAGAAAATTATGTCTAATGTACCAAATTGTCCAAAATGTAATTCGGAATATACATATGAAGATGGGGCTCTTTTTGTATGCCCAGAATGTGCACATGAGTGGAATTTAGAATTAGAGACAGAAGATATAAAAGTTGTAAAAGATGCGAATGGAAATGTTTTGCAAGATGGTGATTCTGTATCTGTTATTAAAGATTTAAAGGTGAAAGGAACTTCATCTGTTATTAAAATTGGTACAAAAGTAAAGAATATCCGTCTTGTTGATGGCGATCATGATATTGACTGTAAAATTGATGGTTTCGGAGCAATGAAATTAAAGTCTCAATTTGTTAAAAAAATATAATTGTGAAGAAAGAAGAAAAACAAGAGCTAAAAACTCTTGTTTTTCTCTTTACCCGTTATGATATTTATACATCCAGAGAATACCGGATTTTAGTAGTCTTGGCACGCGCCCCATTAGCGGCTGATTTGCCAATAAGCCGAAACCGTGTTTTTTACCAAGAGAACCGAGAACTCCTTTTAATTTAATAACAGGTAGCTCGTCAGGAAGTGGTTCATTATTCCAACGTTTCAGCAATATTTGGACAATTTGTTCACCTTGTCCTTCAGCCAATTGTGCAGAAGGAGCATGTGGAAGTGATGCACAATCACCTACAACATATACATGCTCGTTATTCGGAATATTGTGATATTTTGTTAATATAACCCGTCCGCTACTATCATGTTCGACGGGAAGGTTTCGAACAACTTCATTAGCTTGAATGCCAGCTGTCCATACAATTGCGTCACAAGCAATTGGTTCGTCATGGTTGTACACAATGTTGGGCTCTACTTTCGTAATATTAGAGTTCCGTATAATGGTAACTTTATGTTTTATGAACCATTTCTCTACGTATCTACTTAATTTCTCTGGAAACGGAAATAAAATGCGTTCTTTTCGATCGAATAAGTAAATTGTTAAATCAGGACGACTTTCGCGGAGTTCACTTGCTACTTCAACGCCGCTTAATCCAGCACCGACAACCGCTACTGTTGCATTTGGTTCTAAGCTGTTTAATTGTTCGTACGTTTTACGTGTTTGTTCAATGGATTGTAGACTGTGTGTATATTCCTTTGCCCCTGGAACATTGTGATATTTGTCTTCACAGCCAAGTCCGATAATTAAATCATCATATTGGATTTCTTCACCGCTATCGAGATGAACGCTTTTGTTTTCAAGATTAACATTCGTTACAGTTCCATATTGAATGTTGAGGCGCGGATGCTCTGGAAACGGAATACGAATATGAGTTTCCGAAATTGTCCCCGCTACTAATGCATAGTATTCTGTCTTAAAACAATGGTATGGTACCTTGTCGATTAATGTCACTTGGACATCATCTGGAAGCTGATTGTTTGGAAGAAGCCGCTGCAGAATTCTCATTCCACCGTAGCCACCACCCAATAACACGAGGTGTTTCATGATGGATTACCCCTTTTCTGTTGAAATATCCCCTAATCATAAAATTGTATATTGAAAAAATATTTTGACTTTACTCATTCAAATTATATCGAATTTGTGAACAAATAACAATGCATGAATGAGCACTCTGTTGTACAATAAGAAGAAAAGTGGGATAAGCTGTTGCTATTTACCAACTGATTTGAAATAAAACAGTATACCCAATCAATGGTTTAGTTCGTGTAATGATTACAACAAGAAATGGTAGCATTTTCTTCTGATAGAATGATTTGAAAAGTTATAGGGGGGAGTTTGTTGATTAAACCATTAATCGAATTTTGTGTAGGTAATCTTGCGAGCGGCTCACAAGAAGCGTTCGAAAAGCTAGAAAAAGATCCAAACTTAGATGTTATGGAATACGGTTGCCTTGGCTATTGTGGTATTTGTTTTGAGGGACCATTTGCACTTGTAAATGGTGAAGTTGTCCAAGGTACTACAGTAGAAGAACTTGTGAAAAATATATATGACTATTTGGAAGAAAATCCGATGTTTTAAGGTGTTACAGCGATGTAACACCTTTTGTTTTGTCACGTATTTCATAAGGAGTAAAAATTTCTTTGGAGGAAATGCTAACAAAGAATTTGAAGCTATGAGGTGACAAAATGAATATTATTTGGGGAGTAATTGGCATTATCATTATTCTTCTTATTGGATATTTGCTTTCAAATAACAAACGTGCAATCTCACTGCGTACTATATTTGGTGGACTTGCAATTCAATTATTGTTTGGTTTTATCGTGTTAGAGTGGGAATTTGGTCGAAGCATATTAGAGAAAGTAACGCAGTTTGTTCAAAGAATCATGGATTTTGCAAATGCTGGAATATTATTTTTATTTGGTAATCTAGGAGATCCAACGAAAATGGCTGGATTCGTTTTTGCGTTTCGCGTACTCCCAATTTTAATTTTTTTATCTTCAGTTATTGCGATTTTATATTACTTAGGAATTATGCAATGGATGGTTCGAAGTATTGGAGGAGCTTTAGCAAAGCTATTAGGAACAAGTCAATCAGAATCATTATCTGCAGCGGCAAATATTTTTTTAGGACAGACGGAAGCGCCGCTTGTCATTCGTCCGTATATGCCGCATTTAACGAAGTCCGAACTATTTGCTGTAATGGTTGGGGGATTAGCGTCAGTATCAGGCTCAACTCTATTTGGATATGCTGCACTAGGTGTGCCGCTTAAATTTTTATTAGCAGCAAGCGTAATGGCAGCGCCAGCTGGGCTTATTATGGCAAAATTATTGTTCCCCGAAACGGAAAAGAAAGAAGTGCGCACGATTTCGGAAGAGGAGGAAAAAGAGGATCGTAACAAGCCGACTAACGTAATTGATGCAGCAGCACGCGGAGCAGCTGATGGATTATCACTCGCTTTAAATGTAGGCGCAATGCTAATTGCTTTTATTGCTGTCATTGCTCTTTTAAATGGAATTGTAGGTGGAATCGGTGGTCTTTTCGGTTATCCTCATTTATCATTACAACTTATATTGGGATATATTTTTTCGCCACTTGCGTTTGCTATTGGTGTGCCGTGGACAGAAGCAATTACCGCAGGAGGTTTTATTGGGGAAAAATTAATTTTAAATGAGTTTGTGGCGTTTACGGACTTTGCTCCGCAAATGGGAAAGCTGTCAGAGAAAACAACAGCGATGATTACATTTGCATTGTGCGGGTTTGCAAACCTTTCTTCCGTAGCCATTTTACTTGGTGGTCTCGGCGGGATGGCACCGAATCGGCGAGGCGATATTGCTAAATTTGGCTTGAAGTCTATCATAGCTGGTACGTTAGCAAATTTATTGAGCGCTGCAATTGCGGGGATGTTTGCATGAAATAAAAAAGGCCCTTTTAAGAAGGGCTTTTTCTTACACAACTCGTGTAAGAACGACTTCGATAAGGAAGTCGCCAAAACGTTGTCAAATATGAGAAACGGGGGACATTCATATTGTGTTCCAAAAGCATGCATTTTATACTTAAAACAATAAATTATTTTTGGAGTGAATCAGAATGAGCCAATTTTCTTTTACAAAAATGCATGGTCTTGGAAATAGCTATATATATGTAAATATGTTTAAAGAACATATTCCAGAGGAAGAACTAGCCCTTGTAGCAGAGAAAGTTTCGAACAGAAATATCGGCATTGGGGCTGATGGAATGATTTTAATTTGTCCATCTGAAGTAGCGCCAGTAAAAATGCGTATGTTTAATAATGATGGCTCAGAGGGAAAGAGTTGTGGAAATGGGCTTCGCTGTGTAGCGAAATATGCATATGAGCATAAATTAGTAGAAGAAACGATTTTTACGATTGAAACATTAGCTGGTCTTGTAACAGCTGAGGTAACAGTCGAGAACGATATTGTTACACTCGTTAAAATTGATATGGGGGCACCTCGTTTAACACGTGCAGAGTTACCGATGCTTGGGGAAGGAGACACACCGTTTATTCGTGAGGACTTTCTATTTCATAATCAACGGTATACATTTACAGCAGTTTCTATGGGAAATCCACATGCTGTGATTTTTGTTGATGATGTAGAAAAGGCACCTCTTACAACACTGGGGCCTGTACTTGAGACTCATGAAATGTTTCCAGAGCGAGTAAATGTTGAGTTCATTGAAATTTTGAATAAAACAGAGATGAATTTCCGCGTATGGGAACGTGGATCAGGTGTAACGCAAGCATGCGGAACAGGAGCGTGTGCATCTGTTGTAGCAGCAATTTTAAATGAAAAAATGGAGCGGGGTAAAGAAATTACGGTTCATTTAGCTGGCGGTGACTTAATGATTACGTGGACAGAAGAAGGAACTGTACTGATGAAAGGACCAGCAGAAGTGATTTGTCACGGAGTGTATGAGTACAAGATAGAAGCATAAAGATGTATAATAGAATAAGAAAGGAAGGTGGGCTTTATGATTACTGTAACAGAACAAGCAGCATTTCAAATTAAGGATATGTTAAAAGATGCTGAAGATGGAGAAAGATATGTTCGCTTTGCCGTTCATGGTGGAGGATGTAGCGGTCTTTCTTACGGTTTAGGATTTGAAAGAGAACCAAATGAAGGCGACACAGTTCTTGAGTTTCACGGTGTTGAATTTGTTATTGATAAAGAAAGTGCTCCGATTGTAAAAGGGGTAAAAATTGATTATAAGCAATCGATGCTTGGCGGCGGATTTACAATCGATAATCCAAACGCAATCGCATCATGTGGCTGCGGGTCTTCTTTCCGTACAGCGACGAATGCTGGTAAGCCTGAGGAATGTTAATGAATTAGAACCTTCTCATCCGAAAAAGAGAAGGTTCTTTTTAGTATCTTACAAAAGTGTAATGTTCATGTCACGTTTGTGAATTTCTTTTTTTAGCATATAAGTTTATGATATCGATATAATAAAAAATGAGGTGAATCACGTGAAACGATATATTGCACTTTTTAGTATTTTAATTGTATTTGCTAGCATTTTAGTTGGTTGTGATCTGAATCGTATGGGAAAAGATACGTATTATGTTCAAATTACAGCGGATGGAAAAGTATATGAAGGAAAAGCTGATAATGGTACAAAATATACAGATTATCAATATAAATTAGCCGGATTTGATGAAGAAGGTAAGGAAAAAACAATGGAATTTACTGCGCAGAAAAATCTTCGCAAAGAAGCATTTCTTCGCATGTATTACTCCGATGAAAAAGGGGTAACAGCTTGGGAGGAAGTAAAGAAGGATGAGCTTCCTGCAAAAGTGAAAGAAAAATTAGGTGTAAAATAATAAAGAAGGAGTTGGCCTTTTCGGTCAACTCCTTTTTTCGTGTGCAAATTCTTCTTCTGAAATAATTGTAAATCCATGTCGTCGAAAGAGTGCTGTTGTAACGCCATATCCATCTTGTTTATTCCCATTAAATTCTCCTGTATAAATGATAGAACTACCGCAAGAAGGACTGCGCTCTTTTAAAATGATGTACGCAGGGTTTAAATCTTTTATTGTTTCTAAAGCTTTATAAGCGCCTTGTATAAAAGCATCTGTCACATCGTTTCCGTTTTGATCTCGCACCCTTGCCTTTCCATCTAGCACGTCATCTCCATTGCCACCAATGATTTCCGCTGGTGGGCGCGGAGTTGGTAATCCGCCTAGTACTTCTGGACAGACAAGAACGGTATCTTCTTTTTGTAATAACTCTTCTATTTTAGAAATAAGATGATCATTGCCGTCGTAACGGCAAGCGATACCAGCTAAACAAGCACTAATTACAATCATATTTTTCTACCTCAGTTCTTAAAAGGATAAACGCTTGTACTATACAATGAACAAAGGGTCATGTATTATACATGACCCTTTGTTTATCAATCAAATTTTCGTACAACGGGAACGCGAATGGCAACGAATAATACAAAGAGAATGACCGCAATCGCACCGCTTTTCATAATGGTGACGATTGGAATGCCGGCAGCGAGTGCAAGGGATGTAAGGGCATAAGAAATTGGAATGAATCCCATTGATGACAGCATGAGTAAGCTCATCACGCGCCCCATCATTTCTTCTTTAACAGTAGATTGAATCATTGCCATTAAAGGAACAATCGCCATAGCAATCGTAATCCCATAAAATGCGCCAGCTAATAATGCTTGCCATAGTGTTGTACTAAAGTTAATCGATAAGAAGAATACGCCAGATAACAGCATCATGATAATACAAAATAGCCCCCGTCTTCGGCTAATATTTTTTAGGCCAACGATAATGGCTCCAATTGCCATTCCGCCTCCAACGGATGCTTCTAAATAACTAAATTGAAGAGAATCGCCGTGCAATACATTTTTGATAAACAGTGGAAATCCAACTTGCATAGGGCCGATTAAAAATAAATTTAAAAAGGCGCTACAAATTAGGAATGTGGACAGAAATGGCGATTTTCTTACATATAAAATTCCTTCTTTAATAGATGTAAACATTCCTTTATTTGAATCTGATTCTTCTTGCACAGTAGATTGTATTTTTTGGACAAGTATAGCGGCTATAATAAGTAAAAGAATTGTAATGGTAAAAATCGTTTCATAGTTACTAAATTTAATTAGGATGCCACCGAGTACAGGTCCTAAAATAACGGATGCTTGGTTTGTCATCTGGGTTAGTGAGTTTGCTTGTGTTAAGCGCTGCTTTTCAACAAGTTCAGGTAAAATGGATCCGTCTGCGGACCAGAAAAAAGCATCTGCCAGACCAAAGAATAAAGCGAAGAAAGCAAATGTATATAAGGTTACGTCACCGATGACAAACCAAGTTAAGATTGTTGCTACAATAATCGCGCGAACGATATTGGAGTAAAACATAATATTTTTTTTCGGGAATTTGTCTGCCACAGCTCCTCCTACAATCATAAAGATCAGTCTTGGGACGCTAAGTGCAACAAAGACAACACCGAGGGAAGCTTCGAGATTTAATGTTTTCGCGATGTACCATGTTTGAGAAAAGGTAAAAAAGGCTAATGCAAAACTTGAAAAAAGAGTAGCTGCCCAGAGGAAAAGGAAATTTGTATTTTTTAATAATGGCTTCCCATTTTCATCTAAAACAGACTTATTTCGTTGTAATTCCTCCATATTGCATCCTTTCTATGTCACAAATTTGAAGCAGTATAAAATTTCTATTAACATTTGTTTTAACCGCTCTGTTTAGGTAATAAACCTAAAAAGTAAAATAAAAAATAATCCTTTATAGGGATATTCTTGTATGTAGTTTTGAATATTTTCATACTACACTTTTTCATTGTAGACAATAATAACAGATTTGCCCAGTATATTTTTAAAGATAAGAAGGAGAAAAACCATCAGATATACTCTCATTATGAGGTGTCTGATGGTTCTCCTTTCAAGATTTCAGCACTTGAATTCCCTTTACAATATTCCAAATAAAGAAGTATATGCTAATGATTCCGCAAATTCCTATAATGATAATCGCACCGATGCCAAATGTTATATCAGGTTGATTAGAACCAATTCCTAACATACCGACTATAATCATACCTAAAAAAGCTGCAATCCCTGGGATAATATGAGTCCAAAGCGCTTTTTTTGCATGAATCTTCGTTTCGTTTTCACCAATGATCCAAATAATGATCGGGAATAGAATGGGAGCAAAGAAAACGCTCCAATACGAAAGCGCGGCTAATAGTTTATTTCCATTCATTTATCTCACCTCGTACATGTATGTGGTTGTAATAGTTTTAGTATGTGGAAAATGATGAAAAGTAATATGTATTTTTCTTGCAATCTTATACGAGGGAAAAATATGGCAGGGAATAATTATATCAATGTGAAGATGATAAGCCCAAAAGTAAGGACCATTACAATCATCCCTTTTAATTTGGTTTTCTGCCACAATTGGATAGAAAGTACCATTCCTCCAACTAAAACAAAAGGAATGGCAATTTGTTCTAGGACAAAAATTGTTAAGAACCGGCCGATAGCACCGAGGTAGATTCCGAGGAAGAAGAAGCCGAGAGAGAAAATCCATTTTGCTGATATAAATGTAGTTCGTACGTCTTTTTTATCTTCTTGATTCATTTTGAAATAGCCTACCATAGTTAGTAATAAAGGCAGAACCCATAATAAGAAGAAAGTAACGGCTTTATCAATTGTGATGCCCATATGAATCGCTCCTATTCTACAACAAAGTGTGGGAATTCCATCGATTTATAAGATGAGGATGGAGAACAAGGAGGAAAAGAGAAAAAGAAAGATGTTTCTTAAGGCATTTAACATTCACAGCGGTTGAGAGCTTTTGAATGGAATACGGTACTTTCTTGTTAAAAGACATCTTCTTATGAAAAAATATATTGCTCCTCTTTCATCCAATAAATAAATATAAGTTGCTCGGTGTGATTATTTCATCCCCTGCATAAATAATCCAATCTGTTTTATTTCAAACAATATGTGCTCGATATATTTCCGTTTGAACTTCCATATGATATCTCTCCCATCCCAATTTAAGTGATTATATAAATTATACTTTATGCATGTATGCTGGAGGATAAAAATAAAATATGTTGTTTTAAAAAAAAGAATTTTTTGAACGTTATCTGCATGTAATAAAAAAGAGGTGCAACTTCTAGTGTAGAAATCGCACCTCTTTTTTATTTATAAGTTAAAACATACTAGAGCTATGCATTGGTTGTAATTTTGCACTTGGGTCAAAGTAAGCTTTTGCATTATTTACTGCTGTTGGTGCTTCACCAAAACCACATGCAATTAGTTTTACTTTTCCTTCATATGTACAAACATCTCCGGCTGCATAAATACCCGGAATATTTGTTTCCATTTTCGAATTTACAACGATGCTGTTTTTTTGAATGTTTAAGCCCCAGTTTTTAATGGGACCAAGGGAAGAGACGAAACCATAGTTTACGATGACATCATCAACATCAATGACGACTTTTTCTTCTGTTTTGACATGTTGCAGAACAACTTGTTCAATCTGATCTTCACCGATTAGTTCTACTGGAACATAAGGTGTTTTTATATCGACGCGAGAGTTCATTAAGTTTTCTACACTATGTTCATGAGCGCGGAATTTATCACGACGATGAATAATTGTTACTTGCTCAGCGATTGGTTCTAACATTAATGTCCAGTCTACTGCAGAGTCACCACCGCCAAATACAACAACGCGTTTTTTGGCAAATTTATTCATGTCATCAACGAAATAGTGCAAGTTTTTCTTTTCAAATTTCTGTGCACCATCTAATTCTAAGCGGCGTGGTTGGAAAGCGCCGTTACCAGCTGTAATAATGACAGATTTAGAGTAGTGTGTTTGTTTATTTGTTACAAGTTTAAACACGCCATCAGCTTGTTTTTCAAGAGTTTCCACTGCTTCTTCTAAGCAAATGGTAGAATCAAATTTTTTCATTTGTTCTTTTAAATTATCCACTAATTCTTGAGCACGTACTTTTGGGAATCCTGCAACGTCATAAATATATTTTTCAGGGTATAGTGCGGACAATTGTCCTCCAAGTTGCGGTAAGCTTTCAATAATTTTTACACTTGCCTGTCTCATCCCGCCATAAAATGCTGTAAATAGTCCAGTTGGACCACCACCAATAATCGTTATGTCGTACACATTTTGATTTTCTGTCACTATTTATTCCCCCTATAGATGGAATTTTGATATTGATTCCATATATTGTTCATATGTATACGGAAATCCTGCAAAGGATTGCAAGTTAACATAAATGATAGCATATTTTTGTTCATAATACGTAAGAAAGCGACTGAATTGTTTGTAAGCTTCTGCATAGATTGAGCAGAAATGTATAAAATATACAAACAGGAAAATACATGAAAAAGAGGGGGAGAAACCCTTGAAAACGCTATGTTATTTTAAAATATTGATAATTCTTTAGGTGCTTGAATTCCGAAATAAAACCGAATAATATAGGGAAGTATTATGTTAATTTTTTATGACAAATTTCGTACGAATTTTTGAATACGTTTTGTTATGAATGAGAATGTGATAAATTCCACATTCTTGACAAATTGGGTGTTTATTATTTAGTGCGATTATATAAAAGAAAAGGGTTGTGATTCAGTGAAAACTCCAAAAATCGTAGTTTTAGGTGCAGGTTATGGTGGGATGATTACGACTGTTCGCCTACAAAAAACATTATCTGTAAGTGAAGCTGAAATTACGCTAGTAAATAACAACAGCTATCACTACCAAGCAACTTGGTTACACGAAAGTGCAGCTGGTACATTACATCATGATAAAGTCCGTCTAGATATTCAAGATGTTATTGATACAAATAAAGTAAACTTTGTGCAAGATACAGTTGTAGAAATTAAAGCGGCTGAAAAACGTGTGATTTTAAAAAATAGCGAGTTAGAGTATGATTATTTAGTAATCGGTCTAGGTTTCGAGTCTGAAACATTTGGTATTAAAGGGTTAAAAGAGCATGCATTCTCGATCACTAACATTAATACCACTCGTCAAATTCGTGAGCATATGGAATATAAATTCGCTCAATATGCGACTGAAAAACGTGATGAATTCGTAACAATCGTTGTAGGTGGCGCAGGGTTCACAGGCATCGAGTATGTAGGTGAACTCGCTAATCGAATTCCTGAACTGTGCAAAGAATATGATGTTCCACGTGAAAAAGTACGTATCATCTGTGTAGAAGCTGCTCCAACAGCACTTCCTGGTTTTGATCCAGAATTAGTTGAATACGCTGTAAAACAGCTAGAGAAAAAGGGCGTAGAATTCCGCATCGGTACAGCAATTAAAGAAGCAACTGAAGAAGGTATTCTTGTTGCAAATGGTGATGATGTAGAATTAATTAAATCTGAAACTGTTGTTTGGGCTGCAGGTGTTCGTGGCAATGGTATTGTAGAAGAGTCTGGATTTGAAGCGATGCGCGGTCGTGTAAAGGTCGATGAATTTATGCGCGCTCCAGGTCAAGAAAATGTATTCATGGTTGGTGACGCAGCATTAATCATCAATGAAGAAATTAACCGTCCATACCCACCGACAGCACAAATCGCAATTCAACAAGGTTACAACATTGCCCACAATTTATCTGTAATAATTCGTGGAAAAGGCGAAATGAAAAAGTTCGTATTTGATAATAAAGGATCTGTATGTTCATTAGGACATGACGATGCAATGGGTGTTGTGATGGGAAAAAAATTAACGGGCTGGAAAGCTTCTTTCATGAAAAAAGTAATTGATAACCGTTACTTATTCCTACTTGGTGGACCTTTATTAGTTTTGAAAAAAGGGAAATTGAAGTTCTTTTAATATATAGTAGAAAAAGCAGAAACGGCTAGCCGTTTCTGCTTTTTTACTACCATTTCAATTTGCATCTAGCATATAAGTAGAATTTCTTTTTGAGCGAAAAGCAACAAAAAACCAAATGATATTTGTGATGATTAACGCCATGCAAACGATGATGACTCCTAAGAAAGAGGAGGCATGATAGTCATTTGTATGTATGATTATATATACGACTGCAAGTATTGCAAGATTGATGAATATTCCCATGCCGCAAAGAATAGCCAGGATGAATCGCATTGCACGTATTCCTGCTATATAAAGAAGTAGAGGTACGCTATAAAATAGTAAAATCGTGCCGATGGATTTCCACATGCCTAAAGAGTTAAACTTATTTGCATTTGGTCCAAAATCAGCAAGTGGCGAAAGAGAAGGAACCACTAGGACAGAGCAGAAGAAGAAAGCAGAAACGAGTGTTACAAATATAATACTGGACTTTTTTGATCGATTTCTCATTTATTTTTTTACTCCTTTTCCAAATGAATAGGTGTGATGTAGTATGCAAGGAAGAATTTTTGAGGGGATTCAAGATCTTTCCTCAGGAAATTACTTCTCTATATTAACATTAAATCAAATATATGGAAAATATAAATAAGAAAAGGAAGACTTATATTATTCTCACTGAAAAATATAGTATAATAAATGAAAAAGAAAGAATATTCTGTTCGTTTAAACGGAAGGGGTTTTACATCATGGAGAAGCGTGGGAAAGTTTGGTTAGCTGTAAGCGGACTAGTAGTGACAAATGATGGAAGATGGCTATTTGTTAAGAAAAAATATAGTGGATTAAAAGGGAAATGGTCATTACCAGCGGGCTTTGTTAATGAAGGGGAAACGATTGATGAAGCTGTGAAACGAGAAGTTTTAGAAGAGACAGGTATTACGGCACATGTGAAAGGCGTAATTGGTATTCGTTCCGGTGTTATTCATGATGAAATTAGTGATAATATGATTATTTTTCTATTAGAACCGGAAGGAGAAGAGATTACGGTTCAAGAAGAAGAATTGTCGGAAGTGGCATTTTTACATCCGAAAGATATCGCATATGATCAAAATACTTCCATATTAATTCGATATTTATTAGAGGGGAATACAGGGCCAATTCTTGAGATGGATACGACACTTAATCCAGGAAAGCAATTTGGATATACAGCGTATCATGTGTTTACGGCGGGGAGAAGGGGGATGGAGAACAATTGAGTATACCAGTACTACTTATTTCAATGATGTTGTTTTTTATTTTGTTTTTTGGAATTGGATTTTTACTTAACATGATTTTACGTGCTACGTGGGTGATGGTGATGATTTATCCAATCATTTGCATACTCATCGTTAATAAAGCAAGTATTTGGGACTATTTTTCAAAGCCATCAGAAACATTTTCTTCATTTGGGACAAGTGTATCTCATCTTGGACAAGCGGACTTATTTATTTTATCAACAGGATTAATAGGAGCAATTTTGGCTGGCATTGTAATTAAGAAGCTTCGAAAAAGTGGATATCAAATGTTCTAATCTCCAATTTGTTTGGAGATTTTTTTTGCATATTTCTTTATCGTATAGGGAATGACTAACGATGAAGGAGTGTGGAATATAAAAATGTTAAAACGATATGCTATTCGCATTATGATGACTTGTTTATTTGTGACAGCGTTATGTGTAACATGGAAAGCATTCACAGGAATTTCTTTTATAGACATTGTCAAAACATATCAAGAAAGCAATGTAAAAGAAGTGCATGCGGCAGAAAGAAAAGAGCAAGTTGTTCCAAGTAAAGAAGTAATAAATGCTTTAGAGCAGGCAAATGACTGGTCTAAATATCGTATGATGGAAGTAACGGCAACTGGATATACGTCAGGTGCTGAATCAACAGGAAAAAGCCCTGAACACCCAGAGTATGGAATTACATATTCAGGGGTCAAAGTGAAAAGGGATTTATATTCTACAATCGCAGCAGATTTACGAGTATTTCCTATTGGAACAATTTTATTTATTCCGGGTTATGGATACGGCGTTGTAGCGGATAAAGGTGGCGCTATAAAGGGAAATAAGCTGGATTTATATTATGAAACTGTTCAAGATGTATATAGCCAGTGGGGAAAGAAAAAGGTAAATGTATATGTTGTAAAAATGGGAAATGGTAAATTAACGGAAGATGAGTTAACGATGTTGAATCAAGATGAAACGATGCAAGTATTCCGTGGTCAATATTTGAAACAGAGATAGTCTAGTGAAATGAACACTAGACTTTTTTCTTTGTCCTGTTTCACAATATAAGAAAACGGGGTGGAAAAGTGAAGAAGTATCCTTTAGCGTATTACGAGTTTTTTGTGAAATATAACGAAGGAGATTATTATACATGTCATGATTTGTTAGAAGAAATGTGGTTGGAAGAGCGAAGTAATCTGTTTCTTAAAGGATTATTACAAATGGTAGTTGCTCAGTATCATTATAGCTACGGAAATGTCAAAGGAGCACGTTTGATGATGGAAGTGGCAGAGCAATATTTACTGCCATACCGACCAGTTCATTGGGATTTAGATGTAGATGAGGTGATAGCGTATATTCAGAAGTGCAGAGGGATTATACCTGAAAGAATAGATCGGGTGCCCTATGCAAAAATACACGAATTACCTTTATTACCAGAATTTATTGTATATATGAAGTGAAAGAGAAGTTAGAATTATCGCATTTCCGAAAAAATACAGTTATAATAAAAAGTAGAGAAACGAAGGGGGTCTGAATATGTTTCAAGTACAAACTGAATTAGCAAACCATGAAGCAGTCATTGTTGCTTTATTTGAAGAAGAAACGAGCCGTTTTGTCCAAGAATTAGACAAGGCATTTGAGGGACAATTGCAAGGTTTATTAGACGAAAAAGAACTGAGTACAAAGAAGAAAGCTATTTCAAAAGTACATAGCTTAGGGAAAACGAATGTAAAACGTTACTACTTTGTTGGCCTTGGAAAAAAAGAAGCATATACAACCGAAACATTACGCGCTTCACTTAGTAAAACATTTAAAACATTACAAGCGGAAAAGATACAAGACGCTGCAATCTTGCTTGACTCATTTGTCAAAGAGAAGTTAGATGCAATTGATGTGGCACATATTGCAGCTGAAGTATATTGCCTTGGTACATACGGATTACAAACATATAAAACAGATAAAAAAGAGCATGTAGAATTAGAAAAACTTGTTGTTATTACAGCTGAGGATGCAAAAGAAATTGAAGCAGCTTTAACAGTTGGATATGTTCATGGACGTGCTACAAATTCAGCTCGTACGCTTGTAAATATGCCTCCGAACATGTTAACAGCAACAAAATTGGCAGAATATGCAGTGGAATTAGCTGAAAAATATGATATGGATTATAAAGTGTTAGAGAAAGAGGAAATGGAAGAATTGGGTATGGGTGCTTTACTTGCGGTTAACCAAGGCTCTACAGAACCACCAAAAATGATTGCCCTTATTTATAAGGGAAAAGAAGAGTGGACAGATGTAATTGGATTGATTGGAAAAGGAATTACATATGATACAGGTGGTTACTCTTTAAAACCACGCGATGGCATGGTTGGCATGAAGGGTGATATGGGTGGTGCGGCAGCAGTTCTTGGTGCAATGGAAGTGATCGGAGAACTTCGCCCTGAACAAAATGTAATTGCTGTTATTCCATCAACAGACAATGTAGTGAGTGGTACTGCATTTAAACCAGATGATGTTATCACATCTATGAGCGGGAAAACGATTGAAGTATTAAATACAGATGCAGAAGGTCGCCTCGCATTAGCTGATGGAATTACGTATGCGAAGAAGCTAGGTGCAAACTATCTTGTTGATGTGGCAACATTAACAGGAGGGGTTATCGTTGCGCTAGGAAACTATACAACAGGTGCAATGACAAATAATGAAACATTATTTGAACAAGTATTAGAAGCGTCAATGGAAACAGATGAACCAATTTGGCAATTACCGATTTTCGAACGTGATAAAGAGCGCGTTCGTAACAGTCAATTTGCAGATTTAAACAACTCACCAGGCCGTGAAGGACATGCGGTAATGGCCGGCACATTTCTTGGTGAATTTGCGGAAGACACACCGTGGGTACATTTAGATATCGCTGGAACTTCTGATACAACGAGTACACATGATTTAGGGCCGGCAGGAGCAACAGGTGTAATGGTTCGTACACTTGCAACACTTGTTGAACGGTTTGGAGAAGAATAAGAAGTTTAGAAGGGTAGCCGAAATGGCTACCCTTTTTATCTCGCTATTTTAGGATCAGCACGATTGGTGAGGGCTCATAATCAGTGGGGGGTGAAGAAACACCCTCCACTGATTCACGTTTTACTTACTATAAAGAAATTGTATACAAAGAGCCGTTTAATGCAAAAGATGTCCGGCCTGTTTCTTCCGACGCGACTAATATGAGAGCATCGCTTTCTTCTGACAAACCAATTGCTGCTCGGTGACGTGTTCCAAGCTTAGGGTCAACTTCTAAACTTTTTGTTAGAGGGAGAATATTAGCTGCTGATACAATATGATCGTCTTTAATAAGAACGGCTCCGTCATGAAGTGGGTTCCCAGGATAAAAAATGGATTCAAGTAGTGGAACAGTTAAAAAAGCATTTAGTTTCGTTCCCGTTTGAATAAGGGAAGTAAGAGAATCATTCCTTTCGACAACAATTAATGCTCCATGTTTTCGCTCACCTAAATGTTGGATGGCTGTTGTGATAGGAGCATAACTTGATGTAAATGGTGATAAATAAGCTTTTAAATAGTAAGAAGCTGCAATCGTTTGAACGTTACTTAGTAAATGATGAATTTCTTCCATTCTGCATAGAACGCACTCACCATCTTCATCAATGGTTCGCTTCATGCTCGCTAATTCTAATTCTACAATTTCAATCATTTGTTTTGTTTCTATTTTCAATTCTTCAGATAATCCCCATTCTTTCATATGCCTCACCTTTTTTTTGAAGTATATAACATTAGTGTATACAAATTATAAAAGTAAAATCCTGTTAGATTTTAAAATGTATTGAGATAATTGCCGTTTTTTTCATATAATAAAGTTATGACAAGCGAGAGGAGATAAGAGGATGGATTGGAAAAAAGAGTATAGCCGTTGGCTTTCTTATGCAAACTTAGATGCAGAATTAAAACAGCAGCTAGAAGATATGAAACAAGATGAGAAGAAAATGGAAGATAGTTTCTATAAAAATTTAGAATTCGGTACCGGTGGTATGCGCGGTGAACTGGGTGCTGGTACGAATCGTTTAAATGTATATACTGTTCGAAAAGCGACAAAAGGACTTGCACATTTTATTGAGAATTTAGGTGAAGAAGCAAAGAAACGCGGCGTAGTTGTTGCGTATGATTCTCGTCATAAATCGCCTGAATTTGCAATGGAAGTAGCTGCAACATTAGGGGCGCATGGCATTACAACATATGTATTCGAAAGTTTACGTCCAACACCAGTACTTTCTTTCGCAGTACGTCATTTACATACAATAAGTGGAATCGTTCTTACAGCGAGTCATAATCCACCTGAATATAACGGATATAAAGTATATGGAGAAGATGGTGGGCAATTGCCACCAAAAGAAGCGGATGAGTTAATTCGTTATGTAAATGAAGTGGAAGATGAATTGACGGTAGAAGTTGCGAATGTAGAGCAATTAAAAGCGGATGGATTATTACATATCATCGGAAAAGAAGTGGATGATGCATATGTAGAGCAGTTAAAAACAGTTATCATAAATAAAGAAATGGTTGAGAAAGTTGGGAAAGGTTTAAAAATCGTCTTTACACCACTGCATGGAACATCTAATATTCCGGTACGACAAGGGTTAGAAGCAGTTGGGTTTACAGATGTAACAGTTGTAAAAGAGCAGGAGTTACCAGATCCAAACTTTTCTACAGTTAAATCACCAAATCCAGAGGAACATGCTGCATTTGTACTGGCAATTCGTGATGGTGAAAAAGTAGGAGCGGACGTATTAATTGCAACGGATCCAGACGCGGACCGCCTAGGTGTAGCTGTTCGCAATCATAACGGTGAATTCCAAGTATTAACAGGGAACCAAACAGGCGCGTTAATGCTTGATTATTTATTATCACAAAAGGAACAAAATGGCACCCTTCCAAAGAACGGTGTTGTACTAAAAACAATTGTAACCTCTGAAATTGGGCGTACAATCGCAAAAGCTTACGGCTTAGATACAGTTGATACATTAACTGGGTTTAAATTTATTGGTGAGAAAATTAAACAATATGAAGAGAGTGGACAATATGAGTTCCAATTTGGATATGAAGAAAGTTATGGATATTTAATTCGTCCATTCTGTCGTGATAAAGATGCAGTTCAGTCTGTATTATTTGCATGTGAAGTAGCAGCATACTACAAATCACAAGGAAAAACATTGTATGATGGATTACTAGAAATATTTGAGAAGTATGGTTTCTTCCGTGAAGATCTTATGTCTTTAACGTTAAAAGGAAAAGATGGAGCGGAGAAAATTCAAGAGATGATGACAGCATTCCGTGAAAATCCACCAAAAGAAGTGGCTGGTTTACCAGTAAAAGCAGTAGAAGATTATAAGGCAAGTACGATTACATCTCTAATAGATGGAAGTCAAGAAGAAATTCAATTGCCAAAATCTAATGTGCTAAAATATCAACTAGTAGATGGTTCTTGGTTCTGTTTACGTCCGTCTGGCACAGAGCCAAAGATTAAGTTTTATTTTGGTGTGAAAGCTGATTCTTTACAAAATAGTGAACAAAAGTTACTTACTATTAAAGAAGATGTTATGAATCGTTTATAATGAAACCAGTCCATGATGTTTATTAAAGGAGAGAAAAGGGGAGAGTGACCTCCTCTTTTCTTGTATGTAAAAATGAGATATGTAAGCAGAATGGATATGGTATACTGTCTGTAACTTTGCAATTATGAATGTCAGAGTAATCACTTTCGTGTATAAGTAAGGAAATATAGTACAAGGATTAGAAAAGAGGGTATTTGTTATGAAAAAAGTAAGAAAAGCGATTATCCCAGCAGCAGGCTTAGGAACACGCTTTTTACCAGCGACAAAAGCAATGCCAAAAGAGATGCTTCCAATTGTAGATAAACCAACGATTCAATATATTGTCGAAGAAGCGGTAGCCTCTGGAATTGAGGATATTATTATTGTTACGGGTAAAGGAAAGCGCTCTATCGAAGATCATTTCGATAATGCATTTGAATTAGAGCAAAACTTATTGGAAAAGAAAAAATATGAATTGCTTGAGAAAGTACAGGCTTCTTCTAAAATGGTAGACATTCATTATATCCGTCAAAAAGAACCAAAAGGATTAGGGCATGCTGTTTGGTGTGCACGGAAATTTATTGGTGACGAACCATTTGCGGTGTTATTAGGCGATGATATTGTACAAGCTGAGACACCATGTTTACGTCAATTAATAGATGAATATGATAAAACACTTTCTTCTGTTATTGGTGTACAAACGGTTCCAGAAGAAGAAACGCATCGTTATGGAATTATTGATCCATTAGAACAAGAAGGACGTCGTTACCAAGTTCGCAACTTTGTTGAGAAACCAGCGAAAGGTACAGCACCTTCCAATTTAGCAATTATGGGACGTTACATTTTAACACCAGAAATTTTTATGTTCTTAGAAGAACAACATATTGGTGCTGGTGGTGAAATTCAACTCACGGATGCTATTCAAAAATTAAATGAAATTCAGCGCGTATTTGCTTATGACTTTGAAGGGAAGCGTTACGATGTTGGAGAAAAATTAGGATTTGTTCAAACGACAATTGAAATGGCACTTCAGCATGATGAACTGCGTGAAGACCTTTTAGACCTTATGAAGAAGATTGTTGAAGAACAAACAAATCAAGAAGCATAAAAAAAGGGCTACATGAAGTAGCTCTTTTTTTATCCCGCTATTTTAGGGCAGTAAGACTCCCACCTCAAGATTCAGAGAAAAACAAGGAAGATAGGTGGGAGTAGGGCTGCCGTAACAGCCCGATTGGTGAGGGCTAATAATCAGTGGGGGATGAAGAAAACCCCCACTGATTAAAGTTTCACTTTATGAGGATTGTGTGGAATGAGAATGTTGATAAGCAGAACGACGAACTGCGTAGTATATACGAGGTGCGATAATAGCGCCGATTACCGTAAAAATAAAATCTTTTAAAGCAAACCACATCATAACCATCCAAGCCGCTTTATAGCTTATGTTTCCACCCATCCACAAGTTTACGATTACATACATATAAGTTGTACCAATTATATAAGTTAAAATAATGCCAGCAAAAGCTGAGATTGCAAATGTACCGAATTTTGGATTGTCTCTTTGTTCCACAAGCTTTCCAGATATGTAAGCAACAATAATAAATGCAATAATAAATCCACCTGTAGGATCTAAAAGCGCTCCCAAACCCGCTTTAAAGCTTGCAAAAATCGGTGCACCAGCAACTCCGACAAGCATATAAATCGTCATAGATAAGGCGCCAAGTCTACTACCAAGAAGAAGCCCTGCTAAAATTGCAAAAAATGGTTGCATCGTCAATGGGACCCCAGCTACCTGTAAAAATGGTGCCCATGATACAATATTTGCACCGATCGCCATAAGTGCAACGAACATCGCAGATAGTGCTAAATCTAAAGGACGTAATTTGTTCATAATGTTAACTCCTTTTGAAAGATAGTTAACATTATCGTATCGACGTATTTATTTCTTGTCAAGTAAAACATTTTGATAATAAGGCTTCAAGGAGTTTTGAAGCAATGTGTATGAAATACGAAATTGCGGGATTCCGCTTGAATATGGTGCGATTTCATATAAAGGAAAATAAACAGTAAGATAGTCCGGTTCTAAAAAGTAATGGAATTTCTTTGTGCTAATCACTTTTTCAGCTGCATCTGGAAAATAGATGCTTTCATTTTGTTTGATTTGCCTTACAATTTCTGTACGAATGATGTCTTGATACGCGCTATTTTTTTTGAATAAATCATCTAAGCGTAATAGTTTCTTTTTATTTAAATCAAATGTATTTGCTTTCCAGGTATATAATCCATGTGCACCGCCTGTATATTGATAATAATTGACATATAAGCTTAGTAACGGTAGTTTGTTTAATGTGATTTTATAGTCAACATTTGCAACATAAGGATGAAAAGAAGATTCCGTATTCTTTGTTTCTTCATAGTATTTTTTCGCTTCTTTTGTTACTCTTTTTTTAAAGCGGTTAGCAGAGTTTTTATAATATGTATTTAATTTATTTTGAAATGTTACATCTGAGAAGTGATGAAAAAAAGGTCTGCTTATTTGATATTCTATATAAGGCTTCTTCCCTTTTTGTGTAATTGTTTTAATTTCAATTGGCGTGTTAGAAGCTTTTGCTGCATTTGTACAATTTGGTACAATAGTGAGCAAGGAGAATACAATCGTTAGTAGAAAACATATCTTTTTCATAAAATAAACCCTCCCTATATAAGTGTTATGGATAGTTTGAAAGTAAATAGGGAAAATTATACATTTTTAAAATGTCATAGAGGAGGAATAAAAATGTCAAAAACATTAATGGATGCACTGGGGATTGAATTATTAGAAATGACAGAAGATAAAGTAGTTGCTACGATGCCGGTAGAGGGACGCACACATCAGCCATTCGGCTTTTTGCATGGCGGTGCATCAGTTGCTTTAGCAGAAACAGTAGCGAGCGTAGGTGCTTATAACTTAATTGATCAAGAAAAATGTATTTGCTTTGGACTGGAAATCAATGCAAACCATATTCGTTCTAAACGTGATGGAATTGTAACAGCAATCGGAACACCAATCCATAAAGGACAAACAACGATGGTTTGGGACGTGCGCATTATTGATGAAAATGATGATTTAATTTGCATTTCTAGATGTACAGTCGCAATTAAAGAAAAGCGTGAAAAATAAAAGGGATTTCCTAGTTGTAGTTAGTGATTCCATATAAAGTGAAACTTTATGAATCAGCAGGGATTTTCTTCATCTCCCACTGATTATGAGCTCTCACCGATCGGGCTGTTACGGGCAGTAAGGCTTCCGTAGGGCCATCGCCATCAACTTAAGAAAAGTAAACACCCCAAAAATGAAAAAAGAGCTAATTTTTTCCATAACAAACTGCTGAGCAAGATTGGGATACTAAAAAAATTTCCTTTTACTAAGGTACTTTTTCATTACCATAAATATTTACGCTAGTATATAATTTTTAAAAATACTTATTATATGAAATATTTATCTCTCGAATAGATATTCGAGAGATAAAATAAAGTTTCATTTCAATTTCATACAGAACATGAAGAAAGGAAATTTGTAATATGAAGATATGGAAAATCGTACTGAACATAATATTAGCTCTTGCTGTCCCAATCGTTTTACTTTTTAGTGGCATGACGATTGGTGGGAAAATACTCGATCTGTTTTTAGATGTTTTGAATATAAATTATAATGACTTATCACAACTAGAAGAGCAAACGTATGCTATGTTAATCCCTTTCGTAGTCATTGGCTTGACATTACTAGTTACTTTTTTACACCATCGAAGCCTCGGACCTCTTAGTCTTTCAACAGGATTATTCTCAAAAGAAACATATAAAAATTATGGAATTGGTATTGGGATTGTCTTTATCTTTTTTGTTGTTCATACAATCTTGAATTTACTTATAGCAGGTGGCTCTATTACAGTTAGTAACAATCCAGATTCTGTAAATATGATATTACTTGGTATTCCTTTTGTAATGATTCAAAGTTTTTATGAAGAAATTCTTTTCCGTGGATATGCTTTAGGAACATTGCTTCGCTCTACAAATGTGTATGTAGCGATTTTATTAAATCCGATCGTCTTTTCTGCTTTACATTTTAATTCACCCGATTATTCTGGATTCCTCGTATTTCTCATCGCATATTTGGCAGGTGTATGCTTTTCTATTTTAACGTTAGCCTATAAGAATTTATGGGTTGCCGCTGGGGGACATTTTATCTGGAATTACACTATGGCGATTTTTGGAGATGGTGGCGAGGGCATGTTATTTGATACTTATTATGCTAACAAGGATATCAATCTTTGGTTATCAGCTGCCCTTTTCGCAATTTTGGTGATTCTCTCATTTATTGTATATAAAAATCGAATCATAAAAACGAATAATGAAATCAAAAGAAAAAAACAGTTTACTTAAGAAAATGATTTCCTTATCACATCGACGGTTTAATAAAAAGATGATTTCGGTATTGTAACTGTATCTTTTGTAACATTCATTACAGATATAAAACAGCCATTCTTTCATGGATATTCTATGAAAGAATGGCTGTTTTTAATGAAAATTATATATACGTAACTTTAACCTGTTAGTTATGTGCCCTAGGGCAGCTTTTTCTTATTAGAATTGGATTTTCTTCTCTAAGAAGCTTTTCAGTTCGCTAATTGGCATACGAACTTGTTCCATTGTATCGCGGTCACGTACTGTTACAGCTTTGTCTTCAACTGAATCGAAGTCATATGTGATACAGAATGGTGTACCGATTTCATCTTGGCGACGGTAACGTTTACCGATTGAACCTGTTTCATCATAATCTACCATGAAGTCTTTTGCTAGTTCTGCAAATACTTCTCTAGCACCTTCAGATAGTTTTTTCGATAATGGTAAGATAGCCGCTTTATATGGTGCTAAAGCAGGATGGAAACGAAGAACTGTACGAGAATCATTTTCTAATTGTTCTTCTTCGTATGCATCGCATAAGAATGCTAATGTTACGCGATCTGCGCCAAGAGATGGCTCGATGCAGTATGGTACGTAACGTTCGTTCGTTTGTGGATCGATATAGTTAAAGTCTTCACTAGAATGTTCCATGTGACGTTTTAAGTCGAAGTCTGTACGAGATGCAACGCCCCAAAGTTCGCCCCAACCAAATGGGAATTTAAATTCAATATCAGTTGTTGCATTACTGTAGTGAGATAATTCTTCTTCACCGTGATCGCGAAGGCGCATGCTTTCTTCGTTCATACCAAGCGATAGTAACCAGTTTTTGCAAGTTTCGCGCCAGAATGTGAACCACTCTAATTCTTCACCTGGTTTACAGAAGAATTCAAGTTCCATTTGTTCAAATTCACGTGTACGGAATGTGAAGTTACCAGGTGTAATTTCATTACGGAAACTTTTACCGATTTGACCGATACCAAATGGAAGTTTTTTACGCATAGAACGTTGTACATTTTTAAAGTTTACGAAAATACCTTGTGCTGTCTCAGGACGAAGGAAGATTTCGTTTGTACTAGATTCTGTAACACCTTGGAATGTTTTAAACATTAAGTTGAATTGACGGATTTCTGTGAACTCTTGGCTGCCGCAGTCTGGACATTTTACTTCGTGTTCTTTCATTAAGTCAGCCATTTGTTCGAAAGTAAGACCGTCAACAATCATTTCGATGCCTTTTGCATCTAAAGCATCTTCAATCAATTTGTCAGCGCGATGACGAGCTTTACATTTTTTACAATCGATCATTGGGTCGTTAAAGTTACCAACATGACCAGAAGCTACCCAAGTTTTTGGGTTCATTAAGATTGCTGCGTCTAAACCGACGTTGTATGGAGATTCTTGAATGAATTTTTTCCACCAAGCTTTTTTTACATTATTTTTTAGTTCGATACCAAGTGGACCGTAATCCCAAGTATTTGCAAGGCCACCGTAAATTTCAGAACCAGGAAAAACAAAACCGCGATGTTTCGCTAAGTTTACAACTTGTTCCATTGAATACATATGAAAATCCTCCTTTTAAAAGTTAACGTATTGGCGATGATAGAGTGCACTTGTGAAATGGAGTTTCTTGAGCAAGCTGCTTGCGCTTTTAAGGTATCTAGCTCCAGCGGCTAGAACAGTCGGTCATTTCACTCCTGTTCTGGGAAAGCCGCTTGCGCTTTTAAGGAATATCCAGCTCCAGCGGCTAGAATGTTCGGTGGCTTCGCTTCTTCCGCCGAGGCAAAGAACGCCTCTATGTCAGAAGCTCCATCCCCCTTACATTCTGAACGAGCCGCTTGCGCTTTTAAATAAAAAAACGCTCGTCTCTAGGCTTGTTGCCTAGGGACGAGCGTTTGCCCGCGGTTCCACCCTAGTTGATGTGCTTTTACACATCCACTTTATCATGTATTGCTCAAGACTGCCGTTTCCTTGCGGTTTCAGGCTTTCACTATCCCTGAATCGCTTGTAGGTGCAAGTACTTATAAGTCCATCATCGCTACTTATATTTAATAATAATGACCATATTCTATCATGTTCCTTTTTAAATCACAATAGAGGAACGATTGTGTCTATGATAGAGTTTCGTCTATTTTTTTGTTCTTTATACCATATAAGTACTGAATATGCTTAATTGCTTCTCGTTTACTTAAGGGCGCAAGTTCATTCGTTTGTACATATTTCCATACAACATCTGGAGTTGTTTTGGCGTATTCACGAAGTGCCCAACCGATAGCCTTTTGAATGAAAAATTCTTTTGAAGTTTTGAGTTGTTTCATAATTGAGAAGAGAAGCTGTTCATCTGTTTGCTGTTTATATTTGAGCTGAAATAGAATAGCGGCCCGCTGTAACCATATATTTTCTGAAGTAATCCATTTTGGAATATAGGCTTGAATGACATCTGGATGCTTTAAAAAGATGCTACCTACAAATGTAGGGACAATACCATCGACGGAGTCCCACCATGATTTTGTTGTGATGAGTTCTTCTAAAAATGGAATGTGAGTTTCATTGAGATGCTTTTTATATTTTTGTAATAAGTCAAGAGCGGCAGATTGAAATTCACGTTCTGGCAAAGACCAAAGTTCACGAATAATAATTTGAAAATCGTTTTTGTCTGGAAG
Source organism: Bacillus cereus group sp. BfR-BA-01430 (assembly GCF_022663115.1). Lineage (NCBI taxonomy): Bacteria > Bacillati > Bacillota > Bacilli > Caryophanales > Bacillaceae > Bacillus > Bacillus cereus group sp. BfR-BA-01430. The sequence goes on from NZ_JAKUEW010000004.1 coordinate 224,239, forward strand.
TGAATGAGTTTGTATAACGTCACGCAATAAGGTTCTTCGTTCTGGTGTTTGAATACCGAGAAATGGGAAGTGGTTTTTCATGTAACGTGCCATCGGTTCGGCTTTTTCACTGTTCTGATGTGCGAGAAATTGTTGATGCAGAGTTTCCACAAATGGATGCATAAATGAGTTCTCCTTTCAAGTTCTTGTTCATATTATACAGGTGAGTATAGATAAGAAAAAGATGTTAGGAAGGAGAGGAAAAGATGGAAGATCAAAGTATATTTGCAGGGTTCCTTGCACTTAGTTTTACTGCAATTTTGATTATCTTAATTTGGGCGGTTCTTTCTTACGTATTAACTGCGTTTGCATTGTATACAATGGCCAAAAACGATGGGGCAAATGATGCGATTTTAGCGTTCATTCCATTTCTGAATTGCAAAGTATGGGGAGATTTAGCGAGAGAGAAATTCCCTGATTTTCTAAAAGAAGAAGCAGGATGGAAAGTATTTGGAATATATGTTGGTTGTTTTATTCTTAATTTTATTCCGATAATAGGCTTTTTAGCTGGAGTGGCTACACTTGTATTATCGATTTATTTAATCTACGCTATTTTAGAAAGATATGGGACGAATGCAGTATTGTTTACTATTATTCATGCGATAACATGTTCGCTTTTTTTACCGATTCATTTATTTCTTATTCGAAATGAACCAACAAGATATTGAGATATGGTATTTTGTCGAATTGTCGATAAGTTGTGTCAAATCGCCGATTGCTGATATATGAAGAAAGGCTATCGCATATGTACGATAGCCTTTGGCATTACATTAAATAACGTAAATAAATATAAATGTGAGAAATAATGAGTGACACAATCATTATCGGAAAACCGACTTTTAAAAACTCCATGTAACTAAATTTATGTCCCTCACGGCTGGCAATGCCTGCTACGATTACGTTAGCAGAAGCGCCGATTAATGTTCCGTTTCCACCTAAGCAAGCGCCAAGTGCTAATGACCACCATAGTACATCGATTTGTGCATCAGCAGGTGATAGACCAAGTCCAACTGCCATGTCATTAATAAGCGGAATCATTGTTGCGACGAATGGAATATTATCAATTGTTGCAGAAGCAATACCAGATACCCATAGAATGAGCACAGATGCGTAAGAAATATCTCCACCTGTTATTCCGATTACTTTTTGTGCTAACGTTTTGATAAGACCGATATCGATAAGACCACCAACGAGTACAAATAATCCTGCAAAGAAGAAAATAGTAATCCACTCAACGTGAGCGAATACTTCTTCGATTTCATGTTCTTTGACACCAATTAACATAAGGACAGTGGCACCAGTTAATGCGATTACAGCGGCATCAATATGGAAAATAGAATGAGTCATGAAACCGACGATTGTCAATCCAAGTACTGTTAAAGATTTTTTCATTAGTACTGGATCTTTAATATATTGTTTTTCATCTAAACTCATTAATTTTTTTACTTGTACTGGGTCAGCAATTAGTTGTTTGCGATACATAAAGTAAAGCATAATTGTTACTACAGCAATGATAATGATTACGATTGGTGCCAAATTAATTAAGAAGGCATTGAAATCTAAATGCTTATTTGCTGAACCAATCATAATGTTTGGTGGGTCACCAATTAATGTTGCAGTCCCTCCAATGTTTGAAAAAATAATTTCAGACAGTAAATAAGGAACAGGATTTACTTGTAAAATGCGCGTAATAGATAGAGTAACTGGAACAACAAGAAGTACTGTTGTTACGTTATCTAAAAATGCGGAGCCAAGTGCGGTAAGCAAAGAAAGGGAAATCAAAATTTTAATAGGATTTCCTTGTGCTTGTTTCGCAGCTTTAATGGCAACATATTGGAATACACCCGATTTACTCGTAATGTTAACTAAAATCATCATACCGATGAGAAGTGTAATAGTTCCCCATTCAATATGTTTTGTAAAGGCATTGTGCAAGTCAACAATACCGAAGATGACCATAAGTGCTGCGCCTAAAAGTGCAATCACAGCACGATTAATTTTTTCTGAAATGATAATGGCATATGTAATTAAAAAGACTGCGATAGCAAAATAATACTGCCAGTTTGCGATTTCTTGCGTTGTTTCGTGCAAAAATCCCATCTCCTTTCGGTTACTATTCTTAGTGTGTCAAAAAATTGTAGAAGAAACACACTTAACGCCATTATAAAGTAGAAAAATGTCGGATGTAAATAAAGGGTTTATTTTGTTGTATTTTCTGTACAAATGAATTTTTCTTCTTTTTAAAAATATTTGTGGTTATTTGACATATATATAAGATACATCCAATCTGAATGTTTCAAATTCGAGCCTGTTCGTGTAAAAGGAAAAGGAGACAAAATGATAAGGAAGGGATCGTATGGATGAAAAGCAATTTTTATTTTTAGATTTTGAGTTCACGATGCCTCAAAATCGAAAAAAACCAAAAGGTTTCTTTCCAGAAATTATTGAAGTGGGGCTTGTATCGGTTGTTGGTTGTACAATGGAAGATACGTATTCATCTTATGTTAGACCGGAAAGTTTTCCAAATTTAACAAATCGATGTAAAAATTTTTTAGGAATTGCTCAAGAAGCTGTAGATGGAGGAATTTCTTTTTTAGCACTTGTCGACAAACTTGTTCAATATGAAGAGCGCTATAAACCGACAATTGTCACGTGGGGAAATATGGATATGAAAGTATTAAAACATAATTGTGAAGTGGCAGGCGTTCCATTTCCATTTTCAGGCGTTTGTCGAGATTTATCTCTAGAATATAAGCGTTTTTTTGGGGAGCGAAATCAAACAGGATTATGGAAAGCGATTGAAGCGTATGGAAAGGCAGGAACAGGAAAGCATCACTGCGCATTAGATGACGCGATGACAACGTATAATATCTTTAAGCTTGTCGAGAAAGATAAAGAATATTTAGTGAAACCAGCTCCACCTACGTTAGGAGAACTTGTTGATTTTTCGAAATTAGTAAAGAAAGTAAGTACACAGTAACGACCAAATTGCAAAATGTGTAATTTGGTCGTTTTGTTTTTATAATTTATAGTCTCGTTTTAATTGCTGGAGTGTTTGTAAACTGCGCTGTGCAAAAGGTGAATCCTCCTCTAACAATGCAGTGATTTGCGATTCTAATGCTGTGTTTAGAGATTCTTTGTAATCTGGAATATCCCCGTCATACCTTTTAACCATTGCTTTGGGAATGTTTGTTTGTTCCCGAAAAGATAGAGCACGTCTTTCATGGAAAAATGGGACATCTGCTTGTTTTACATTATGTAAGTCACCTTGCATGGGATGTTTTAAAACAGCTAATACTTTCACAACGTAACTTTCAGGACGTTTATTTGTAATTTCCCCAATGTATTTTCCTGTTTTATAAATACCAGTAACAATCTCTCCGATTTCAAATGTTTCTTTCATATTTTTCACCTCAACTTTATAGTAAGGAAAGTAAGAGATAGAGTCAAAGAAAGTATTTGTTAAGTAGGATTATAAAACATGAAGTGTTATAATGGATAATGATATGACAGAAAATTCTGAAGTGAATAGAAGATATGAAAGCATGTATTGTTTCATTCGATGCCTTTGCACTACTAGAGAAAAGAAGTAATGATGAAAGTATGGGAGAGTGTACAACTAGTAAATATACAAAACGTGTAGAAAAAGGAGTGAGTATGATGATGCCTTTATATTTTCCAGAGGATAAAACAGAATATATTATTCCTGGAATCGTTTGTATTTTATTTATTATTGGTGCCGTTGTGACGTGGCGCATGTTCATTCGTGTCTCTAAAAGAGAAGCTGATCGCTTGCGAAAGGTAGAAGAAAAGTTGTTAGCTGAGAAGAAGCGCTAATTCGTTTTTGTATGTTTCTCTCCAAGCTCGGACAATCTAAGGACAGAATGTATCTTGGAGGGAATGGGAATGAAAAAACAGCTTTTATTTAGTTGTTGTATGCTATTTCTTATAACAGGCTGTGACAAAGGAAACCCAAAAGAAATTGATGTGAAGTTATACAATGCATCTGGCGATGAGATGGGAACAGCGAAAGTAACGCAGCAAACAAGTGGAGTGAAAATATCAATTAAAGCAGATGGATTTACACCTGGTGCACATGGATTACATATTCATGAAATAGGAGAGTGTAAAGCGCCGCGCTTTGAGTCGGCTGGTAATCATTTTAATGTAGATGATAAGAAGAAGCATGGGCTTATGAATCCAAAAGGAGCAGAGAACGGTGATTTGCCAAATGTGATTGCGGATGATACAGGAAAGATTAAAGCAGAAATTGAAGCAGAAAATGTATCACTTGAAGAAGGGCGAACCACTTTATATCGTAAAGATGGGGCCTCTATTATCATTACTGAAAATCCGGATGATGGTATGACGCAGCCTACAGGGAATTCAGGGAATCGAATTGCCTGTGGGGTTATTGTGAAAAAAGCATCTGCGAATAAACAAAAGTAAGAGCTACCTTTCAAAGTAGCTCTTACTTTTGTTTATTCTAATTAATAGGCAGTTCAAAGGGCTACATCGAGCCCTCACCAATTGGGCTATCCTAAAATAGCGGGATCAAACATTCATTTTATGAAAGTGCATATTGAAGCCGAGTTAAAATTTCTTTCAAAACAGATAGCGGACAACCGATGTTAATGCGAATATGTTGTTCTCCACCTATTCCGTACTTTTCACCTGGTTCCACGATAATTCTTCCTTTTTCTTCGAGCAGCTTTGTTCGTTCTTTTTGAGATAGATGAAGTGTTGTACAGTCTATCCAGAGTAAAAAAGTTCCTTCTGGCTTGATAGCGGATAAAGGAGGAATATGTGTATCAATGAATTCACAAGCAAATCGGGCGTTTTCTTCTATATAAGAACGAATGTCTGTCACCCACTCATTGCATTCTGTATAGGCGCTTTGCATTGCTTCATAAGCAAATATGTTTAAGCCGTGAAATCCTTGTCTTTGCTGTACAGATGTAAAAGCATGACGGATTTTTCTATCAGGAATAATAATGATAGAAGCCTGTAAACCAGCGATATTAAATGTTTTGCTTGGTGCTATGCAAGTAATAGTTCGTTTTGCTAATTGTTCAGATAAGGAGGCAAATGGTATATGAATATGATTTGAGAAAATAATATCCGCATGAATTTCATCGGCAACAATGGTTACATCGTATCGTTCACATAATGTTCCGAGTTTGGAAAGTTCTTGCTTTGTCCAGACGCGTCCAACGGGATTATGTGGACTACAAAGAAACATAAGCTTTACACCTTGTTGAAACTGTGTTTCTAAATGTTCGAGATCCATTTTATATTTTCCATTTTCGAGCAGTAATGGGTTTTCGCATAAAAGCCGATTGTTTTTCGTGACCATATGAAAGAATGGTGGGTAAATAGGTGGCTGTACAACAACGGTGTCATGCTCGTTTGTTAGTGCTTGTACACTTATGCTAAGTGCTGGAACAATTCCGGAACTAAATACAATCCATTCTTTTTGTATGTCCCAGTTATATTGCTGTTTTGTCCATTGGCAAATAGTATCTAATATTTCCATAGGTGGCAGTGTATAGCCAAAGATAGGATGTTCAAGACGTTTTCTCATCGCATTTTGAATTGCTTTTGGTACTTCAAAATCCATATCGGCAATCCAAGCATGCAAAAGCTCCTCATCTTTATATGTATCCCATTTGATGCTTTGAGTGCCGCGGCGATTCACCATTTTTTGAAATTCGTGCATAGTTTAGCCCCTTTCTGCTATAAAATAGCATTTTGTGAAAATTCCCACTCTTCTTCTAGCATATATGATGTGATACGATAAAGGAAAGATTGAAAACGAGAAAAAGGCGGGAAGTAAATGGGTGCATATGAAAGAATGGTGGAGCTGGTAAAAAATTGGGATCCGTTTCAAATGGGAGCGGAGTTTTATGAAACAGAAGCAAGTGATGTTGTATATGTAGTAAGTGCGTTTGATGATCCAAAATATATTGCGAAAAAAATTCAGCATATATATTTTATGTCGTTTGAAGAAGTTCCTCCGTTAGAAAAATGCGAAAAGTTAGCAGAACAGCTGCTTATTTTAAAAGAAGGCGGAAGTTGTTCAATATAGCTGCCTGTCTTCTAGCAGCTATATTTTATCCCGCTATTTTAGGGCAGTAAGACTCTCACCCAAAGATTCAGAGAGAAGCAAGGAAGATAGGTGGGATCCTTACTGCCCGTAACAGTCCGATGGATGAAGAAAAAACATTGATTAAAGCTTCACTTAATTAAATCCCCCCTCTTCTAAACGAAGTGAAGGAGGGGGATTTAATTTGCAACAAAGGAAATAACTTCTTCATAAATATGCTCTGGTTTTTCTTCAGGTAGTAAATGCCCTGTGTTTTCGTATGAAATGAATTTAGAATTTGGTAAATCTTTATGAAGTCGCTCTCCAATTTGAATGGGAACAACGCGGTCTTGTTCTCCCCAAATGAGTAAAGTAGGTGTTTGAATTTTACGTAATTCGGCCGATGGTAAATCGCCTTCCCGATCTCTAATCATTCGCGTTAGAGCGGGGAATATTCGATTATCGTAAAAGGGAGCAGCATAGCCTTCCATCATTTCATCGTCAATTAAAGAATGGTCATGAACAACATTCATTAAGTTATGAACAATTCCTCTTTTTGTAATCCAGTTTTTCACGTATAGGTGGAAAAATGGTAAATAAGAAGAATAAATAAGAGGTAAAGTAGCCCGATGTAAGTAGCTGGAGCTACATAGTAAAATCGTTTTTTTTATTAAGTCAGGACATAGACGGTTCACGTAAAGAGAGATTTGTCCCCCCATAGAATGTCCAATTAAAATGATATTAGAAAATTGTAAATGCTTTACTAGATCGATAATGATTGTTGCTAAGTTATGGTAAGAGTATTTAAAGTGATTGGATTTATCACTTCTCCCGAACGGTGGTAAATCAAGAGCAATTACTGTACCTTCTTGGGCTAGTAAAGGGATTAATCGCCGATAACTAAATGAAGAAGAGAGGAAACCGTGAACGAGTACGAAAGTAGGTCGTTCTTTTTTATGATGATGCTCATACAATTCATAATGAACAGTTATGCTGCGAGTGGAAAAAGTGAAATAGGGACATTTACATTCATGTTTCATTTTTTGTCACTCCATTAATTTTTGTTCATATCATCTCCTTATAAGAAAATATTTATGTGCACGAATAAAAGGCAAGATGGAAGCCCATCTTGCCTTTTACTCATGCACAATGTTAGGTGGTGTTTTCCCTTGTAAGCCTGCAACTAAATTTTCAGCAGCTACTTTCGCCATTTGTTGTCTCGTTTTTAATGTTGCCGATCCAACATGAGGTAAAGTAACCACATTTTGTAGAGATAAAAGTGGATTCTCTTTTTCAATCGGTTCTTGTGTAAATGTATCAATACCAGCTGCAAAAATCTTTTTTTGTTGTAAGGCAGAGATTAACGCTGCTTCATCTACTGTTTTTCCGCGAGAAGCATTAATGAAAACCGCTGTTTCCTTCATAAGCGAGAAACCTTTCTCTCCAATGAGATGGTACGTTTCAGCAGTTAATGGAGTTAAAAGGACAACAAAATCAGAGTGTTTCAGCAGTGTATCTAGTTCACAGTATGTAGCGTTAAATGTCTGCTCAGCTTCTTTCTTACGACGACGATTGTGATATAAAACGTCCATATCGAAGCCGAATTTTGCTCGCTTGGCAACTGCTTCTCCAATACGACCCATACCAATAATGCCAATTGTACGGTGATGGACATCTACTCCAAAATGTTCTTTTGAAATTTCAGTATCCCAATTCCCGTTTTTGACATAAGAATCAAGTTCACATACGCGGCGGCTAGCTGATAGCATAAGAGCAAAAACAAGATCAGCTACTGTATCGTCTAATACATATGGTGTATTTGTCCCAATTACATTTCTTTTCTTCATTGCTTGTAAATCGAAGTTATCATAACCGACAGAAATATTGCTCACAACTTTTAAGTTAGGAGATGCTTGTAATAATTCTTCATCAATTTTTGCTCCGAAATTCAGTAAGCCATCTTTATCTTTTATTTTTTCTAATAAAATGTCACGAGATATCTTTTCATCGCGATCCCACTTTTCATATTCACAGTGTTCAGAGAGATATTCTTCTACAAATGTTGGAATACGTTCAGCAATGTATATTTTCGGTTTCATCGTCTCAGCCCCTTTCCTTTTCATTTTTACATAATTCTCTAAAAAAATCTTCTTTTCAAATATAAAAGGGTGTCTGTATAATTTAAAAACAAACAAAAGAGAGGATGAGTTATGTGATGACTGGAAAAGAATTAGAATTATTAGCATGTCTTGAAAAAAACAGTCGTTTATCTATAGAGACTTTAGCGAAAATGTTAAATATAAAGGTTGAAGAAGTACAAAAAATGGTCGCAAAATTAGAAAGTGAAAACATTATTGTAGACTATGTGACACATATTGATTGGACAAAGGTGAAAGAGCACGCTGGTTTAACGGCGATGATTGATGTAAAGGTAACGCCGAAACATGGAGTTGGATTTGATGCGGTTGCTGAACAAATATATCGTTATTCAGAAGTGAAGTCAGTATATTTAATGTCAGGCACATATGATCTTTCGATTACATTAGAAGGAAAAACGATGGCAGAAGTAGCGACATTTGTTTCTGAAAAATTAGCAACGATTGAATCAGTCGTTTCAACAACAACTCATTTTATTTTGAAAAAATATAAACATGAGGGAATTATTTATGAAAATGTAAGTGATGATAAACGAATTGTGGTGACACCATGAAACAGTTTGAACTATCTAGAGCAGCAGAATCTTTACAGCCATCTGGCATTCGAAAGTTCTTTGATTTAGCAGCAGGAATGAAAGGTGTTATTTCACTTGGCGTTGGAGAACCTGACTTTGTGACACCGTGGAATGTAAGGCAAGCCTGTATTCGCTCGTTAGAAGAAGGGTATACAGCATACACGGCAAATGCAGGATTATTAGAACTGCGTCAAGAAATAGCAAAGTATCTAAAAAAACAATTTGAAGTTTCTTATAATCCAAATGACGAAATTATTGTGACAGTTGGAGCAAGCCAAGCGCTAGATGTGGCCATGCGTGCGATTGTGAATCCTGGTGACGAAGTGATTATTATAGAACCGAGTTTTGTGTCATATGCACCACTTGTTACATTGGCGGGGGGCGTTCCAATACCGGTTACAACATCTTTAGAGAACGCATTTAAAGTACAGCCAGAACAAATTGAAGCAGCGATTACAACAAAGACGAAAGCAATTTTGCTTTGTTCACCAAATAACCCAACAGGGGCGCTTTTAAACAAGGCCGAATTAGAAAAGTTAGCAGCAATTGTAGAAAAATATAATTTAATTGTTCTATCAGATGAAATTTATGCGGAGCTTGTCTACGATGAAGCGTATACAAGTTTTGCTAGCATAAAAAATATGAGAGATCATACGATTTTAATTTCTGGATTTTCAAAAGGGTTTGCAATGACAGGCTGGCGTCTTGGGATGATTGCAGCTCCTGCTCACTTTTCATCACTCATGTTGAAAATTCATCAATATGCTATGATGTGCGCGCCGACAATGTCACAGTTTGCTGCGCTCGAAGCGCTTCGGTCTGGGAATGATGAAGTCATTCGAATGAGAGAAAGTTACAAGAAGCGTCGCAACTTTATGACGCAATCGTTAAATGAGATGGGATTAACATGTCATGTACCAGGCGGTGCGTTTTATGTATTTCCTTCTATTTCTTCAACAGGATTGTCTTCAGCAGAATTTGCCGAGCAATTATTGATAGAAGAAAAAGTAGCGGTTGTACCAGGTAGTGTGTTTGGTGAAAGTGGTGAAGGTTTTATTCGTTGTTCTTATGCGACTTCACTTGAGCAACTTATGGAAGCGATGAACAGAATGAAACGTTTTGTGGAGAATAAAAAAAGGACAAAACAGAATACGTTTTGTCCATAAAAGGGGGGGAATACTAGAAAGCCATGTGTTAGTATTCTATCCCAATATTTGAAAAATATACGTATTAGAGGAGATTTTTTCATGAATTTTGAATGAGAGAAGAGGTAGTGGTATAATTTACTAATACAAGGAAAAGTTTCTCAGTTCAGATTTCGCTAATCAATTATGTAAAGTTAGTAGCATCTGTAAATTCTTTACAAGTTCTCAGTGGATGCTTAGCTACGGAATCGTAGCAGGAAAAATGGTAAACGTATGGGAGTGTTTCATATGTCAGAACAATATACAACAGGAGTGATTGTAAAAGGGAAAGTGACTGGAATTCAAGATTACGGCGCATTTGTAGCATTGGATGATGAAACGCAAGGTCTTGTGCATATATCTGAAATTACAAATGGTTATGTAAAAGATGTTCATGACTATTTAAAAATCGGAGATACAGTAGAAGTAAAAGTACTTTCCGTTGATGAAGAACACAAAAAGATGAGTTTATCATTAAAAGCGGCAAAAAGAAAACAAGGAAAAGTTCTTGTGCCTAATCCATCTGCAAAAGGATTTCATACATTGCGTGAGAAGCTAACAGAGTGGATAGAAGAATCGGATATAACAAAGTAAAAGAGGAACGCTCATAAGCATTCCTCTTTTACTTTGTTATGATATATATTTAGCAAATATGATTGCAAGCAATCATATTCGTATGTCGGATGGGAAGAATGACATACTGATTATCGAATTTCATGCGTTTCTGGGTGTGTACCTAGATTTTCAGATGGTTTAAACAATAACCCGAGATTGATGAGCCCAGAAATACCGACAATGCCATAAATAATTCTTGCGAGAGCAGAGTTTTGTCCGCCAAAAATAGCTGCTACTAAGTCAAATTGAAAAAATCCAATAAGTCCCCAGTTGACGGCACCGATTACAGTGAATACTAAGGCGATTCGTTGTAAAGTACTCATCTTAAATAGCCCTCCTTAAATGTAGAACATGAGTAAATCTTTATGCGATTTAACTCGTTTATAGAATGGTTTTCTTTTGTTGTTTTTATACATAAAAAATATATAGTGTATGATGGGCATACATCTATACCCATAAATACGGGTTTTTATACGAAAAATGAACATTTTTCAAAAAATAATGATTGGTTACGTTTACAATTCATCAATCGCTTGATTTACAACTTTAGTTTCGCTAAAGTGAATACAGAAATACATATACATAATTGGAGGGAAAAAGATGAGCACACATGTAACGTTCGATTACTCTAAAGCGTTATCGTTCATCAGTGAACACGAGTTAACTTATTTACGTGATGCAGTAAAGGTATCACATCATGCAATCCATGAAAAAACTGGGGCTGGGAACGATTTCCTTGGATGGGTAGACCTTCCCCTTGCGTATGATAAAGAAGAATTTATTCGCATTCAAAAATGTGCTGAAAAAATTAAAAATGACTCTGACATTTTACTTGTTATCGGTATTGGTGGTTCTTACTTAGGAGCACGTGCAGCAATTGAAATGTTAAACCATTCTTTCTACAATACGCTTTCTAAAGAACAACGTAAAACTCCACAAGTGCTATTTGTTGGACAAAACATTAGCTCCACTTATATGAAAGATTTAATGGATGTACTAGAAGGCAAAGACTTCTCTATTAACGTAATTTCCAAATCAGGTACAACAACAGAACCTGCAATTGCATTCCGTTTATTCCGTAAATTATTAGAAGACAAATACGGAAAAGAAGAAGCGCGTAAACGTATTTATGCAACGACAGATAAAGCGCGTGGTGCTTTAAAAACATTAGCTGATGAAGAAGGTTATGAAACATTCGTAATTCCAGATGATGTTGGTGGACGCTTCTCTGTATTAACACCAGTTGGATTATTGCCAATCGCTGTTAGTGGTTTAAACATTGAAGAAATGATGCAAGGGGCAGCTGCTGGTTGCAATGATTTTGCAAAATCAGAACTGGAAGAAAACCCAGCTTATCAATATGCGGTTGTACGCAACGCTTTATATAATAAAGGGAAAACGATTGAAATGCTTGTTAACTATGAACCAGCGCTTCAATATTTCGCTGAGTGGTGGAAACAACTGTTTGGTGAAAGCGAAGGGAAAGATCAAAAAGGTATTTTCCCATCTTCAGCAAACTTCTCTACTGACTTACACTCATTAGGTCAATACATCCAAGAAGGACGTCGTGACTTATTTGAAACAGTTCTAAAAGTAGGTAAATCTACACATGAACTAACAATTGAATTAGATGAGAGCGATTTAGATGGTTTAAACTATCTTGCTGGGAAAACGGTGGACTTCGTAAACACAAAAGCGTACGAAGGTACATTATTAGCACATAGTGATGGCGGAGTACCAAACTTAATCGTTAATATTCCAGAATTAAATGAGTATACATTCGGTTATCTTGTATATTTCTTCGAAAAAGCATGTGCGATGAGTGGCTATCTATTAGGCGTAAATCCATTTGATCAACCAGGTGTTGAAGCATATAAGAAAAATATGTTTGCTTTACTTGGGAAACCAGGATTCGAAGAACTAAAAGCAGAATTAGAAGAACGTTTAAAATAAAAAAACTGTTGGGGCATGCCCCAACAGTTTTTTTATTTTTTGACGGTATGAATCACCAATATATTCTTATTAGAACGGGTATGCTAATGAAAAATGTGTGAGAAGGGTGAATGATATGATTCCGATTCAATCCGATTTAGAAGGTCGTATATATGCTCTTTATCAATTAGAGGAAACGTTAAAGCCGCTTGGCTACAATATAGGTGGAAATTGGGAGTATGATAAAGGGTGCTTCGATTACAAGCTGGATGAGGAAGATGGATATCAATTTTTAAGATTGCCATTTACAGCTGTGAAAGGAGAGCTTGATGTGCCAGGTGTAGTCGTTCGTCTTGGAACACCTTATCTTCTTTCGCATGTGTATCAAGACGAACTAGATGATCAAGTAAACACGTTGGCAGCTGGAACAAGCGGATTAGATCAATTTACGGAACCGAAAGATGCTGATGGGCATATAAAAAGAAAGTATATCGAGATTGGTAAAGTATTCGTACAAGAAATAGAAAGACATCTTATCAATGATGAATGACAATCAAAATGTCACTCTTAAGAATCACTAATGTGCGAACAGGATTAATATGAAATTGTTCATCGCGCTTTACACCCAGCAACAGAATATTTTGTTTTAACAGGAAATGACTACATTCTTCAAATGTTTTTCCAACATATGATGGTGGCACCTGCATTAACTGTAATTTACTTTCTGAGAGTTCGTTATAGAGCGTGAACAATACACCTGAAATAGATGGGAATAAAAGAGAAGCAGTAAAAACATAGCTTGTTAATTTGTTTCCTTCTATAATTTCCGTTGCTCCTGCTCTTGTTGCATTTTGAATTTGTTCTGAGGTTAAGAGTTCAGCAATGCAATGAATATGTGGATTTAATCCTTTTGCGGTTAAAATGTTTAAAATAGATTGCGTATCCGCTAAAGTTTCATTTTTTTCTTTATCTGCTGTTATTAAAATGGTATGTGCTGTTTTTATATTGGCTTTTAACAAAGTTTCATCGTGATGTGGGCACCCTTTAATAAATTCTAGATGATGGAATGGCTTTGGGAGCAAGGAAAGTGTTTCATCTACTAAGACAATATCCAGATTTGGATTTAATGTAGACATCTGACTTACAACTTGTTTTGCTCTTTCATTCCAACCTATAATAATCATATGACCATTAGAAGAAGCTGCTTCCTCTCCTGTAATCTTCATATATTGCTTATTCATCATTTCTGTAGCGAATAAAATCATAAAATAAGAGCAAAAGCCTGTCCCTAATAAAATTAAAAGCATACCGACTATTTTTCCTATAGATGTATGAGGGACATAGTCACCGTAACCAACGGTAAAAATTGTAACGAGAGACCACCATATACCATCTAACCATGTAGAAAAATATGCAGGTTCTAGTTTATATATGATAAAGCCAAAACCTGTAGTGAGTATAACAATAAAACAAATTAATCGAAAAATAATAGAATCACGAAAGGTGTCTATTAGGTTTGCTGGTGCTTTCAAAATATTACTCCTCCTTCATATAAAGCTATAATCATTGTTACCATTATGAAAAAAAGAAAAACACCTAAAAAATAATAAAGAAGATCACCATCTACCACGTATAGATAGTGATCTTCTTTTCGATTCTGTATAGTGACAAAAAAATTATAAAAAAAGTCGGTAGGAGGTATTTAAATACTTTCAACTTCTGTTTGTTGAACGCTATCGAGGTGTTGTAAGGTGTAGTAAACATCGGTTGTATGTGTTTTTTGATCCACGGATAGTTTTACATGTAACAGGTGTGAGCCATTTTCTAATGTTTTTAGTTTCATATTCTTTACTTTTATATCCATAGCTTTAATTTCTTCAATAACAGTTGAAATATTATTCATATTGCGCACAACAAGTTTAACAGCGATATCTCGTTGTCGTAATGATCTAGGTCCTAAAAATTGCATTGTTAAAGGAATTAATTCGACGCTTATCATAAGAAAGAACATGCCGAAAACTGCTTCGATATAAAAACCAGCTCCAACTGCAATTCCAATACCAGAAGCTCCCCAAATCATGGCGGCAGTAGTCAATCCTGCAATGCTGTCATTTCCTCTTCGTAAAATAACGCCAGCACCTAAAAAACCAATCCCTGAAACAATTTGAGCGGCAAGCCGCAATGGATCCATATTGAGATGATCCGTATGAGGTAAATGATAAGCAGCTTTAATGGAAACGATGGTAAGAAGACAGCTAATAATAGAAATAACTAAGCAAGTTTTTAATCCGAGTGGTTTTCTTTTTAGTTCTCGTTCTAGGCCAATTGCAAATCCTAATACAGCGGATAGACCTAGCTTTATTAATAAATCTGCATAGTCCATATGTATTCCTCCTTATAATTTCGTTTCCTGTGATATAGCTATCACCTATTTATTTTTATAAGTAATAAATCTGCGTGTAATAAGGGAGGTATTGCTTCATTATATGAAGTGAAAAGAGGGAATTCGCTCTTTTAATAAAAAAAAATAAAAAAGATATTGCATTTCATATTTTAACATGCTATATTAATAAACGTCGCTGATGCGGAACACGCAGAAAGCGAAAAAAGAAATAAAAAACTTAGTTGACATCGAAAAGAAGAGATGTTAACATAAGGGAGTCGCTAATGAAACGGCGAACGAGTTCTTTGAAAACTGAACGAAACAAACAACGTGAAACGTCAATTTTTATTTATGATGCTAGACAAACTTTATTGGAGAGTTTGATCCTGGCTCAGGATGAACGCTGGCGGCGTGCCTAATACATGCAAGTCGAGCGAACCGATTAAGAGCTTGCTCTTAAGAAGTTAGCGGCGGACGGGTGAGTAACACGTGGGTAACCTGCCCATAAGACTGGGATAACTCCGGGAAACCGGGGCTAATACCGGATAATATTTTACGCTGCATGGCGTGAAATTGAAAGGCGGCTTCGGCTGTCGCTTATGGATGGACCCGCGTCGCATTAGCTAGTTGGTGAGGTAACGGCTCACCAAGGCAACGATGCGTAGCCGACCTGAGAGGGTGATCGGCCACACTGGGACTGAGACACG
>NZ_JAKUEW010000005.1:0-228836 GCF_022663115.1 Bacillus cereus group sp. BfR-BA-01430
GTACCTCACTTATATCGTTGTATCCATTATAACGAGGTTTGCTTATAAAAATACACAAAAACCCCGAATTATGGACTTTTTTTAAGTGTCCA
This sequence comes from Bacillus cereus group sp. BfR-BA-01430, assembly GCF_022663115.1. Taxonomy (NCBI): domain Bacteria; kingdom Bacillati; phylum Bacillota; class Bacilli; order Caryophanales; family Bacillaceae; genus Bacillus; species Bacillus cereus group sp. BfR-BA-01430. Next base: position 93 of record NZ_JAKUEW010000005.1, read on the forward strand.
CGATTCGGGGTACAGTTCAATTTGAGCAGATGCTTTTTTTATTTCTTTTCGATTTCACAATTGGTATATGCAACAAAAGTAGAAAGTAAACACAATGGATTTCCTTGCATGTGAATGTGCAATGGTTCCTCTTCAAACGACATTTTTTATACAGCTCTTGCTACGAAAGTCCTGTATGCTTCTTTTTTCATTCCATTTATCGATCAATTAACTGCACCATAAGCAGTGCTTTCCCGACAACATTTCCTTCATGATGTACTTCAACATCGACCTTACCAAATTTACGACCAATTTCTAATACCTTTGGATAAACTGATACGATATGATCAATTTGGACAGGCTTTACAAAATAAATCGTTAAATTTTCAACGATTAAATCGCTCTTCTTTTGCGCTCGAATCACACGATTTGTCGCCTCTGTTACAATCGTTGTAAATACACCATAAGATAACGTTCCTAATGAATTCGTCATTTGTGGCGTTACTGAAAATTGATAATTTTGTTCATGTTTCGTTTCTTTTTGATTCACAAATTGACTTGTTACGATATCATCAATTGTTTCTCCTACTTGTGGTTGACGCTGAATCATTTGCAGTGCCTGAAGTACATCTTGACGACTAATAATTCCCTGCAGTTTGCTCCCTTCATCCACCACAGGAAGCATTTCAATCCCTTCCCAAACCATCATACGTGCTGCTGCAGCAACAGACATTTTTCCATTCACTGTAATCGGTTGCTTTGTCATGACCTTTTCAATCGGCGTTTCTTTTGCAACCCCAATCATATCTTTTGACGTTACGATTCCTAATACTTTTTTATTGTCATCGATGATTGGATAACGTCCATGCATCGTTTCTTTATTATAAGCATGCCATCTCTCCACTTTATCATCTGGCTTTAAATATAAAGTTTCTTCAATTGGCGTTAAAATATCTTCAACAAGTACAATTTCCTTTTTAATAAGCTGATCGTAAATCGCACGGTTAATTAGTGTCGCTACAGTAAATGTATCATAGCTACTTGAGATAATTGGCAACTTCAATTCGTCTGCTAATTTCTTCACATAATCTTCCGTATCAAATCCACCTGTAATTAATACAGCAGCTCCCCTTTCTAACGCAAGCTGGTGCGCATTTGTACGGTTCCCAATAATTAATAAGTTCCCAGCTTCTGTATAGCGCATCATCGCTTCTAATTTCATTGCGCCAATTACAAATTTATTTAATGTCTTATGTAATCCTTCTCTACCGCCTAACACTTGACCATCGACAATGTTAACGACTTCTGCATATGTTAGTTTTTCAATATTTTCTTTCTTCTTTTGTTCAATTCGAATTGTTCCCACGCGTTCAATCGTACTTACATATCCTTTATTTTCTGCATCTTTAATTGCGCGATATGCTGTTCCTTCACTGACACTTAAATCCTTTGCAATTTGACGCACAGAAATTTTATGCCCTACTGGCAAGTTATTAATATGTTCTAAAATTTGGTTATGTTTGGTAGCCAAATGGTTTCACCATACTTTCTTTTCCCTAAATTCTTCATGTGTTGTATGTTTAGTATACTATATTTCCAAAACTGTTACACACTCTCTTTACATATCTGTACTATTTTCCATATAACAAAAAAATTCTTACAACAGCATAATTTATTTTTCATCTCATTCCATCATTTATCCGCTCACCTCAATATAGAATAAAAGTAAGAAATGAAAATGAAACACCTGGACAATCATTACAAAATATCCAGAATGCATACTCCTACACCTATTTTTCATACATAAAGAAACCCTTCACTTGTTCGATCAAATGAAGGGTTTCTTTTCTATAGTGTAATACTTTCTCCCACTTCTAATACTCTCCCTGTACGGTTTGTTAGCTTTTCAACAAATCGATGTGGGTCTTGTTCAATAACCGGGAACGTATTATAATGCATCGGCACAACTGTTTTCGCATCAATCCATTTCGCTGCTAACGCCGCATCTTCTGGTCCCATTGTAAAGTTATCGCCAATTGGTAAAAATGCTAATTCAATATCGTTACGCTCTCCAATTAATTTCATATCAGAGAATAATGCCGTATCCCCTGCATGATAAATTGTTTTCTCCTCTGCTGTAAATAAAATCCCAGCTGGCATTCCTGTATATGTAATCGTCTTATTTTCTTCATCGATGTAGCTAGAACCATGGAATGCTTGCGTAAATTTTACTTTTCCAAAATCAAATTCATGCGCCCCACCGATATGCATTGGATGCGTCTTCACACCTTGCCATCCTAAAAACGTCGCGAGTTCAAAAGGTGCGACTACAATCGCATCATTTCGCTTCGCAATTTCGGCTGTATCACCAACATGATCTCCATGACCGTGCGATAAAAGAATCGCATCTACCTTTACATCTTCCGCTTTTAAATCTGTTTTCGGATTTCCTGTTAAAAATGGATCAATTAAAATCACTTTTCCATTCGTTTCAATCTTTACAACTGAATGCCCGTGATAAGATATTTTCATTGTTACATTCCTCCTTACTCCCCCCTATTATTCTACATAATTTCACAATTTCCTGTCTTTTCTAACATCGATTTACTTGTCATAACTCTTTCATCCGATGTAAAGTTATATATGTAACAGAAATCTCGGAGGTGTCGATCGATGAATACTAGATTAGAAAAATTCATGCACTGGCTACAAGAACAAAACGTGGAAGCAGCCTTCTTAACTTCTACACCAAACGTTTTCTACATGACGAACTTCCATTGCGAACCGCACGAAAGACTACTCGGTCTATTTGTATTCCAAGAACAAGAACCTATTTTAATTTGTCCGAAAATGGAAGAAGATCAAGCACGAAATGCTGGATGGACACACGAAATTATCGGATTTACTGATACTGACAGACCGTGGGATATGATTGCAAAAGCATTGAAAGACCGCGGTATCAAAGCAAACGCAGTTGCAATTGAAAAAGAACACTTAAATGTAGAACGCTATGAGGCGTTAACAAAATTATTCCCAAATGCAACATTTCGCTCTGCAGAAGAAAAAGTTCGTGAGCTTCGTTTAATTAAAGATGAAAAAGAACTTTCTATTTTACGTGAAGCTGCTCATATGGCTGACTATGCTGTCGGTATTGGTGTAGAAGCCATTAAAGAAGATCGCAGTGAATTAGAAGTACTGGCAATCATCGAACATGAACTAAAGAAAAAAGGTATACATAAAATGTCATTCGACACGATGGTCTTAACTGGAGCAAATTCAGCTCTACCTCATGGTGTACCAGGCGCTAATAAAATGAAGCGCGGTGACTTCGTTCTATTCGACCTAGGTGTAATTATTGATGGTTACTGTTCTGATATTACACGCACAGTCGCATTCGGCGATATTTCTGAAGAACAAACGCGTATTTATAACACAGTACTAGCTGGCCAACTACAAGCAATTGAATCATGTAAACCGGGCGTTACACTCGGTGCTATCGACCGTGCTGCTCGTTCTGTTATTGCAGACGCTGGCTACGGAGGCTTCTTCCCGCATCGCCTCGGCCATGGCCTTGGTATTAGTGTACATGAATATCCAGATGTAAAAGAAGGCAACGAATCTCCATTAAAAGAAGGCATGGTCTTCACAATTGAACCAGGAATTTACGTACCAAATGTAGGCGGAGTTCGAATTGAAGATGATATTTACATTACAAAAAACGGAACAGAAATTTTAACAAAATTCCCGAAAGAATTGCAGTTTGTGAAATAAAAAAGAAGGCACTCAAAAAGTGCCTTCTTTCATCTTACTAATATTCACTTGAAAATTTACAATCCAAACCGAGAAAAGGTGTACAAAAATCGCTATAACCATACAAGTCCCGCTCAAAAATGTTAAAACTGGGTGCGAGTATGAATGCTCTAAGTAATAAGACACTCCAATAAAAAACAGTGTTATATAGATGTAGATCGCTCCATGTATTTGCCTCATATAAGCCCCCTTTTTTTATATTATACCATAAATTTTCTGATTATTCACATTAATGGACTGTGATTAATATTTCTCAACTGTTACGACTCTTACAATACCCTATATATTAGTATATCTTTTGTAAATTGTTTCATTCATCTTTTTTACCAATTGCATCTTAATTAAAAAAGCCCATCTATGTTGATGCGCTTTTCTGCTTATATACAAACTATCATTCTATTCTTTCATCGCTTCTTTGACAACATCTTGAATCATTATAACCTCTGTTTTCATATCAACAGCTGGTACTTCTTTATCAATACATTCATACCAAAATGCTAAGTGCTTTTTATCAATTTCATGATGAGAATTTTCGACAAGAGCACCATCTTCTCCTTGTACAGAATACCAATATAAGTACTCCTCTTCATCTCTTATTTCCCGGAAAATTGTCTCTACATACATTTTTTCGTCGTTTAGTGTCAAAAGCACTTCTTTCATATTGTCATTAAGAAGCTGCATCCATTCATCTACACGATGACTTTTTCCTTGTTTCACTTTGAATCTCGTTAATTCGACATTCATTTTTATCCCTCCGTTTTCTTACGTACAAATAAATTATATTCTACTGGATTATGAAAACTTAATTTACTAGCTAATTTTTGCGAAGGAATATTGTCTACGTTACAATCCCAGCACGGCATTATATGATTTTGTATACAATGTTCAATGAAACGTGTTGCAACAGCTTGGGCTAATCCTTTCCCTTGATGCGCTTCATGCGTCGCAATATCAATTTCAGCAAAACGATTCCCGCTAAATATTGTGACACATTCCGCTACAATCATCCCATTTTGTTCTATGCAAAACCCAAAGCCATTATTCAAAAACGCTTCATTTGACCCCCAATATTCTTTATAATACGCCTCTGTAAATTCCTTACTTCGTTCTATATCGCTTCTATCAATACGCTTAACCTCATATGTATTTTTGTTACAATCTCGTTTTCTCTCTTCAAAAGTTTCTCTTTGAAATTTCATTCGTGGGATTTTCCGAAATACATTACTAAAACGGCCCTCAATCATCATTTCCCATTCTTCACTAGAAGTGAAAAGCGTAAATCGTTTTTCTGTCGTTTCAATGGCTGTTTTTATATACGAGAATAAATCTTCGTTATAACTTTGATCATGAGTGTCACCGAATAAATAATAAATGCCATTAGCTGCGATAATTAGTCCTGCTGTTAATTGCTCATTTACAAAAACCTCACCATTTATCATTTGATCACATACCGCATAAGCAAATGCGGTCGTTCTTGTATTGCTTTTTAAAATCGGAAGAACTTTTCTATACTCGACTACAGATAATTTTTTCATAATTGCTTCACTATAATCGTATCAGCCTCTATATGTTCAAAACAAAGATTTACCGTTCTCTTTAATGCTCTCGTTCTATGAATCGTACATGCTGGAATTAAAATTGAATCATTCGGTTTCAAAACTGCTGTCTCTCCATCTTGAAAATCGATAAGTAATTCTCCCTCTAATACAATGAATAATTCGTCCGAATTAGAATGATAATGCCAATCATATTCACCAGTAAACACAGCAATTCGTAGGCAATGACTATTTACATTTGAAACGACGAAGTTTTTATGTTGGTCTTTAATATCTTTTGTTAAATCTATTAAATTTATCTTTTCCATAGAATCCCCTCCTTATGCCCCTATATATATTTATCTTAAAATTATCATAAGAGGCATTTTACTAACAAGAAAAAAATTCCATATAAAAGCCTTAAATAAAAAAAGATCTCTAATCTTTCCTAGCCTATAAGAAAAATTAAAGATCATCTCTTCTATTCTATCAGAAATGTACTATCTCCAGCAGAAAGCACACCTTCTATATAACCTTTTGTAAAATCAGGTAATACAATGATAATTACTGCAGTTAAAATTCCCATACCAATTCCTCTTAATTTCAGATTATTCTTCTTTTTACCTACAACCATTGTAATAATTCCTGCTATAAGCAAAACGAATGACAAAATATCACAAATATACCCCATGTTGTCCCTCCTATTTCTATTCGCGTTTCTTTTTATTTATATTATGCGATGCTTATATTTCAAATAAAAGCCCTCCTTATCATAAGAAGGGCCTCATCTAATATTTATTATGATAAAGCAGGTGCTTTTTCAAGAAGCTCTTTCGCATCAGCGTATTGTAAGCCGTGAGCTTCTGCAACTGCTTCGAATGTTACATAGCCATCTAATGTGTTAATACCTTTTAGTAATGCAGCGTTACCTAAGCAAGCAGCTTTATAGCCTTTGTTCGCAATTTGTACTGCATACGGCACTGTTACGTTTGTTAATGCAAGAGTTGATGTACGTGGAACCGCACCTGGCATGTTTGCAACTGCATAATGAACAACACCGTGTTTTTCATAAGTTGGGTTATCATGAGTTGTAATGCGATCCGTTGTTTCAAAAATACCACCTTGGTCAATCGCGATATCAACAACAACAGAACCAGGTTCCATTGATTGAATCATTTCTTCTGTTACAAGTTTTGGCGCTTTTGCACCTGGAATTAATACTGCGCCGATTACAAGATCAGATTCTTTTACAGCTTGTGCAATATTATATGGATTAGACATTAACGTTTTTACTTGATTTCCGAAAATGTCATCTAATTGACGAAGACGCTCTGCACTTAAGTCGATGATTGTTACATCCGCACCTAAACCAACCGCAATTTTCGCTGCGTTTGTACCAGCTTGACCGCCACCGATAATTGTTACTTTCCCACGTTTTACTCCTGGAACGCCTGCAAGTAAAATACCTTTTCCGCCTTTATTTTTCTCAAGGAACTGTGCTCCAATTTGTGCAGACATACGACCAGCTACTTCACTCATCGGTGCAAGTAATGGTAAAGAACGATTATCTAATTGTACTGTTTCATAAGCAATGGATATCACTTTATTATCAATTAAAGCTTTTGTTAACTCAGGCTCTGGAGCTAGATGTAAGTACGTGAATAAAATAAGTCCTTCACGGAAATAACCATACTCACTTTCAATTGGCTCTTTTACCTTCATAACCATATCTTGCTTCCATGCTTCTTTAGCAGTTTCAACAAGTTTCGCTCCAGCTTGTACGTACTCTTCATCTGTAAAACCAGAACCTAAACCTGCACCCTTTTGAACAAAAACTTCATGACCATTTTGTACAAGATGTACAGCACCAGCTGGCGTCATTGCCACACGGTTTTCATTGTTTTTAATTTCTGTTGGAATACCGATACGCATTATTCATTCCCCCTTGAGTTATGAAATGACCCCTAAATTATTTTTTAAACGCTTTCTACGCACCTATATTCTAACATAATCCTTCAATATTTTACAAAAAATAACACAAGTTTTCCGATAGATTTTATTTATTTTTGTCGATATCGATGAATTACATCAACTGCCCCTGTTATTTCAATAATTGTACCCGTAATCATATCAGAATCTTCATCGCATAAAAACGAGATGGTGCGTGCGATATCTTCACCTGTTCCTGATCTACCAATTGGCGTACGCTTATCTTTCAACATGCGCGCTTCTTGAATTGTCGCTTCTTTCATTTCACCAATAATATCACCTGGACAAACCATATTTGCTGTAATACCATATTCTGCTTCTTCATAAGCAACTGTCTTCGTTAATGAAACAAGCCCTACTTTTGCTGCTGCAAAAGCTGAACGATATATCCATCCCGGTGCACTATCGGCCCCTTGAAATCCATAATTAATAATGCGACCAAATTGGTTCTTTCTCATAATTGGAACAACGAGTTTTAACAGATGAAATACCGCTGTTAAATTTCCTTGAATCATCTCATTCCATTCCTGCTCTTCATAATCCACTAACTTTTTTCGTTCAAACACATAAGGACCCGCATTATTAATTAAAAAATCGATCTTACCAAAACGTTTTGTTGCTTCTTCTACTATTTTATGTAAATCTTCTTTCTTCGTGACATCTGCTTGTATAAACTGTAGACGTTCTTCTATATGATTATACTTTTCTTTCATTTCCTCTACAGCACTTCTGTCGCTATGATATGTGACTGTTACAGAATGTCCATTCGCCAATAATTTCTCTGTTACTTGCCTTCCTAAACCTTTTGTACCGGCTGTAATGAGCGCGTGTCTCACAAACATGCCTCCTTTTAAATTGCTATACTCCATATGTAACAAGTTCTTGCTGCAATTACAACTAAAAAGAATCAAAACAAACTTTTCAAAATTCTGTAACGTTTTTTTTACGTATATTACCAAAATTTGTTTTATAATTAAGTTGTAAAGGGTTATAAAATCAATTGGGAGGAATTTACTATGACTAATACATATACAAATATTTTAATTGCTGTAGATGGTTCTAAAGAGGCTGAAAAAGCTTTTAAAAAAGCGATTCAAGTTGCGAAACGTAACAACGCGACATTAACAATTGCTCATATCGTTGATGTGAAAGCATACTCTGCAGTAGAAGCATATAGCCGCGCGATTGCTGAACGTGCTAATCTTTTTGCAGAAGACTTATTAGAAGACTACAAAAAAACAGCACTAGAAGCAGGTCTTGAAAAGGTAGAAACTGTACTAGAATTCGGTAATCCAAAATCTAAAATTTCAAAAGAAATTGCTCCCAAACATAAAGTAGACTTAATCATGTGCGGTGCCACTGGTTTAAATGCTGTAGAGCGTTTCTTAATTGGTAGCGTCTCTGAACATATTATTCGCTATGCAAAATGCGATGTCCTTGTTGTTCGTGGTGATGAAGAGCAAGGTGAGCTTTAATTCATAACAATAAATACGTCTTATTTTCCATTCCTTTCTCATTTTCTAACATTACATGAACATACATTTTTTAGAATCAAACGGACAAAATATATGTGTTTAGAAAAGGAGGATCCTATATGGAGGATTATGAACGTATTATTTTAGATGTAAATGGGAAAGAAATCGAAATGTTAAATACAATCCGCACGCATTTCAAAGAAAAACATGGCATGGAACTAAGTAATGGTGCATTACTTCGAGATTTGATGGATATTGAGTATATTCGAATTACGGAAGATCGACATAAGTACGATTAATTGATAAAACTGTAAGCCTAGAACAGATTGCTCTAGGCTTACTTGCATCTACACGAAAAATGTTAACAAAAAAGAAAGTACGCCAGACTTTAACAGACTGGCGTACTCTTTAACTCAATTCCTAATCACTTCTCCCACTAACGTCTTCGCTTTTTCCAACGCCTGTTCAATTTGAACAAATCCTGTCCCACCTGCACTATTACGACGTTTTACCGCTGCATAAGGTGATAGAACCTCATATAAATCTTCTTCAAATAACGGGCTCATTTCTTTATATATTTCGAGGGGCACATCTAATAAATAAATTCCTTTTCGTGTGCAATGAAGAACAAGCTTTCCGACAATTTCATGCGCCTGGCGGAATGGAAGTCCTTTGTTCGCTAAGTAATCAGCGATTTCTGTTGCATTAGAAAAGTCCTGCGTGACAGCCTGCCCCATTCTTTCTTTGTTTACAGTCATCGTTTCTAACATACCAGCCATAATATGAAGACAGCCTTCTACCGTTTTAACTGTATCAAACATTCCTTCTTTATCCTCTTGCAAATCTTTGTTATAGGCTAGCGGCAATCCTTTCATTACTGTTAATAAACTGAATAAGTTTCCATACACTCTTCCTGTTTTACCACGGATCAGTTCCGCCATATCCGGATTTTTCTTTTGTGGCATAATGCTACTTCCCGTTGCATATTGATCGCTCATTTCAATAAATTGAAACTCCTGACTACTCCATAAAATGAGTTCTTCACAAAAGCGTGATACATGCATCATTAAAATAGATGAATTGCTCAGAAATTCTAATATAAAATCACGATCACTTACCGCATCTAAACTATTTTCATATATTCCTTCAAAACCGAGAAGCGCTGCGCTATATGCACGGTCAATCGGAAATGTTGTTCCTGCAAGAGCACCTGCACCAAGCGGGGAAACATTTATACGTTTCAAAGAATCTTCATAGCGATTTACATCACGTTCTAACATCCAAAAGTATGCGAGTATATGGTGTGCAAAAGAAATAGGTTGTGCACGCTGCAAATGTGTATACCCTGGCATAATCGTTTTAATATTCTCTTCTGCTTGATCAACAAGAACCTTCTGCAATTGTTTTGTAGCTTGTATTATATCTTGTACTTTCTCTTTTAAATACAAGTGCATATCTGTTGCGACTTGATCATTACGACTGCGACCTGTATGAAGCTTTCCTCCTACCTCACCAATTTGTTCAATGAGCATCTTTTCAATATTTAAATGAATATCCTCCGCTTCTACCGAGAAGTTCAGCTTATTTTCTTTCGCTTTTTCAAGTAAATATTGAAGCCCTTCTTTTATTTTCTCTGCCTCATCATTTGTTACAATCCCCTGTTTTGCAAGCATTGTAACATGTGCAATACTGCCTTCTATATCTTGTTTCACTAATTGTTTGTCAAAGGAGATCGATGCTCCAAACTCCTCGACCCACGCTTCTGCCTCTTCTGTAAAGCGCCCACCCCACAGTTTACTCACGCTTCCACCTTCTTCTGATTCACTTGGCTATATACTTTTGTTGGAAGACCAAATAGTGAAATAAAACCAACTGCTGCATCGTGATTAAATTCATCATTCGCTGTATAAGTCGCTAATTTTTCATCATATAAGGAGTATTCTGATTTACGTCCTTCTACAATCGCATGCCCTTTAAATAATTTTACACGCACTGTACCTGATACTGTCTTTTGCGTTTCTTGTAAAAAAGCAACAAGCGCTTGTTTTAAAGGTGAGAACCATAAGCCATTATAGATTAATTCTGTTAGCTTTTGTTCAATAATTGGTTTAAAGTGAGCTACTTCTTTTACAAGTGTTAAATCTTCAAGTTCTTTATGAGCAGTAAGTAATGTCATCGCCGCTGGGCATTCATACACCTCACGCGACTTAATGCCTACAAGGCGGTTTTCTACATGATCGATACGCCCAATCCCATGCTTTCCAGCAAGTGAATTTAATGTTTTCATGAATTGTGAAAGTGAGTAAGCTGTTCCATTTAATGTTGTCGGTACACCTGCTTCAAATCCGATTTCTACAAATTCTGGCTGATCTGGTGTATTTTCTAATGATAAAGTCATTTCATACGCATCTTCTGGCGGCGCTGCCCATGGATCTTCTAAAATTCCGCACTCATTACTACGTCCCCATAAGTTTTGGTCAATAGAAAATGGGCTATCTAAATTGACAGGAATTGGTACATCGTTTTCTTTTGCATACGCAATTTCTTCCTCACGTGACCATTTCCATTCACGTACTGGTGCAATGACTTCTAAATATGGGTTTAATGCTTGAATGGATACTTCAAAACGTACTTGGTCATTCCCCTTACCGGTACATCCATGCGCAACTGCACTAGCACCTTCTCGTTCTGCAATCTCAACTAGTTTTTTCGCAATTAGCGGACGAGATAATGCAGAAACAAGAGGGTATTTCCCTTCATATAATGTATGACCTTGTAAAGCCATCAATGCATATTCATTCATAAACTCTTCTTGCACATCAATCATATAAGATTTAATAGCTCCTACTGAAAGTGCTTTTTCTTTTACAAATTCTAAATCTTTCCCTTCCCCTAAGTCCAAGCAAAGAGCGATAACATCATAATTTTTTTCTTGCAACCACTTAATTGCAACAGAAGTATCAAGACCTCCAGAATATGCTAGCACAACTTTTTTCTTCTCCATTTTATATCCCCCTAAAGAATAAATATTCATAATAACTTATAATAATCCAAACTTTATCATCTTTTCTCAAATGAATCAAGAGATATTCAAAAAAAATTCTCACAATTCCATCGAACTTCTTTCTCTTTTTCGATACAATGGAAACAGAAAGTGGGGTGTCTATATGGAATCATATTTTATTTATGATGAACATCTAGGAATTGAAGTACCACATTTACAAGAGGAATGGGAGGACATCCCAGAAAAAGTGCAACACACAATTCTATTAAAGTGGGAACAAATTCGCGGGAAAATACCTGATCGCATAAAAGAACTTGAATATCATATTAATCAAAAACAACATCATCTCAATAACGAAGAAAACTTCGAGATTTCCTGTAGACTTAATTCTGAAATTGCAGACCTTGCTTCCATCATTAATGATTTATGGCTTTGGTATCGCCTTACGCAACATGTATCTCACGGAAAAACTCATCCATAAAGAGACATGTCCCGCTTTCCATTTGGGACATGTCTCTTTACTTTTGTAAAAAAATAACACATGATGCACTCGATTTTTCATATACTATATGATAAACCGATAAATACGTTATGAAACTCCTTCTTTACCCTTTATACTAACTGTCGAAATGATTCTCTTCTTTGCAATAACTTGTATTATCTTACAAAAATACCGAAACGTCACAACATCATCTCAAAAAAACAATGAAATCTGTAGATTTCCTCCAATTATTGTCGGTTTCCTTACGCATACATTTTTTGAAAGTATGATATAATAGTATAAAATCTTTACAGAAAGGATTTTGATATCATGATCGCTCGAAGGAGCATGTGGCATCGAATTGATGAATCTTACACGTAGCGTATTTTTTAGCTCAGATCCTTTAGTCTAGCGAAAAAATACGAGAGTGGGGAAATTATGATTGCCCGAAGGATAATTTGGCAAAGAAAAGACTCTTCTTACACATAGCGTTTTGTTTAAGTCACACTGTTATTTGCTAAACAAAACAAAGAAGAGAATAGGATTGCTAAATAGGAAATCCTACCAAAGTTTTGTTTAGTCGTTTTTTAGGCTTAAACTAAAACGAAAGTAGGGAGAATTGATGGACGAGAGGATTATTCGTTATTTCTTCAGCGACATATAGCGTAGTTAGTTTGATGTAAACTAACTGACAGCTACTATGCGCTCGTAGTTAGTTTACAAAACGAAAAAAGACTACTAACTACGGAAAGAAGGAATAACGATGAGGAACATCCAAAGTCGACAAATTATTAAAGAAATTTTTATGGTTTTAATCGGTTCATTTATTTTATCAGCAGCACTATATCATTTTCATTTCCAAAACCACTTAACAGAAGGTGGATTTGTTGGAATTGCATTATTCATCCAAAACTTTTTTGATATTTCACCGTCGATTTCAACTGTATTAATGGATATTCCTGTCATCTTATTATGCGCTACATTTTTAGGCAAAAAGATGGTTGGTTATTCATTTCTAGGTTCGATTTCATTCGGCGTATTTTATTCTTTTGTGGAGAACTACTCTCCATTTACGGTAGATTTATCAAATCATTTATGGATTGCCGCTGTACTTGGTGGTGCGTTAGCTGGTATTGGACTCGGTTTTATATTACGATTTGGCGGTGCAACCGGCGGAGACGATATTTTAACGATTGTATTAAGCAAAAAAACATGCTTTACAATCGGGCAAATTTTCTTTGTCTTTGACGCGATTGTTCTTGCGCTTTCATTATATTATTTAAATTGGACGGAAATTGCATTTACGATTCTTTCCATTGCTGTTCAATCCAAAACATTGGACTTCATTTACTATCCAAAAGCAGAAAAGAAAACCGTATCCATTCCTATGTCCAAAAAACATGCAACAAACTAAAAAGCGAAAGGCCTCGGCCTCTCGCTTTTTTCATGCACGTTTCTCTTTCTCTAATAGGTAGCGCACTTGATAAAATTTGTTTGCAAATTCGGTTACATTTCTTGTTAAACGATAATTCACAGTGGAACCAATTGCAATTCCTAGCACAGGAACACCTTGAAATAATTTACGACGAAGTGCATAAATCGAAAATGTCTTCAAAATTTGTTTAAGCACAACCTCTATTGAAGCTGGTTTTAATACTTCTTCTTCTCCTTCATAAAAGTAGGAATCTTCTTGTTCTAACTCTTGCAGTAAATTGGACCAAGCATATTGTTGCAATCTTGTTGGCAATAATGCAGCGTGAAATACTTTTAGAGCAAGCATCATTTCATACGGCTTATTCACATCATGCCCAAACGAAGTTGCAATGAGCTGCACAGCTTTTACATTTAGCGCAATCATAACAGGAAAATCAGCAGTTAATAGGAATAAGCCTCCAACACCAGTTGCTCCTCCTTGTACAAAAGAGTATAGTCGATGACGTGCTGTCTGTTGTTCTGCTATGTATGTTAATTGATCGATAGATAATGCTTTTAAGTCATCTAAATTCTCAATGGACTCATCAAATAATCTAGCTGTACCTAAAATACGATTGCGCGCATCTAATTGCGATTGTGAACTTTGAATAAATGCATGAAGATGAAATAACCATCCGTCTACTTTTGCAAAAAGATTTGTACGCTTTTTCTCAGGTAATTTTTCTACTATTTCATACACCCATTTATCAAACATCTTTTGAAAATCAGTCGCTTCTTGTTCTATTAATTGTCTTTCCCACTCTTTTATATCTTGTAAAATGGATTGTTCTCGCTTCGATTGCATTGCAACAATCACCTCGCTCAATTTTTTTCTATTGTAACATATTTCTGCTTTTTCTTCGCAAACTTGATAAGTACACATATATTAATTCCATACATAAGAATATCCTTCCAATTTCCCCACAAAAAAAGACGGAATCATATAAGATTCCGCCCTCTTGATATATATTAACCAATACTTCCAAGACGAACAACGTCACGAGCGATCATAACTTCTTCGTCAGTTGGAATTACAATAATTTTTACTGGAGAGTGTGGGAAGCTGATAAATGCTTCTTCACCGAATACGTTGTTGCGTTTTGCATCAAAGTATACGCCCATGTACTCAAGACCTTCTAATACGCGCTCACGAATGATCGCACTATTTTCACCTACACCAGCTGTGAAGATGATTGCGTCAACGCCTTTCATGCGAGCTGCGTAAGAACCGATATATTTGTGAATACGGCTTACGAACACATCAAGTGCTACTTTCGCACGGTGGTCGCCTTCTTCTTCTTTCGCAATAATGTCACGTAAGTCACTAGAATATCCAGTAAGACCTAACATACCACTTTTCTTGTTTAATACATTCACTACTTCTTCTACACTTTGTCCAGTTTTTTCCATGATGTATGGAATTAGCGCAGGGTCAATGTTACCAGAACGTGTGCCCATTGTTACACCAGCAAGTGGAGTGAATCCCATTGAAGTATCGATAGATTTTCCACCTTCTACAGCTGCGATACTTGCTCCGTTACCTAAATGGCAAGAAAGAAGACGTAAGCTTTCAAGTGGACGACCTAATAATTCAGCTGCACGCTCTGTTACATATTTATGAGAAGTTCCGTGGAAACCGTATTTACGGATACCGTATTTCTCATAGTATTCATATGGTAAGCTGTAAAGATACGCAGATTCAGGCATTGTTTGGTGGAATGCTGTATCGAATACTGCTACTGCTGGTACGTTTGGAAGCACTTCTTGGAACGCTTTAATACCAACAATATTTGCTGGGTTATGAAGTGGTGCTAATTCGCTTAATTCTTCAATATCTGCTAATACTTGATCTGTAATTAATACAGAGTCAGCAAATTTTTCACCGCCGTGTACAACACGGTGACCGATACCGCTAATCTCATCAAGAGATTTTACGATTCCATTTTCAGTTAATTTATTAAGAAGCATATTAACTGCCACTGCATGATCTGGAATATTTTTAACTTCTTTTTGTTTCTCACCATTTACAGTAATTGTGAAAATACTGTCTTCTAAACCGATACGTTCTACTAAACCTTTTGTTAATACTTTCTCACTTGGCATTTCAAATAATTGAAACTTCAAGGAAGAACTTCCTGCATTAATCGCGATGATTTTTGACATCTAGTCTTTCGCCCCTTTTTCTCTTGGTAGTTATGTGGAAAAACCACAAACCGCTCGATTTTATCTCTTTAAATCCATCAAAATGAAAACGTTTCATTTTTAATGAATTTTATACTCACGATTTTAATTTAAACATCGTCCGCCATATATTTCAAGTGAAAAAATTGTAACACCAAGAAAAAATATATATTACAGATTTCAAAAAAATTCAGTTTAATCTTGTGTATATTAAAACTACATACCCACCTTATAAAACTGTATTACATCAACAAATACATCTGTTACATATTTTATGCTTTATGCGTTGCAAACCAATTATTTAATTGGCTCATCATATCCTCCATCGCCTTCACATTGGAAAACTTAGGTAATTCCACTAATAACGCCTGTTTTGGCATTTCTATCTTTTCTCCTTTTTTTTGGAGAACAAATATACTTTTTGCATTTTTTTCGTTTTTAAACATGGAAACCGGTAGCTGTAATAATCCTTGAATAAAACATGTTTCTTTAATAAACGCATGAAGCTTCGGCGCCTGCTCACTTTCAAAAATAAAGTTTGGCACTAAGAAGAATAAGTATCCTCCATCTTTCGTATGCTTGACACTTTGTTCAATAAATAAGTGATGCGCATAAGACATTCCTTCATCTGCTTTTAACTTATATTCACTTGAGCCAGCTTCGTTCGGATAATAACCTACTGGCAAATCACAAACAACTGCATCAACAGGATCAATATAAAGTGAAGCTAGTCCATCTTGATTGAAAAGCTCAATTGCTTGTTTTTGCAAATTCGCATTTACTAAGGCTAACTTAATAAGTAAGTCGTCTACTTCTACGCCAAAGCCACTCATTGCTACCCCGTCTTGAGCGCTATTAAAAATAGTCGTCATTAAATTTCCTGTTCCAATTGCAGGATCTAGCACCGTTATTTCTTTCTGACCCTTCATAAATTTATGGAATAAGTATCCCATAAATATTCCAACTGCATCAGGCGTCATCTCATGATTTGCTTGTATGCCTTCTTTCATTCCTTTTAAGATCGCAAGCTGAAATGCTTTTCGAATTTCTTCACTTTTATATGTTTCTTCATTAAATTTACTGTATTCACGATTCAACCGTTTCATTGTTGATTCAGATAAATTTTCTTGCAAAATCGCTCCTTCAAACAAGTTATCCCCTGTTTCTACAAGCGCTTCTAAATATGTCACATCCAATTCTTTACGTAAAATTACGGTAGAAGAATCGAAAATAGAAAATAACGTTTCTACTGTCTGACTCACATACATTCCTCCTTCAGTCCATTACACATAACTTATATCATACCACAATCTAATTTTTTGCCAAAAGAAAAAGCGACCTCTTTTTTAGAGCTCCCTTTTCAAATTGAAGACGATATGAACTTTTTCCATTTCATCCTATATGAGAAAAAACGACCTCCTAGAAAGAGGCCGCCTCCCTTTTATCCCGCTATTTTAGGGCAGTAAGACTCCCACCTCAAGATTCAGAGAAAAACAAGGAAGATAGGTAGGAGTAGGGCTGCCCATAACAGCCCGATTGGTGAGGGCTTATGATCAGTGGGGGGATGAAGAAAACCCCCACTGATTAAAGTTTCACTTTATTACTTCGCTGCTTTCGCCGCTTCTAATGCCGCTTCATAGTTTGGATGGCTTGTACCTTCACTTACGTATTCTACGTACACAACTTTGTCGTTGCTATCTACTACAAATACCGCACGAGCAAGTAAACGAAGTTCTTTCATTACAACGCCGTACGCTTCACCAAATGAAAGGTCACGGTGGTCAGAAAGTGTTACTACGTTTTCTAAACCGTTTGCTGCACACCAGCGTTTCTGAGCGAATGGTAAATCAACGCTAATTGTTAATACTTTTGTATTTTCAATACCAGCTGCCTCTTCATTAAAACGGCGTGTTTGCGCATCGCATACACCTGTGTCAATTGAAGGTACCACGCTAATTAATTTCACTTGACCTTTATATGTTTCTAAACTTACTGGAGATAAGTCATTTGCTAATACTTGGAACTTTGGCGCTTGATCGCCCACTTTAACTTCTGTTCCAACTAAAGTCATTGGATTACCTTTAAAAGTTACGTTTGCCACTTAAAAATCCTCCTTTATTTAAATAAAATATGTACACTGTAAATGATAGTTTGTCCCTAGGCAGAATGCAAACAAAATTGCTTCATTTACAAAAAAATAAAGAAGCTAATCAATTGACTAGCTTCTTTTTCACTGTTAAATTTCAAACTCCGGTTCCTCGCCTTTACGTTTCTCCATCATTTCCTTTACTTTATCAACAGCTTGTGGCGCTAATTCAATTACTTTGTCAATCATATGGGTTTGCTTATCTAAATGTAATACTTTCACGCCTCCTCCATTTATAACAAGAAAGGCAACAGGATTAATGGAGACTCCTCCACCGCTCCCTCCTCCAAATGGATGACGACCAGAACTTTCAATCCTTCCAAACTCACTTCCACCCGCAGCAAATCCAAAACTTACTTTCGAAACGGTAAGAATTACACTTCCGTCTGCTGCTTTAATCGGGTCCCCAATAATTGTATTTACATCCGTCATTTGTTTTAAATGCTGCATTGCTGTTGTCATTAAACCTTGAATTGGATGATCCATTCTATATCCCCCTATGCTTGAATAGATTTTTCTGTCACACTAGATCTTTGCTTTCTCATAAAGATGAGCAACTTTATTCCTGTTATTACAGTACGATACATATGAAAGGATGCTGTCAGTTCACACCTTGATGCAAATCCTTTCCCTTGAAAAACAGGTGTAATTTCAAAGTCCGGTATATCGACAATATGCATATATTGCCCGATGACTCCAGCAACCATCCCTTTTGTGCCCCAGGCATAACCGGTAACAATTCCAGTACTAGCTGCATCGCCTGCTCCAATTTGGGAGTGCCATTTCCAGCCATTGATTTTCACCTTTTTTAAAAAATCTTTACCAATAGTATGGATTTGTTGCAGCTTTTTTATCAGTTCCCCGATACTATCCAGTTGTGCCATGATTTTATTTTCTATACCGCCTTCTCTTTCAGCCTTCTCAATTTTTTGACCAGTCTTTTTCTGTTGCCTTTCCATTCTTTCCAATACGTCAAATGTATATTTTATCTTCCATATTTTCACTTGAAATAAACATTGCTTCTCCGTCTCTGAATATAAAAACGTTACTTTAAGAGATATCTTTGACAATAATAAAAGTAAAAGAAAAATAAGAAAAATCCCTATCCCGATTGCAAGCCACTTCATTTATACCCATCCTTTCATTCCATACCCATTATCGACAAATTTATGCATCATTAAACCACTTTTGATAAGATTGAAAATATAAACTTTTCTAAAAAACAAAAAGGGATTTTGGCATTTTATATCGAAATATACTATTTGAACATATCGTCCAGAAAGATTTTTCTCACGAAACATAATTTGACTGCAATGGAGGGATACGCAATGGCAGATCGTCGTAATTTATTTTTCTTTTATGGTGATGACAAAACAGCGCTCATTGAAAAAATGAAGCCGATATATCGTATTTTAGAGGAAAACGGATTTACCATATTAGATCATCCAAAAAATGCAAATGCTATCGTCAGTGTTGGAGATGATGGAACCTTCTTACAAGCTGTTCGTAAAACTGGCTTTCAGGAAGATTGCCTATATGCGGGTGTTTCTGCGAAAGATGAAATTTCTTTCTACTGCGACTTCCACATTGACCATGTTGAATCCGCTCTTCAAGAGATTACAAAAAACGAAATTGAAGTGCGTAAATATCCAACAATTAAAATAGATGTCGATCAAGATACATCTTTTCATTGCTTAAATGAGTTTTCTTTACGCTCTAGCATTATTAAAACATTCGTCGTCGATGTCTACGTCGATGACTTATATTTTGAAACATTTCGAGGAGATGGCTTAGTCATTTCTACACCGACAGGTAGCACAGCTTATAATAAATCATTACAGGGCGCTGTTGTTGATCCGCTTATCCCATGTTTCCAAATAAGCGAGCTCGCCTCTTTAAATAACAACACATATCGTACACTTGGATCACCATTTATTTTAAATCATGAACGTACATTAACTTTAAAGCTACGACCAGAGGGGAACGATTATCCTGTTATGGGAATGGATAACGAAGCGCTTAGTATTAAACAAGTCGAAAAAGCTGTTGTGCGTTTAAGCGATAAACAAATTAAAACGGTGAAATTAAAAAATAACTCTTTCTGGGAAAAAGTGCAGAGAACGTTTTTATAAGTAATAAAAAGAGTGCTAGCAAATGTTCTAGCACTCTTTTGTTTTATTCTTATTTTTGATGCACAATTTTCCCATCTACTACAACTGTTACAGCTTGAATATCTTTTAGTTCTTCTACCTGTATGTGAAATATATCCCTGTCTATAATCGTAAAATCAGCTTCATATCCTCTCATAATTTTCCCGCGCCTTTTTTCTTTTCCAATTGCATAAGCACTTCCCGTTGTAAATAAGGACACTGCTTCAAATACCGTTAATCTCTCTTTAGGCATATAGCACACTCCATCGTTAAAACTTCTCCGCGTTACCGCACTATATATACCTAAAAACGGATTTACTTGTTCAATTGGCGCATCTGAGCCTCCATTACAATGTAAGCCTGCATGAAGTAAAGTCTTCCAAGCATATGCATAGCGAAGACGACGCTCTCCCAATTTTCCAATAACAGATGGAAAATCTGATGAAACAAACACAGGCTGAATATCAATAATAACCTGTAACTTCTTCATCCGTTCAATTAAATCCTCCCTTGCAAGTTGGCAATGAATAATGCGATCACGTAATCCTTCTGCAGGAGGGTATAACTCTAGTGCCTCAATTACGTACTCTAGCGACAAATCACCAATCGTATGAATCGCAACTGGCATTTGTAAGTTGCGAGCTTTTTCCACAAGATCAGCTAGCTCATTTCGCGAATAAATTGCGACACCATTTGTCTCTTTTGCATCCTCATACGGCTCGCTTAATAATGCCGTTCTCCCGCCAAAAGAACCATCAGAAAAGATTTTCATCGCACCAAATTCAATGTAGTGCGTATTTTCATATTCTTTTCGCTCATCGGCAACTTCATGATGAACGAGCAAATGTGCTTTAAAAGGCATTTCTTTTATGACATGCGAAAACGCGTCATATGTTTTTTTAAAGCCTCCATAATAATTTAAGTCTTCCGTATGTCCCCCTACTAGCCCATATTTCCAGCAATCACGAATAGCCACCTTTAAAACTCTTTGTAAGTATGTTTCATTTATTTCAGGCTGAACATGTTTGATCAACTCTTGCGCTTGTTCATATAAAAGACCCGTTAATCTACTTGAGGAATCACGACCGATTTTCCCACCTTTTGGATCCTTCGTTTCTGCCGTTATATTGGCTTTTTTTAGTATGTATGAATTTACCCAAGTAACATGACGACAAACGCGTTTTAACAAAATGGGATGCTCCTTTGAAATCGTATCTAAATCATGAGTATGAACGTTTTTTGTATCTGTAAAATAATTTTCATTCCATCCTTCTCCAATAATCCAAGAACCTACTGGCGCTTCTTTTACTCTTTCTTTAACAAGAGCCAATACTTCCTCATAAGATGTACACTTTGATACATCTAATCGAAGAAGTCTTTCACCATGTCCAATTAGATGCATGTGACTATCAACAAGACCTGGAAGTATTGTTCGCCCTTCTAAATTGTGTAACTGTTCAAATGGATAACGAATTTCTAAGTCTTGTTTTGTTCCTATATCAACAATCCTTCCGTTTTCAACATAAACCGCTTCTACTTTTTCATTCTCTTCTTCCATCGTATAAATATTTCCGCCGTACCATAATTCCCCCATCATTTTAACCTCCTCACCCTTTTCGCATACGAAATCAAAATGTAGAAAAACAGCACCATTTTACATCACATGGTGCTGTTTCAAATATTCATTTTGATTCGCTGCGATTGTTGACACTTGTCCTTTATCTTTTACTTTAACCGCAATTCCATTTCTTGTTTTCTAAGTTCAACACGTCTAATTTTTCCGGAAATCGTTTTTGGTAGTTCGTCTACAAATTCAATCTTACGAGGATATTTATAAGGTGCTGTTAATTCTTTAACATGTTCTTGGAGTAATGGAATCAATGTATCTTCTTTTTCCTGTACATTGTCTCTTAATACGATAAATGCCTTTACGACACTTCCACGAATCTCATCCGGGCTCGCTACTACTGCGCATTCTCTTACATATGGATGTTTCACAAGTGCATCTTCCACCTCAAATGGGCCAATTGTGTAGCCAGAACTAATAATGATATCATCACCGCGGCCTTCAAACCAAAAATAGCCATCTTCATCTTTTTTCGCTTTATCCCCTGTCATATAGTAATCACCACGGAATTGCATTGCTGTACGTTCATCATCTTTATAATATTGTTTAAAGAGTGCTGGTGTATCAATATGAACAGCAATATCTCCCACTTCTCCTACAGATACGGGGTGCCCTTCTTCATTTATAATTTCTACTTGATTACCCGGCGTCGGTTTTCCCATCGATCCTGGTCTTATTTCCATTCCTTTCATAACACCAATGAGCAATGTATTTTCTGTTTGACCATATCCATCTCTCACAGTAACTTGAAAGTGCTTTTGGAACGTCTCAATCACCTCACGATTTAACGGTTCTCCTGCGGATACAGCACTGTGCAACGCCTTTAAATTATATTGCTGCAAATTTTCCGCTTTGGCCATTAAACGATATTCTGTCGGCGTACAGCAAAGCACATTTACTTGATTCTCATCTAATAGCTGTAAATATGTTTTCGGCTCAAATTTACCGTGATATACAAATCCAGTTGCACCTGAACCGAGAGTTGCTAAAAACGGGCTCCAAATCCACTTTTGCCATCCTGGACTAGCCGTTGCCCATACAATATCATTCTCTTCAATTCCGAGCCAATTGGGAGCGCTCGTACGCAAATGTGCATAACCCCAAGCATGTGTATGAACAACACCTTTTGGATTTCCTGTCGTTCCTGATGTATAAGATAAAAAGACCATATCTTCCTTATCCGTCTTGGCAATATCTAATACATCACTTTCTGTTTCTAATGCAGTATTTAAATTCGTCCATCCATCTACTTCTTTTTCACTTAAAACAAATTTTTGAAGAGAATCCATTTCCTTTATTCCTTCAAATTGTGAAATATATGGTTCATAACTTATAATAGCTTTTACTTCTCCATGTTGAATACGATATTCAATATCTTTTTTACGAAGCATTTCGGAACTTGGAATCACAACAAAACCCGCTTTAATTGCTCCGATATATGTCATATACGCTTCGATTAAACGCGGCATCATAATAAGAAGCTTGTCCCCTTTTTGCAAACCACTTTTTATAAAAGCGTTTCCAATCTTATTCGCTCCTTTTATTAATTCAAGGTATGTAACCTCTCTTCTTGCTCCTTGCTCATCTTGCCAAATTAATGCTAACTTGTCTTTTTCATTCATATATTTCTCTATCTCTGTAACTAAATTATACGACGGTGGCGCTAATAGTTCTTCTCTTTTCATTAATATCCTCCTTCGTCACTATGCCTCCCTTATATAATAAAGAATTTTCTGTAAATTTTGAACCCTCTTCTTTTGACAAATTTTTCACCGATGTCGAAAAGGTCATGTTGTTTTCTTCCATCAAAAAAGAAGGAGCGGATGTACCCGCTCCTTCTCAGCCATGATATATGGGATTATTTGTGGAAACCGCCTAATTGTTGTTCTGCTAAAGAAACTAGACGTTTTGTAATTTCGCCACCAACAGAACCGTTAGCGCGAGATGTTGCATCTGCTCCAAGTTGAACACCAAACTCTTGAGCGATTTCATATTTCATTTGGTCTAATGCTGATTCAGCACCAGGAACTGCTAGTTTGTTTGTGTTACGTGCCATATAGTATCACCTCCTTGTGAGTATAGAGTGTGATAAACTATATGACTTCATACCTATCTAATGGTGGTAATTTATGGTTTTAGAAAAGATCTTCAAATTGATCTTCTTTTGCCTTGTCTACTGTTTGTAACACCATTGTTTCTGTATTTGCAACAGCTTGTTCAAGTAACGGTGTAAAATCATATTTTGCTTCAAAACGATTTGCTTTTTCACGCTTTGGTTTTGTCGCTGGATTTGCTGGTGTAAATACTGTACAGCAATCTTCATATGGGCGAATAGAAATATCGTATGTGCCAATTTCATTCGCAATTTTTATAATTTCTAATTTGTCCATTGTAATAAGAGGACGTAATACTGGATAGTTTGTCACTTCATTAATCGTATGCATACTATCTAACGTTTGACTCGCTACTTGTCCAAGACTTTCACCAGTTGTAATTGCTAATGCATTACGTTCTTCGGCAATGCGCTCCGTAATACGCATCATCATACGACGCATTACTGTCATCGTATAGCTAGATGGAATTTCCTTATTAATGGTCTTTTGCACCTCTGTAAATGGAACAAGATGAAGCGTTACACGTTTACAATATTTCGTTAGCTCTTGTGCTAAATCCATTACTTTTTGTTTTGCCCGTTCACTTGTGAACGGCGGACTATGAAAATGCACAGCCTCTACAGATACACCGCGTTTCATTGTTAAGTAAGCAGCCACCGGGCTATCAATACCGCCAGATAGAAGCACCATCACTTTGCCGCCAACACCAACAGGTAAACCACCTGCTCCCATGCGCTCATCACACATAATATAGCTATAACCACTACGGATTTCTACACGGATATTTACATCTGGATTATGCACATCCACTATGATATCTTCCGTATTTTCTAAAACATATCCGCCGATTTCTGGCAGTAATTCCATCGTTTGCATTGGGAAATGTTTATACGAACGATGTACTGTAATTTTAAATGTTTTTACAGGTTTTTTTACTAATAAAAAAGCGGCTAGTGCACCTTTTTTAATTTCTTCTAATTCTGATGGTACTTTCATTGCTAAATTGAACTTATGAATACCAAATACATCTTTTAAGCTCTCTGCAATTGCCTCATGATCTTCACCATTTAATTCAATATACATGCGATCATGCGTTGCATTAATTTTAATGTTTGGGAATTTTTTTAACTTAAACTTCACGTTATCTTTTAACGTACTAACGAACTTCGAACGGTTCTTTCCTTTTGTCGTCATTTCACCATAACGAACTAAAATGTGATCATATTTCATCATATTTTCTTTACCTCATCACTTCATATAATTTTGGCAATGTCTCTTTTATAATGTCTTCAAATTGTTTTACTTCTTCCATTGTATTTTCCGGTGCTAAACTAATGCGAATCGCACTCGCAGCTACGTCATGTGGTAATCCCATTGAGACTAATACACGGCTCACCTCATTTGCTTTTGAAGAACAAGCTGATTTCGTTGATACGTATACTTCACGTTCCTCTAAAGCATGAACAACTACCTCTGGTTTTAACCCAACAAATGATACATTTAAAATATGAGGTGCAGCATGCTGAAGTGATGTATTAATCGTTACCCCTTCCATGCTCTCAAAGAAACGAATGAGTTCTGCTTGTAACGTTTGTAAATGAGCAACCTTTTCGTTCATACGTTCCATTGTCATCCGCAGCGCCTTCACCATGGCTACAATACCAGGTAAGTTCTCTGTACCTGAACGATAGCGAAGCTCTTGCTGGCCACCTGATAAAAGCGGGTCTAACCGAACGCCATCACGTACATATAAAAGTCCTGTTCCTTTTACGCTATGAAATTTATGTCCTGATATTGAACAAAGATCAATATGAGAAGCATGAAGATCAAGCGGTACTTTTCCAATACCTTGTACATGATCTACATGAAATCTTATTTTCGGATAGCTTGTTAACAATTCACCGACCTCAGTAATCGGCTGAATTGCCCCCGTTTCATTATTGACGTGAATCATAGAAACTAAAATGGTTTCGTCACGAAGTGCTTGTTTTACATCTTGAACAGACACAACACCATGCTCGTTCACAGGTAAGTATGTTACCTCAAAGCCAAGCTCCTCTAATTGTTTATATGCTTCAAACACAGATGCGTGTTCAATATTTGTTGTAATAATATGTTTGCCACGAGAGCGATTCTTCATCGCTATTCCTTTAATCGCAAGGTTATTTCCTTCCGTTCCACCCGATGTGAAAATAATTTCTGAAGGCTTAACATGTAGAAGCTGTGCTACAACCGTCCTTGATTGCGTTAATAAATGTTCAGCTTCTCCTCCAAGCGAATGAATAGAAGAAGGATTTCCAAAGTATTTCCCTGCAACTGTTACATAAGATTGTAGGACTTCTGGATATGGTTTTGTCGTCGCACTATTATCAAAATAGATCATCGTTCTTCCCCTTTCAGCGCTGTCACATCATATAATCATATCATAAATCTGTGCAATTACGCTAAACATATACAAAGGTTTGCTTTTCATATAGGCATCTGCCTTTGCTTTGTATCTTGAAACGAAAAGCTTTGCGTTATTCCGCTATTCATTATAACAACATCATCTGTTAATTTACACATTGAGACATAAAAAAAACAAACCCCTTTTCATCAAGAGGTTTGTTCATTATCTACAAACTCAGCAATTTTTTGAACAACACCAGGTTCCAATTGTTCTAAAACGGAAGCTGCTTGTTCTAAAGCCGCATCATATTCATATTCACGGAATAATCTCTCCGCGTTGTCTAAACTATAGGCTAAATCCATATCTTGGCTACGATAGCGATTACCATATTGAATTAATTTTTCTACTAAATATGCTTGACCAATCACATCTTGTGTCCGTTCAGATACACCATTCACAATCGTATATGCTTCCTCTAACTCGCTATTTACTACATGCATATTCAGTGGTTTTAATTCTAAATGTCCATATACAGCCTGCATTGCTTCTTGTCCCTTTTGTAAATCTTCCATAATACTCTCTGGAAGACCTGGCAAGTTAGACTTTTGCATAAGACGTTTTGTCTCTAAAATCATATTGCGCATCTCTTGTAATTTCTCACGTGCTTCAAATTCTTCCTTACGCATTGTCTGTAGCATCTCTTTATATTCTGCATGAAGGACTTTTAACGTTTCACATTGCTCATAAATTTCTTCAAGTTCTTCACGAATAACAGAAAATGCAATATCTTGCTCTGCAACACGTAATTGCAATACTTCAAAACGTTTCATCAAAATGTGCATTTGTTTTTCAATAATCTTTTGCGATTCAATATCTTTATCTTGTAACTGATAGCTTTGTTTCACAAACTGTGTTTCTGCTTTTGTTTCAAGCGCTTGTTCATGAATCTCTTCTAAATCATCGTAAACACGCACTGTTTTTTGCTCTACATAATATTTTGCATGCACTTCTTTTTCTAATTGATCATATAACGTATCTAAACGCGTTTTTAAAGCTTCAATTTTCTCTGCTGCTTCTATAATATGAAGCTCTTGTATATCTAGTAGACATGTTTGTAGTTGTT
The DNA here is from genome assembly GCF_022663115.1 of Bacillus cereus group sp. BfR-BA-01430. Taxonomy (NCBI): domain Bacteria; kingdom Bacillati; phylum Bacillota; class Bacilli; order Caryophanales; family Bacillaceae; genus Bacillus; species Bacillus cereus group sp. BfR-BA-01430. The sequence continues at coordinate 27,569 of NZ_JAKUEW010000005.1, forward strand.
TCGTCATCTCACGTACTTCTTTAGGGATTTCCAAATGATTTAAGACATAGCCTTGCTTTTTCATATCGTCATGGCCTTGTAATAAATCTTCTAATTGTACTGGTAATGTAGCTTGACACTCTACTAATAAGTCAGGAACTTCATGGATCATGCCTTCTAAGTTTGATAATCCTTCTTCTAAACTCATTACAATGTCTCTTGCTTTTAAATAATCGCCATTCGCTGTTGCTTCCTCAAACTTTTGAAATTTGTCAGATTCGACATCTAACAACTCTTCAATCTTCTGCTCTGCCGCACCATACATATGACGGTGCGCAAGTACATTCTTCTTCATATTACGATATGTATCACGTAACCCATCAATTTCCGCACTATTTTTCTCATGACTCTCTAATAATTGCTGTAATTCGTTTAAAATATCCGTGATACGATTATCCGCTTCATCTAAATTACTAATAGCTTCATTCATCGCATACTTTGCTTTTCGGAAGGAAAATTGCGAGGCAGATTTCCGTGCGCTTTCTAAATCTTTTTCGGCTTTTGGAAGAATTGTTGCTACGATTTCATCCCAATCTTCACGCCACTTTCCAAACAACTCTTCTGTTTGCCCTGTCATATTTAAATCTTTTACCCGTTTCAATTCATCTGCAACTGGTTTATCTTTTATTTCTTGTTGCCACTGTTCCAGTGCTTCGATATCTTTATATGAACGATTTCTTATCATGAGCTCTATCATGAGTAGCACTAGAATAGAGCTTACCACAATGATAACGATCGTTAAGATAGAATCCATGCAAAAAAGCCTCCTAATTGTATCTCTATTTTTGTCCGTTCCGTTTATGAAATGGAAGGCATTATGTATAAAAAGGGAAATCCCCTATATTTAACAACTAACAATGTAATAATCATACCATGTTATGCCTTGTTTTTGACCTAGTTTTTTTAAAATTTCCTGTTTCTTTTGTTATAATGGTCATATTTATATATATCTTTTTATATAAATACCTAATTTCAATCTATCTCTCCAAATATTTGTACAAACGTTTCCTCTTCCCGATGAGATACAAAATAGATGCATCTCGTTAATGCTGGCTCTATAGGAATCATACAAATGCCTTCTTTCATTCCTTGTTTTACTGCGATTTCTGGCAGTAGTGTAATTCCTAATCCTGCTCGTACCATCGCCAGCATCGGCTCTGCATACGATGTTTCTACAGCGATTGTCGGCTTGACTCCCACTCCATGAAATACTGTCATAATCATTTTTCTTACATCACAAATCTCTGGATAAATAATGAGCTTTTCATGCTGCAAGTCGCTCATTTTTATGACTTTTTTATCTTTAAATACATGTTCACTTGAAACAACACAAACAATATGTTCTTGGCGTACTTTTCTTATGTACTTTGCATCATCTACGAAAGAATCAATTAACATCGCATCAATCTTCCGCGCTTTAAATAATTCCATTAATATTTTTGTATGCTCAATATACCATTCTACTTCGTATGTTTTTTCCAATATTCCTTTATATTTCGATATATAATGAGCTGCTAAACTCGGCAATATACCAAGAGAAATCTTTTTCTTTACTTGATATCCTCTTAGTTCCATCTTCACTTCATTGATTTGTTTTAAAATGGGTTCCATCCGGCTTAAAAATAATTCCCCAGCTTCTGTCAATTCAACTCCTTGAGCAGACCGCTTTAATACTGTCACCTCAAGGTCTGCTTCTAACCTCTGAATTTGCTTACTCAGCGCTGGTTGCGAAATATGCAGCAGTTTACTCGCTTTCGATAAACTCTTTTCATGTTTGACCTCAATTAGCGATCGTATCGCTTCAAAATCCATAACTATACACCTCTAACTAAAAGTTATAGCCGTTATAAAAAAACGGTATTTCCTCTATCTATTAAACAAGCGCTATACTCACTTCATGCTTTATTTTATGAACTTACTATATCGAAATAAAAAGGAGAAAGATACTCTTGAGTAAAAAGCAACTACTACTCGGTTCATTTTTATGTTTACTCGCCGTAACATCTTGGGGATTTATGTTTCCTGTTATGGCCAGTGCCCTACAATTTATAGATCCATTTTTCTTTACAACGATTCGCTACGGATCCGCAGCTATTATTTTTATCATACTTCTCTTGGCATTTGAAGGCATATCCTCTTTTCGCTTAGAAAAGAAAACTCTTTCGTTATTATTTTTCGGAACAGTTGGCTTTGCTGGATATGGATTTCTCGTTTTTTATGGTCAACAATTAGCCGGACCTTCGGGAGCCATTCATGCCGCTATGATTCAATCACTTATGCCACTTCTTGCTTTACTACTACAGTGGGTGACAAAAAACAAACGACCACAAAACTATACATTCCTTTTTATGTTTTGTGCTCTAATTGGTGTCATGCTCGTTATTTCAAAAGGTAATATTCATTTATTATTTGGAGCAGCAAGTCATGTATCTACAAATTTATTCATGCTATGCGGCGTTATGTGCTGGGTCATTTATACAAATGGCGCTTCCCACTTTCCGTCTTGGTCACCGCTTCGGTACACAACACTCACTTGTTTCTTTGGCTCTATTGCCCTTCTTGTCATTGTGAGTATATTAGCTTATATAAAATTTATTTCTGTACCATCTATTTCGACAATCCTTACTGTTCGCTTCGAATTATTTTATATGTCAATTCTTGCCGGAGTAATCGCCGTCTTTTGCTGGAATATGGGAAATCGTTTCATTTCATCTATTAACGGAATTTTATTTATGAATTTAGTTCCTGTATTAGCGCTTATCGGATCTATGTTTCGTGGATATACCGTTACTAAAATCGAAGTGATTGGCGCGGCTCTAACAATTATCGCTTTGCTTTGCAATAACTTATGGCAACGAAAAAAACAACCGATAAAAAGTGAGATAAGAAATACCCCCACCTCAGCTTAATTAGGTGGGGGTATTTTACATATGAACCGCCTTTGGTAACGGATAATATATATTTGTTATATATAACGCTTGTTCTAGCCATCGCTCAATTTCCTTCGTATACCTTTCTAAGAAGAATGCTTCGGAAGGATAAGAATGCAATACTTCCGATACATATTGCGGATATAAATATGGCATATTTATCATCCCTTTTAGCTGCGTCATAAACATTGTAAATGACACTTTTTGAAACTCTTGTTGCATTTGTCCTTGCCTAATAATTTGCTCTATATAGTATCTTTCTTTTGAAAAATAAACAGTCATAACTTCACGAATTAACGTCGTATCTATTGATAGCTCTCGATAAAAGAAACGCGTCAGTTCACGATTCTCAAATTGATATCGTAAAATCCCTTTAATCATTCGATTCAGCACTTCTTTAGCTGGTACATACTCCCTTTGTTCAAAAGCCACTTCAATTACACGGATATACCCTTCTAAAAAATCAGTAATAAGCTGTTCTAATAAACCTTGCTTACTAGCAAAATAATATGAAATATTAGCCACATTCACATCCGCTCGTTTTGCAATATCACGCACTGATGTTCCATTATACCCTTTCGTATAAAACAAAGAAATCGCTGCATCCATCACCTTTTGTTTCGTATGTTTCATGTGCTCACGTCCTCTCACTCTGAACAGCTATAGTTTAAATTTCTTGACTTTTAAGACAAATTCCTTTAATTTTCTATCGACAAAGTCATAGAGAATACAGCGTATTTTGCTATGATTTTACATTTATCGCCAGAAAGGATGACGTTTCCATGTTTACAAAAGAAAGCTATGTAGGTTCACGTGAAAAGCAATATGAAATTGTAATTAAACAACTCGATGCTTTGTTAACAGGCGAATCCAATACAGTCGCAAATTTAGCAAATGCTTCCGCACTACTCAATCAATTTTTAGAACGCATTAACTGGGTTGGTTTTTATGTAACAGAAGGCAACGAGCTTGTACTCGGACCGTTCCAAGGTATGCCTGCGTGCGTGCGTATTCCTTTTGGCCGCGGTGTTTGTGGTGTGGCAGCTGAAACAAAAACAACACAACTTGTCGCCGATGTTCATCAATTCCCTGGACATATCGCTTGTGATAGCGCATCTAATTCTGAAATTGTTGTACCGATGATAAAAGAAGGCAACGTAATCGGTGTATTAGATATTGATAGCCCTGAAAAAAATCGTTTTGACAAAGTAGATCAACAATATTTAGAAAAATTTGTGGAAACGCTCCTAAAACATATGTAATAAGAAAAGAATGAGCTGTCGATCAAGTAATGATTACTAAATCGATAGCTCATTCTTTTTATTTATAATGTATGTTAGAGGATATAACATTACTGCTATTTAACGCCTGCTGTAAATCAGAAACAATATCTTCCCACGATTCTAAACCGACAGATAAACGAATTAAATTATCAAAAATATCCATTTTCTGACGAACTTCTGCTGGAATGACCGCATGTGTCATTGTCGCGGGATGCTGCACTAATGTTTCTGTATCACCAAGACTGACCGCAATCGCAATCAAATTTAATTCGTCCATAAAAGCTTGCGCTTCCTCTTTTCCTCCTTTAATAGAGAACGAAATAACACCTCCACCACGCTTCATTTGCCGGGATGCTCGTTCTCCTTCTGGATACCAAACTTTTTCAACCTTTTCATGTTTTTTCAAAAAAGCTACTACTTTCTCCGCATTATCACAATGTCGATCCATTCGAACCGCTAACGTTTTTAGCCCCCTTAATAATAACCATGCATCAAAAGGCGCCATAATTCCCCCAATATCTTTTCGAATCGGACGGATTTTTTCGGCTAACTCCCTCGTTTTACAAACGGTAACTCCCGCAACTACATCACCGTGCCCACCAATATATTTCGTTGCGCTATGAAGAACCGCATCACACCCAAGAACAAGTGGATTTTGTAAGTATGGAGAACAAAATGTATTATCAACAATAACAAGTAAATGATTTTTCTTTGCTACTTTGATTACTTTCTCTAAATCAATCAGTTTCATCGTTGGATTAATAGGTGTTTCAACGAAAATCAACTTCGTATTCGGAAGAATTTCTTTCTCAATCTGCTCATCCGTTTCCATATCACAAAAGGAATGTGTAATCATAAATTTCTCCTCTAACACTTCCAAAAAGCCGTACGTACAACCGTATAACCCATTGGAACAAATCATATGATCCCCTGCACGTAAACAAGCAAGCAATGTCGCCGAAATAGAAGCCATACCCGATCCAAACGCTAATGCAACTTCTCCCCCTTCTAAAGCTGCCATGCGTTCTTCAAATAACTCTACAGTCGGATTACCAAGCCGCGAGTAAATATAGGATGAATCTTGCCCCGCAAAACTATCTTCTCCTTGTTTCGTTGTTTCAAATGTATAAGTTGAAGTTTGAAATAAAGGTGGCGTTAAACTCCCTTTATGCACACCTGGTTCATATCCATAATGAATGAAATCTGTCTCCATATTGCTCTTTTTCATAAAACATCCCCCTTATGTTTCTATATTATGTAAACGTTTTCTGTACGTTTCTAAAATTCTTTCTGAATGTTCTGAATTCCTCCTTATCATTTCCAAATTTTATATGCATAAATAAAAAACGAACTAACTTGACGAAATTTCGGGAAACAGATATAATAGCGTTTGTGTAAAATAAAAAGGCAGCCTTGTAATTTGAATTTATCGTTTGTATTTTGTTCCTCTCAAGAGGTGTATCTCGTAACTCCCTGCTGCTGGAGCGAAGGTACATGAAAACAAAATACCCGTAAATGTCAATTACGTCTGTTTTTATTTTACGTAAATAAAAACATTAAAGGAGGAGTCAACTATGGCTCGTTATACAGGTCCAGCTTGGAAACTGTCTCGTCGTCTTGGTATCTCTCTAAGCGGCACAGGTAAAGAATTAGAAAAACGCCCTTACGCACCAGGTCCTCACGGTCCTAACCAACGTAAGAAACTTTCTGAATACGGTTTACAATTACAAGAAAAACAAAAACTTCGTCACATGTACGGCATGACTGAACGTCAATTCCGTCGCACATTTGACCAAGCAGGTAAAATGCCAGGTAAACACGGCGAAAACTTCATGATCCTTCTTGAAGCTCGTCTTGACAACCTAGTTTACCGCATGGGCTTAGCTCGCACTCGTCGCGCAGCTCGCCAATTAGTAAACCACGGTCACATCATGGTAGATGGCGCTCGCGTAGATATCCCATCTTACCGCGTGAAACCAGGTCAAACTATCAGCGTTCGCGAAAAATCTCGCAACCTAGCTGTAGTTAAAGAAGCTATGGAAGTTAACAACTTCGTACCAGAATACTTAACTTTCGATGCTGACAAATTAGAAGCTACTTTCACTCGTCACGCTGAACGTGCTGAGTTACCAGCTGAAATCAACGAAGCATTAATCGTAGAGTTCTACTCTCGTTAATCTCGGTACTCTGCAAAGAGTATTATTAAAAGCCTTAGGAACCTTGTTTATCAAGGATCCTGGGCTTTTTTTATTTATCATTAACAATGCAAAATAAAGCACAAAAAAGAATAAAACTGGGGCTAAGTGGGGCTAGTTTGGGACCGAAAATATAAAAGGCTGGCGTGTGTATAGAAATGGATAAGTACAAAAACAAATGATAAAAGGAGTTACTTGTTTTGAAAGAAAAATTCACCAAGATTCCTCTTCATATACAGGACTTTCAAAATTTTAAATTGTTATTACAAGCAATAGTACAAGACGAAATAGAATTGATTGAAGGTTTTTCTAAATACACTTTACATATTTCTTCTAAAGAATATAAGGTCACTATTAACCTTAGAAGTGAATTTTTCCCAGAACCATACTTGGCAATTGCTGCTATAAGCATTACCCCAAGTAATGAAGGAAAAGGAAGTATTATTCTTGAATGGTTTAAAACATTCGCAAAAGAAAAGGGCTTCGAGCGTTTAGTATTACAAGAAGTTATAACCGAAGAAGGTTACCACTTTGCATTAAAAAATAGGTTTACAAAAGTGGGTAATCTATACGAGGAAACATTCGGAGATCCAAGCAGTAGTGACGGGGATTATGAACTACATTTAATGTAAAACATACGATACAAAGTGGACGTTTTTTTCATAACCGTTCACTTTTTTACTTGATGCATTATCTAATACCATCAGTTTTTTACTCCCCCTTCATTTCGAATATGGATAAGTTCGCTTTGAGGTGTACCTCTAATAAATTCATTACAATGTAATATTTACAGTTTCATCCTCAAATTGGTATTATTTACTTGTTAAGGAGGGAAATTCATGAGTTTAAACATGTATCTAGGGGAAGTACATACCCAAACACAAAGTATGAATGCTGTATGTACCGCTATCATTCAAGGTATGGAACAAGCCATTCAGTCAATTGACGCTTTTGCAGTTGATACTATTTTACAAGGATAAACATACAGTAGTGCAAAATCATTTTTTGTACAAACCTTTCGTCCTTTAGCACAAGGGATTATTTATTTATGTGAAGAATTAATCGTTCAGAATAATGCCTTCCCAAGTCAATTTGAATCAAAGGTAGCTTCAACTGATGTAATCGAACAAGAAACATTAGAACAAATTCAAGAAATTGACCGAATGAAAGCAAGTATGGAAGCCATCATTCAAACTATACCAATTCCAGGTATGGATGCTATGGTAAATCTTTTCACTGCTATGAGGAAAAAACTGCAAGAAAAGTTAGATCACCTGTATGAGTTTAACCAAACATCTAGTAATAATTATAGTACAGCAATTCAATTAGCGGCTAGCATTGCGACGGGTTTGGCTGAAGTCCAAAGCGGGAAAGGTTTTAGTCCTGCAAGTGGTACATTTAGTACACAAGGATTGAATATGGAGTGGACAACCTCTATTCAAGAAATTACAGAAGATAGGAAGCGTCAGGCTGATAATTCAATTAAAGATGGAGAAATGTGCGGTAGGCTAGAAGAAAAATCTCCGATTAGAAAGGTTTGGGACGATAAGGTAGACGATGTAGTTAAAATGTTCGAAACAGTAAAAAAGATGTGGAATGGTACTGTAATCGGAACAGGGAAAGCTGTTGAAGATGGAATCAAGTCCATGGAAACTTTAAGTAACATGGATATAAGGAATATGGATATAGGAACTTTTATTAATGTTACATATGCGATTTTACATTTGGATGAAACGACACAAAATATGTGGCATACATTTTCAAATTCTGTGAAACGAGATATTATAGATGGGGATGCAGAGAGCCGTACACAATGGACTACTTATGGATTAACACAAATAGGGATTGGTGTTATTCTCGATAAGGGACTAGGTAAAGCAGGCCTGGTCACAAAAGGAATAAAAGGAGCAGGTGGAGCAAGTACATTCGCTAAAGGCGTAACGCTAGTAAAAGAATTGAAGCAAGCATCTGATATTTTACAATCTTTTAAGAAAGATGTTTCTTTTGCTTTCTCTGGTGGAAATATCATAACCAAGATACCTCAAAGCGAATTGAAGCAAGCCTATTATAATTTTGCAAAGACTATAGATGGTAATGCTAGAAAACAACCAGGAATTGCAAGTGGTGGTGAAAATCTATCTAATCCACGTAAGTCAATGAGAGGTTCAAGTGGTAATATAGGATTAGTACCCAAAGATGTTGCGGATAGCTTAAGAGGTAGAGAATTTAGTAATTTTGATGCATTTAGAAAAGCTTTCTGGGAAGAATATTCAAAGTCAAGTTATGCAAATGAGTTTAGTAAAGCTAACATTAAGAGAATGAGTGCCGGGTTAGCGCCAAAAGCTCCAAAATCACAGCATTACGGAAAACAAACAAGTTATGTTTTACATCATAGGAATCCTATTCACAATGGAGGAGGCGTTTATGATTTAGATAATATAGTAATATCTTCTCCGAGAATGCATCAAGAAATTTTAAGTAAGGGATTCCATTTTAATAAATAAGGAGTGAAATATATGTTTAAAAAATTAACAAGAGAAGAACTGATAAATCTAGTAAGTAAAATTGTAGAATGTGAAGGAACTGAAGAAGAGATTGATGAAATGATAGAAGTTGTAGAAAGAAATGTTCCACATCCAGAAGTAAGTGATCTAATATATTGGAATGATGAAGACCTTACTCCAGAACAAATAGTAGATATAGCATTAGCATATAAACCAATACAGCTTTAGAATTTAATAATGTCTCACTCTTGCTACATAAATAACAATAAAGTTAATGCTTTATTAGATAAAAATTAGAAGAGTTATAAATTCAGCAAAAATGATTTCAAAATATTTTACTATCTTTCTCCTAAGTGGAAATTGTAATCAAAAATAAAAAGCCAATTCTTATGAACTGCACCTCCAATTGTTAGACTGTGTCTAACAATTGGAGGTGCAGTTTTTTGTATGACAAAATTTACGAAAGATTTAAAGTTAGCGCTCGTTCAAGGATTTAATCCAAAAACAATTTCTCAAACAGAATATGCAAAACAGATGAATATTACAAAGGCACAATTTCAATACTGGTTGCGCCTATACGAACTCCATGGCGAAGAAGGTTTACACGAGGTCTATACAAATTACACCGTAGAGTTTAAACTAGACGTACTAAATTTTATGGCTCAATCGGGTATATCGTTAATGGATACAGCGGCTATATTCAAGATTCCTTCTTTTACAACGGTTTATCAATGGAAGAAGCAATTTGAAGTAGGTGGCTTAGATGCCCTTGAACCAAAGAAAAAGGAGCGTCCATCCATGAAAAATAAAAACACAAAACAAGATACGAAAAAGATTCCGGCAGAAGGTTCAGTTGAAGCGTTACAAGCTGAATTAGAACGCTTACGTATGGAAAATGCGTATTTAAAAAAGTTGAATACCTTAGTTCAAAACAAGGAAAAATCACGAAACAAGACAAGGCACAAGTAGTCTATGAATTAAGGCATGAGTTTCAAGTGAAAGAGTTAGTAAAGTTAGCAGGGTTCCCTCGAAGCACCTATTACTTTTATGTAAAACAAATGGGTAGAATCGATCCAGATGCGGATTTAAAAGTAGAAATTAAAGCGATTTATGAAGAACACGAAGGTCGTTATGGATATCGTCGTATTCGTGATGAATTAGCCAACCGTAATCAAATCGTGAATCATAAAAAAGTGCAACGAATTATGAAAGAATTAGGTTTAAAATGCCTTGTACGTATGAAAAAATATAAATCTTATAAAGGGACAGTTGGTAAAATTGCACCCCATATTTTAGAGCGTAATTTTACGGCAGATGCGCCAAATGAAAAATGGGTAACCGATATTACGGAATTTAAATTATTCGGTGAGAAACTGTATGTATCCCCTGTATTAGAATTGTATAATGGTGAAATCATTACTTACACAATTGGCTCTAGACCAACGTATTCACTTGTTTCAGAGATGTTAGAGACAGCATTAGAAGGTTTACCTGAAAATCATCAACTATTGATGCATTCAGATCAAGGTTGGCATTATCAAATGAAACAGTACCGTCACGCATTACAAGAAAGAGGTATCGTGCAAAGTATGTCTCGTAAAGGCAACTGTTACGACAACGCAGTAATGGAGAATTTCTTTGGAATCATGAAGTCTGAATTTCTCTACATAAAAGAATTTGAAAGTGTAGAGCACTTCAAAATAGAATTAGAAAAATATATAGATTATTACAATACAAAACGGATAAAGGCAAAATTAAAAATGAGCCCGGTGCAATACCGGACTCACTTTTATCAAGCTGCCTAATGAAATAACCGTGTCTAACTTTTAGGGGTCACTTCACTTCTGTTTTCGTATCAAATGAATTGAGAAATGCAATTTTAGAAAGCGATTTAAAAGGTTTTGAATTTGTAGAAGTATGGGATTCAGAAGCAACCTTGTAAAATAAACTCTAAAATTGAGGAATAATAAAAAGGGAACATGTTCCGCATCCTACGCCTGATGATATGATCTTTTGGAATTCTAACCAATTATCTCCTAAAGAAATAATTGTTGAAACGCTAAATTGCAAAAAAGAAAAAGAAAAACAGACTGCTTATATTACAGTCTGTTGTTTAACGTAATTTATCAAGCAAATTATAATAATAAAATGTCTTCGCTCTTTTTCTTTCATTTGAGAATATAAGCCCTTCTCTTTCTAAAATACTCAAATAGCGTCGGCATGTATTACTATTAATCCCTGTCAACTCTACCATTAATTTAGTGGTGAATACAGGGTGCTTGAACATTGTATCAATAATTTTTCTGATATTATTATTTATAATTAATGTACATGCTTTATTTAAGTCCTGTTGATATAATTCATTTAATTCCTCTATAAATCGAATATTTTTCTTCGCTTGCATATTTACACTTTGTAAGAAAAAGCGAATCCATTGATCCCAATCTTGCTTAAAACGTACATCATTTAAATAGCGATAATACTTATGCTTATCTTTTTCCAATACATCACTAACAAAAAAGTTAGGATAATCTATAATGCCTTTATTGTATAAATATAGTGGTATTAAAATTCTTCCAATTCTGCCGTTGCCATCTAAAAATGGATGAATAGTTTCAAATTGGGCATGAATAATTGCAATTCTAACTAGATGGTTCAAGTCCTCTTCATCGCTATTAATGTATACTTCTAAGTTATTCATATATTCATCAACCAACTGTGGTTCTGGTGGAACAAATGTAGCTGTCTTAATCGTACATCCTTCTGGCCCTATAAAATTTTGAATTTTTCTATACTCACCAGGAGAACGGTTACTTCCCCTTACTTGATTGGATAATAACGTTTTATGTAATGTTTTGAACATCCTAGTTGATATTGGTATACTACCCAACAACTCTTTTCCATACATTAAAGCTCTAGAATAATTGAATACTTCTTGTGTATCCTGGTTATTCTTTCTAGAATAAGCTTCAACTTCCAATACCTCATCCAACGTAACCTGCGTTCCTTCGATTTTGGTTGATTGTACAGCTTCTTGAAGCATTAATGGATAAATTAATAAATCCTTACTAATTTTTGAATTATTCAGCATCACCTGATACTGACCCATAGTTGTATTTGCATTAATTAGTTCATTTAAAAATGTTAATGGATTCACAATACCTTTTTCAAAAGGCAATCTTAAAGGTACAAATGGTTGCATACTAATCACTCCTTAGAACCATTATAACATCATTTTGAAAATAATATACGAATCCTAGACATTTAAAACCAAAAACCCACAAAAATGATAGCAATAGAATAATAAAAGCGATTAGAGTTGCATAACATCAATAATGAAAACAAAAAAGAACACTGAATAAAGATTATGATTAATCATTCAGTGTTCTTTTTATTATTTATACCGTTCTATTCGATTTAGTATTTCTTTTCAGTGCTAGCATAACATTAGATCTATCATTTTTAAAGTTAGCCAGTGTACCTTCTTCTAAACCAGTCAATGCTTCAAATATATCTTCACGTAAGCTCAATTTATACTCACTTGAAAGTTCTTCTAAAATGCTATTACTAATTCACTATATATAAAATAAAATCATTTTTCATCCTCTTGTTTTTCCACGTATACATAAGCATCTTTCAAATTTTTGTGTACATCGCTTTGTGTATTCTCCGCAAGCTGACCAGCATTTAGCAAAGAAAATATAATAAGCGCTTCCAGTGACATTTTTTTATGCACCCCTTTCTGTTGTATGGCATACATATATACTACTCCTAGCGTGTGACTTCTGTATGAACATACGAAAAAGTTTAAGACAAAAAGGCTTTGAGGAATAACCCCCCCAAAGCCTTTTTGTCTTATATATTCTATTTCTTAGTAACGAATTAAGAAATATTTCTTTTTACCGCGGCGAATGATTGTGAATTTACCTTCGATACGGTCTTTTTCTGTGACAACGTAATCTAATTCTTGTGTGCGCTCACCGTTTATGTAAATCGCACCGTTTGTAACATCTTCACGTGCTTGACGTTTTGATGGAGAAATTTTGCTTTCTACAAGTAAGTCAATTAACCCTGTATCTTCTGCGCTGCGTTCTACAGATGGTACATCTTTGAAGCCTTGTTCAATTTCATCTGCTGTTAATTCTGCTACAGAACCGCTAAATAAAGCTGCAGAAATTTTAATCGCTTGTTCTAATGCTTCTTCGCCGTGAACAAGTTTTGTCATTTCAGAAGCTAATGCTTTTTGTGCTGCACGTTTTTCAGGTGCTTCAGCTACTTGTTTTTCTAAATCAAGAATTTCTTCATGAGATAGGAATGTGAAGTATTTTAAATATTTTACAACGTCGCGGTCATCTGTGTTAATCCAGAATTGGTAGAACTCGTAAGGAGTTGTTTTCTCTGGGTCTAACCAAACTGCGCCGCCTTCTGTTTTCCCAAACTTCGTACCGTCAGATTTTGTCACAAGTGGAATTGTTAATCCGAACGCTTTCGCATCTTCTTCTGATTTACGAATTAATTCAAGGCCCGCTGTAATGTTACCCCATTGGTCACTACCACCAATTTGCAGACGGCAACCATGGTTTTTATATAAGTTTAAGAAGTCATATGATTGTAAAATCATGTAACTAAATTCGGTAAATGAAATACCAGTTTCTAAACGAGATGCAACTGTATCTTTTGCTAACATGTAGTTTAAACCGAAGTTTTTACCGATGTCACGTAAGAATGTAATGACATCTAAGTTGCCAAGCCAGTCATAGTTATTTGCCATTACTGCTGGATTTTCTACGTTTTCAAATTCTAAGAAGTTTGAAAGCTGTTTTTTAATACTTTCAGTGTAGTAAGCAACTGTATCTTTCGTATTTAATGTACGCTCTGCTTTTTTACCACTTGGGTCCCCGATCATACCAGTACCACCGCCTACAAGTGCGATTGGTTGATGACCAGCTAATTGAAAACGACGTAACATTAAAATCGGTAACATATGGCCGATGTGTAAGCTATCTGCTGTTGGGTCAAAACCACAGTATAATTTAACACTTTCTTTTTCTAATAATTGCTCTAGGCCTTCAGCATCTGTTTGCTGGTTAATCAAACCGCGAAACTCAAGATCTTGTAAAATATTCATATTCTACATACTCTCCTTTAATGTAATGTGGCGTGAAATGTGAAAACATAAAAAAATCGCCCCTCAAATAAGGGACGATTTTGATTATCGCGATACCACCCTAGTTGTAAGCAAAATTGCCTACCACCTCATTCACATAACGGCTCATCACCGTCTTTTCCCTTTTGAATCAAATCTAATTCAATCGAAAAAAGATGCTCGAGGGGCGTAATTCGCGATCATCTATGTGCTGATTTCCACCGACCATCAGCTCTCTAAAACAGGGAAATGATCACTACTTCTCCCTTTCCACGCTCAATTATTTATATACTTTTCTTTATACCATCATTTATATAAACATGTCAAATTAAACTGGTAATTTATTCTAACACTTATTTTTTACAAAGTTGTCAACCATATCGTAATGAGAGATAGAATGGGGATACCCGCTAATAATGAAATATGAAATACAATCGACAGATCATTTCCAATCGTCGCTTCTACAGGATCTTTCGCTGGGGAGGCGAGTAATCTAAGTAGTCGATCAAAGCGACTTACTGTTTTCGGAAAATCCGGTATTTTTACATGGTCACTATTTAAATACTGCTTTAATTTATATTCCTTCTTAAAGGGATTTTCGCTCAATATCATCCACCTCCAGCAATTGTTTTAATTTCTTAATCCCATTATGAAGTCTTGATTTCACCGTACCTACTGGGATACTCAAAACCTGTGCAATCTCTTTTTGTGGCATATCATGATAATAAGACAGAATAAGGACTGCTCGCTGATCTTCAGGAACCTTTAACATTGCTTCTCTTACAGTAATCCGATCTTCTTGTGAAAATTCCTTCTCTTGAATTGGTGCGAAAAACGGTAAAAGAGAGTGCCACTTTTTTCTTCGATTTAATTTATTAATCATAAGACGATAACCGATTTGAAATAAATATGTTTTAACCTTTCCCTTCTCCACTTCATACATATGCTTTTTACGTTCCAGCATTAAAAACGTATCTTGAACGAGATCTATACTCAATTGTTCATTACGGTTAAAACGATATAAAAATGTATATAGTGCTGGTTTGATTAAGACATATAGTCTTTCTCCAGCTTGTTTATCCCCATTTTGATAAGCAAGCATGAGCTCTTCCTCAATCCCAATCTGCGCCATATTTTTTGATCTCCTTTATCCCCTTTAGCGTTAAAGAGATTCGTCCGATTAAATATGCACTTGCAACAATTATCCATACTTGTGATTGGTTCGTAAAAAACTGCACATATGGGTTTTGAATTGTGAGCCCACTTGAAACTAAAATGTTTAATACTTGCACACATATACATGCATACACTGCAAGACAAACAGAAATTGTATCAAATACATTCCAACGAAAGTACACTTTTGTTTTGATAAAATCAATTTTATTTCCCTTTTTTCGTATAATATATTTCCTATCAAATGGAATAATGATAGAAAACATAACGCTCATAATCACTCCTACTGTAATCATTGAAACTTTAAATCCAATCGCCATAGGCAATAACATTCCACAACCAAATACAACGATAATACTTACGAAAGCCAATGAAAATATCCATTTATTCGACATATAAAATACCTCCCTCATTTGTTGTATCATAAAGTTATACAAATGAGGGAGGCAAACGGTTCACAAAATATTTTATTTTTTTACTTTCGATACAGTTATCCCATCACCAACTGGAATAAGGAGAGATTCTAACTGAGGATGATTTGCTACAGTTTCATTGAATTTCTTCATTCGCTCCGTATGGAGTCTAGGTTCAATAGCTGAATCTGATACACTACCACCCGCAAGGACATTATCTATCACAATCAAAGCATCCTGTCTTACCAACTCAATGCAATATTTTAAATAATTTTTATAGTTATCTTTATCAGCATCAATAAAAAAAGTCAAATTGTTTATGCTCACTAACTAATTTTTCAAGGCTTTGTAAAGCTGATCCGGTAATATATGATACTTGGTCACCAAATCCAGCTTTACATAAATTACTGTGGGCTAACTTTGCATAGTTCTCTTTTAATTCAAGGGAAGTTAAATTTCCTTCTTTCCCAAATCCTCTAGTAAGACAAATCCTGCTATATCCTACAAGAGCTCCTATTTCTAGAACATTTTTAGCTCCTGAGATAGAAAAAACACTCATTTTGAAAAAAGATTAATCAAAATGAGTGTTTATAATTTTGTGGAGGAGTTAGTTTTTATAAAAAAGTTTGATTAAAACTAACTTAGAATTCTTTGATTGAAGCGATACAGCATCGCATCTTTTTTAAAAGTGCCGCAACTTTCTTTAAATCTTCGTGATTTAACAACCTCTCATACCCCATATCGATAAAAGTTGTTTCTTTTCTGTCCTCCCCTTTAATACTCTAAGCATAGAGAGCATTAATTCCTAGTAGTGCAGGTTTTATATACCTTGTTTTTTAACACATAAAGATGATAACTCTATTTCTGGTGGTACTTCTTGTTCTTATAAAATATGTAGTCTCAACAAAAGCAACCTTCTCAAAATGATCAAAACTCAGAACAATAGCATTTTACCATCTTTGGTTAAAACCCTTAATTTTTTATATTCTATTTACAAAAATCAACATTTTCTAAATTTAAAATAAACCTTTTACATCTCTCTACTTTCTTTGTAAAATAAATTTAGCTTTTTAACAAAAGAAAGCTAATTATTTAAATTTGATATTGCTTAAACAGTGAATTTGCTTCTTCGACAACTTGATTTACAACATCTTTTGCAGTTACATCTTCTCTCAATAGTCTTGTACCTTGTCCAGCCCATAATGACATATATTCATGATTATTTTGTTTAGTTGCTTGTTTTCTAATATCACTAGTAATTGTATTTTGTGATGGAAATGCAAGAGGGGCAATTTTTTCATTTTCAAATTCACGAATAAACTCATTATAAATCCCACGGGCAGGGCGACCTGAAAAACTCTTTGTAATAACTGTACTGTCTTCTGTGCTATTTGATATAACTTTTTTATATATTGGGTGTGCTCCAGATTCCTTGGTAACTAAAAATGCTGTTCCCATTTGTACTCCTTGCGCCCCCAATATAAGAGCTGCAGCGAGTCCTCTACCATCCATTACTCCTCCTGCTGCTATAACAGGGATATTAACATGATTAACTACTTGAGGAATTAATGTGAATGTACCTATATTTGCACCATTCGGAAACTTCTCTACATCAAATGTACCACGATGCCCACCAGCTTCACTTCCTTGAGCTACAATTGCATCTACTCCATATTTTTCTGCTTTGATTGCTTCATCAACTGTTGTAACCATTGTTATAATTTTACTACCATTGTTTTTTGCAAGCTGCATCCATTTAAGTGGCATTAATCCAAATGCTGTACTAATTATAGGAACCTTTTCTTCTATCAATACTTGAATTTGTTCATTAAATAATTGTGGTGTTTTAACTTCTAAAACTTCTTGATCTATTTCTAGCTTAAATCGCATCTTATTTAATACTTCTTGTACACGTTGTAATCCTTTTAAATTATCATTCATATTGGTACAGAATAGATTAACACCAAACGGTTTATCAGTCCTCAGTCTTATTTCTTTTATTGTACTACGGATATCTTCTGGCTTCATATAAGCAGCACCTAACGTACCTAGTCCCCCAGCTTCAGAAACAGAGACAATTAAATCTACTGTAGTAGGTCCTCCAGCCATTCCAGCCAGTATAATAGGATATTTAATGTTTAATAATTCGCACATTTTTGTATTTAAACTCATACTTTCTTCCTCCTTAAAGATATTCTGAAGATTTGATAAAAACTTAGTGTACATTCTTTATTTTTTTAATTCATGTAAGAATTTAATAAATTTTAAAAATGCAGGCGATTTTAAAGTATTCTTGGGATAAGTAAAAAATGTTGTAACAAATCTATATTGATCTGGTAAAGGGATAACGGACAACTCTTGGTGTGTATCAATCTGTTCTATTACTGATTTTGTCAATACAGATACCCCTAACCCTCCTTTTACACATCCTACAATACCATCGAGCGTACTTAATTCCATAATTCGATTAGTTATATTCCCTTCCGACTCTAACCAACCTTCCAGTATCCTTCTATAATAACACCCTACTTTAAACATAATAATAGTTTGTTTTATAAGATCTTCTTTTTTGTTCTTTAATAAAAATTGACTATTAAATAACAAAAAGAGTTCTTCAAAAAATACAGGTATTTGCTCTAGAGTAGGAATATTTACCTTACCAGCAATAAATGCTCCTTCAACTTCCTTTCGTTGTATTTTTGTTATAAGCTCATCTGTATTGTTTGTTTGTACCATAATCTCAACTTGAGGATACCGTATATGATACTGAGATAATATCATAGGTAACCTTACAGCTGCTGTTGTTTCCATTGATCCAATCACTAATTTTCCATTTAATAGATAGTCTTTGGGGATTATTTCCTTCTTTGATTCATTAACCAAGTTTATTATTTTTTCTGAATATGTAAGTAGTCTTTCTCCAGCAGGTGTTAATGTCACTCCATTTTGGTTCCGAAAAAAAAGTTGCGTTTGATACTCGTTTTCTAGTTTTTTGATTTTGGCAGTAATATTAGATTGTACAAAATGCATTTTTTTAGCTGCTTTAGAAAAGCTCCTTTCTTTTGCTACTTTGTGGAATGTAACTAAATTTTGAATATTCATTCTCTTTTTCTCTCCTAACCGTATTTTTTATCACTTTTTTTGATGGAGTACATTAAAAAACAGAGTTTTACTTACCAATTAAAGTTATATATTATATGTATTAGCAAGATGAATCATAAAGGAGGGATTAAAAGATTTTGTCAGAGAACCAGGAAATAAAATTAATATTCCGTTAGTTTGTATTATACTGTTAATTTTATATAAAAAAGGAAAGAGTTTGTTTTATCAACTTTATTCAGAATATTCTATTTATTAATTATTTTCAAAATTATGGAGGTTAACTTATGTTTAATTCAGAATATAATATTGGAATTATTGGAATGGGACCCCGTGGTCTCTCTATTTTAGAACGTTTGTGTGCAAATTTAATAGACTACAAAATAAATAAACATATAAAAATTTATATAATAGATCCGTATCCTCCGGGGGCTGGGAAAGTATGGAGAACCAATCAATCTCCTCACCTCTTGATGAATACTGTCGCTTCCCAAATTTCATTATACACAGATTCTAGTGTTGAATGCGCTGGTCCAAAAATTTCTGGGCCAAGTCTTTACGAATGGGCTAAGTTTATAACATTGATGGGAATAGACAGCGACTACAGCGAGCAAATAAAAGAGGAAGCAAATGCTCTTCAACCAGATTCCTATCCAACACGTGCATTTTATGGTTATTACTTAGAATGGGTTTACAATAGGATTATTTCAAATCTTCCAGAAAATGCAAGTGTATACGTCCATCAAACTAATGCCACTTCTTTATATGAGGATGAAAATGGTAAGCAAATTATTAATTTAGAAAATCAGAACATACCGTTAATTGTAGATAGTGTTATTCTATCATTAGGGCATTATTCAACAATTCTTTCAAAAACAGAACACAGCTTAAAACAATTTGCTGATAATTGTTCCTTAACATACATTCCACCTAATAACCCTGCAGATGTAAATTTAAACAATATAAAACCTAAGGAAAATGTCATTTTACGTGGAATGGGTTTAAACTTCTTTGATTATATGTCTTTACTTACACTTGGTCGTGGAGGATCTTTCATAAGAGAAAATGGTAAACTTATTTATCAACCATCGGGGCAAGAGCCACGTATGTACGCAGGTTCCCGAAGGGGTATTCCTTATCATGCACGGGGTGAAAATGAAAAAGGCGCTTTCGGAAGACATGAGCCTATTTATTTAACTTCGGATATCATTAAAAGTTTCCAAAAAAAGATAAACCTTGGAGAAAAAATTAATTTCAAAACAAAAGTATGGCCTCTAATTGCCAAAGAGGTTGAAACAGTTTACTATATGACACTAATACAATCTACCTCATGTAAATGTAAAGCAGCACTTTTCCGCAATGAATATATGGTAACAGCTTGGAACAGTAAAGAAGAACAAGCTATTTTAGATAAATTTGATATTCCTTTAGATAAAAGATGGGACTGGGAAGAAATTTCCTACCCTTATAAAAATCTCTACCAGCTCAGCCATCATCAATATCGCGAATGGTTATTAACATATTTAAAAAAAGATATGTTAGACGCGTATCAAGGAAATGTATCCGGGCCTATAAAATCCGCTTTAGACGTCTTAAGAGATCTACGTAACGAAATACGTTTAATTATAGATTATGGAAAACTTAGTGGTGAATCTTATAAATCTGATTTACAAAAGTGGTATACACCTCTTAATGCTTTCTTATCAATCGGGCCACCAGTGCAACGAATTGAACAAATGATTGCTTTAATAGAAGCTGGTATTTTAGAAATCCTTGGACCAGATATAGAAATTGAATTACATACCGAATCAGCTAGATTCCATGCAAAATCTAATAAAATTTGTGATAGTAAAATTGATGCTTCTGTTTTAATTGAAGCTCGATTACCTAATATAAATTTAAAACAAGCAACAAATCCATTATTAGCAGACTTATTAAATACTTCACAAATAACAAACTATACTATTATGAATGCTGATGGTACACAATTTGAAACTGGAGGAATTGCCGTTACCCCTCCACCTAACCGTTTAATAGATAAGAATGGAACACCGTATTTAAATCGCTTTGCATATGGTGTCCCTACTGAGGGAGTTCATTGGGTCACAGCTGCTGGAATTCGACCAGGGGTAAATTCTGTAACATTAATAGAATCAGATGCTATAGCCAGAGCTGTTCTTTCCTTAGGGGTTACTAGCACTAATTTGGTACCTATATCGTTAAAATCGGAAACATTAAATACATGAAACAAATGAACAATCGCTCTAGTGTAATTAGTGCTATACATATAGCACTAATTACTGTTATTACTTCCACCCCGGTATTTCTTATTGGTGCCAGTAACAACTTGATTCGTCAGGATATCAATATAAGCACGAGCGAAATTGGAATAATTTTGACCCTCTATTGGTTAGGATCACTTTTAGGCGCTTTTATGAGCCGTAAAGCAACAATATTTTCTTCTATTAATAAACAAATCAGTTTTTCAATCTTTATTACAGCAGTTTCTTTAAGTTTAATTTTCTTTCATCCTAAGATAGGATTATGGATTGGGGGAATTCTAGGAGGAACTGCATATGGTTATAGTCAACCATACACTAATTATTTAATTATGAGAACATGCGATCAAAAAATACAAGGTTTTGCATTTGGTCTCAAGCAAGCCGCTATCCCAACAGCAACACTTCTTTGCAGTCTAGCAGTACCAATTTTAGCAGTACCATTCGGTTGGAGAAGTCTCTTTGGAATGATTACGTGTGTCGCATTTATTTATGGTGGATTAACACTAATTTTCTCTCGAAATATTCATTTTACAAAAAAAGCAAATTCAAATCCTATCCCCCCCTTGTCACCTAACATACATCTAATCATGTTAGGTGTAGTGGGAGGTTTAGGTGCAATGATTGGAAACAGCTTAGGTGGTTTCTTAATTGCCTCTCTTACATTTGGTGGTATATCCTTAGTTACAGCAAGCTTAATAGCCGCTTTTGCTTCTATTACAAACATTGTGGTTAGAATATCAGCAGGAATAATAACAGATCACTCTAATTATTCGCCTTCTAAATTATTAATATTTATGTTCATGGTCGGTGTTTTAGGTACATTATTCCTAACTACATCATCTTATTTTTTACTACTTATTGGATCTATATTAGCTTTTGGAGGAGGCTGGGGATGGGCAGGATTGTTACATTATATAACAAGTATTGCTTATCCCGAGTACGAAGGTCAAGCAACTGCATTTAGTCAAATGGGAGTATCCTTCGGTGCCGCACTTGGGCCATTATTATTTGGAATTTTATTTTCAACTGTTGGCCCTAGTACCGCTTGGGCTATAATGTCCCTAGCTGGCGCTATAGCTATAATAATTATGTTGATATCTCAAAAGTTTATTCCAGATAACAAGAACCCAAAAAATTTAACGCAAAAACTTCCATCTTAATCATGGATTAAAAAATACTTTGTAAAAATTAACAGTACTAACCTTTATTAGTAGTGTAGAAAATTGAAATAGATTTTATTTTGAGATGGCTTTGCCATCTCTTTTCTATTCTAATTTCAGGGTTTTAATTCACAGATAATTGTAGACCATGAAAATGGACAACATCTTTTACCAAAAAGATTACTAGCAAATTTGATAGCGAATAATAGTTATCTCAATTTTTATAATAAGAATTATACGGAAGCCATAGCTTTTTGATTTCCTAAAAAAGAAAGGTTACTTCAATAAAAGGGTAATGTCTAGATTTCTTAAATATTATTAGTTCAGTATTAGTTAAGTGATTTATTAATTTCTTATTAAGTTATTTAGGAGTAATTAAATCTTCAACACCTTGTATCACTAAAATAGGAATATCCTTTAAAATATGTCTCTTTGAGGAGACATCATATCTTAATTTTATATCTTTCCGGAGAGCTTTATTAATTTTCTGACATTTTATGGATTTAAAAAATAATATGGATAAGCAATGTGAGCATTTGTTCAAAAATATCATGTTGATTTTGATTGGTTTTATATAATTCTTTGGAAAGATCTTTTTATTTTTGCAAACATTAGCTGTTATTCTACTCCAAAACTCATCACCAGATTTTAAATAATCTTCTGCATCAATCCCCATTGCAGATACTAATATTACCTTATTTATATTAGTAGCGTATAAAAGTGCTAACATACTTACCCATGATTGCCCCACTAATTTGAGTTTATCTATATTTATCTCTTCCCTTAATTTTTCTAATACAAGAACTTCATTTTCTATTGGGTAGATTTCTGAATCGTTTATTATCTGAGAACGTCCACAACCACATAATCATAAAATATTAGCTTAAAATGCTCAGGTAAACATTCTAGGTGTGGCAAAAAATATCGATGTTCATCACCAAGCTCACCATGTAAAAATATAAGAAATCGACCTTCCCCTATACTATATATAGTATTTCCGTATATTTCAATGTATTGTTCGTGGTAGTCCATATATCCTCTATTTTTATGTAAGAACAACTTATGCGAATTAAGGAAGTTGTATTGCATTATTTCTACGAAAAAAATTAGAATGTCTGTAGAAGTTCACGTATATACACAAGATTCACATTCGTCTGTAAGAGATACATAACCTGTGTATATCTAAAAATATGGTAGGAACGCTATTCTGTAAATTTATACTGCTCAGTTTTCTCATAGACTCTACATACTTTTAAAGAAAAAATGACTGTATATACTTATGTTAAGAGCATGTTTTGATTTTTAATAAAAAATTTCTCAAACATGCTCTTTCCTCCTAGCCATTTATCAACGTTATTAGTAATAATTTAATCAAACTTTATTCTACAATAAAACTTTTTTGTTTTACGTTGTAGACATGTATTTATAATTAAAGTGTTGAGACGATAAAAACATAGAGTGATAAAGGTTAGATATTATGAAGTCGCTTCTATTTTTCTTCGATTATGAATAATCCCCTTATCATTCATTAATCTTCGAGTATCACTATCATCGTATTTGGCAATTTTAACAAAATCAAAATTCAAAAAAGAAGCTGTGAAATTATTTTTTCTTTAAAATTATCCGCTACTTTAAACCAACTTGAAATAATTCTAAATTTAAAAATTCAAACAATGTTTTATCATCTGTAACCTTTTTCTCCAATAATTATCATGATAACCTATTAATAAAGGGACCCCATCATACTATTTACATCTTACAACCTTAAATTTATTATCAATTAACAATTCATTCATAATTTTCACTTCTTGATATTTTACAGAATCACCAATCAATCTCGAAAAGATTTATTTAATTGAACAATTTGTAAACTATCGGTGAGTTTGACTACAATACGAAAAATAATCTCAACGCACACAAATGTATATTGTTACTGTTGTGTTTCATTCTATGACATGAAATTATAAATTATTGATTGATCGAATCTTTATAAAGGAAAAGTTGGTAAAAATCTAGATATAATATCAAAAGATGTATATCCTCTATTTACATAACACTTATAGTGTTTTTTATCAATTTCTAAAACTATATAATACTTTCTAGTTTTCTTAATATAAACCGTATCTCCTACGTTAGGTGTGTATTCAAGAGTTGAAAGTAAATCCTTATTTAGCTGCCCATACACTTCCATTTTCATTTATACACATCTCCCTCATATAAAATTATTTATTTACATCACTTTTAATTTTTTTCCTAGCTCTATTTTTATTATTTAATTCAACATTCGAAATTTTTAAAAATATAATTATAATAGCTATCATGATTATACTAGCTATAAAACAAGTATAAATTAGAATTGAATTATATAATCCAACCGATTGTGCTCCAAAGCCAATCCCAATAATCGGTATCCCTACACCTAAATATATCACCACATATAAGCTTGAAAAAACATCTCCCCTACTATTTTTAGGAGCAATTTTATTAACTAACATCATCGCACCCATAAATGACAATCCTTGACCTAACCCTGTAGTAATAGTGCCGATAAGTAAAAGCGTTAATGAGTGAAGAGGCACAGCAACAACTATTCCAATAAGCCCACCTATTAAGAATAGAAGTCCAGAAATCATAGAAGTATGAATAGGAAACTTCTTCAAAAAAATCTGTGTCATTGATGATGTTCCTAGCATCAAAAATACTACTCCACCTGCAATCGAAAGATTTTGGATTTCCATAAAATTTATCACATAGGAAGGAATAAGCGACATAAACAAAGCTGTTACGGACCAAGCTATAAATGCAACTAATGCTCCAATACTAAATTCTCTTCTTATATTCCGAGGCACATTAGGTTTTTGTAGTTTCCATTTTTTTTCATCAGTTTTCTTAACAGTTTCCGGCATAATCCAAAATACTATAAAACTTGGAATTAATAAAAAGAGATGAATTATATAGGGTAATAGTGTTGGAAATGAACTATATTGTGCAAGTACACCTGATAATATAGGACCAATTGCCGTTCCTCCTGAAGTAGCTAATGAAGCTATTAATGATCCCATTTGATTATTTTTAGGTGGCTGGAGCTCAATTAAAGCGGCTGTAGCAGTTCCACTTATCATCCCAGCTGCAATTCCCTGTAATGCCCTTGCTAAAAATAAAGTAAAAAGCCCATTAGCAAATATAAAAATAACTGTAGAAAAAAAAGTTATTAAAAACCCTATAAGTAATACCTTTTTTCTGCCTATATAATCAGAAATTTGACCAAATAACAATAAAGAAGGAATCAGTATTAATGCGTATACTGCAAAGATTATTGTTAGCATCCCAGATGAAAATCCCCATAAATTTTTATATACACTATATAATGGTGAGGGTAAATTAGCACCAACCATTAACATGAGTAATGAGTATCCCAATAGCCAAAATGAAAAATCTCTCTTGCTCATTTTCTCCATAGTTACTCTCCTCTATTGATATAATATTCTCATCATTTTTTCGTAGGTAAAAGAATTATTCATCATCCTTTTATATTCTCCGTATTTTATGACTTCTTCTGTAATTTCTAATAGTGCAGACATAGTAGCTCTATATGCACCTGATCCAAAACTTAACCTACTTACTCCTAAACTATTTAGTTGTTGAATTTTTGGAGTTGAACGGCCAACTAAAATATTGATCGGTAATTCTATTTCCTTTACAAACATTTTAATAGTATCTTCATCTTCTACTCCTGGAATGAAAATACCATCCGCTCCAGCATCTTGATATGCTTTAGCTCTTTCAATAGTTTTCGCAAATCTACATTTATCATTGAATAAATTTAACCAATAGATATCCGTACGAGCATTAACAAATAATTGAACCCCTTCAATGATAGCTAAATCCTTGATCTTTTCAATTTTTTCCTGCTGATATGCTATCTCATATATCTTTGTGTTTGCACTTTTTATACTATCTTCTAAATTTATCCCAGCGACTCCAATACTAATTAATTTTTTTACATTTTCTAGTATTCCCTCAATTGTCTCACTAAATCCCGATTCTATATCTGCACTAACTGGAATATCTACTGATTTTGTAATTTCTTTAACTACCTTAAACATTTCTGAAAAAGGTATCCGTTCCCCATCTAGATACCCTGCCGAAGCAGAAATTCCAGCACTAGTTGTTCCAATTGCTTTGTAACCTAATTCTTGATAAGTCTTTGCACTCATAACATCCCATGCATTTGGTAAAATTAAAGTTGTAGGTTGATAGTGATAATCTTTAAACACCATTTTCTTATTTAGTAATTTGTTCATAATACATCCCCTCCTATACTTAAATTTTAATATTTATCTCCCTTTAGGATGATTGTATCATTAGAAAAATTCGATTATCATGGAAATATGAATGTAAAGGAGGTTTTATTATGCATTTATCCCAAATCGCTTCTCTAATTAGTACCCCTTCTCGAGCAAAAATGCTTATTCACCTTTTAGATGGAAGAATTTATCCAGCAAGTGAATTGGCATATGAGGCAAAAATTAAACCGCAAACAGCTAGCCATCATCTTTCAAAAATGATTGAAGGAGGGATACTTCATATGGAGAAACATGGGAGACACCGTTACTACAAAATAGCTAATGCCGAAGTAGCACAAGTTCTTGAAACTCTTCTCTCTATTTCTCTACCTGAAAAAACTTCTTCTTTTAAGCAAGCTTGTCAATCGGAAGCCTTAAAACATGCTCGTACTTGCTATGATCACTTAGCTGGAAAATTAGGAGTCTCTGTAACCAACTCGTTAATAAATCAAGGGTATTTAATTAAAGATGGTCTGAATTTTGATGTCACTGATACAGGGAGACATTTTTTTACTCACTTTGACATTGATGTTGATGAAGTGCGTCAAAGACGTAGGTTATTTGCTCGAGCATGCTTAGATTGGAGTGAACGTCAACATCATTTAGGCGGAGCTCTTGGTTTCTCACTTACTTCTTATTTTCTTAATAATAATTGGGTTCAAAGAACTCCTTCATGTAGATCCCTTATAATCACAGATACTGGTAAAAAAAACATAGAAAAAATCTTTAAAATTTCTATAGATTAATAAAAAATAGAATATGAAATTACATTTTTTTTAGACTGTGCTGTCTCCACAGCCTATTTTTACGTCTACCTCTTTTGATCTATCAACATTAATAAAAAGAGGTAAAAGAACGATTTTTTTATGCTGGACACATTAAGGTATCATCATATAATTTCGCAAGAGATAGTAAATCCCAAAAATTTAATAATGAATAATCACTTTTTTAATAACCATATCTTTATAATTCATAAAAAGTTAAGGATAGATAAAATTGAAAAGTAAGAGAATTTTGAAATTATAAATAAAATTTATAATAACATCTAAAAAGGATACGTTCTTTACTGATTTTGGCATTGATTTAGATCAATTCAAATGTAAGGGGCAGTGATATTCTCATGCACGTTTTAACTGGAGTAAAATCACTATCATCTTGCTGATAGTGATTTTACTTGGATAGTTCAAGTTCCATTAATTCGAGCATCAAAAGTTTCAGATAAAGGAAAAGTAAGTTTTAATCAATATTTCAATATAAATTAGAACTAGTCAATTTCCTTTGTAAATACGCAGTGCAGCGAGATAATGAGATACGAACAAAAATGCCACCTTAAAAACTCTGAATTAAGATGGTGTTTTTATTTTTTAAAATTTAAATTATTAAAAAACAATATTCCTAACGTTGTTTTTTAGATTTTATAAGAAAAATTTTATTAGCGTTTCTTATAACCAATAGAAATGTTTGTGAATTTTTCACTCTAAAGCATCACGATTGAAAAATTTTATATTTTCAATTAATCCCTTAAAATCAATTGAGCTTTGCCACAGTTCCTATATGAACATTCTTGAGGAAATTTTCGTTTCGCACTTAGAGCAAATTATCTATTTATAAGGTCTTTTTCACTAAAGTATTTTTCTGCTGAAAATTTCTATTTACAAGATAGATACTAATAATTATAAATAAGCTGCCAATTACAATGGACGGGTACAACCTCTCCCTTAATAGTAACCAACCAGATAATACACCAAAGAAAGGTGCTAAAAACAAAAAGGCACTTATTTTCCCTGGATCTCCCTTTTGTAAGAGATAATACCAGGAAACGAATTGAACTATAGAAGACATAATACTTAACCATAATAAAATAAGCAACGCATTAACATTCAAAATGAAGAATGGCTTTTCAAGAAAAAAACTAGCAAGTAAAAGCAATAATCCACCAAAAAACATCTGATAGGCGGATAAAATCCACGTATCGAAAAATCCCCCCCATTTTTTTACTAATAATGTTGCGATTGCCCAAAAAATGGCAGACGAAATCCCAAAGAAAATTCCACTCGTAAACTCAATTTGCGCCCCCATTGTAATACTTACCCCTATTAACCCTAAAAGAACACCAACCCATTGAGAAATTTTGTAACTTACTTGCAAAAAAATAGTACTGAATATAACAACAAATAATGGATTAGAAAATGTAAGAATTGAGGATTCGCTAGCTGAAATTGTTCGTAAACTTAAGAAAATGCATCCCATAACACCGGTCGTTTGGAAAGCCCCAATAATAATCATCTTTATCCAATGTCCTTTAGATGTTGGATGAGGTCGTTTTAACACAATAATGATTACCGCCATTATGAATCCAGCAAGTGTAAAACGCAATGCCGCTAATAACAACGGGGATGAATAAGACAAGCCTATTTTACCTACAGCAAAAGAAGAACCCATTAAAAATGTTGTTAAGAGTATTAGCATTGTAAATTTGAAAATACTCATTTTTCATCTCCCCACATATTGTAGTAAATAATTTATGAACATTATAACATCTGAACATTTCCATTATTATCGAAATATGAAATAAGAATATGGAAGAAACTATCAACTTAAACCTTTGCACAAGGAAGATTAAAGAAAATCTATTATTTTCTAGATCTTTTTTTGTTTTTTAACAAATAAAAAGTACGTACCTTAAAGTGATATGAATGCTAATAAATAACAGGACATCATATAATGGGAGAATGCGTGTTGATGACAGGCTTTATCTATGTGAAAGGCAATGCAAATACAGAAAATTTCACAGGATTTATTCGTAAGAAAGCAATCCAAGCGAAATAGAGGTGTTCTAAGAAATTTATTTCAATACAAAAATAAAACAGATGTATCTCCCTCTCCAATGGGATGTATTTTGGAATATACACCAACAAATTCAGATGCTATCCTCAATACAAGTCTAACCCAACAGATTTTCCCATTTATCTATACTGAACAAGCACAACAAAAAACTGTACAAAATAAGATGCTGGCAGATACTAAAAAACTACATGACTATCGAATACGCTCGGTTTCGGGCGCTATAATTTATCACAATGCAGGCGAAAAAATAGCCCTCTACCTGATTAAAAAGGAACAGATAGAGGGCTATTTTATATATGTTCTTCCTCAGATTATCCTACCTATTAAAAAATAATTCTTTTCCATAATCATTACTAAGATTATGATTAACCATTTCCCAGAATGGTAAAACGCTTAACAGTAACCTCGGTGGCTCATCACGGATAAAAAATCCGGTAGGTGGTGTTCTCCACCCTGTGTCCTTTTTTATAAAGTCTATATTTAATTCGATATCTTCAATTACCCAAAAAGGTATCTTAGCGTTATTTGCTAAATGTGTGTAAATATTTGGATTGGCCCAAGCGAATAGATAATTAATATCCTTTTGATAGCAGTAACTAATTGCAGCATGAAATACTGCTTTTGCACCCGATTTATTTATAGAAGAAAACCTGCCTGCTTCAGCTAAATTAGAACGATTGTTTTCAATAAACTCTTTCATTTTAGGTGTTAAATGAAAATAGTTTTCAGCACCAATATGATCATGTAGACTACCAATTTCTAATCCTAATGTTGAAACAATTTGTTCTCCTTTTTTTGCTACAAACAAAATATCTGGTGGGATTTCCCAACTCGTTTGATAGGCATCCTCATATTTCTTTCCACAAAAATCCATCGCTTCTTGAATTTCTTGATTATTATGAGCTATGCTTACAGTAATATCCAAATCTACACATGCAGTATTTAGAGTAGAAGTATTATTGGCTGACATATTTACCACCTGTATACTTTAAAAACTCTGATTTCATCGTTGTTGCATCAAATACCCAACAATCTGGTGCAGCAGGAATAGGCGTAACTCCTTCTTTTTTATCATAACCAGTTATAGCCAATGCAACTTGAGGTATTACAGCAGCTTCTGCAACAGGTGGTGAAGTCGCAAATAAAGGAACAATCTTTTTGTCAACAAACCATCTATATATTTCATCGGTACTTGGGAATAGAGGCTCTTTAGGCATAAATTTAGATAATAATGTTTTAATTATATCTCCCTTCAGTTCAGTATCTTCAGGGATATTAAAAAACTCTTCAAGGCTCATTCCATCATGAGTCCATTTATAAAGTGATGTCCCCCATCCAATGCACCAAGCTGATAAAATATACTTTGTTTTTTTAGAATTTCTAAAAGCTTTATGCAATGCATAACGTTCTCCCAATAAATAGAAGTCCATTTGGTCTAATACAATATCACACCCATTTACAAAGTGTTCAGCATTGTCTTTTGTGATACCTTCTGGATAAATTTCTACGGTCACATCTCCAACTAATCTATGTACCGCATGACCTACTATCTCAGCTTTATTTTTACCTAAATTCTCCTTTTCAGCACCATACTGTCTGTTAACATTTGTCCAATCAAAAGAATCTGGATCAGCAACTTTGATATGTCTAATTCCTAACCTTGCTAAACGCATTGCACAAGCGCCTCCAATACCACCACATCCTGCTACCCCAACTGTAGCATTAGAAAGACGAATTTGTGCTTCCCTTTGTTCTTCTTCTGTTTCTCCAAGCCAAGCTTGACTACGATTAACTCTTTCCCAATAAGTTTCATCATTATATACTCCATCTAACTTAATAACATGAGGTACTTTCGTTATCATCAATAAAACCTCTTTTCATTTTCATTTTCTAGCGCTAGTACCTTAACCATATCACTCGTAAATAAAAATGAAAATTGGGAAAATTCCACCTGTTATTGTGTACATATTTGATTATTATCTGAAAAATTTTCTGTTATTAAATATTGAAATGCTTTTTTGTAATCATTTTCTCTTAAGTACAATCTCCCTAAACGTCTACTATACTTCATAAATAACTCATATTGATTTTGATCCTTTAAAATTTTAATTGCATATGATTCTAGGTACTTAATTAGACCTTTTTCATTTTTTTCTAATTCATACAAATAAATATTAAATAGAATTAAATCAGAAGTTACATTTTCTTCTTCAGCCAACTTTATCATTTTATTTATAATATTTTTAGCTTTTTTAGGCTTATTAAGTTGTATGTAACATTCTGTAATAATCGGTAAATATTGAATATAAACTACTTCAAGTCTTTTTTTATACCTTAGTCCCTTTTTAAAATAGTCAACTGCTTCTTCGTATCTTTTTTGTTGGTACATTAATACTGACATGTTATAAAAAGTCTTTTTTAAGAGATGACGATTTCCTAATGATTCACTAGTATTTAGCACATCTTCTAAATATTCATACGCCTGCTTAAATGCCTTAACCTTTGCTAAATTAATTGCAATCAATAGTTTTGCATCTAATGATTTCATATAATTTATCGTGTCTATGAATATTTGATTCGCTTTTTGAGCATAATACATTGATAAAGTTGACTGATTTAATAAATTGTATGCTTGTGATAAATAATAATAGTAATCTGTAGGTAATATATCAATTTCATTTTCAATTCTATTTAGTATTTTTATACACATCCCCGGTTTTCTTTGTAAAAGGTAATATAAGGAACTCGAATATTGAAATAAGCTATTTTCATATTGGGAAAATTTCTTCTGCTGTCGGGTAATATTGTCTTTTATTAGGGTAGCAGATTTTATATCCTCCTTAAAAACATAATATCTGAATAGAATAATTTTAGAGAAATAAACATATTGTGAGCATACAATCCGGTGTGAATTCTCCTTTATCCATTCATATAATTCATCAACTTTCAATTTATTATCATATACAATTGCATTCAATAACTCGTTTAATTTTTCATAAATTAGTTTTATTTCTGCTTTCTCTTCAATTAAATCAATTTTGAGCTTTTCACATAATAATAATAATGTCTCTATATTTACCTCTTTACTATTATTTTCTATCTTAGATAAATGTGAAATAGAACAAACACCATCAGCTAACTGTTGTTGTGTTAGGTTATTTTTAATTCGATGAAAATATATTATACTTCCTATATTCATCAGCCACACTCCATTTCGAATTATTAAGAATCAACATCATTATTTTCAATCATCAATCGATACACCAATTTTTTCGGAAATAAAACTCCCTAATTCTCAATATATAAATCATAAAAAAAATATTATTATATGTACAATGATATTTTTTAATACATTCTATTAAAAATAATGATAGTATTTAAGATAAAACACTATGAATTGTTTTTATTGTCTTCATAAATCAAAAATGCCTCTTAATTTCAAATAAGAGGTAAAAACTAACGTTATATAATCAGTTCTATCCATTTTTAAATGAAGAGTTAATATGAATATTATCTCCTGTCGTTCCGAATAATTCTTTTACAATTGCACTGCGCTCTTCCTATTTTATTTCTGGCGTTTCATTTAATTTTCTCGTTAGTGTGCGAGCTCCCTCTCTGTCTTTTACTAAATATCTATCTGATGGTATATATATTTCCCCTTGTATCATCTTTTCTCTCTCTATTTTCGTTGTATCTCCCTTTTCAATATATATATAAGTTTACAATAACATAAAAAGAAAGGTATGAACGAGGTGTGACGTTCATACCTTTCTTTTTTAATCTTCCATCGTTGATAAATCGCCTGTTGGTAAGTTTAACTCCCATGCCTTTAATACGCGGCGCATAATTTTACCACTTCTTGTCTTCGGTAATTTATCTCTAAATTCAATTTGTCTTGGTGCTGCATGAGCTGCTAGACCTTTTTTCACAAATTGACGAATATCTTCTTTTAATTCATCAGATGGTTCATACCCTGCGCGAAGTGCAATAAACGCTTTAATAATTTCCCCTCGTACTGGATCAGGAATACCGATTACTCCCGCTTCCGCTACCGCAGTATGCTCAATTAATTTACTTTCTACTTCAAACGGACCAACGCGCTCACCCGATGTCATAATGACATCATCAATACGTCCTTGGAACCAGAAGTAACCATCTTCATCCATATATGCAGAGTCGCCTGATACATACCAATCGCCCGGCATGAAGTATGACTCATACTTTTGCGGATTGTTCCAAATCCCGCGCATCATCGCTGGCCATCCTTTCGCAATTGCTAAGTTCCCCATTGTATATGGTGGTACTTCATTTCCATCATTATCAACAATTGCTGCTTTTACGCCTGGAATTGGTTTCCCCATTGATCCTGGACGAATTTCCATACAAGGATAGTTACAAATCACTTGTCCACCTGTTTCCGTCATCCACCATGTATCATGAATGCGAAGGCCAAAAGCGTTCATCCCCCAGCGAATCACTTCTGGATTCAACGGTTCACCAACACTTAATACGTGACGAAGCTCGGATAAATTATATTTTTTAATTGCTTCTTGTCCAGCTCCCATTAACATTCGGAATGCTGTTGGCGCACTGTACCAAACTGTCACGCCGTAATCTTCTAACGCTTCATACCAAGCTTCAGGACTAAAGCGCCCACCTAAAATAAGATTTGACGCTCCTACTAACCATGGCGCAAAAATGCCGTATGCAGTTCCCGTTACCCAGCCTGGATCAGCTGTGCACCAATATACGTCATCTTCTTTTAAATCGAGCACCCATTTTGCTGTTTGGTAGTGCTGAACCATTGCATTTTGTGCATGAAGAACACCTTTTGGTTTACCAGTTGAGCCAGATGTATAATGAAGAATTAAACCATCTTCACGGCCTAACCATTCGATATGTAATTCTTTTGAAGCTTGTTCAAACAGCGGATTAAACGCTACAATCTTTCCGCCTTCTTCTATATTCTCTCCAACAAGAAAGACTGTTTTTAAAGCTGGTAAGTCATTTAATGGTACGCGCTCTAACAATTCAGGAGTTGTAATTAACACCTTCGCTTCGCTATCTTCTAAACGATCGCGTACTGCACCTTCCATAAATGCCTCGAATAATGGACCAACAATCGCACCTAATTTTACTGCACCAAGAAGAGAAAAATATAGCTCTGGGGAACGCGGCATAAAAATAAAAACGCGATCTCCCTTTTCCACGTCACCGTAATTTTTCAAGACATTTCCAGCCTTATTAGAAAGGTCTTTCATTTCTTTAAATGTATATTTCTCTTTTCGAGAGCTATCTTGATAATACAGGGCGACTTTATTTTTTCGTTCAGATTTTACATGCTTGTCAATTGCCTCATACGCCATATTTACTCGGCCTGTTTCATGCCAAGTAAAATGTTGATAAATCTCTTCCCAGTTAAAATGTGTGTATGCTTCTTCATAATGTAATAAATTATGTTCTCCTTTAATGACAGGAAGCGTTTCCACTTTCATACTTTACATCCCCTCCCTATATATTCTATTATCTATTATAATAACATTATTTAAAATTTTCAGTATATTTGTTAATTTTTTGACAAATTTTTAATGACAAAATTCGATTCACATCGCATATAGTATAAAGTACGATGTATAGTAGATTCACAAACCCTCAAGGTGGTGAGTAAAAAGTTGATTCATAAAAAAATATATAATGCTAGAAACTTGAAAACATCTAAAGGGACTTTAATGATTGAAGGTCCTGTTTCTACACATAATCTTGAAACATATGAATTCCATCCCGATTTAGTTGCGTTTCGCCCTGCCGAGCAACAATATAAAGCAATCATTGCAATTTCTAAATTACCAGAAGCTCGCATTATTATCGCGCGGCACGACCATACGATTATCGGATACGTTACATACTTATATCCTGATCCACTTGAAAGATGGTCAGAAGGGAATATCGAAAATGTAATTGAACTTGGAGCGATTGAAGTTGCTCCAACATTTCGCGGCTGCGCCGTTGGAAAAAACTTATTAGAAGTTTCTATGATGGATGATCATATGGAAGATTATATTATATTAACAACTGAGTATTATTGGCACTGGGATTTAAAGCAAACTGGTTTAAATGTTTGGGAGTATCGAAAAGTAATGGAAAAAATGATGAATGCTGGTGGTTTACAATGGATGGCTACAGATGATCCAGAAATTTGTTCTCATCCTGCTAACTGTTTAATGGTTCGTATTGGTAAACGCGTCGACACGAATTCTATTCAAGCATTTGACCGTCTACGTTTCCAGAATCGGTTTATGTATTAAAAAGGGGGCGAATGGAATGATTGTAGAAGAAATTATGAATCAAGATGTTATCGCACTTCATCCAGATGATACAATCGAAACCGCAATCCGAACAATACGTACAAAAGGGATTCGGCACATTCCCATTGTCGATCAAAATACCCAAATTGTAGGAATTATTTCTGATCGAGACGTAAGAGATGCAAGTCCGTCTATCCTTGATGAGCAAGTTTCACTCGATATGTTAAAACAACCGCTTCACCTTATTATGAAACACCCTGTTATGACTTGTCATCCCCTTGATTTCGTTGAAGAAATTGCAACATTATTTTTCGAAAATAAAATCGGTTGCCTTCCTGTCACAAAGGCTGGAAAATTAGTGGGCATTATTTCTGAATCTACAGTATTGCATACATTAGTAAAATTAACAGGAGCGCATCAACCAAGTTCTCAAATTGAAATTCAAGTAAAAAATGAACCTGGTATTCTTGGAAAAGTAGTTACTATTTTTAGTGACCTACAAATAAACATTGTAAGTGTTCTCGTCTACCCAGCAAAAGACGAGAATGAGAAGGTGCTCGTTTTCCGCATTCAAACGATGAATCCTCTAAGAGTGATTGAAGCACTTGAAAAAAAGGGGTATCACGTCTTATGGCCAAACAGTATGGGGATGCAAGCATGAAGAGTATATTCGTGTATTCAAATAAATTTCAGGGCTATTCTTTTAGCCCTGAGCATCCTTTTAATCAACTTCGCGTAACACTTACATATGATTTATTAGTAAAGAGTGGGTTTTTAGCCCCTTCTCAAGTCATTCCACCCCGAATGGCTACAGATGAGGAAATTGCACTCATTCATACAGAGGAGTATATCAATGCGGTAAAACGTGCTGGAGAAGGCAATTTAGAACAATCAATCGCTATGACATACGGGCTTGGAACAGAGGATACCCCCATATTTCCTCATATGCATGAAGCAAGCGCATTGCTTGTTGGCGGTACATTAACAGCTGTGGATGCTGTTATGTCTGGAAAGGCAACGCGTGCATTAAACTTAGGAGGTGGACTGCATCACGGATTCCGCGGAAAAGCATCTGGCTTTTGTATTTATAACGATAGCTCGATAGCGATTAAATATTTACAAAAAAAATACGGCCTTCGCGTGTTGTATATTGATACGGATGCCCATCATGGCGACGGTGTCCAATGGTCTTTTTATGATGATCCAAATGTTTGTACCATCTCACTTCATGAAACAGGGCGATATTTATTCCCTGGAACTGGTGCAGTGAATGAAAGGGGACAAGGTGTAGGATATAGCTATTCTTTCAATGTTCCACTCGATGCCTTTACAGAAGATGAGTCTTTTTTACAGTCTTACCGTACTGTTGTAAAAGAAGTCGCCGCTTATTTTAAACCGGATATTATTTTAACGCAAAATGGCGCCGATGCGCATTATTATGATCCACTTACACACCTTTGTGCAACGATAGAAATTTATCGCGAAATTCCAAAGCTCGCTAATGAGATTGCAAGTGAATATTGCGATGGGCGCTGGATTGCTGTTGGTGGCGGTGGCTATGACATGTGGCGCGTTGTCCCAAGAGCATGGGCACTCATATGGATTGCAATGAACAACATCCAAAACATCTCAGGTTATCTCCCTCCAGAATGGATTGAAGCGTGGAAAGGACAAGCTGAAACTGAACTTCCTCTCACATGGGAAGACCCTAACAACATGTACAATCCTATCCCTCGAAAAGCAGAAATTGAAGAAAAAAACGCACTAACTGTCGCAAAATCTCTCGAAATTATTCGGAATAATACAAAAAAAGCATTGTATTAGGGAATAGGAGATTTTCTCCTATTCTTTTTTCAAGGAAGATGATATTTCATATGGAATTGATATCTTGTACATATTTTGAAGCCTTTATAAGAGGTAGTGGAAAACCACTTTGCTTGACACATCATTATTCACAATTTCATAACACTGGATGATTTTGCAGAAAGCTTTATTCCTACTCATCAAGCATTTCTTATCAATATGAAATAACATAGATTTGAAAGTTCCATTCATCATTTTATCCCACTATTTTAGAGCAGTAAGAGTATTCACCTTTCCTTTATTGTTTAATACAAAACATGTTATTAACAATATAAAAGAGTTAAAATCCTAATAAATAGTAGAATTATACTACATTCTAAAACATTTAAATCACATAATTTGGATAATATAGAATAAAACGGATACATTTTTCTGAATTTACTTTCATTCCCGTTCCCTCTTTATTTCTCATATAAACTTCTATAAAATATGGTGATAGGAATTATAATCTTCATATTAAAATTTAGAGAGGACGAGAATAACGTATGTGGAATGAGTTTAAAAAGTTCGCTTTAAAAGGGAACGTCATGGATTTAGCTGTCGGGGTTGTAATTGGTGGTGCGTTTGGTAAGATCGTTTCTTCATTAGTAAGTGATGTAATCATGCCATTAGTTGGATTACTACTTGGTGGAGTAAACTTCACAGGGCTTTCCTTTACATTTGGAAAAGCTGTAGTAAAATATGGTGCATTTATTCAAACTGTTGTTGATTTCTTAATCATTGCATTCTCAATCTTCTTATTCATTAAATTATTCAATAAGTTAACATTCAAAAAAGAAGAAGAAAAGAAAGAAGAAGTACCAGAGCCAACAAAAGAAGAAGTTCTTCTTGGCGAAATTCGCGATTTATTGAAACAACAAAATGCTTCTAAAGATCAAGCATAATAAAATGATAAAGGGCATGCCCATGTGGGACATGCCTTTTTTTATATCTTATAACGTTTCAGAATTCATATGAATAAAAAAAACAATACCAGCAACCATTAATACCATAATACTACCAGCAAATAATGTAATACCGCTAAATACAAAATTTGTACTCCATTCCGCTGAAACATGTTCAATGAAAATAGAAGATACATATGTGATAAGGGCGATTCCGGCAAGAATACTTCCTGGAACAAATCGCTTTAAACCATTTTGTTTTAACGTCATATAAGCAAAAAAAGCAGTCATACAAAGCGTAATAATCCAAAGAACGATCATCTCTTCCCCTCCTCACAAGCCTTTTCTTTCTATTATACATGACATTGCGTATTTATAGGGAGTTTTGATTGTAGATAATATCCTATAAAATGAGTCTGCAATTCGTTACTGCTCTCTACCACTTAATTGATATACCATTCTCTCTTGCAAATGAGGCAGTCCAAATTCATATAAAAGAGCATCCTTAATGCCTTATATTCTAAAGCTAAATTTAAAGTTTCCCTTTACTGTTTCACGATTCTGAGTTGAGCTCCTTCTCAATAGGGATAACAAAAAAACTCACAGCAAGCACCTTGCTGTGAGTTTTTATCCTTACTTCGTCGAACTTCTAAATTGAATACGATGAGGTAAGATAACTGTATGATCTTCTACTTTTTCTTTATTCATATATTTTGTAAGTAAACGCATCGCTACCGCACCGATGTCATACATGGGTTGTACGACTGTTGAAAGCTGTGGGCGTACCATTAATGCAAGGCGTGTATTGTCGAATCCAAGCACTTCTACATCTTCTGGTACACGTAAGCCAGCGTCTTGTACTGCATGGATGACACCTAATGCCATTTCATCGGAAGACACGAAAATTGCTGTTGGTTTTTGATCAAGTGCCCAAAGTTTTTCGAATGCTTCTAAACCTGAATCATATGTGTAATCTCCATCAATTACAAGTTTTTCATCATATGAAATATTAGCTTCCTCTAAAGCTTTTTTATAACCTTGTAATTTCTTTGCACTTCCTGCTTTATCAATGAAAGGACCTGATACGAAACCAATTCGCTTATGGCCTTTTTCTAAGAAATGCTTCATCGCATCATAAGCTGCTTGTGTATAATCAATATTTACTGATGGTGTTTCATTCTTCTCATCAAATGATGCTGCTAATACAATCGGTACTGGAGATTTTTTAAATTCTTCGACATGGATATCTGTAATATCTTCCCCCATGAATACAATCCCGTCCACTTGTTTACCTAGCATTGTGTTTAATAAGTGGAACTCTTTTTCTTTATTTTGATCAGAGTTACTTAAAATAATATTGTATTTGTACATTGTTGCAATATCTTCAATCCCACGTGCAAGTTCTGCATAGAATGTATTGGAGATATCAGGAATAATAACCCCTACTGTAGTTGTTTTTTTACTTGCTAATCCACGCGCTACCGCATTTGGACGGTATCCTAAGCGATCAATTGCTTCTAATACTTTCTTTCTTGTTGTAGGCTTTACATTTGGATTACCGTTTACAACACGTGATACAGTTGCCATTGAAACATTCGCTTCACGCGCTACATCATAGATTGTTACGTTCATCTTTTCGCACACTCCTTCTATCTATGTTATCTATTTTTATGTATCGGTTCACTTGAATGAAAAAAAGACATCAACTCTATTTGAAGATGCCACCAATCGTCCCGAGTCCTTTTACTAATGATACGATAAAATTGCAGACTCATACAATATGTTCCCGCAAAAGTTCTGAAAAAATTCGCTTCTTTTCTCCTATTTTCGTATTTTTTATGTAAAAAAGGATATTTTCTGCAAAAAGTCTATGCGAGAAATATCGCATAGACAAACATTCCTTACTATCTACCACGAAACGCTTTTAGTTCTTTCATAAACTCATTAAACTCTGGAATATCCATTTGCTGTGCTGAATCCGATAATGCAACAGCTGGATCCGGATGCACTTCAGCCATAACGGCATCAGCACCGATTGCCATCGCTGCTTTTGCAGCTGGTAATAGAAGGTCACGGCGCCCTGTAGAATGCGTTACATCTACTACAACAGGTAAATGTGTCTCCTTCTTCAAAATCGGCACAGCGGAAATATCTAACGTGTTACGAGTTGCCTTCTCATACGTTCGAATGCCTCGTTCACATAAAATAATATCTCCATTCCCTTGTGCCATAATATATTCTGCGGCGTAAATAAATTCTTCGATAGTAGCTGATAAACCTCGTTTTAATAA
Organism: Bacillus cereus group sp. BfR-BA-01430; assembly: GCF_022663115.1. Taxonomy (NCBI): domain Bacteria; kingdom Bacillati; phylum Bacillota; class Bacilli; order Caryophanales; family Bacillaceae; genus Bacillus; species Bacillus cereus group sp. BfR-BA-01430. The sequence continues at coordinate 68,329 of NZ_JAKUEW010000005.1, forward strand.
TACTGGTTTCTTTACAGCACCCGCAGCTTTTAATAGTTCAAAGTTCTGCATATTGCGAGCACCAATTTGAATTACATCTACATAATCAAGAGCCATTTCAATATCGTTTGGATTTAAAATCTCGCTAATGACAGCTAAATCATATTCGTCGGCAACTTGTCGCAAAATTTGTAATCCTTCTAAGCCAAGACCTTGGAAATCATAAGGAGATGTACGAGGTTTAAATGCACCACCGCGCATTAATTTTACCCCTTGTTCCTTTATCGCTTCCGCTACTTGGCGTACTTGTTCATAACTCTCTACAGCGCATGGTCCCATAATAAAGTGAGGGTTGCCATCGCCAATTTTTTCACCTTTTATATCAACAATAGTATCCTCTGGTTTTTTCTTTCTTGAAACAAGAAGCGCCTTACGATGATCATCTTCTTGTAACTCTAAGCTCATCTGAAAAATTTGTTTAAAAATATGTTGAAGTGTTGATGTTTCAAACGGACCATTATTATGTTCTGCAATTAAATCAAGCATATCTCTTTCACGTACAGGATCAAATCTCATGATCCCTTGCTCTTCTTTTACTTTACCGACTTCTTGAACAAGACGGCCCCTTTCATTTAAGAGTTCTAACATTTGCATATTTATTTCATCAATTTGAGAACGTAAACGATCTAATTCTTGTGATGCCATAAGAAAGCCACCTCTTTCTCAGTTGTATATTTATATATTTGTTTCATTATCATTATCACGTTTAAGCTAACTTATTATAACGAATAGACGTCAGGTTGTCACATAATATACATTGCATTTGGAATCGTTCCCTCATTTATTAGTTTCGTATACGCGCTCTCTAAAACTCAATCTAAGAAAATTATAATGATTTTTTTCAAAAAAGAAAGAAGCGAGCCTCTTTGCTCACTTCTTACTTGATGTTCTCTTTCAGTGCTTCTTTTTTAATATTCCAATGCGATGTATGCCATACCACTATACCATCTTTTATGTATAACACTTGTGGTGACTCATGTTTAATACCAAAGTGTTCAGCAATGCGATTGGAAACATCTCTTGCATCCTGTATGTATAAATAATATGCGGTAGTTTCATCGTTCTCCTTACAATAAGCTTGAAATTCCGTATATGCTCCTTGGCTAATTGGACACGTTGTACTATGTTTAAACAAAATGTATGGTTCCGCTGTTTCTACTAACGCTTCAAACTCTTCTATTGCTTCGATTTTTTTCATACTCATTTTACTCACCTCTCATACGGATCGGAAGTCTCGAACGCTTTTCTTTCTTTTCTGCTTTCTCTAACTTTCTCTCTGCTTTTTCTAGTTTTTTCTCTTGTCTAGTAGCTCTAAAATGATTATATACTTCAATCGCTGCACCGCTCCATTGAACAACTTGAGCAACTTTATCTGCATTATTTTCAATTTCATTTGTAACTGAATTTGATACATTACGAAGTTTCGTATTTAAAGAATGAATTGTCGTTCCAATTCCATCTACGCCTTCTACTACTTTATTTAATGATTGTGACTTTTGTTGAATATCATCAGCTAATGCATTTGTTTTATGTAATAACTGCTCTGTTTCTACGCTTATTCCTTGCATTTGCTTTTCTAATCCCTCTAGTGTACTCGCAACATTTTCTAGCGTTTTCTGTAATGATAATAACGTTCTGCATGCATAAATTACCAATACAGCAAATGCTACTGCAATAATAGCTGCACTTACGTATAAAAGAACTTGCATCTCATCACTTCCTTTATCTTTTTCATACTTTCTCCTATTATACAATCATTTTCCGTTTCATTCTAACCCTTACAGTTTCGTTCGAATTTTCTTACTTGCATGTCAACTGTAACATAAATCATTAAACAAATTCCAGCAAGTAGGGTACAATAACAATGTATACATAATTCATTAGGGGAGGCTTTACATATGAAAGATCCACGTATTGAAAAATTAGCATACAATTTAATTAACTACTCTATTCGCTTACAAAAAGGCGAAAAAGTATTAATTGAAAACTTTGGCTTGCAAAGAGAGCTTGTAACAGCACTTGTAAAAGAAGCATATGCAGCTGGCGGCTTTCCATTTGTCTCTTTAAAAGATCACGCGGTAGATCGCTCTTTATTAATGGGTGCTACAGAAGAACATTTCGAACAAATCGCAGCATATGAAGCAAGCATAATGAAAGATATGGACGCTTATATCGGTCTTCGCTCTGGTGATAACATTAATGAACAAGCTGACGTTCCAAGTGAACGAATGAAAATCCACGGTCAAACAGTTGGTAAAAAAGTTCATAGGGATATCCGCGTTCCGAAAACACGCTGGGTTGTTCTTCGCTATCCAAATGCGTCTATGGCGCAGCTTGCGAAAATGAGTACAGAAGCGTTCGAAGACTTCTACTTCGAAGTATGCAACTTAGATTACGGTAAAATGGACAAAGCGATGGATAGCCTTGTTGAACTGATGAACAAAACAGATAAAGTTCGCCTAGTTGGTCCTGGAACTGATTTAACATTCTCTATTAAAAACATTCCCGCTATCAAGTGCTCCGGTCATTTAAATATTCCAGATGGCGAAGTATACTCTGCACCAGTTCGCGATTCAGTTAATGGTACAGTCTCTTATAACACACCATCACCATATAATGGTTATACATTTGAAAATGTACAGCTGAAATTTAAAGATGGAAAAATTGTTGAAGCAACTGCAAATGATACAGAACGCATTAATAAAATTTTTGATACAGATGAAGGTGCACGTTACGTTGGTGAATTTGCAATCGGCGTAAACCCATACATCCTCCATCCAATGGGTGACATTCTATTTGATGAAAAAATCGACGGTAGCTTCCACTTCACACCTGGACAAGCGTACGACGATGCATGGAACGGCAACAACTCTAATATCCATTGGGATTTAGTATGCATTCAGCGTCCAGAATACGGCGGCGGTGAAATTTACTTTGACGACGTATTAATTCGTAAAGATGGCCGTTTCGTTGTACCTGAATTAGAAGCGTTAAACCCAGAGAACTTAAAATAGCATCAAAAAAGCGCCCGGATATTATTCCGAGCGTTTTTTTATTATGATTTCCATTCTATATCAAGCTACTTTTCTCGCCTTTTTGTTTGCTGAAAATGAAAATAAAATAAAAGCGCCACTGCGATAGTACCTATTAATATTGGAACATGTAAGGGCAAATCCCATTTCATATAGACTCTAGTGCAAATAACAAGCACCAGCAAAATTTCCAAACAAAACAAAGGTCTTACATATTTCATTTCTTACCTACCAGTTCTATTTTTACATGTGGATTCTCCTTTTCTACAAGTGACAAAAACTGTGTCATATGTTGCGGCATCGCAATCATATGCACTTTATATTGATTCGTTGTAATTTCAAGAGACTTCCCAACTTGACGAATTATTCTCACATCTTTTAATACAATATCATCATTTAAAATACCGTACTTTAACACGCCATTTTCTACTTTATGCTTTTTAATAAAGACTTCCCAAACGAGTGGTACATTTACAATAAAACAAATTCCCATTCCAATGAATGCTGTCCCCCAATTTTCTTTATTCATCATAAACAGCACAACAGGATAAACAACCATAATAATGAACATTAGAATGACAAAAATTATAATCGGTTTGCTTCTTTGAATGGAAAATTCCATACCATCACCACCAACTAAATAATATCATATTTTACAGTTTGACCTATAAAACTTTCTAATAATACAAATTCCTCATCGGATTCTCTTCCACTCTGAAGCTAACAAACTATAGACTGCTACATCATGAAAATGGTCATACAACCATTCTTCCTCTCGTAAAATACCATCTAATCGAAACTCAAGTCGTTCTGGAATCGCACGGCTTTTCTTATTTTGTACTCCACAACGAATTTCAATTTTATTGAGCTTTAAATTTTCAAATGTATAGCGAAGTACAGCCTTTACGCTACGCGTCATAATACCTTTTCCCCCAGCATCTTCTGCAAGGTAATACCCAAGACTCGCCGCTTTCTTCCCCCAGCTCACCGGATGAATGCCTATCATCCCAACAAGCTTTCCTTTATAACGTATACCACTTTCAAAACCGTCTCCCTCTGCAAATTTCTTTAACCATATCGGAAAAATGTCATCATACGCATCAGCCGATTTCGTACCATCTACCCAAGGAAGCCATCTTCTTAAATGATTACGGTTTTGATCTATTAATTGATATAACTCCTCTTTATGATGTTTCTCTAATAATTGTAGTTCAATTTCGTCATCTACCCGGAGTGTGAACATGTTTTTCCAGCTCCTTTTTTCTTATTATTCTAACATCTATCGTTAAAAATGTCCCCTCAACATATCAGCATTTTGACAGGAGATATCGGCTTACCCACATCTTTCGACATCACATATACTACAAATCACGCACTAAAAAAGACGCATAGCCATCGCTATGCGTCTTTTTCTTATTTCTCAGCAACTTGCACTTCTTTTACATAAGCTGCTTCGAATTTTTGAATGTCACCTGCGCCCATAAAAATAAGAACGCCGTTTTTATGTTTTTTCAGTACATCTGTTGTTGTATCTGTAATTAATTCTGCACCATCAATGCGTTTTTGCAGATCTTCAATTGTTAATTCACCTTTGTTTTCACGTGCTGATCCGAAAATATCGCATAAATAGACTTGATCAGCTTTACTTAGGCTTTCCGCAAACTCATCTAAAAACTTCTCTGTACGTGAAAATGTATGTGGCTGGAAAATAGCGATAATTTCACGCTCTGGATGCTTTTGACGAGCCGCTTCAATCGTTGCATTAATTTCTGTCGGATGGTGTGCATAATCATCAATAATAACTTGGTCTCCCACCGGTTTTTCATTAAAGCGACGTTTTACGCCTTCAAATGTTGTTAATTGATGTTTCACAACTTCGACATCGATATTTTCATAATGGCAAAGCGCTATTACTGCTAATGCATTTAATACGCTATGATTTCCGTATCCTGTAATTTTAAATGTTTCATAATACGTATTACGAACGAATACGTCAAATACAGTACCGTCTGTTCTCTTTTGAATGTTACGAGCTTGGAAATCATTATCTTCACCAAATCCATAGAAAATAACAGGTACTTTCGCTTGAATTTTTTGAAGTTCTTCATCATCACCACACGCAATAATTCCCTTTTTCACTTGAAGTGCCATCTCTTGGAATGCATGAAATACATCATTGATGTCTGCAAAATAATCCGGGTGATCAAAATCAATATTTGTCATAATTGCATAGTCTGGATAGTAAGACAAGAAATGACGACGATATTCACAAGCTTCAAACGCAAAATACTTACTATTTTCTACCCCATGCCCCGTTCCATCTCCAATAAGATAAGATGTCGGGTTGGCACCTTGCATAACATGGGCTAACAAACCTGTTGTTGATGTTTTTCCATGCGCACCTGTTACAGCAACACTTGTATACTTACTCATAAGGTCTCCTAAAAAGTGATGGTAACGGTGAACTGGAATATTTAATTCTTTCGCTGCTATAATTTCTTCATGCGTATCAGGAAATGCATTTCCTGCAATAATCACTTGTCCTTCTTTAATATTGTTTTTATCAAAAGGAAGGATCGAAATACCACGCTTTTCCAATGCTACTTGTGTGAAGAAACGCTTTTCATAATCAGAACCTTGAACAGTATTCTTCATGTCATGAAGAATTTGCGCTAATGAACTCATTCCTGTTCCTTTAATTCCTACAAAATGGTAAACTGTCATCTTAAAGAACCTCCAACATTTCGAACTAATACAACGGCCTATCTATAAGACAGTATATGAATCTTTTCTTATTTTGGTAATCATCATACATTTCCGATAAAGCGAACCTTTTTTAGCTCTCATTAATCGTGACAAATACATACGTGCTTCGTTTTATGTCCATAACAAAACTATTATAGCAAAAAACAAGCCGTTATACTATGATAACAGAAAAACTGATAGGGTCAATCACCTATCAGTTTTTCTTGTTTATTTCTCTTCTCTTTTTTCTAATTGAACGCGCTCAAGACGCGGATTTGGACGGTATTTACGCCCAGCTTTCGCTTCCGGTTTTCCATTTAATTCTACATTGTCACCAGTAAAGCCGATATTCATTTTTAGTAAGCTACTGCCAACTCCGTATAAGTCTACTGGAACATTTTGCGCTTCAAATTCACGAATACGTTTCTCGTCAAATCCACCAGTTACAACAATATCTACATGTTGGAACCCTTCCTCATCAAGCGCCTTCCGCAGTGCAAAAACAAGCGATGGATTTACACCACGTGGGTCAAATGTTCCAAGTACTTCTGGATTACGGATAAAATATTGATCAATCATTGTACGTGATGTATCAATACGGACACCTTTTAATTCTGAACCGAATTCACGTGCAACACGAAGACCATCTGTAATTACATCATTGTTATAGTCAATTAGTACAACGAGATCATCTTCTGGAAACTTTTTATGATATGCTCTTGCAGCTTCAACAACATCTCCATTAAACATTTGAATTAATGCATGCGGCATTGTCCCCATTCCACTTTTGCCCCACCATTCATTCATTGCATGCGTTGCCTGTGCACTCATACCACCGATGTATGCTGCGTATCCATCACCAGCTTGCTGTGTGTAATGATCATCACGATCTCCCATAAAAATAACAGGTTTTTCTTTTTGACCGCTACGAGCAGCTTGTACAACATTATATACATTTGTTGCTACAGATGTACGCCTTGCTAAAATCCCATCGATTACACCTTCTAAAAACCCAAAATACTCATAAGGTCCCGTGATTGTCAAAACTGTTTCAAACGGCTTAATTTTGTCCCCATCCTTTAAAGAATGAATTTCTAACTCTTCTGGATGTGTCGCAAATGTTTGTAACAATGCAATTACCTCATCCGTTCCACAAAGCACTGCATTCTCTTTTTGGAAAAATTGCATGGTTACAACACTTTTCGGACGAAATTCTTGAATAATATCACGAGTTTTTAAAAAGTAAACAGCAGAGAACCATCCTTCTCCAACTCGTTCATCAAATTTAAATGTTTTATTTGTTAATCGATTAATTTCACCTTTTAATTTTAATTCGATTTCTTTCATGTCGTTTTACTCCCTACTTTACTATCCAACATTTTCTCTTAGTATACAGCAAAACCGCTTCCTATACATGAATTTCCTGCATAGCAGCAAATTCATCCTCTGAAATTAGGACATCTCTCGGTTTCGTTCCCTTCGCTTCAGATATAATCCCTTGCGCCTCCATCTCTTCAATAAGACGTGCCGCGCGATTATAGCCGATACGGAATTTTCTCTGTACAGAAGATGTAGAAGCTCCCCCTTGTTCTACAACAAATTGACATGCATCAAAAAATAATTCGTCTTCCGCTTCATGTTGTTCTGTTTTCGCTAATAAATCTTCTTGCTTAAATAAGTAATTTGGTTTCATCTGTTTTTTCACATGTTCAACTGTTTTTTCAATTTCATCATCCGATACGTACACACCTTGCACACGTACTGGCTTAGATGTACCATTTCCTAAAAATAGCATATCACCGCGCCCTAGTAATTTTTCTGCGCCTCCAATATCAATAATCGTACGAGAATCAACTTGAGATGACACAGTGAACGCAATGCGCGTTGGAATATTAGATTTAATTAATCCAGTAATAACATCTACAGATGGACGCTGCGTGGCAACTAATAAATGAATACCGCAAGCACGTGCTTTTTGAGCGATACGACAAATCGCTTCCTCTACGTCACCAGGAGCCACCATCATTAAGTCTGCTAATTCATCAATAACAATAACAATATATGGTAATGTTTCACCTGGAATTTCTCTTTCACTTACGATTGTATTATACCGAGTTAAATCGCGAGCTCCCGCATGTGCAAACAGCTCATAGCGTCGTTCCATCTCATCAACCGCCCATTTTAATGCCGCTGTAGCAGCTTTTACATCTGTAATAACAGGAGCTACAAGATGCGGAACAGAATTATATGGTGCAAGTTCAACCATTTTTGGATCAATTAACATGAGCTTCACTTCATGAGGTTTCGCCTTATATAAAATACTCGTTAAAATCGCATTAATACAAACACTTTTCCCAGACCCTGTTGCACCTGCAATTAATCCATGAGGCATCTTTCTAATATCCGTTACAATCGGTGCTCCCGAAATATCAAGCCCTAGTGCAACCGTAAGCGGTGACTCACTCTTTGTAAATACTGGGCTTCTTAAAATTTCTCTTAAAAAGACCGGCTTACTTTCTTTATTTGGAACTTCAATCCCAATCGCACTTTTCCCTGGGATTGGCGCTTCGATTCGAATATCCTTTGCAGCCAAGCTTAACTTAATATCATCACTTAAATTTGTGATTTTATTTACTTTCACACCCGGATCAGGCTGTACTTCAAAACGGGTTACCGCTGGTCCTTGTGAAACATTGATAACATGAGCCCCAACATGGAAATTATTAAACGTCATATCTAGCAATTGTTTTTGTTCATCTAACCATTCCGTATTATCTAATGTTGTTTGCGCTGGAATCGTGAGCAATGTTAATGGCGGCATCATGTATTCCGGAGGTGTTTGCAATACATTACGCACATCATTTTCTCTTTTCGCTACAACATACTCTTTTTCACTAGAATTTGCTGTAGCATTTTTCGTTTGTTGTACAGTTGCTATTTGTTGCACAGATTGCTCAATTACTTGCACTTTTTCTTCTACTTGTTGCACTGGTTTCTCTTCTACCTGCACTTCTTCTACTTGCTGTACTGGTTTCTCTTCTACTTGCACTTTTTCTACTTGTTGCACTGGTTTCTCTTCTACCTGCACTTTTTCTACTTGTTGCATTGGTTTCTCTTCTATCTGCACTTTTTCTACTTGTTGTACTGGTTTCTCTTCTACCTGCACTTTTTCTACTTGTTGCATTGGTTTCTCTTCTACCTGCACTTTTTCTACTTGTTGTACTGCATTCATTCTTGCTCTATGTTTTTCCATTAGTTTTCTTCTATCTTGTTTTAACATAACAACATTAAATGGTACATGACGTTTTTTCTCACGTTTTGGTTCTTCTGTTTGTACAACAGGCTGTGTTTCTTCTGATATAGATTGCGTTTCTTCTCTTTCTTCAATTAAGGTGTTCGCAAAGCTTTGAACATCTTTTTTCGTCTTTTCAAGGCTTTCTGAAGTTAACGCAATTTGTTTCTCATCCTCTTGAGATTCCATTGCTTCCTGCTGGGCAACGTATTCAGTGGTATTTTCTATTTCCTTAGTAGATTCTTCTTGTAATTGCGCCACATCTTCTGTTTCTATTTCTGCTTCCTCTGGTGCTTCCGCTTCTATTTCCACTTCTGCTTCTATTTCTACTTCCGTTTCCTCTAGTGCTTCTGCTTCTATTTCCACTTCTGCTTCCGTAGTTGTAACTATTTGTGTAGGTTCTGAAGCTGAAACTTCCTCTTCTAAAAATTCTTCTTCTGAAGAATTTTCTGTTTCTATCACAATCGTTTCAACAAGTGCTTCTTCCGACTTTATAATGACTGCCTCTTCAGCAGCTTTTTTCTCATCTTGTTCTTCTATGTGTTTCGTATCTATTGCCTCTGATTGCAGAGTTTTTCTATCATCCTCTAATAACGCCACTACATGTTGCTCTGACTCAAAGTCATCTGTTTGCTGTTCTATTAAGTCATCTGAATTTTCTTCCAATAAAGAAGCTTGATGCTCTATTTCATAGCTATTTTTCTCTAACCACTCATCAACAACTGATTTTCCTTTTGGTTTACTCGTTTCTTGATTATCCGCTACTGTTCCCTCTTCTTTAGGAAAATCACGTACTGCTTGTTCTTCGGAGAAATAGGAGAATGTATATCCCTTCTTCTCTAACCAAGCATCAACAACTGATTTCCCCTCAACGGATATTTCAAGGTCTTCTCTCTCCTTTTCTTCCTCTTGTACAACCTTTTTTTCTACTGAAGGACGATGATGTCCATAAATAGGAGAGATGATTTCTGTTGGACGAAATGGTCTTCGATTATTTTCTTGTACTGGTACAGATGTTGGTTGAACAAACGGCTCTGGCACTTCTTCTGACTGATGCACAAATTTTGATTCTGTATATGTAGAAGTTGGTTCTTGTTCTACATATCTTTGACGATGTCTTTCTGCTTTTACAGCTCTATGAATAGGCTGCACTTCAAAACTTGACGGTGCTTCTACATCCTCTTGATCCAATCCACCATCTGGTATTAAAGGAAAACGGCATTTTACACCTAAATTTCGGCTTGCCATTTGTGCTTCTCTTTCTTCAGTGTAGTGGTTTACACGAGGAATTTGGGGCTGACTTTCAGTTTTTTTCGATACTTCTTTAAACACTGCTGTTTTTTCTTCCTGATGTTCCTCTTTGTTAAACAGCTTTTTCATCCAATCTAACATGCTTACCACTCTTTCTACTAAATAGTAACATTCTTTATTGTATCAGCATTCGGCAAAAAGTGCAGGTAAAATTACGCTCATTAATATGACAAGTCATATTCCAAACCTTTTGTAAAATTTATAAAAAATAGCAGTCTTATATAAATAGACTGCCGCTTATCGCTTACGCTCTCTACATTCTTTTGTACTTTATTTATCTTGAAGTTGATTTATAATTTCATTTATACTATCAGCTATACAAACTGGTTCCCATATTTCAGCACCTTTGTTTGCTGTATAAATTGGATACAATGCATCATCTGTATCTATAAAAATAGGATCCCCCATATCTGTTTCATAACCAATAACAATCCAGTTCTCTTTCCATTCCCCTTCATTCTCACCTATAAGTGAATGATTATTTTTATCATATCGATAACCAATTTGTCCTTTTTCTATTTCGTTTTCATGAAACAAATAAATTTCATAGGAATCAATTTCAACGTCATGCTTTTTTGTAATTTCAATTCTCTCAAGAAGTTCTTTTATTTTCGGTTGTTGCATCATGTACGCTAACCCCTTTTGTTTTTCTAAATTTTAACTAATTTGGTTTTGAAACACAATATACTTTATAAAGGAAAGCGTGACAATATAGCGACACTTCAGCAAAAAATAGTCCCCTATAATGAGGCCACTGATGAAAACGATTGAGTGTTTATTTTTATATATTCATAAAAAATTATATATGTCGTAATTTGTTGGTAAATCGATATTTCGTGGCGAATCGCCGTTATTTTTCATCTTACGCCGATAAGTGGGGCTGCTTCGCCGATAACTTTTTATGAATAAGAAAAAGGAGTCTATCACCTACTATATACAGGCGATAGACTCCTTCTTTTACACTCCATTAAAACTTGAATTCTTGTCCAACTTCATAGCTATCTTCTAATACAAGAATTCCTTTTTCTTGTGGTGCGTCTGGTAGTTCTAATTCACGAGCAGAGCAAAGCATACCAGCAGATGGGATTCCGCGTAATTCAGCTGGTTTAATTAGCATGCCACTTGGCATGACAGCACCAATTTTTGCAACAACTACTTTTTGTCCTGCCTCAACGTTTGGCGCACCACATACAATTTGTAATGTTTCTGTGCCAACTTCAACTTTACAAATGCTTAATTTATCAGCATTTGGATGTTTTTCTTTTTCTGCTACATAACCAACAACAAATTTTGGTGAAAGATCTGCTTCTACTTTTTCTTCAAAACCGTTCTTCGCTAAAATTTCGTTAATTTTTTCAACAAGTTCTTTTGTTAAAGTAATATTCCCTGTTTCTTTTATTTCCATATAAGAAGAAACACCGAAGATGTTAAATCCTGCTGTTACATTGCTTTCACGATCATAAATACGCGCTACATCTCCTTTGCGATCAAATGTGCGGTTCTCTAAAGCAATGTCTTGTAAGACAACAATTAATGTATCTCCAATTCCTTCAAGGTTATAAAAAACGTTCACTTTGTTCATCCTTTCTCTTTTCCATTCGTCTTCTTCCGATTTTTCGCTAAAATAAAGATTGGTTCAAACTCACCATCTTCATATATAAATGAAAGCGATGTAATTGGAACATGACCTTCAGCAAAAAACTTCATTGTCATTTGTGCAATAATATCATAACCGATTTCGTTCATGATATCAGCAATAATTAACACATCTTGATGCGGAACAGCCACTACCATATCACCTGAAATTTTTTCACGCATAGATTGTAAGAGCGATTCATTTAAAATACGACTCGCATCATAACCATCATTTGTGTTCAAGAAATAAAATGTGTTTCCAGCAACTTGATCTTGTTTAAATTCATAATTTAATGAACGAACATTAAATAATGCCATTTCACGCACTTGCTGTTCTGTTAGTCCTAATTTTTGTAACAAACGTTCATCTATTAAACGGTATGTTTTATTGGAATCTAATGCGTAATAAATGCGTGTTTCGGCTGTATGCTCTGTCATAATAAATGGATTTCCTTCTTCCGCTTCTTTCGGGAAAGAAGTGGACCGAATGACCGGAAATATTTTCCCAGATTGACTCTCTTCTTTATGCATAGCAAGCAACGCTTCTGTTACGTAATATACAACATCTTCAATTGCAGCTTCTTTTTTCACTTCCCATTTTGCGACAACTCCTGGAAGTGAAACGTTAATCCCTTTTTTCGTATCTTTTTGCTCAATTCGTAGCACATCTTTTTCACGATCATAATGAAAAACCCACTCTGGGCGAGCTAACCTTTCCATTAACTCTTCTTTCATCTTCTTATTTGTCATTTTCATTTCGCTTTCCTCCCTTCCAAAAAAATAACCTCCCCGCGAAGGTAGAGGTTATTTCACAATTTTATTAACAGATTGCTTTATTTTAACCCTTCAATAAACGCTTCGATTTGCTCTTGTGTTTTTCGATCTTTATTCACATAGCGACCAATCTCTTCGCCTTTATTGTACGCTACAAAGCTTGGAATGCCAAATACGTCTAATTTCACGCAAAGATCGATAAACTCATCACGATCTACATAATAAAATGAAAAGTTACTGTATGTCTCTTCTACTTCTGGCATAAATGGATCAATAAAACGGCAGTCTGGACACCAATCTGCTGAGAACATAAAAATAACGTTTTCCTCATTTTTTAACTCTTGAAATTGCTCCATACTTTCTAATGACTTCATCTATATTTCCTCCTCTAACGAAGTGTATCGTTTCATACTATAATCTTTCTTTTATACTACCATACATCGTGTGCTGTGCAAGGTTTATGCTTGCTTTTCATTATACTTATATTGTCCAATTAATAGCTTTACAACATGAACAAATAACGCTGTACGATCCACGTAATGGTCTGTAAAAATTCCGATTGCTCCTTCATGGCTTCGAATATCTTTTCGCTTCACAAATTCTTCCATCACTTCACTTAATTCTTTTCCTGCTTCAAGTGGTGCAAGGAAATCATCCGGCAGCTTAATCCGAGCGCCTCCTGCAACAAACACTTTCCCCGTACTCGTCGCTAAAGCACCCCAGTTACATAAAAACAATCCGTGCTCCGTTTTCATCACGCCGCCTTCTAATCCAAAGCCGATATCTGCTTGGACTACCTCTACCGCTCGCTTCGCTCTATTCATTGCCCCTTGCATCGTTTCCTCATCAGAAAAGGGCTGCGGCGCTACTCCTGACAAAGCAGAAATGGCGATAATGTCCGCATCTTTCCATACCTCCTCTACAGCTCCTACTTTTGTTTGATTTTTCGATCCAACTGCTATTTTCATCTCTTCCACCTCTATTTCTATATACCCCTTTGCTCGAGTGAAACATCGTATGATTTTCCTTACAATTCATACTCCCATCTATGCCGACATTCCGTCAGCATATATTGTCCTGTATCTCTTTCTAAATCCTGCTTATAATTTATATATCCGCATTGCTCTGGTGAAGAAATCACATTAACGGGGTTATCCGCGGATTGTTTAAATTGGCTCAAATCAGGTATGACTTCAATCCAACTTTCCTTCGTTTTTTTATCATACTGCGCTTTCAAATGATAAATTACCAAGCCATCTGCTTCTTTAGGTGCATTGCTAGCTAAAGAAGATTTCCCTCCATAATATCGATGAACTACAGTAATTTCACCATATTTTCCTTGCTTCATATCTTCCATAAATTGTACGATTTCATGAATATCTGCACCCTTTATTTCTTCTTCTTCAAAAATATTGAGATTCACTAAAAATAGTATACCGATAATGGATGCGACAATTCCAATTATTGTCCATGTTTTCGACATATAGTTCCTCCACTATTCATTTCTTATCGCACCTACCTTCCTTACTTCTCTCTGCATTTTGAGGCGGGAGTCTTACTACCTTAAAATAACAGGATACAGGGCTCTTCTATTAAAAACGAGTTATATAGTCATGTTACGTTTCAAAACAGCTGTGTCACAGTTATGAAAAATAAGTGTATGTTGATTTTTTCATTTGTGTATATACGAAAAGAAAAGGCCAAAACTGGCCCTTTCTTTTAAGCATTATTTTTAATTGTTTCTAGCGTCGTTTTATCTGTTGCTTTAACAAGCTTTATCAATAATTCTTTTGCCGCCGCATAATCATCAACATGTAAAATGGAAGCATGTGTATGAATATAACGAGCACAAACGCCGATTACTGCTGATGGAATACCGGAGTTGCTTGTATGTACACGTCCTGCATCTGTGCCACCTTGTGAAATAAAATATTGATACGGAATATTATGTGTTTCTGCTGTATCTAAAATAAATTCACGCATCCCGCGATGCGTTACCATTGTGCGGTCATAAATACGAAGAAGCGTCCCTTTTCCTAATTGACCGAACTGCTCTTTATCGCCAGATGCATCATTTGCTGGACTTGCATCAAGCGCATAGAAAATATCCGGCTGAATCATATTCGCAGCTGTTTGTGCACCACGAAGCCCTACTTCTTCTTGCACAGTTGCACCAGAATATAATGTATTTGGCAAAGTTTCATCTTTTAATTCTTTTAATAATTCAATAGCCAAGCCACAACCATAACGATTGTCCCAAGCTTTCGCCATAATTTTCTTTTCATTTGCCATCGGTGTAAACGGACAAATTGGAACAATTTGTTGCCCTGGTTTCACACCGATTTCAAGTGCTTCTTCATAGCTGTCAGCACCAATATCAATTAACATATTCTTAATATCCATTGGTTTTGCACGCTGCGCGTCACTTAATAAATGCGGTGGAATAGAGCCAATCACCCCAACAATAGGGCCATTTTTTGTCATAATCTGTACACGCTGAGCTAGTAATACTTGGCTCCACCAACCACCTAATGTTTGAAAACGGATCATCCCGTTTTTCGTAATTTGTGTTACCATGAAGCCAACTTCATCCATATGACCTGCTACCAGTACACGGGGACCATTCTCGTCTCCTTTTTTCAGTCCAAATATACTACCTAAACCATCCTGAACAATCTCATCTGCATATTTGCTTAATTCTTGCTTCATAAAGCGACGTACATCATGCTCAAAGCCTGATGCTCCTTGTAGTTCTGTTAATGTACGAAATAGCTCTAATGTCTCTTTATTCATGAAGTTCCCTTCTTTCAACCCTTAGTAGAATACCTTATTTATTGTAACGAAATTTTCAAAATGTTTCTAGTTTCTTCTTTTTTCATTAAAATTGAATTATAATTATCATTGATACACTATTTTATAGAATTGAGGTGAGCATATGAACTGGAAAGGTTTAATAGCTGGTCTTGGCGTTGGTTTTGCAGCTGGTTATCTTGTTGCAAACAAAGTTCAAGAACAATCCCATATCTCTTCCGAAAAAGCATTGAAAATGGTGAAGCAAGCATTACGTCATAAAGGTGAAGTTACTGGCTCTTGGGTACATATGGTTCCAGAGACGTTTGAAAAATATGATGTCGCATACGAAGTGTATCGCGGTGGTCTCACAACCATTTTAAACGATATACAAGAACGATTTGAATTTTTAGTAGATGCGAAAACGGGTACAATTTTAGAAGTCACTGCTGCCTAAGTATGTGATGAAATTCTATCATTTTTGCATGTATAAAAAAGAGAGGATATAGCGAAAAGACTTTGTCCTCCTCTCTTTTCTACTCTATTTATGCTTCAATACTCTCTTTTCTCTCTAACTTTTGAACGATCTTTCCTTCTTCATCCCATTTCACAGCGCGATAATAGGCATCATGGTAGAAAGTAAACCACGCATTTCTCTCCGTTCCATACTTCATCCATTTTTGCTTCTGTTCAATCGACGTCATTGGGTAATCATCATATGCCATGACCCAAAGAACATTTTGATGCGCGTGAGTCGGTAATAAATCCGCTAAATGAAGCATCATCTCTCCCATACTTTCTAAAACAATGACAGCATGACCATCACTATGTCCGCCAGTATGAATCATTTGTATCTCACTTGTAATTTGAATTTCTTCTTTAAAAGTAACGACTTGCTTTGCAATAGGCTCCCAATTTTCCTTCCAATATGTATTTCGCGATCTTATATTTGGATTTCTCATTTCATTCCACTCTATATGTGACACATAAATTTTAGCGTTCGGAAACATTGGAACAAGCTGCCCGTTTTCCCACTTTGTCAGCCCAGACGCATGGTCAAAATGAAGGTGCGTCATTAAAATATAATGAATATCTTCCGGATAAAGCCCGGTACGTACTAACGACTCATGAACAGATGACTCTTCTGTTACCCCTTGATTTCGCTTCATTTTTTCACTCATTTTTTCGTTTCCAATTCCTGAATCAATAAGAATATTCCCTTCTTTCGTTTGTACAAGTAACGGATCCGTTCGCAAATAAATTTGGTTTGTTTCATTATGCTCATATTTGCGAGACCAAAGCACTTTCGGGACGACTCCAAACATTGCCCCGCCATCTAAATGAGTATTTCCACCACGCAACCAAGTTACTTTTATGTTTCCAATTCGTAAAACTTCCATTACACTTCCTCCTTTTCTTATTTCATTTTAACATAAAATTCAGACTATTTACCTTTCAAAAAAACCTGTGCTTTACTGCACAGGCTCCGTACGATATTTTGCTTCTACTCGATAAATACGATGACCTTTACTAGAGAATTTTTCTTCATACTCTGTCATAATATTTCCTTCAAAGTCACTATTATGAAGATCGAGACTTAAGAATGTAAATAACATGCCGTATTCAGCCATACTCATAAGAGAGTATTCGAATAAAGCTTGATTATCTGTTTTAAAGTGAATTTCTCCATCCTTGACTAACACTTCTTCATAATTGCGTAAAAATGTTTTATATGTTAAACGACGCTTGGCATGACGTTTCTTCGGCCATGGGTCGGAGAAATTTAAATACACTCGCTCAATTTCACCTTTTGTAAAGAAAACTGTTAAATCTTCCGCATCCTTATTGATTAACTTTAAATTTGGTAATTCTTCTTCAATTAACTTATCAAGAGCATCTACAATAACACTCGTAAACTTTTCAATTCCGATGTAGTTAATATCCGGATTCGCTTTTGCCATTTCATAAACAAAGCGTCCGCGTCCTGTCCCTACTTCAATATGAATCGGATGATCATTTCCAAAAACTTCTTTCCAATTGCCGCGATGCTCCTCAGGATTTCCAATTACAAATTGTGAATATTCTTTAATGCGATCCATTGCATACGGTTTATGTCTTAAACGCATAGATGTTTCCCTCTCTTTATTAGACTATTTTTTCCTTCTTTCTTTTCTCAGTAGACTGTCAAATAAAAAACCAAGTACGTACGAGCACTCGGTCCGTTTCTTTCAAGTATAAGATGTGCCATTTTGACAAAAACTATATAGAGCATAAACGAAACAGTGCTTTCTTGAATTTGTTCAAATAAGAACAACAATCGAAAGGATGATCCGATCATGCCGATTAATCAACAGCATCAGTTAGAAATTTTAAAAGATATTTTAATCAATCATCAAAGTGATTGCTGCGGAACAGTTGCAGAGTGTGAACAGTTAGAACGTCTCATTCAATCATTGCTTGCAAATGACAACATCAGCGCAGATGCAAAAGCAATGTTAAACGATGTATATTATTATAGTCAATCGGGTAAATATTCTTCTGATTTGGACAATCATATTTCCAATAATCAAGCACAACTTACTGAGTGGATTGCTGGAATGGACAATTTTTCTTAACTTTTTACTATTCAGCGAGTAGTTGCTGTAAATATTGATGCCAATATTCAGCTTCTGCTTGCTGTTTTTTTGCTATATGCCATTGAATAGATAAAATAGTTTGTGCTACTACATACCACTTCATACGACGAAGTAACGAATCCGTCTTTTCAATGCTATAGTAGGCTAACCATTCATCCCATTGTTCGCGCGGCACATACCAATATAAAAGCATTCCAAGATCGAGAGCAGGATCTGCAATAACAGCCCCATCCCAATCAATTAAGAATAACTCATCTTCATCCGATAATAGCCAATTATTATGATTCACATCACAATGACATACGACAAACTCATCATATTCAATATCATATAATGAGCCTTTCAAATATTGAAGCCCCGCTTTAATTGTTTGGCTTTCCTTTATATCTCCTCTTAAAACAAAATACAATTGCTGCAATAACTCCTGCGCATGAAGCGGCTGTTTCCCAAGCCGTTGGATCATCTGCACAAGCGCTTTGGAGGAATGTATTTTCTTTAAAAGTTTTGCAACACGTTCTAATTTCATATCCTCTGGCTCTAACTTTTTACCTGGTAGCCACTTTTGAGCTGAAATTACATCACCATTCGTTATCCTTCTTGTCCAAAGTAATTTTGGAACAATTCCCTCTGCTGATAATACCGCTAAAAAGGGCGATGTATTCCGCTTTAAAAACAGCTTTTGTTGTCCATTTTGCGCAATATACGCATCGCCTGTTACTCCACCAGCCGGTATAAGACTCCACTCTTTTCCTAATAATTGTTCCAACCATTCCATATCCATTACCCGTTAACAAATCCTTATCTTTTATAATTATGAAAAGAAAATCCGCAACATCTTAACATGTTGTGGATTCATATATTGTACTGTAGTTGAATGCAAGAAAAAGAAAACTTGGCATGAGCCAAGATACGGACAAACCGTTTATTCTTTTACTTTATTTTACAAAACCTATATAAGAATGACAACTTATTCAAATCGTCACCTTTGTCAATTCTACATTTATTACATTCTCATCGTCAAGTAGCGATTTGTCACATTTTCACCAATATATACGTGCTAATAGGCGCCATTTGCAGTTCCCTTCCTTCAAATGAAGAAATTGCTTGCACTTTCGCTTCATTCTCGTTTGCAAATACGTGCCATGTTTCTTGTTTTGGGAGTATAACTTTTTCTATTTGTAGACCATTATGAAATAAAACGATAATTTCTTTCCATGGGCCAAATGATTCTACATTTTGTAAATGATATGCAATGACAGAAGAAGGTGTTGGAAAGAATTTCATATGTTTTTGAATGAAGTCAGCTGATTGAAAACGAAATGCACCATGCTCTTTCCTTATTGCGATTAATCCTTTTATATAATCAACAGTCGCCAATTCTTTCTCTTTTTGAGTCCAATCCATTTGATTAATCTCGTCTGGCGCATTATAACTATTTTCATTCCCTTTTTTCGAACGATAAAATTCTTGCCCTGCATGTAAAAACGGAATCCCTTGTGAGAAAAGAACCATCGCTGTGGCTAAACGATGACGACGCTTTAAAATCACTTCCGCTTCTTGATTACTGCGTACA
Organism: Bacillus cereus group sp. BfR-BA-01430; assembly: GCF_022663115.1. Lineage (NCBI taxonomy): Bacteria > Bacillati > Bacillota > Bacilli > Caryophanales > Bacillaceae > Bacillus > Bacillus cereus group sp. BfR-BA-01430. The sequence continues at coordinate 88,156 of NZ_JAKUEW010000005.1, forward strand.
AGTTTATCCCACATCGTCATATTATCATGACATTCCACATAGTTTACACTTTGAGTCGGTTCCAAAAAAAGACCTTGTTCTTTTACACTGGACAGACTCCCTTGCAGTACATATTGTAAGTCACTTTCTTCCACTTGCCCTCCAAATGCAAAACCTCTTTTCCTTACGTCGAAAGTGCTCCCTTTTACCCAATCACGAAATTGATCATTAAATTGTGCAATATGCGGAAGTTTACTAGCATTACGTAACATCGCTTTTTCTTCTACTGCAAGCGGTGTTTTTAAATCCCAACCCTCTCCTAATAAGATTGCATCTTGCTTCTTTTTTCGCACTTCCTGTTCAATTTGATTCATCGTTTCTACATCTAAAATCCCCATTAAATCAAAACGAAACCCATCAACATTATATTCAGTTAACCAATATAAAACAGAATCTATAATAAATTTCCTCATCATTTTTCGCTCAGACGCTAAGTCATTTCCAACTCCAGTTCCATTTGACGGCATTCCATTTTTATCGTGTCGAAAATAATAACCTGGTACAAGTTTTTCAAACGATGATGTTTCTCTTTTATATACATGGTTGTATACAACATCAATAATTACGCGAATCCCATTCTTATGAAATGTTTCAATCAATTGTTTACACTCTAACATGCGATTATATGGATCTGACGGATTTGTTGCATACACTCCTGTCGGAACATTGTAATAGAGAGGATTATATCCCCAATTATATGCAGCAAAAGGGGCCATCTCATCTACACCTGCAAAATGATGTAATGGCAATATTTCCACATGCGTAACACCTAAATCTTTTACATGAGCGAAAGCCGTTGGCGTTCCGTGTTTTCCTTTTGTATTTTCTTCCATAAGACCTTTATACATCCCTTTTCTCTTTACGCCACTATTTGGATGCATAGTCATATCGCGAATATGCATTTCGTATAGTATGGCATCTACAGATGAAGGTAACTTAGGCAATGTATATTTTGTGACAGAGACTTTTTCCATATTGATAACAATTCCATATTTTCCATTTGCCGATACCGATTTTGCATACGGATCCACCGCTTCATTCCATACTAAGTTAATACAAACGAGAAATGTATACTGCGCTCCTTCTAAGTCTCCTTGAAGAATACAAGACCAAACTCCCTGATCTCCTCGGTTCATTTCATAATCTGTATACTCTGCATTCTCTTTATAAATTCGAACCTTAGCAAACCTTGCTGTTGGAGCCCATACTTTAAAAACTGTTTCTTCCTTTTTATAATTCGCTCCTAAATCTGTTCCTTCGTAAAAATATGTTTCATCAAAAGCAGCTGTGCGAATCACGGCTCCAATTTGCAAATCAGTTTCTGTATCCCGTTCATCCCGCACTGTATAATATTTTCCTACATCTAATACTTCTTCTGTATAACATTCATATTTCGTTGCATTAGGAAGCAAAGTCGTTTTAAAAATGGAGAGCTCTCTCATTTCATTTTCTTCCTTTAAAGAAAAAGTCTGGCTTGTTCCATATGTGTGCGGGAGTAAAATTGTAATCTTATTCATTTCATCTAAATAAGCTTCAAACGGACGTGCTACTCTCAACATAAAAAATCACCATCATTCTCCAAATTAAAGATTCATCTATTGAGTAATCATGCATACACCAATTCATTCATTTCTATAAGTATATTCACCTGCTAAAAAAACGTTTTCATACATTACATTTCTGCAATTTTATTTCTGTAACGGGATGATATTTAGGTGTATCTTTCACATTCGACCTATATAGTGTCACAGTATCCACTGGAAATGATACCGGTTTTAATTCCTTTATATCCTCTATATGAAACATCGCCTCTCCTATCCATTTACGCGCAATCGTAATATGCGGGTGAAAGGGCCGCGTTTCAAGTGAAAAACCACTACGTTCACAAATGCTATGCACTTTCTTTTGTAAATGAAGCAACGCTTTACTTTCTTCTAATCCAGCCCAAAATATACGTGGACGTTCTGGAAGACCAAAGGTAGAAAATCCTTGTAATAAAAGCGAAAATTCCTGTTCATTTTTAAGAAGATGCAATCCCCCTTTTATCTCTTGTAACTGCTCTTGCGTTGCACTGCCTAAAAAGGCAAGTGTAATATGATAGTCTTCTTTATGTACCCATGAGCGAAATGGTAACGTATCGTTCATTTCTTCCTTATAATTTGCCAATCGTTCTTTTATATCATGCGGTAACGTAACTGCTATAAAATAATGTGGTACCATATTCTATCTTCTCCTTTTTATTATTGTTGCTCTTCTTTCCTATCTCATTCAATTATTAAAAAGAAGCCCGCCCTCCAAATGAAGGGCGGTTACCTCGTAAGACTACAACTTGTTTTATTTTGCTAATTCATAAATAGCTTGTGCATAAATGGCTGTTGCTTTTAATAAATCTTCAATTTCAATATACTCATCTTTTTGATGGGCAAGATCTTCTTTTCCAGGGAATAGCGGTCCAAACGCTACACCAGCTTGCAATGCGCGGGCATATGTACCGCCACCAATCGCTAATAGTTCAGCCTTTTCACCTGTTTGTTCCTCATATACGCGCTGTAATGTACGAATTAATACATGATCTTTATCAACATGATGCGGATGAGAATTCGAATAGTTTGCTATTTTAAATCCTTTTGTACGTACATATTCTTTTAATCGATCAATTGTCTCTTCAAATTGGGTTGTGACAGGATAACGTATATTTATTCCTAAAGTTCCGCCCTCTTCTTCTGCAAACGAAAAACGACCGACGTTCACTGTTAAAGGTCCGCTAATTTCATCTTCATAGGCAATTCCTGCTTTTTCTCCCCGTGTATCATCGATAAATGTTTCTGCAATAAAAGAAATAAAAGAAGCTCCTTTTTCAGCAAGTTCTATCGTTTGTAAAAATTGAGCTAGTAACAACCCTGCATTCTCTCCTTTTTCAGGAGTAGAACCGTGAGCTGATACACCCTCTATTTGTAATGTGATAATATTTCCTTCAATCGACTTCTTACCCAGTTTCTGAACCGATTGTAAATATTGTTCATACTCCTCTACAAGTGTACTTCCTGTTTCAGTCTTAATTTTCGCTTCAGCAAAATCAGGTACCATATTTAAACGGCGGCCAGCAGAGAATGAAATAAGCTCATACTCTCCTCCTTTTGCTTTCTCAACATTTTGTACAATTTGTATATCAGAAATTCCTTTTTCAGCATTAATAATTGGGAAATCCGCATCTGGCACAAAACTAATTGTTGGCATTTCTTCCTTCTTAAAATAATGTTCTACACATTGCCAATCGCTTTCTTCATCTGTTCCTAAAATCATACGAACGCGCTTAGAAAGCGGTAATCCTAGTTCTTTTACAATTTTCATTGCATAGTAAGCTGCCATTGTTGGGCCCTTATCATCCATTGCCCCGCGTGCAAAAATCTTACCATCACGAATATTAGCGCTATACGCAGGAGTTGTCCAGCTATCTCCTTCCGGCACAACATCAACATGACATAGAATACCAACTAACTCTTCCCCTTGTCCCATTTCCAGATGCCCTGCATATCCTTCTACATTTTTCGAAGTAAATCCTTCTTCTTCTCCCTTATGTAACATGAAAGATAGTGCCTTCGCTACACCTTCACCAAACGGTGCGCCTTCTCTCGCACTTTCTTCATCTAAAACACTTTTGATTTGCAAGAATTGCTGCGTATCACGAATTAAGTCATTCTTGCGTTTCTCAACTTCTTTCATCCAATGAATTGCTGACATTACGTCTTCACCTTCTTCTCTATTCTTTCTTTCATCATAGCAAACACAAATCTCTTATATCAATAAAGAGAGAATGAATAACGAACAATTGTAATATTTCAGATATTTCTTATTAGTTTTTCTTTTATTTTTCTAAAAAAATTTGCAGGAATTTGACGTTTTACGTAGAAAGTTATTCGTAGTTGACCATAGAGATATAGAATGTCAACTACCAATATTTTTCTATTTTATTATTTGTTAAACTTTTGTAAAATTTAAGTAAGTTAAAGCATGAATTTTGTCATGTGGAGTACAATGGTAGTAACGACCTTCTTTCCTGAATGGGGTCAAAAAAACTAGTAGAGGAGTGGTTTTCTCTTGAAACCTACAACTACTCGTATGCTAACACGCATTAAATCGATTTATATGTACATCAATGAAAATGGTACGGTAACGACGAAAGACCTTGTAGATGAGTTCGGGATTACACCGCGAACTATACAACGCGATCTGAACGTGTTGCAGTTTAATGAACTCGTGTATAGCCCTTGCCGCGGTAAGTGGACAACGACAGGAAAGAAAGTGAGAATGACCTCATAACGAAAACAATTATATGTAAAATAAATACATACCCCTTTCTATTCATTTAGAAAGGGGTTCTTTCTGCACCTTGAAATCGGTATCACTCTTGATTTTCGTGTTGCACTTGATACATTTTTAACATTTCAACCTCTTCATCTGTCAACTCACGGTATTGCCCAAGTTCTAATTCCTCATCTAGCATTAAAGGTCCCATCTCTACTCTCTTCAAGTAGACAACTTTTTTTCCAACAGCTTCAAACATGCGCTTTACTTGATGGAATTTACCTTCTGTAATTACAAGCTCAATTTCAGATATATCATCGCTGTTTAAAATTGTTAGTTCGCCAGGCTTTGTTTCATAGCCATCATCTAAAATAACACCTTTTGCAAAGTCTTCCACATCTTTTTCTGTAACTACCCCTTCTATATGTGCATAATATTTTTTCGGCACATGCTTTTTCGGTGATAGGAGCTGATGCGTCAACTTTCCGTCATTTGTTAATAACAGCAAACCTTCTGTATCAATATCAAGTCTTCCAACTGGAAACGGATTAAAGATTGCATCTTCAAATTCCAGTAGATCAACAACCGTTTCATGATGGTCATCTTCTGTTGCAGAAATGACCCCTTGTGGTTTATGCATCATTAAATAAACAAACTCTTTATATTCAACAACTTCACCATAAATCGTAACTTCTTGTTCTTCTATATTCACATGAAACTTTGCATCTTTGACTGGTTTTCCATCAATCTTTACAACGCCGTCTTTCAATAATTTTTTTACTTCTTTCCTACTTCCATATCCCATATTTGCTAATAATTTATCTAATCGCATTCGATCACCTTCTTTATTTATCATAGAAAAGGGACGCTATTTACGCCCCTTTTGATTTCATTTTTATTTTTAATTTACTGCCAAGTTTACGTTGAATCTTTTCTAATGCTTCCCCGCCAAATACTCTTTCAAGTACACCTGTACGAATCGCTAAATATCCATAAACAAGTCCACCAATACATGCACAAATTATAGTAGTAATAAGCGCTCCCATACGACTTTCAGATGAAATGATAAAGGAGAGAATTCCTTGTGATAGTTTCACAACGACAACCATCACAAGTGTTAACACTGCAATTTGAAACGTTCTTTTATAGACAACGTCAAATGAGTAATGTGCATATCTTCGAATTTGTTTGTTTGTATACAAAATGGAAGCTAAGAACCCTACACCTGTTGCTAAAATAGCTCCAACGGTTCCGAAGTAGCGAATAAAAATGACATTGCATAAAAACTTCAAGATAACACCCATCGCAAGGGCAATAATTGCATGCTTTTGCTGGTTAATCCCTTGTAAAATTGCTGCTGTTACTGTAAATAAGGCAAAGAGTAATGCAACTGGTGCGTACCACATTAACACTTGTCCACCAAGCGGATCCGCCTCATAAAATGCAGTGTAAATTGGATATGCAAGTATCGAAATCCCCACAACTGCCGGTAATGTTAAAAACATGTTTGCTTGAAATGTTTGTGTAATCTGTAGTTTTAAATAGCGGAATTGTTTTTCCGTAAATGATTTCGTGATTGCCGGCACAAGCGTTAAGCTAAAAGCTGTCGCAAGTGAAACAGGAATCATAATTAATTTGTGCGTCCACATTGTAAAAATCCCAAGTGCTCGTTCTGCAATATCTCCTTGTCCAATTGCCTGCATAATCGCATTAAATGTCAATGTATCAATTTGTTGATATAAAGGAATTGTTAATCCAATTACGACATATGGAATCGCATAAGCAAATAATTCTTTAAACAATTGAACCGTACTTACCGTTGATTCCGGCACTGTTTGTTCAATTAAATATTGATCAAGATGTTTTTTACGTTTCAACCAGTACCATATCAGTACACCAAGTGCTCCAACAGCGGAAACAAATGCTGCAAAAGTCGCTACACCAACCGCTGTCGCCACAGATCCACCTATTATTTTAATAACAATGAAACTACCCACTAATAAGAAAACGATGCGGATAATTTGTTCAATAATTTGCGAAATTGTCGTTGGGCCCATTGATTGATGCCCTTGAAAATAACCACGAATTAAACTTGCTGCTGGTACAACAATAAGTGCAAAACTTACAAGACGAATAATCGTTGTAACCTCTTCTACACTACTGTGTATACTTTGTTTACCAAGCATTGCTTCGGCAAATAAAGGTGCGCTTATATAGAGAACTAAGAACGAAAGCAGGCCTGTTACAATCATCATAACCATTCCCGAGCGGAACATTCGTCTACTTGTTTTATAATCGCCAAGCGCATTGTATTTGGAAACAAATTTTGAAACTGCAAGCGGCACCCCTGCCGTTGCGATACTTAAAAAGATTGTATATGGAATATATCCATATGTATAGAGCGTTCCGCCTTCTGTGCCTACTAATGCATGAAATGGAAAGACATAAATCATGCCTAAGAACTTTACGAGAAATGTCCCTAACGTCACAATAAGCGTTCCGCGCAGAAATTTTGAATCGGACATAAATAAATCCTCCTACATATGATAACGCTGAACTCTAACCTTTGTATTGTACCACAATCTTCGTTGAAACATCATCTCACTGTATTTTTCTTTTCGATAAAAACATGCTATTCTTTTAGGCAGGAAATGTAGAAAATGAGGTCGATTATTATGCATTATGATGTTATTGTCATCGGAGGAGGCCCTTCTGGACTGATGGCGGCAATTGGCGCTGCTGAAGAAGGCGCACGCGTCTTACTTCTTGATAAAGGAAATAAATTAGGGCGCAAACTTGCAATTTCTGGCGGTGGACGTTGCAATGTAACAAACCGTTTGCCACTTGATGAAATTGTTAAGCATATTCCAGGAAACGGACGCTTTTTATACAGTGCTTTTTCTATCTTTAATAATGAAGATATTATTACATTCTTCGAAAATCTTGGCGTCAAACTGAAAGAAGAAGATCACGGACGCATGTTCCCTGCCTCCAATAAAGCGCAGTCTGTTGTCGATGCTTTATTAGCACGATTAAAAGAATTAGGTGTGAAAACTCGTACAGATACACCTGTTGAAACCGTTGAATATGAAAATGGTCAAACGAAAGCTGTCGTTCTGAAAACAGGAGAAATATTAGAAACAAACCATGTTGTTATTGCTGTGGGCGGAAAATCCGTTCCTCATACCGGCTCAACTGGAGATGGGTATGCTTGGGCCAATAAAGCAGGCCATACTATTACCGAACTCTTTCCAACAGAAGTACCTATTCTTTCAAATGAACCATTCATTCAGGATCGTACGCTGCAAGGTCTTGCACTTCGCGATGTCAACCTTAGCGTTTTAAATCCGAAAGGAAAGACAATTATCTCTCATAAAATGGATATGTTATTTACACATTTTGGTATCTCTGGACCGGCCGCTCTTCGCTGTAGCCAGTTTGTTGTAAAAGCACTGAAAAAATTTAAAACAAATAACATTCAAATGAGCATCGATGCATTACCTGATGAAAATAATGAACAACTCTTCCAGCGCATGATGAAACAAATTAAGGAAGAACCGAAAAAGGGCATCAAAAATGTGCTAAAAGGTTTCGTACCAGAACGATACTTCTTATTTTTATTAGAGCGCAATGAAATTGATGGGAGTCAGCAAGCAGGGCAAGTATCTCACGAAAAAATCCGAGCACTTGCAAAAGAATTTAAAGAGTTCACCTTTACAGTAAATGGGACGCAACCTATTGAAAAAGCATTTGTGACAGGTGGTGGTGTTTCCGTTAAAGAAATTTATCCGAAAGAAATGGCTTCAAAATTAATGAACGGTCTTTATTTTTGCGGAGAAATTCTTGATATTCACGGATATACAGGTGGCTACAATATTACATCTGCCCTCGTTACCGGTCGAATTGCTGGAATGACAGCAGGACAACGCGCCATTCTAGAAAGAAACATGCATTAAGGAACGCCGTCTTTTATCATCAAGTACACGGATATTCTTTGTCAAATTACCGATAAGCTAGCTCTCTTTAGCAAAAAAGAAACAGACTTCCTGTTTCTTTTTTGTTGCTTTCTATAGCTTAGTACCTTTATATTTTATAATGTTGAATAATTGTAACAAAGGGGAAAACATATGAGAAAAAAAGTCATGATATCTTTAATGTTAATGACGTTTCTTTCCGCTGTGGAAGGAACGATTGTCAGTACAGCTATCCCCCGCATAACAAGCGACTTATCCGGCGTCGAACTTGTTAGCTGGGTATATGCCATTTATATGTTAGCAACAGCAGTTTCCACGCCAATTTACGGAAAGCTAGCAGACTTATTTGGTAGAAAGAAAGTACTTCTTATTGGTGCAACAATTTTCTTAATCGGTTCTGCGCTTTGCGGAATTGTTACATCAATGGAACAATTAATTATTTTTCGTGCGCTTCAAGGTATCGGAGCTGGCGCCGTTATGCCAATTACGATGACAATTATTGGAGACTTATATAGTGAGGCAAAAGAGCGTGCAAAAGCACAAGGTTGGATGAGTGCTGTTTGGGGCGTTTCTGGTGTTGTTGGGCCATTAGTGGGAGGCTTTTTAGTAGATTCCCTTTCTTGGCGCTATATTTTCTTCTTAAATGTGCCATTTGGAATTCTTGCCTGCTTCATGATTGTAATTTCCTACAAAGAATCTGTTCAATCAGCAAAACATCATATCGATTACGCTGGGGCAACGATTTTTTCACTAGGTACAATCGCTTTACTATACGCACTTTTAACAGGAAGTAGTAAGCAAAACTGGGGAGATATCACGATTATCGGCCTACTAATCGGTGCCGCTATTGCATTTATTCTTTTCTTATTTGTGGAAAAGAAATCTCCTGAACCATTAATTCCTTTAACACTTTTTTCGAACCGCACATTATCAACTGTAAACCTATTAACACTTATTGCAGGTGCAATGATTATTAGTATTACGATGTACCTTCCGATTTGGAGCCAAGGTGTATTAGGAAAAAATGCAACAGAAGCTGGACTTATTTTAATGCCAATTCCTGTTTTATGGACATTCGGCTCCATTTTTTCTGGCAATTTAGTTGGTAAGTTACAAACGAAACAAATCATTTTAATTGGAGCTAGCATCTTATCCGTTGCTACATTCCTATTATTTACGTTATCAACTCACTCACCATCATTTCTTATTTATATAGCGGTAGGGCTGTTCGGTTTAGGAATGGGGCTTATTACACCGATTTATATGGTCACAATCCAAGCAGCAGTTCCTGCCCGTACACGAGGTACAGCAGTTGGTTTAAATACATTCATCAATACATTTAGCCAAACATTAGGAGCCGCTATCTTTGGAACCATTTTTAATACAATGATCCATAAACAAGGAATGCAAAGCGTTAATCTCGTCTCAGGTGGACACGGGGGAGCAACAAATATAATAACAAAGTCACAGGAAGCATTAGCTTCTAGTGTACACGTTATTTATATGGGCACTTTCATATTGGCGGTGTTTACATTCATTATTGGTTGGCTTCTATTAAAACCAGCTCCGCAAACAAGTGAATAATAAAGCGAGGATGTCCTTCCGCGGTCATCCTCTTTTTTTACTCTTCATTTTCAACTATATATTTCAGCATGGACAATTTGTTATTCCAAAATTGTTCATAATACGAGAGCCATTCACGTATTTCAGCTAACGGTTCCGGATGCAAACAATATATTTTTTCTCGTCCGCTCTTCCTTCCACTTACTAAATTTGCCTCTGAAAGAATATGAAGATGCTTTACCACAGCTGTTCGGCTTATCGAAAAGTGAGCAGCTATTTTCGAAATTGGCAACTCTTCTTCAGTTAGTAAACGAAGGACTTCTCGGCGTGTTGGGTCAGCAATTGCTTGAAATACATCATATTTTGCCGCTGAGGAAGACATTTATCCTTCAACAACCTTTTTCAGTTTTTCATTTACAATCGCTACCCAGCCACCAGCCATTCTATCACGAATAACAGATACTTTTTCATTTGCTTTTGCAATTGTCTCCTCAGGTTGTTTCCATCCACTATGAATAAGAGTAAATTCTGTTTTATCTCCTAAGTCTTTCAAAATAAACGAAACAATCCAACCATCTGTATCCCATGAAAAAACGAAACGATTCGGTTCATCAATTTCTAATACTTTACACGTTGATGGTCCAAAAGGCGATTGTACATGAAATTCATGTCCTACCTTTGGTTCAAGGTTATTTGGCATAAACCAAGTGGCAACCCCTTCAGCAGTAGATACTTTATCCCATACTTTTTGAATTGGCGCATGAAAAATAGCGGTCTGTACAATATCTTGTACCATATCTTTTTGTTTCATTTTCTCTCTCCTTTATTTAACTCCAAAATGTAACACCTTTTGGTTTCATTTTATACGATATAACACTTTTTGGTTTCATGTCAACAATATGCATTTTAGACTGTTGAGAAACTCTCAACATTTTTTCAACAGGACAAACACACTCTCAACATTTCCTCATAATATGCTCACAAAGGTAAATAAAAAAGAAAAACCTCACGCATCATTTACGATGCGTGAATGATCAATCTACCTTACTTGCTTTTAGTCTCTCCTCCTTCCCATGGGATTAATAAGCAAACAAATATAATTGTGAAGGTACGCCCACAACTTATATTGCTCTATGAACAGGTAGTACTTCCTCAACATTTTGAATACGACAATTTGGCGAGAATCTGCATCTACTACTTGTTCTTTTTTCAATCAGCTATAAAAATTCACTATAAAATAAAGGAGAGGAAAGTTATGTACTACTGCATTAGTTGTTCTGAAATCCATCTAAAAAAAAGTAACAATGATAAAATATTTAAAAATGGTTTTTACATCGATCCTTTTTTAGGTGAACGTTATCACCTTGGTATGTGTAAAAACGTACATGATGCTAAAACTGAGGAAGTTGTTCTACCAGAAGCAAATACTAAAGCAACTCCATCTATTATGAATACTTTACCCACACATGTCGTCCCTACTTAAAAACATAAAAAAGAGCTGGAAAACTCCAGCTCTTTTTTATGTTTTATAGACGATCATTGCAGAAAAACAATAAATTTGATTTTCATCATCATTAATTGAAACCCCAACTTGATATTTAATATCTATCAGTTGTTCATCATTCAATTTCTTTAAAAAAACATTCACAGCATCTTCTAAATCTTTTTCATGACTTTCATCAAATACTTTCACGCGAATCATTTGAACACCGTCCTAGATCGCAGCTCTCCGCCACTAAATGATTGCCACGGTGCGTATCTATGATGCGATAAAATTTTCCACCTTCATGTACATATCCGTCTTCTAACACATACTGTTTCTCTTCAGTATTGACATAAAATTTACCTATCATAAATTTATTTGTATATAATTCCAAGTAATCTGCTTTAAATTTAGCTACTACATGATTTGTAATATCGATTTTAATTGTGCGTCTCACCTTTTCTCCCTCCTTTAATAAAGAACGGATTTAGGTATATTGTATTAACGATTTTACATTTTATGCTTCCTTTTAAGTGGATATGCCTTGTATTTACTCCATCATATCCTCCCTGTATCTCTTCGCATCTTCCTCAAAAAAAGCACCTTCCTATTGACCAATAACTAATCAATATGGTATTATATAAAATTTGACTTTTTAAAACCATTTATGTTATACTAAAACTAGTTACAACATCTGGAGGTGGATGATTTGTTTCAAATTGGTGATAAAATTGTTTACCCTATGCATGGAGCTGGAATCATTGAGGCGATTGAAGATAAAGAAGTGTTAGGTACGACACGTCAATATTGCGTTATACACATGGTGATTAGCGATATGCAAGTAATGATTCCTATGGATAAAGTTCAAGATTCTGGCATACGTTATGTCGTGGATCAAACAACATTAAGTCACGCTTTAGTTGACGTTCATAACGGAGAACCAGACGAATCACTCTCATGGAAACAAAGATATACATTAAATATGGAAAAGATGAAGAGCGGTGATTTTGTAGACGGAGCTGAAGTCGTACGTGATTTACTCCACCGCAATAAAGAAAGAACATTAAATGCGAGTGAAAAACAAATGTTAGACAATGCACGCAGAATCTTAATTAGTGAAGTCGCACTTGTTCAAGATGTTTCCGAAAATCAAGCAACCGATTTCTTACGAAACACGATTAATCATTAATAAAATACACATCTACAACGCAAACATAGTCAAACGCTTTTTTTTTTTTGCGTAAAAATTATTGCTAATCATAAATATCCTAAAGTTTCAACTTAGAAAAAAGAAGAGACGCTCATCTAAGCGTCTCTTCTTTTTTTCTAAGTTTATACATGATTTACATTTCATAAGACGTTACGTTTCCAACCTAATAATTGATGAAAAATATTGAGCAGTTTCAGTATACCATCACGATCAATCATAGCCTTATGCAATGTTACATATAAAGCGAAACTTGAATCAGTGGGGGTTTGATCATGTTTACGTTTATTCCAATTTCATAATATTACCAATACACTTCCTACCCTTTTGCAATTCCTAGCATAATTCCAGCTGCAATAATGAAAAGAATCCCAATGATAATTGCAATAAATTGACGCTTTGTCTTCTTTTCACCTAATATAAAAATTCCACCTAAAGTTGAAATCACAATTCCCATTTGTGAAAGAGAAAAACTAGTTGCTACTCCTACGCGTGGTTGTGAAATAAATAAAAACATATTTCCAGCTGCCCAAATTAGGCCTGGAATGATATTTCGAATTGCATATTTATTAAATGGCTTATGCCGAAATGTTAGTAAAATACCGCCTATTACCATTCCAATTGCTTGCGGCAATAAAGCCGACCATCCATTTACATGAAATAAGCGTATAACTACGACATATACTAAGTAACCGAAAGTTGAAACGAGTAAAATTATAATTCCTTTTTTAAAATTTCCTGCATGCGCTTCATTCTTTTCTTCTTCACTTTGAAGTGATGTCAAAACAATCCCAACAATGATACAAATGATTGCAAGAATACCTAATACAATAGATACGGTTGTTGACCATTCACGAAAAATTAAAACTCCAAATAAAGTTGTCGCGACTAATTGCATCCCTGTTGAAATCGGCATTGTTTTCGAAACGCCCAGCAAATCAATACTTTTTAATTGATTCGCTTGCCCAAGCGCCCAAAATAATCCCGATACAATTCCTACACCAATCACTACCGGTGTTAGCACTGGTTGTACAAAGATATAAATACCTATCGAAAAAATAAGTGCGCCTAATGTTGTTCCGAGCGTTTGACTATATGGGCCTCCGCCAAGTTTCACATTAAAAAGTACAATACTTCCCCAAAATAAAGCAGGTAAAATCGCTAAAAAGATATCCATTTTCCCAAACCTTTCTATGCTAAAATCTATAACATTTTGTATCCTTTATATTCCCCTCAATCTTTTAAAACAATACAAAAAACAGCAGGCTTCTAGTTTTTCAACTGAAACCATGCTGCTCTCTTTTTCAAACAATAGAATTATTTATGATTTAACATAAGCAATAACTTTTCTTGACTATACATCCAAACTGTAATAATGAGACAAGCAAGTGCTACTTCCGAAAGTGCCATAAATCCAATTGCATAATGACCTGTTAATTGGAACAGTACTGTTAAAATAAGCGGAGGGAAAAATCCACCTAATCCACCTAATGCTGCCACAAGTCCATTTACAACCCCTGCTTGCTTAGAAAAATACATCGGTACAAGTTTAAAGACTGTACCATTTCCAATTCCTGCACAAAATGCAACGAGTAAACAACCAAATGTATAGACATTCATGCTTGGCATAAATGATAAAATAATACCCGATAATGTCAATCCAATAAATACAAAGATTAAAATTTTAAATGGATTAAACTTATCACCAAGCCAACCACCTATCGGGCGCATAATTGTTGCTAATACAATAAATCCAGCTGTTCTCATACCTGCATCGACTTTTTCTAATCCAAAGTGAGACACTAAAAAGTTTGGTAAGTACACTGTAAAGGCAACAAATGATCCAAACGTTAAGAAATAGAAAATACATAAGAACCAAAGTTTCTCGTTTTTATACACACCTTTTAATTGTTCCAGTAATGGTGTATTCACTTTTCTTTCGTTGCGATCCCCTAATAAGAAATTTAATAACGCAAACAATGCTAATAAAATTAAAAATGACTGTACAGTTGCTCTCCAACCAAATGAACTTGCAATGACTGGTGCTAAAAAAGAAGTAACTGCTGTTCCTGCATTTCCTGCACCATAAATACCATTTACAAAACCGTGACGTTCTTTCGGATAATATTTCGGTAATGACGTCACACCTACAGAAAATACAGCGCCACCAATCCCTACGAATAGGCCACCAATAATTAAGTCCATCATAGAGTTTGCAATACTAACATAAAAAACAGGGAATAGTAAAATAATAAAACTGATAAAGAATAATTTTCTTGCTCCATATCGGTTTGTCCAATACCCAATTGGTATTCGAAGCACCGATCCTAAAATAACAGGTACTGCTGTTACAAGGGAGATTTGCCCTGCCGTTAACGTAATATCTGTTTTAATAAATGGCATTAACGAAGATAATATCACCCATACCATAAAACCAATAATAAGATTAGAAGTTTGTAATCCTAACTGAAAATTCGGACCTCTCATCTTTTTCGCCTCCTAATTTGTTCAACATTTCACAATTTTATATTCATTCCCTCCAGTCTAATCACGCAATCTCGTGATTAGACTGGAAAAAATCAACCTCCACTTACAGGTGGAATAAGTGCGACAACATCGCCCGCCTGAATTGTATCCGTATCATTTGCATATTCTTCATTAATTGCAATCATAATTTGCTGATCAACTGATAAATGATACTCTTTTACAAGCAACTGTTTTAACTCTGTAACTGTTATGTTGTCACATTCTATTTTCAGTTCACTTGTTCCAGCTTCTTCTTGCAAATTCGCGAACAATAATACTTGAATCATGATTCCAGCTCCTTTCCCGGTTCTCCATCTGGATACGATACTCTTTCTAATTGATCACCAATCCACGAATCGCCATCTTCCCAAAATTCTTTTTTCCAAATAGGTACAATTTGTTTGATTCGTTCCATAATATATTCATTCGCTTCATAAGCAGCTTTTCGATGCGGTGTTGACACCGCAACAACAACTGCGATATCAGAAATTTGAAGGGTACCAGTGCGATGCGTAATCGCAACATGTGTCCCCGGCCATTTTTCTTTCACTTCCGCACCAATTTTTGCAAGCATTTTTTCAGCCATTGTTTTATAAGCGACATACTCTAAATATAATGTACGGCGCCCTTTCGTAAATTCCCTAACGGTCCCAATAAAAGTTGTCACTGCGCCGCATTCTCGGCTAATCACTTTATTTGTTACTTCTTCAATTGAAATCGGTGTATCAATTACTTCATAATACGTATATGTCATTTTGCACCTCTTACCATTTCTACAAGCCATTTCATATAAGAATCGGCATCTGCTATATGAAATATTTTATATGTTTTTTGTAAATGTAAAATCGCTTCATCCCAGACAATAACGGCTTTTATGTTATCTACTTGTTCCAATAAAGACATATCATCTAGCGAACGAAGTAAGACAATTTTCGGATACGGTTCTGTTTTATATCCTTCTATTAAAATGAGATCTACTGCAAAGAATTCATATAACTGAATTACATCCTTTAACACCCAATGATTACGAAGTGCTGAAATAGATAACAGCCCAGCTCCTTCTACACCACTTACGACTGCCCCAGCTTGTCTATGCCGTTCACTATCTTTTTGCGGAAGTTCAGGAAACCCACCATGACCATGATGCTTAATCGTAGCAACTTTCCTTCCTTCGTTTGAAAAAGCATGAACTAACTTCTCCATTAATGTTGTTTTCCCACTATTTTGATATCCTACTATTTGTAAGATTGGAGTGGCTCTGCCCATGGCCATTCACTTCCTTGACCCGAATCAAGCAATAGAACAGAGACGGTCATACCTGCTTCGAACCCTCGCGTTCCTCCTGGTAGTACAATGAATGCATTTGCTTCTGCAAGAGACGATACAGCGCTCGACTTATCCAAACCTACTGGAGTTACATGTAACATACCATTTACAACACTTACTTTCCCCCTTACAAAACGTGTGAATGGATTTGCTTTTGGGAAATCTTTTTGCAAAACGGCATCCGCGCGATATACATATGGTTCCTTTGCGTAAAGATGCGTTTGTATAACGGGGTAAACAAATAATTCAAACCCGACATAACAAGCAGATGGGTTACCTGATAATCCGAATAATAGCTTTCCTCCCACTTCGGCTACTGTTGTCACACTACCTGGTCTCATGGCAACCTTATTAAATAGTACATTCGCCTGTAACCGTTCATAAATAGCAGGTAAATAGTCATAATCCCCTACTGAAACACCACCGGTTGTAATTAAAATATCAACTTCATCCAGTGCCGCTTTCACAGCTTCATAACAAGCATCCAATCTATCTGCAAGCTGCCCATAATACCGCACTTTTCCGCCTGCTTTCGTAATTTGAGCTGCAATCATATAAGAATTACTATTTCGGATTTTTCCCGGTTCAAGTGGTTCATGCACTTCTAACAGTTCACTTCCAGTCGTAATAATTCCCACAACTGGCTGTTTTACAACATGAACTGAACTGTATCCAAACGTTGCTAATAACGCTGCTACACCTGGATTTATTGTCGTTCCCTTTTTTACAAGCACATGATTTTTCTTTATATCTTCACCTTTAAATGAAACATGATCTCCTGCTTGAAAAGAACGTTTTAACTTCATATATGTTGTGCCATTTCTTTTCAAGTCTTCTGTCAACTCTAACATAACAACAGCATTACATCCTTCTGGAATCGCTGCTCCTGTCATAATTCGAACAGCTTCAAATGCCTTCACTTCTCCTTGAAAAACAGAACCTGCTCCAATCTCTCCCACTACTTTAAATTCAATTGGATTACTTTGACTTGCCTCTTTCGTATCTTCTGCCCGAATTGCGAATCCATCATAAGGAGAACGATTGAAGTGAGGTACATCGTGATTAGCTACAACATCTTCTCCAAGTACTCTTCCATAACTCTCCATAAGAATCGTCTCTTCTATTTCACCGCGCTGAGCATATTTCATCACTCTCTTTACTGCTTCAGCAACTGGAATAGGTACTCGTTTTTCTAGCATTTTTTTCACCCCTGTTTGCAAAATATCACATCTTGATTACACTTTATATTGTACAATGCTAATCATACTAGCAATTACTACAAGGAGGAATTCCATGTCTTCATTTACTCATTTTAATGACCAAGGCCGCGCTAAGATGGTCGATATTAGCGATAAAAAAGTAACAGTGCGCACTGCAATTGCTTGTTCTAGCATCCTTGTTACAAAAGAAATTTATGATAAAATCTCCCATCATGAAATTGGGAAAGGAGATGTACTAGGCGTCGCTCAAATCGCTGGTATTATGGCGGCGAAACGTACTTCTGATGTTATTCCAATGTGCCACCCCTTACTTTTAAAAGGAGTCGATGTTTCCTTTGATTGGAAACAAGAAAAAAAACAATATCGTTTACTTATTGAAGTAAAAGTAAAGACAGAAGGAAGTACAGGCGTTGAAATGGAAGCTTTAACAGCCGCTTCTATGACCGCTCTTACCGTATATGATATGTGTAAAGCTGTCGATAAAGGAATGATGATCGGCGAAACATATCTTCTCGAAAAAACAGGAGGAAAAAGCGGCGACTATCTTCGACATTCATAAATATAATACCATCCGCTAAACCTAAAGGTTGCCTTTAGGTTTAGCCTATATACCTCGTATATAATCGCTTCGCTTCTGCCTTATCATTTGTCCCATGAACAAATGCTCTACCGTCCTTAAAGAGAACAAAACGATACTCCTCAATGAAAAAAGATAATAAATACGGTGTTACTTGAATATCCACGCTTTTTTGTAAGCGCTTTTTAATTTCTTCTAGATTAAGAGATTTCGAAACGCCAGGACGGATTTGAACCGTATTTCGTCCACATAATACTTCGGTTTTCATTTGAGATTCAAATGCCAAACTTGGGTACGTACGTAACTTTCCACAAGACGGACAACTGTCTTTTTTCTGCCTATTCACTTTAAATGCCATATGCTGATTATTCCAAACATCAAATGACAGCATTGTCTCCCGAAGCGATCCAAAATCTTCTACTAATATTTTCAAAGCTTCGGTTACTTGATGTGCAACGACCATTTGTACTGCCGGCTGTATTACCCCTACTGTATCGCATGTAGCACCACTTGTCGGATGCTCCATCAAACAGCGGAAGCACGGTGTTTTTCCTGGAAGAATTGTATATGTTACGCCATAACTTCCAACGCACCCTCCATATATCCAAGGTACATTATATTTTTGTGAAATATCATTAATAAGAAGACGCGTATCAAAATTATCTGTTGCATCTACTATTAAATCTACATCTTGTATGAATTCTTCCATTTCTTGTATCGCCACATCCGTCACAACTGGAATAATCTCAACTTCAGAATTAATCTTCTGTAAATGTTCTACAGCTGCAATTGCCTTTGGCTTATATTGCTTTGCATCTTCTTCTGTATATAATTGCTGCCGCTGCAAATTGCTCCACTCGACATAATCTCGATCCGCAATGGTCAGTTTTCCGATTCCTGCCCTAACAAGTGCTTCAGCATTGGCAGCGCCAAGAGCGCCAGCACCAATAAGCAATACATGCTTTTCTCTTATTTTCCTTTGTCCAGCTTCACCAATACTTGGAAATAATATTTGCCTTGAATAACGTTCCTGCAATGTTTTTCCCCCTTCTTATCCTCCAATATAAGACATTTCAATTTTTGCGCGATTTTTCGCGCTTTCTTCTGTCCGCTCATCAGAATATCGGTCTTTTCGATATCTCCATACATCTTGCATGACTTGTAATAACTCATTATCAGAACAATTTGTTCTAAGCAACGCTCTTAAATCCGTACCTTCTGTCGCAAACAAACACGTATAAAACTTTCCATCAGCTGAAATTCGCGCTCTTGTACATGAAGAACAGAATGATTCAGAAACAGAAGTGATAAATCCAACTTCCACATCACTTCCTATATAACGATAACGCTTTGCGACCTCTCCGAAATATTGTGGTTCAGCAGGTTCAATCGGGTATACATTGCCAATCATCTCAATTAATTCTTGTTTTGTAACTACCTGTTCGAAATTCCATCCGTTCGTACTCCCAACATCCATAAATTCAATAAAACGCAGCGGTATTTCCTGTTCTTTAAAATAAGTAGCCATTGGAAGAACTTGACTATCATTCATTCCTTTTTTCACAACCATATTTACCTTTACTTCAAGACCGGCTTCTTTAGCAGCTATAATCCCTTTTAACACAGGTTTCGTACTAATATTCCGTCCATTTATTTTCTGAAATACATGATCTTCTATCGCATCCAAACTAACGTTTACTCGTTGTAAGCCCGCTTCCTTTAATGCTTTTGCTTGTTTCGTCAAATGGATACCATTTGTTGTTAGCCCAATATCCGTTATACCATCAAGACTTGCCAGACGCTTAATCAGCTTCGGTAAATCTTTTCGAAGTAATGGTTCTCCGCCTGTAAGTCTAATTTTCTTTACACCCATGCCAACAAATAATTTTGCTAATCTTTCAATCTCATCAAATGTAAGTAAAATTTCTTCTTGTAAAAAAGCATAATCTGGTCCAAATACTTCGGCCGGCATACAATATGTGCATCTAAAATTACAGCGATCTATAACTGAAATCCGTAAGTCTTGAAGCGGGCGCTCGAAAGAATCTCTCACCTTCTCGTGCATCATCACCCCTCCTTTTTGCTTCATTCCTATCTTTCTTCATTCTATTATAATATATTTTTGAACTGCGATGTTTTAGCTCGTGTTCTTTGTTTGCTTTCCATATTTTATTTGCCTTCATCATAATCAAGTAATCTAATATTTGTTGTGATATTTCTCACATCATGTGCGCCATTCAAAAATTCTTCACAAATCCGTTCGTAATTTGTTCACATTGAAGGAAAAATTCCCCACAAAAAAACCTTGAAACAAACTGTCTCAAGGTGAATACTGTCTATTTATTGAATGAAATCATTATTATAGTAATGCTCTTTATCAGTCATCCACTACTAAAAGTTTTCGTTACTTTTTTAATAAGCATACTAAAAAACGAGTAGAAAAAAATGGATGAAACAATAAAAAACTTCCTATAATACTATTATACTTAACAGATGTTTGCATGAAACATCTACTTCTTTATATAAAAATGAACTTATTTCTTATACTATACAGGAAATATTACTTGCATTTTCATCATGCTTACACTCAAAATAAAGGATAGACTGCTCGAAAAAGAAAGGTGATTGCTGTGACAAATCGTACGGCATTATCAAATGATTTAAAAGAACTACTTGCATCTGTTGAATATAAAATGAAAGTCAGCAAAGGAAGCTATATTTTTCAAGAAGGTATAGAAGCAAAAGAGCTCTATATCATTCGATCTGGAAAAGTACAAATTAGTAAAATTAGCGCTGATGGACAAGAGTTAACACTTCGCATTTGTTCAAAGGATGATATTATCGGCGAATTAACACTATTTGCAGATCATGCAAAGTATTTATTAAATGCAAAATGTCTCGAAGAAGTTGAGATTGGTGTAATAAAACGAGATGCCTTAGAAAAAGCACTGCTTCAAAAGCCAGCTCTTGCGTTTGAATTTATGAAATGGATTAGTGAGCATCTAAGAAGAATGCAAACAAAATTTCGTGATTTAGTATTGCATGGAAAAAAAGGAGCTTTATATTCCACACTCATTCGCATGACAAATAGCTACGGTATTTTAAAAGAAAATGGTATCTTGATTGATTTGCCTTTAACAAATCAAGAACTCGCTAACTTCTGTGCTACTTCACGCGAAAGTGTCAATCGTATGTTAAATGAATTAAAAAAACAAGGAATCCTTTCTATTCAGAAAGGAAAAATCACAATTCATAATTTACAATTTTTAAAATGTGAAATTTCTTGTGAAGATTGCCCCTCCTCTATTTGTAGTATTGAGTAGTCTCTCTATTTGAGAGGCTACTTTTTCTTTTCTCCTTCATTCTACACGAAAAACACATAATGAAATGTGAAAAACACCACATTTTTACGAAAAACATTACATTTTGATTTTTGACAATCTGTTGAACTGTGATAGATATCACATCCCTATTTATGCCCTCCTCTTATAGTGAAGATAAGAAAACAAGAGGTAATAAAGGAGTGAGCAGTATGAAAAAGAAATCTTCAGCATTCATGAAACGTTTAAAATATTTTTCTCCAATAGATCGCTATAACGAGAACCATACACAAGAAACATATGAAGATCGTGAATGGGAAAATGTCTATCGAAAAAGATGGCAACATGATAAAGTCATCCGCTCTACACATGGAGTAAACTGTACTGGCTCTTGTAGTTGGAACATTTATGTAAAAGATGGAATTGTAACTTGGGAAGGGCAAGAATTAAATTATCCAACTACTGGCCCTGATATGCCGGATTTTGAGCCTCGTGGTTGTCCACGCGGTGCAAGTTTTTCTTGGTACATTTATAGTCCACTTCGCGTGAAATATCCATATGTACGAGGCGTCCTTTGGAATATGTGGAAGGAAGAACTTCAAAATCATGCATCACCATTAGATGCTTGGAAAAGCATTGTAGAAAATCCTGAAAAAGCTCGCACCTATAAAAGTGCACGTGGTAAAGGTGGATTCATTCGTGCGAACTGGGATGAAGTATTGCAGCTTGTTGCAACCTCCTTACTATATACAGTAATGAAATATGGCCCCGATCGAAACGTTGGTTTCTCACCAATTCCAGCCATGTCTATGTTAAGTCATGCTGCTGGTAGCCGCTTTATGCAGCTAATGGGCGGACCTATGCTTAGCTTCTATGATTGGTACGCTGACCTCCCACCCGCTTCCCCACAAATTTGGGGTGATCAAACGGATGTGCCAGAAAGTAGTGATTGGTACAACTCTGGCTACATTATGACATGGGGTTCAAATGTGCCAATGACAAGAACGCCAGATGCTCACTTCTTAGCTGAAGTGCGTTATAAGGGAACAAAAGTCGTTTCTGTAAGTCCTGACTTTGCTGAATCTACAAAATTTGCTGATGACTGGATGAGCGTAAAACAAGGGACAGATGGCGCGCTTGCGATGGCAATGGGGCACGTCATTTTACAAGAGTTTTATGTGGACAAACAAGTGGAATACTTCACAAATTATGCAAAACAATATACTGATTTCCCGTTCTTCGTCACATTAAAACAACAAGGAGACCAATTCATAGCAGATCGATTCTTACATGCAAGTGATATTGGCCGTGAAACAAAGCATGGCGAATGGAAGCCTGTTCTTTGGAATGATAACACGAATGATTTTGCCACTCCTCACGGCACAATGGGCTCTCGTTGGGATAACGAGAAGAAATGGAACTTGCGCTTAGAGGATGAGCAAACGGGGAAAAAGATTGATCCACGTCTTTCTTTACTTGGCATGGAAGATGCCGCTTGTACTGTACAGATTCCATACTTCTCTGATGAAGGAAATCAAATACTAGAACGAACAATTCCAGTGAAGAAAATTAAAACACGAGATGGTGATGTTTTCGTTACAACTGTGTACGATTTAACATTAGCTAACTACGGCGTAAACCGTGGACTTGGCGGCCAAGAGTCAAAAGACTTTCATGATTCGATTCCATTTACACCAGCATGGCAAGAAAACATTACAGGTGTAAAACGAGACTTAGTCATTCAAATCGCTCGTGAGTTTGCTCAAAATGCTATCGATACAAATGGTCGCTCCATGATTATTGTAGGTGCTGGTATTAACCATTGGTTTAACTCTGATACGATTTATCGCGCTGTTTTAAACCTCGTTCTTCTCGTTGGGGCACAAGGCGTAAATGGCGGTGGTTGGGCACATTATGTCGGGCAAGAAAAATTACGTCCAGCCGAAGGATGGCAAACCATTGCGATGGCAAGAGACTGGCAAGGTCCTCCAAAGCTACAAAACGGGACATCATTCTTCTATTTTGTAACAGATCAGTGGCGTTATGAAGATACACCAGTCGGTCATTTAGCATCACCAGTTGTTGGCAACTCACGCTATCAACATCATGGTGATTACAATGTATTAGCAGCTCGTCTTGGCTGGCTTCCTTCTTATCCGACTTTCGAAAAGAATGGCATTGAAATTTATAAAGAAGCTGTCGCTAATGGGGCAACCACAAAAGAAGAAATTGGAATATATGTGGCACAGAAATTAAAAGAAAAAGAACTGAAATTTGCCATTGAAGATCCAGATAACAAAAATAACTTCCCACGTAACTTATTTGTATGGCGTGCAAACTTAATTTCAAGTTCAGGTAAAGGTCACGAATATTTCTTAAAACATTTACTCGGTACAACAAATGGATTAATGAACGATGATAGCGATTCATTGCGACCAGAAGAAATAAAATGGCATGAAACGGCCCCTGAAGGCAAACTAGATTTACTTGTTAACCTAGATTTCCGTATGGCCGGGACAGCACTTTATTCCGATATTGTTCTACCCGCTTCAACATGGTATGAAAAACACGATTTAAGTAGTACAGATATGCATCCATTTGTACATCCATTTAATCCAGCTATTGGTTCACCATGGGAAGCTCGTTCCGACTGGGACATTTTCTGCTCCCTTGCAAAAGCAGTCTCTAAATTAGCAACAGAACTTGATCTTGATCCAATAAAAGAAGTTGTTGCAACTCCGCTTCTTCACGATACACCGCAAGAATTAGCACAGCCACTTGGCAAGATTAAAGACTGGAGCAAAGGGGAATGTGAACCAATTCCAGGTAAAACGATGCCACAAATTTATGTTGTCGAGCGTGATTATAAAACAATTTATGACAAAATGACTGCGCTTGGACCAAATGCTGGTAAACAACCAATTGGGACAAAAGGTATTTCTTGGTCCGCAGAAAAAGAGTACGAACAATTAAAGAGTCGCTTAGGAGTCATCCGCACCGATTCTATCGCAAAAGGATGCCCTAATATAACAGAAGCAGTCCATGCAGCAGAAGCAGTCCTTACTCTTTCTTCAACAACTAATGGTCATATGGCTGTAAAAGCGTGGGAAGCTCTTGAAAAACAAACAGATTTAAAATTACGCGATTTAGCAGCAGAACGCGAAGAAGAGTGTTTCACATTCGAGCAAATTACAGCACAACCTAAAACAGTAATTACTTCTCCTGCCTTTACTGGCTCAGAAAAAGGGGGACGCCGCTACTCACCATTTACAACAAATGTAGAACGTCTTATTCCTTGGAGAACGATTACAGGACGACAATCATTCTACTTAGATCACGAGATGATGAAAGAGTTTGGTGAAACAATGGCAACATTTAAACCAATCTTGCAGCATAAACCGTTTCAAAAATCACGTCCGGAAGTAGAAGGAAAAGAAATTACGCTAAACTATTTAACGCCGCATAATAAATGGTCTATTCATAGTATGTACTTCGATTCCTTACCAATGTTAACACTATTCCGTGGTGGTCCAACTGTTTGGATGAATAAAGATGACGCCGCTGAAGCTGGTGTAGATGATAACGACTGGATTGAATGTTTCAACCGAAACGGCGTTGTTGTAGCACGTGCAGTTGTTACACATCGCATACCAAGAGGAATGGCCTTTATGCATCATGCACAAGACCGTCATATTAACGTGCCTGGTACAAATTTAACAAGTAACCGTGGTGGAACGCATAATAGTCCAACGCGCATCCATGTAAAACCAACGCATATGATTGGCGGATATGGTCAATTAAGCTATGGGTTTAACTACTATGGTCCAACGGGTAATCAGCGTGATTTAAACGTCGTCATCCGCAAACTGAAGGAGGTAGATTGGCTTGAAGATTAAAGCACAAGTCGGAATGGTAATGAACTTAGATAAATGTATCGGCTGCCATACTTGTAGTGTAACGTGCAAAAATACCTGGACAAATCGTCCAGGTGCTGAATATATGTATTTTAACAATGTGGAAACAAAGCCTGGTATTGGCTATCCAAAACAATGGGAAAATCAAGAAATATATAAAGGCGGCTGGGAAGTAAAGAACGGTGAACTTCAGCTCAAATCCGGTTCTAAAGTGAAACGTCTACTAAATATTTTTCATAATCCAGATCTACCGACAATCGATGATTACTTCGAGCCATGGAACTACGATTATGAAACGTTAACAAACAGCCCGCAGCGCAAACATCAACCAGTAGCTCGTCCAAAATCGGCAATTACAGGCGAATTTATCGATAAAATTGAATGGGGGCCAAACTGGGAAGATGACTTAGCTGGTGGACATATCACTGCCTTACAAGACCCGAATGTAAAGAAAATGGAAGAAGATATTAAGACAGACTTTGAAAACGTCTTTATGATGTATTTACCTCGCATTTGCGAACATTGTATGAATCCGTCTTGCGTTTCTTCTTGTCCATCTGGCGCGATGTATAAACGTGAAGAAGATGGAATTGTTCTTGTCGATCAAAATGCATGCCGTGCTTGGAGATTTTGTGTATCTTCTTGCCCATATAAAAAAGTGTATTTCAACTGGCAAACGAATAAAGCGGAAAAATGTACAATGTGCTTCCCTCGTATTGAGGCGGGTATGCCTACCATCTGTTCTGAAACATGTGTAGGGCGTATACGCTACATTGGTGTTATGTTATATGACGCTGACAAGGTAAAAGAAGCCGCTTCCATCGAAAATGAAAAAGACTTATATGAATCGCAGCTTACTGTTTTCTTAGATCCAAATGATCCAGAAGTAGTTGCCGAGGCAAAAAAACAAGGAATACCTGAAGAATGGATAAAAGCAGCGCAACATTCACCAATTTACAAAATGATTATCGATTGGAAAATCGCTCTTCCGCTTCACCCTGAATATAGAACAATGCCAATGGTTTGGTATATTCCACCGCTCAGTCCAATTATGAATATAGTCGAAGGAAAAGGAAGCAACTGGAAAGAAGAGGATATTTTCCCTGCAATTGATAATATGCGAATTCCAATTCAATATTTAGCGAATTTACTTACCGCTGGGGACGAATCCCACATTCGACTTACATTGAAAAAAATGGCTGTCATGCGCACACATATGAGAGCACTACAAGTTCATAAAGAGCCAGATGAAATGGTATTAAAAGAACTTGGATTAACAAAAGAAGATGTAGAAGATATGTACCGCCTACTAGCAATCGCAAAATATAAAGATCGCTTTGTTATTCCAACAACTCACCGCGAGCAAGTTGCTGATTTATATAGTGAACAAGGAAGCTGTGGCCTTTCCTTTGCCGGTGGTCCAGGCTCTTGCATGACGCTTTCTTAACTAAGGGAGGTAACAACGATGAAACAAAGTTTACAAACCGCTTTTTCTTGTACTTCCTTCCTTCTCTCCTATCCTGAAGCAGGATGGAGAGAAGCTTTACCCGAACTACAAGAAACAATCCGTACGATTACAAATGAAGAAATTCGCACATTGCTTACAAGATTCATAAAACAAGTACAGAACAAAACAGATGCGCAACTAATCGACTCGTATGTGTATACATTCGACTTCGGAAAAAAGACAAATTTATACTTAACTTATATGAATACAGGTGAACAAAGAGAACGCGGAATTGAATTACTAGAATTAAAACAACATTATCAAAAAGCTGGCTTTATGGTAACAGATAAGGAGCTTCCTGATTACTTACCACTTCTTCTTGAATTTCTAGCAAACGCACCGGAAGAAGATTGTGATCCACTTATAAGTAAGTACATGAAAAATATACAAGCTTTGCATGAGCAATTAAAAAAAGCAAATTGTCTACATGAACCAATCATCGCTTCCGTTCTGCTTGCTATTGATGCATGGGGTGTACAAACAAATGAGAAAGGAGTTCTCTAAACATGCTGGATCAATTTTTCTGGGTGCTATTTCCTTATATCATTTTCGCAATCTTTATCGGCGGACACATTTTTCGCTATAACTATGACCAATTTGGTTGGACATCAAAATCTAGTGAACTGCTCGAAAAGAAAATACTTCGAATTGGAAGTCTTCTCTTTCACTTTGGAATTATGTTTGTAATCGGCGGTCATATTATGGGAATTTTAATTCCGGAATCTGTCTATCGCTCACTCGGTATTTCAGAGTATACTTATCATATCATTGCTATTAGTTTCGGACTTCCTGCTGGAATTGCTTCTATTGTTGGATTAGTAATCTTAATGTATCGTCGTTTTACAGTAAAACGTATGATTGCAACAAGTACAAAAGGAGACTATATAGCTCTCATTCTACTGTTCATTGTTATGTTAGCCGGTCTTTCTTCTACCTTTTTCAATATTGATGCAAAAGGCTTTGATTACCGTACAACAATTGGCCCATGGTTCCGTAGTCTGTTCATTTTCAGTCCGAAAGCAGAATATATGGCAGACGTACCGATTTGGTTTAAAATTCATATTATTGCAGCACTAGGCCTTTTTGCAACTTGGCCATTCACAAGACTCGTACATGTATTTAGTGTTCCCGTAAAATATTTACGTCGCAGCTACGTAATTTATCGAAAACGCATGCCCATGCACCTTAAGAAATAATCCCCTACAATCAGGGGATTATTTCTTATAAACCAGGCGCGGAATTAAAAGCATCTGTATTTGGCACTGCTTGCAAAATTCCAACGGGATTCTCCCCTTATAATCCTGTATTTTGACTTTCAGATGTTTGTGTTCCTCTTGTATACGTTGTTGTCACTGTGTCACCTGGTTGTAAGCAAAGATTTGATGTTGTACCAACTACTGTTACAACATCGATGCACGTCGGTCCCAATGCCCCGCTATATGTTTTAGAAGCAACAAATGAAGTATCACTTAAGTGATCACCTGTAAATATATTTCCATACTGATTTACAATGACAAATTTTTGAATATGAGCAGGCATATTTATTCCTCCTTTCCTTTATGATCCTAATGTTAATTCACTCGTTTCTAATGGCGGGAAAAACTCTGGAACTCTTGGCGTTTCAGGTTGCATACGTTTGCCATTAAAAAAATTAGCGATGCTTGACCCGCCAGCACCAGCATATACTTTTTGAACCCCTGAAGGTGAAAGGCTATAATAATCGCCTACATTCACGTTGCCTTTATTATTGATAATTTTCATATTACGAATTCGCGCACCCAAATTATTCCCTCCTTTGTACACTGTATGCATAAGAAAAAAAACTTGAAACAGACACGTTTCAAGTTTTTATAAATTCATTATTTAATTTCTCCTTTATATTGCAGCATACCGCCAACCATATTGACGGTTTTAAATCCTTGCTCATTTAAATAGTGACATACATTTTCACTGCGCATTCCTGATCTACAAATAAAAATATATTCATTTTCCTTATCAAAGAATTCCAATTTATTTGCAATGTCACCCATTTTTATATGTACAGCTTCTGGAATTTTCCCTTGCGCCACTTCTTCATCTTCACGTACATCTACTAGAAATAATGTCTCTCCATTTTCGAGACGCTTTTGTACTTCTTCTGTTGTAATTGTTTTTACTTCTGTCATCGATTGTTCCTCCTTATATACAATAAAACTTTGAAACAGTATTTTTCCTCTTTACTCACCAATTTTAGCATGCTGATGGCTGAACGCAAAGAAATGAAACTGTACCTTTTCTTATCTCTTTCTCAACTTTTTATCAATATTTATACTTTACAAAGCTAACTTTCACATTGTATTCTCATAATACTTGTTTTACGAAAGGAGCGAAGTGACATGACACTTTCATTTTTCTTTATGGGCCTTATTTTTCTTATTCTTTCTATCATTGTATTTAATATGAAGAAAAACTATAATAAGCTATCGTTTCAAGAAATCTCATTCCTACTTTTATTACTTAGCATCGCTTTTTTCGGCGCATGCATTGCCACGTATATTTTTCGTTTAAAGTTTGTATAAAGAAAGGTGCTACTTGCTAAATATGCACCTTTCTTTATACAAAACTAGATATTTTACGATTCAAAAACTCATACAATTTCTTCTCAAATAGATGGATATCCATCACTCCAGCCATATGTCCATTCGTGCTTTCAATCTCATATACTTCTGCAAATTTCCCTTGTTTTTTCAGGCTATCAACCATTTTATAATTATAATGTGCTGGTTGTAATACGTCTTGCTTACATGGAATCATCAGCACATTTGCCTCAATTTGTGAAAGTGCCTCATCCATAGAGGAGAAGCCATACGCAATATCATGTAATAACGTTGCCTTTGCAGTATACATCCATGAATTTGCGTCTACAAATTGAATATTTTGAAGCGTTAAGCGATCAATCTCTTTCTCAAATGATGTCGGTGAACCAAAGTTTTCATACGGTTTTGTTTCGGTACTATTACGCGGAAATTCCTTTTCATAATACTTCGCATCAAATGCATTGATAAACATCATTTTACTTGCTACATGTAATCCCTTAATTGGTTGC
This sequence comes from Bacillus cereus group sp. BfR-BA-01430, assembly GCF_022663115.1. NCBI lineage: Bacteria > Bacillati > Bacillota > Bacilli > Caryophanales > Bacillaceae > Bacillus > Bacillus cereus group sp. BfR-BA-01430. Next base: position 118,202 of record NZ_JAKUEW010000005.1, read on the forward strand.
TCTTCCCCATAAGTCCCATCCTGCCATTTCGGATCCAACTGAATGGCATCAATTGCATTCCGCAAAACATTCACAGATGTTACAACTGGATTTTGCGGATTCGTAATTACACCTATCATTCGTTCGACCATATGCGGATAATGAACCGCCCATTGCTGCGCAATCATCCCACCTGCCGATGGCCCAATTACAGCGTGTAACCTGTTAATCCCTATTTCTTTTATTAATTCATATTGGATGCGAGCAACATCTAAAAAAGTGAATACTGGAAAATCCATCCCATATTCCAAACCGGTTTCTGGATTCATTGACTTTGGCCCTGTCGTTATAACATACGGATTTTTCACTTGAACATTACAAAGATTATCCGTACATATAACAAAGTATTGGTCCGTATCAATTGCTTTTCCTGGTCCAATCAACCCATCCCACCATCCAGGCAGTAAATCATTCTCCGTATACTTTCCTGCCGCATGACTCGTTGCACTAAAATAATGACAAACTAAAATCGCATTGGATTTTTCCTTATTTAACTTCCCATATGTTTCATATCCCATCTGAATAGGAATTTTCTTTTTATTTGCAAATGTAAATTGTTTCAAAGAAAAACACTCTTTTTTCACATACACGTTCCATTTCTCCTTTCAAACATCTTATTCTTCCAACCTCTCTACTAACCCGCTCAATTTTTCCGTCTATAATGGCAACTGCTTTTACATATTTGATTATTTTTCATACTCCATCTCAAGTCCCATCATTTTCATAACAAATCAATTTTGCTTATAAAAAGATTACACGTTTCTAAAAGAAAACCTTCTTTTTATATCACAGTTTTCTTTCCAGACATATGTATAAGAAACAAAATACACCATAAACTAACATCATCTTACATAAGTTAAAGAGGGAGAAAGCAATGATTTGGAACTGGTTACGAAAGAAAAAAACAGCAAAGATCCAAAAGGAAACTGCTAAGCAGGACGAGCAGCAACGCCTTGTGCAAACTTCTCAGCAAAGAGAGCAAAAGCAATCCGAACAACAGCACCTTAATCAAGCTTCTCAGCGAGGAGAACAGATCCTCAATAAGCAACAACCTGTTCAAGAAGCAACCCATACACATACTAGTGACAATAGCATTTATGATTTCAGTCAACCGAAGAAAGAAAAGGTTCACACTCTTCAAGATTTGTTAGAGAAATTGAAAGCATCTAGCGATTTTGTCAATTATCACACATCCGATGATGAAACAATGCCATACTGGATTTCTTACTATCGGCCATCACTTGACGGTGAAAAGTTACAAAAATATTTAATGCCAACATTATTAGAACGCACATGCTCTACATTAGAAGAATTGAAAGAACACATTCCAATGAGTGGAATTATAATTACAAATGATTTACAAAAAATAGAAGATATGGTCTTAAAGGGGCACGCAATTGTTCAATTACATGAAAAAGATCCAAAATGTCTACTTGCAAATATCGCAATTGATAATTATCGAGCACCAACTGCACCATTAAATGAATCAACAGTAGTTGGCCCACAAGAGGGTTTCGTCGAAGATATTGATACAAATATAAATTTAGTCCGAAAACGCCTCCCAGTATTAGCATTACAAACGAAAGAAATTATCATTGGAGCTTTTTCAAAGACAAAGGTTGTGATGATGTACTTAGACAACCTTGCTGAAAAAGAAAATGTTGCTTTCTTAGAAGAGTCTCTTCGAACAATTAAATATGATCAAATTAATGACAGTTCTTATATTCAAGAATTAATGGGTGAAAAGTCAATTTTCCCTCTCTATATTAATACAGAGCGCACTGATAGAGTAACAAAAGCTTTAATCGATGGAAAAATTGCTATTTTTGTCGACGGCTCACCTAGCGTTTTACTTACGCCTGTCTCTTATTTTGATTTCTTTGTTTCACCTGAAGATTACAACGTCTCTTGGATGTATGCTACATTTTCGAGAATGTTACGTTTAATTGCTGTTCTTTTTTCGATTTGTGCAACTCCATTATATGTCGCTGTCTTAAGCTATCATTATGAATTGATTCCAAGCGACTTATTAGAAACATTGATTTTATCCAGAGCCCAAGTTCCATTCCCTCCTTTAATAGAAGCGCTATTTTTAGAACTTGCAATTGATTTATTAAGAGAAGCAGGCGCCAGACTCCCAATGAAAGTAGGGCAAACGCTCGGTATTGTAGGGGGGATTGTAATTGGTCAAGCCTCTGTTGAAGCTGGTTTAACAAGTAATATTCTCTTAATTATTGTTGCTTTATCTGCACTTGCTTCCTTTATTACACCTATTTATAAAATGGGAAACACTGTGCGATTATTACGATTCCCATTTTTGATTAGTGCAGAATTAGGCGGACTTTTAGGCATTGTACTTGGATTTCTTTTTTTATTTACCCATTTATTCCGCCTATCATCTTTACGCAAACCATATGCCCTCTTTTATCCAGCAAGGAAACAATCCTTTAAGGACTCTTGGGTGCGGTTTCCTCTATCTGTAATTGATACAAGAGATGTACAAACAAGACCACAGCACGTAAAAAAGACTGCAAAAGGTATTCCAATAAAACATAGATCTGATTTTGATGAATAAAGCGAGGTGCATCTTATGAGTAAAGTTAAAACAAAATATCAAATATCACCTATCTTTGTTTTCTTCTTAATTCATGGTGCACAATTTGGAGCGGGGGTTTTAGGCTTTGCACGCATCATCGCAAAGTCCGCAGGATACGATGGTTGGATAGGAGTTCTCATTGTCGGAATTACCATCCACATTCTCATCTGGATGATGCATTTCTTGTTAAAAGAAAATGAGGGAAATTTAATTGATTTACATCAAGAGCTGTTCGGAAAGTGGGTTGGAACAGGAATGAACCTACTCTTTGTGACTTACTTTTTCATTGTAAGTATTTCCGTTATCCGAACCTATGTCGAAATTGTTCAAGTATGGATGTTTCCTACCGCTTCTACATGGACATTGACCTTTTTCTTCTGCTTACTTAGCTATTACATTATCTCATCAGGATTTCGCGTTATGACCGGCATATGCGTAATTTCTATCGCCGGAATTTTCGGTTATCTTTTCCTTAGTTTATTTGTTCTAAAATATGCACAGTGGGAAAATTTACTTCCTATATTTTCTCATTCTGTTCAGGATATATTAAAAGCAGCACAATCCTCTATTTACACGATGACTGGATTTGAAGTATACCTTATGATTTATCCATTTGTAAAAGGGGCACAAAAGTCTCATAAATTCGCACAATATGGCGCACTATTTTCTAACATTTTATACGTATTCAGTACTATGCTAGCCTTTGCTTTTTTTAGTGAAAATCAGTTATTACAAACAATATGGCCGCAGCTTTCTATGACACAGGTTATTCAACTTCCCTTTATTGAGCGCTTAGAGTACATTGCAATCTCTGCTTACGCTCTTGTCATTATGCCAAGTTTCTTACTTCCATTATGGGCTGCAACAAGAGGTACATATGAAGTCTTTCGTGTGAAACAAAAAAAGATTTTAATCGCTCTTTTGTTCATTACAATCATTATTTCACAACTATTAACAAATCGACACGATATTAATGATTTTATTAGCATGATATCTCATACTAGCTTTTTTGTTCTTTATATGTACATCCCGATTTTATTTCTTATTATGTGGGTGAAAAGAAAATGGAAAAAATCAAAACAAAAGTAATTCTCCTTTCCTGTTTCTGTATGTTTAGTATGACTGGTTGCTTACAAAAAACGATTATTGATGATATTCAGCTCATTCAAGGAACGGTTTTTGATACAGCGAAAGATGATAAAGTAAAAGTAACATTTGTTTGTCCCGTACAGGAAAAAGGAAATAAAGTTCAAGTTTTTGAAGGGGTAGGGAATGCTGTAAAACAAGTAAAAGCCGATACTGCTTTAACATCTTCCCAACCGTTTGCAAACGGCCAAATGCGCGTTGCTCTGTTCACAATGAACATCGCTAAAAAAGGATTGTTCACTTCATTTGACACGCTCATTCGTGATGTAAATGTCGGAAATGCCTTATATGTTGCCTTATTAGATGGAAATGGGCGTGAATTATTTGAAGAAAAGTATACAACCTCATCAAATGTTGCAATTTATATAAAAAAGTTATTGGAGCATAATATGCAAACTGGTCCTTTGCCAACCGATAATGTATATTTGGGTGCATTCCGTTATTATCGCGTAGGCCAAGACTACTATATTCCTATCTTAAAAAAAAGCAAAGACAAAGTAAAAATTACTGGTATTGCTCTTTTCAAGAAAGATAAATATGTCGGAAAAATCAAGCAACGAGATCTGTTTGTATTTAAAGGATTAGTTGAAAAACATCGATTAGATTCACAGGAATTCAAAACAAACCCTGGATACACAATCATTAATAATATTCGCTCTACCCCTACTTACCAAGTACATGTAAAAAACGGCAGACCTTCTTTTCTCATTACAGTGAAACTTGATGCACGTATTCAAGAATTATCAAGAAAATTTAGTTTGGAAAATAAGAAGAATACACAAAAAATTGCTAGATCTATCGAAAAACAACTCAATACAAGAGCAGCAAAACTCATTAAACACTTTCAATCTTTGGATGTCGATCCCATTGGCCTTGGGGCAAGATTTAGGCAGCACTATCGACCATTCAACTTAGAGAAATGGAAAGCAATGTATAAAGATGTACCTATTAAAGTTCAATATAAAGTAAATATTACAAATTCAGGGGTTATTGAATAATAGAATCTAACATAAAGATTGAACTCCTCCCTCTAGCATGGTACAACGGAGAAGGGGGAGTTTTTTTATGCCTTACATAGAGAAAAAGGAGTTACGGGAGAGCTTATGTTAAAAAAATTGATAAAACCTATTTTAAATGGGGTTCTATTTCTCTTAGTATTTTTATTTGCACATACATATTTAAAAAATGTTTCTTTCACTCGTTATTTACTCATTGTTATTCCATCACTTCTTGTCGGAATATTCGGAATCGATATCGCTGTATCATTTTTCATAAAGAAAGAAGAATAACAAAGATCTTATGTTACAATGGAATTCGGCACATAGTAAGAAAGGATGAAACAACATGTCTAACGAAAAAGGTCTAGATAAAGGATATGAACTTGTCGCAAAAATGCATGAAGTATTCGGACACCCAGTTACAGATGTACCAACAAAATTAACGGAAGAACGTGCAAAGATTCGCGCAAGCTTTATGCAAGAAGAATTAGAAGAGTTTTTAGAAGCAACAACTCTAGAAGATCAATATGATGCATTAATCGATCTTATTTATTTTGCCTTTGGAACATTTGCAGAAATGGGAGTGCGTCCAGATAAAGGATTTGAAATTGTGAATAATGCCAATATGGCAAAGTTATTTCCTGATGGAAAACCGCGCTTTCGCGAAGGAGACGGCAAAATTTTAAAACCAGAAGGTTGGCAAGCACCCGAGCCACAACTTCGCGCAGAAATCGAGCGTCAACGCCAAGAAGCATTAGCAAAATCATTAAAATGAAAATTATGTAAAAAGGAGCTATCCAAACAAGATAGCTCCTTTCCACTATTTCTTCTTTTTCTCTGTCGGTTGACTTTGCTTAGCAAAGTTAGATGAATCATCAAAATTCGGCTGTTTTTTACCAGCATTATTACTTCTACCTTTTCCCATATGTAACACCTCCTCACCTTACTATGCCCAATAAAAAAATCCTCTTGCGCACAAGAGAATTTTTTATATGTGCTAGATTCCAATCATCAACATCCGTTATATCCTGTATGACCATCTGTCCCTTCGGAATCCCTTGTCGCTCCGCCGTACCAAGTTTGATGGTGTTGTCCTTGATGATGGTGCTGGTCTTGTTGATGCCCATGATGTCCGTGGTGTCCATGATGTCCGTGATGCCCATGATGTCCGTGGTGTCCATGATGTCCATGATGTCCGTAAACACCATATGGATTCACTGCTCCTATACCTGCTGCAACACCAATTCCTGGTGCTGGAAATACAGTCGGTCCCCCTAGTTGGCTACCCATTACAGCCCCTGAAGAGAATCCTCCTGGAAACCCTGGTGCTACCCCTGGCATTCCTGTTTGCACACCAGCTACAGATGGCGGGAATCCTCCTGCTCCTCCACCAATTCCCATCGGAGCATAGTGATGGTCTCCACTAATCATAAATCCATATGGTGCTTTATTATCTATCCCTTTCATTTCTTTCACCTCTTCTTCTCAAGTTTAGTCTACCTTTTTTATCATATTGCACACAATTGAATAGGTGTTTGTCTGTATAGGAATTCATCTTTTTTCCACTATGAAAAAGAGCAGCCTTCTTATAAAGGACTGCTCTTTTTCATCAGTTTGCAACAATATTAACAAGTTTTCCAGGAACGACAATTACTTTGCGAACTGTTTTCCCTTCAATTTGTTCTTTCACTTCTTCAAGTGCAAGTTGTTCCATTTCTTCTTTTGATGCGTCTTTTTTCATTTTCAGTTTTGCACGAACTTTTCCCATTACTTGAACAACAATTTCTACTTCATCTTCTACAAGTTTAGACTCATCAAATGTTGGCCAGCTTGCATATGTGATTGTTTCATTATAACCAAGCTTGCTCCAAAGTTCCTCTGCAATGTGCGGTGCAACTGGTGCAAGTAACTTCACGAAACCTTCTACATATTCTTTCGGAAGCGTTTCCGCTTTATATGCATCATTAATAAACATCATCATTTGAGAAATTGCAGTATTAAAATGAAGCTCTTCATAGTCTTCTGTTACTTTCTTCACTGTTTGGTGATATGCTTTTTCAAGCTCTTTATTCGGCGCATCTGTAATTTTCTCGCTTAATTCACCGTTTTCTTGAACGAATAGGCGCCATACGCGATCTAAGAAACGACGCGCTCCATCAAGGCCGTTTTCAGACCAAGCGATTGAAGCATCTAATGGTCCCATGAACATTTCGTAAAGACGAAGTGTATCAGCACCATGGCTTGCTACGATGTCATCAGGGTTTACAACGTTACCTTTTGACTTACTCATTTTCTCGTTGTTTTCTCCTAAAATCATACCTTGGTTAAATAGTTGTTGGAATGGCTCTTTCGTTGGAACAACACCGATATCATATAATACTTTATGCCAGAAACGAGCATATAGTAAATGAAGTACAGCATGCTCTGCCCCGCCAATATAAATATCAACTGGAAGCCATTGTTTTGCTTTTTCAGGATCTACAAGTGCTTCGTTATTGTTTGGATCGATATAACGTAAATAGTACCAGCAGCTACCAGCCCATTGCGGCATTGTATTTGTTTCACGACGGCCTTTTTTACCAGTCTCTGGATCTACAACATTTACCCACTCATCGATGTTTGCAAGTGGTGATTCACCTGTTCCAGACGGACGAATATTATCTGTTTTTGGAAGAACTAACGGTAATTCTTCTTCTTTCACCGCTGTCATCGTACCATCTTCCCAATGGATAATTGGAATTGGCTCACCCCAATAACGTTGACGACTAAATAACCAGTCACGAAGGCGGTACGTTACTTTTTGATTTCCTGCGCCTGTTACTTCAAGCCATTCAATCATTTTTGCAATTGCCTCTTCCTTATTTAAACCATTAAGGAATGCAGAATCGATGTGTTCCCCATCAGCTGTGTATGCTTCTTTCGTAATGTCTCCGCCTTTTACCACTTCTTTCATTGGCAGATCAAAAGTTTTGGCAAACTCATAATCGCGTTCATCATGAGCTGGAACTGCCATTACAGCACCTGTTCCATAGCTAGCAAGCACATAATCAGCAATCCAAATTGGTAATTTCTCTCCGTTTACAGGATTGATTGCGTATGCACCCGTGAATACACCTGTTTTTTCTTTCGCAAGCTCTGTACGTTCTAAATCACTTTTCGATTTTACAACATCAATGTAAGCTTCTACAGCTTCTTTTTGATCTTCTGTTGTAATTTCTGCAACAAGTGCATGCTCTGGAGCAAGTACGCAGTAAGTTGCTCCAAATAATGTATCAGGGCGCGTTGTAAAGATTGTAAATTTCTTATCTGTACCGTCGATATTAAAATGTACTTCTGCACCTTCAGAACGTCCAATCCAGTTGCGTTGCATATCTTTTAAACTTTCTGGCCAATCAAGCTCATCTAAGTCTTCTAGTAAGCGATCTGCATATGCAGTAATTTTTAGCATCCATTGTTTCATCGGACGGCGCTCAACAGGGTGTCCACCGCGCTCACTCTTACCATCAATTACTTCTTCATTCGCAAGCACTGTACCAAGTGCTGGGCACCAGTTTACAGGAATTTCATCCACATAAGCTAAACCTTTTTCAAATAGCTTTAAGAAAATCCATTGTGTCCATTTATAATAATTCGGATCTGTTGTATTTACTTCGCGATCCCAATCGTATGAGAAGCCAAGTGACTTAATTTGATTACGGAATGTGTTAATATTTTTCTCTGTAAATTCCGCTGGGCTATTCCCCGTATCAAGTGCATATTGCTCTGCTGGAAGACCAAATGCATCCCATCCCATTGGATGAAGAACATTATACCCTTGCATACGTTTCATACGTGATAAAATATCTGTTGCTGTATATCCCTCTGGATGTCCTACGTGAAGCCCTGCACCTGATGGATATGGGAACATATCTAATGCATAAAATTTTGGTTTGTCTGTCTCATCTGGCGTACGGAATGTTTTATTCTCTTCCCAATACGCTTGCCACTTCTTCTCAATTTCTTGATGATTAAAGCTCATGAGATTCCCTCCTTAAAATACAATTTATTTTCACCGCCTAAAATACAAAAAACCTCTCATCCCTAAAAAGGGACGAGAGGTTATAGATTCCCGCGGTACCACCCTAAATTAATGTAAATACTTACATTCACTTAAATCCGTAACGTGGATGAACGGCCATTGCTACTTAAGTTCACAATCGCAACTCAAAGGCGAGTTCATAATGAAACATGGATTGACTTGCACCAACCGTCAACTCTCTAGACCCGTTTCGCTTACTACTACTCCTTCTCGCTGTTATTAAAAATATGAGTGAAGTTAAATATATTCTAAAACATGTTATATGTTCCGTCAAACTAAACTGCAATTTTTTCGTTCACTGTTTCTTCCACTTTTACTTTCTTATCAAAAATGCTTGTGGCAAAAAATGCTATTACAAGCATTACCATAATTGCCATAAACAATACTTCCATATTGTATAAATCAACAATTGCTCCACCAACAACTGGTCCAAACATTTTCCCTACAGTTGCTGCGCTATTGACAACCCCTTGATAAAAACCAAGTTTATCATTTGGCGCTAGTATATTTGCAATTGTTGGAACAGCCGGCCATACAAATAATTCTCCAATTGTTAATGTCACCATCGCGACAAGAAACATTGTAAATTGCTCCGCCTGACTTAATACAAAAAATGATGCTACAAAAATACCAATTCCGATCATAATTTGCTGCTTTAAAGAACGCTTCATTGCACGAATCATCATACTTACAAGCGGCTGTGCACAAACAATCATCGCTCCATTGATCGTCCATAATAAACTGTAATGACGCAAACTAATATTTAACTCTTGCATATGCGTTGCAATTGCCCCTTGCCACTGTACATACGTAACCCAACATAACGCATATGCTACACAAACAATAAGAAGCGCTTTAAATCCCGGTGTAAGCGAATACCCTTTGTTCATTTTAACTTCTGTTTGTAGACGTTGCTCTTTTTGATCCTCCATACCGCGAAAACCGATAAAAGCAATTAAAAAGAAAATAAAGTACAAAATAAAGTTTGCTAAGAAAATATAATCAAAGCGATAAGAAGCAACTAGGCCACCGCATGCTGTGCCAACAGCAATTCCGACATTTTGTCCAACATACATCGCATTAAATGCACGTCTTCCACCTTCTGGCCAAACTGCACCAACCATTGCATACATCGATGGAAAGACCATTCCCGAACCGAAACCAATTAACGCAAGCCAAATAACATACAATGGCCAACCATGGAAAAATACAAGACCTAAAATGGCAACAAGTGTAATCACAATTCCAAGTAACGTTGATTTATATCCGCCCCACTTATCAAACAATGTACCACCAAGCAAATTTCCAATTACGCCCGTAAGTGAGTTAATCATTAATACCATTCCGGCCACTGACAAAGATTTACCTAAATGGTCGTGTAAATAAATTGTATTAAAAGGCCATAAAAAAGAAGCACCTGTGACATTAATGATCATTCCAGCTACTAATAGCCATACTTTTCTTGGCATCGTGTCCCCTCCTATTCTGTTTTTTTCGTTCTTCTATAACAGTAAAATTGTAGTCGTTTTTAAATACGAAGGCAACTGATTAATAGTTGATGAAATTCAGATAATAGCAGAAAAAATACCGAACATTCTCTGCTCGGTATTTTTTCCCTTATTCTTCTTTCGGAAGAACAATTCCTTTATACAATTGAACTGTAATTAAGTAGTAAATAGCGTAAATGACTACGAAAATAACAATTGGAACCCAAATGCGGAAGTACGGATCAATTAAAATAAATCCGAAGATATTCATACCAACTAACACATGGACAATACCTATAATTGCAGGAAATAAGAATACGAAAAATAACTCTTTATAAATAGATTTCGTTAATAACTCACGACGCACTCCAATTTTACGAAGCATTTGATAACGTGTAATATCTTTAGAAGCGCCAGAGAGAATTTTAAACATTAAGCAACTTGCCATCATTGCTAAGAAAGCAATTCCAAGGAAGAACCCCATAAATACTGTCCCGCTAGCAATCGTGTAAAATCCTGTATACATTGTATATTTACTTTGGAAGCTTCCTTCTTTTGCATTTTTATATTTCGCTTCCTGCAATTCGTCAAGTTTTTTCCATTCTTTTGTGTATGTGATAAAATCATCTGTTTTTCCAAGAAATACAATACCTTCTGTACCTTGCATATCGTTATACATCTTTTTATCAACAATTTTTATGGTATGATTAGGATGGACATAGAAAGGTTCTATTTTAAAGAATACTTCATTCCACTCTTCTGGCAGTACCTTTGCGTTAGGATCTTTTTCATTTCCACCTGAAATTGCTCCAACTGGAAGTTCTTCAGACACTTTTTTAAACTTAGCAACATCCTTTAAACTTGCCGCATTTTCACGATTAGATGTATCCATTATAATCGGACGATTCTTTTCTAAATCTTCATTTAAGTAGTAAACAAATTTATCGTCTACTTTATAGCGATATTCGCTTTTCTCTTGAAATGAAATCCCGTCTAAAATTTTCTTTTGTTCAGCTGTTGGATTATGAATTACTGCATCATATACTTCAAAAAGATCCACTGTCTTCATTACATTATTTTTAAACGCCATCCCGCCAGAAATAGCTCCTGCACCCAGTGCAATTAACATCGCCACTGTTGCAAGTACTCTTGTTAAACTATTAATCCGGAAATTTAATTGTGCAAATGTAAAGGCATTCAATCCTTTTTCATTCCGCTTTTTGTTACTCTTTAGCTTTTTAATAATAACCGGAAGAAGTGCTCCGAACAGCATGTAAGTTCCTGATGTTACTGTAATTAGCGCAATAATAATGCCCATTTGCTTTAACTTATCCATATAAATCATGGAGGCATATCCAATTCCTAATAAAATAACTGCAAGTACCGCAATAATACTAGTTAGTTGCCCTTTCACTCTAATGCGCTCTGCTTGCGCATCTGCATGAACAAGTTGTAAAACGGAAATACGTGATAACTTAATACTGTTCATAATTGCTGACAATACAAATAATACAAAAAAGAAAATACAAGTAACGGTCATCGATGGAATATAAAACGCTTGATAACCACTTCCAGTAAACTCTAATTGTTTCATCAATAATTGACCGATTCCTTGTGCAAGCCCTGTACCAACTATAATCCCAATTACGAGAGAGGCAACTCCAATAATGACTGTTTCCATAAACATAAGCAAAGTAATTTTATGTTTCTTTGCTCCTAACATCATATACATGCCAAATTCTTTTTGGCGAAGCGATAATAAGAAAGAATTCGCATATAAAATATAAAAGAACGTAATAATTGCTAGTAAAAACGAACCAGCTTGAAAGACGAAAGTAATCGATTGAATGACCGAGTTAGATTGAAGAAATGCTTTATTCAACGCTAACGTTTGGAACATATAAAAAATTGAAATAGACATGACAAGACCAATTAGTAAGACGATATAATCTTTCAGCTTACTTTTTAATCCTGACATAGACAGCTTAAATAACATCCTGTTACCTCCTTTCTTACGCTTTTTTTGTGCCTAAATCTGCAAGCACATCTAATATTTCTTTATAAAAGTCTTCACGTGTTCCACTTCGATGAATCTCTTTATATAACTCACCATCTTGAATGAATAAAATACGCTCACAGTAACTTGCACTGTATGGATCGTGCGTTACCATCATAATGGATACACCTTGTTCTTCATTTAAATTCTTCATGGCTTCTAAAAGGCTTGTTGCATTTTTGGAATCAAGCGCTCCGGTTGGCTCGTCCCCTAAAATAATAGCTGGCTCATGCACAAGGGCACGTGCTGCTGCTGAACGTTGCTTTTGTCCGCCAGATACTTCAGATGGATATTTTTGAAGTATCTCTGAAATCCCTAACATTTCTGCTACCTTTTCTACTTTTGGTCCAATCTTGCGTGATGAAACACCTTGAAGTGATAGCGGAAGAGCAATGTTTTCATAAATCGTTAAGTTCTCCAGTAAGTTAAAGTCTTGAAAGATAAATCCTAATTTTTGAGAACGAAAATCAGATAGCTCCCCTTGCTTCATCTTTGTAATATCCGTTCCTGCAATTTCAACAACACCACCTGTTGCTTTATCTAACGTTGAAATCACATTTAGTAATGTTGTTTTCCCAGAACCAGATGGTCCCATAATCCCAACAAATTCTCCCTCTTGAATCGAAAACGATACACCTTTTAAAGCATAAGATTGATTTTCACCTTTTTTACCGTACACTTTTTGGACGTTTTTTACGTCTACAACTGATTTGCTCATATACATCCTCCTACATGTTTTCTGCTTCCTATTTTGCATCTTTTCCAGAATCTCTACCATTGGTTAATATTACATTTACCTTACATTTTTGTAATATATATAAAGCTGGGCTTACATAAGCTCAGCTTTATATATTAACCTTTTAACACAAACTCATTTCCTTCATTATCTTGAAAGATCGCGAAAGTTCCCCAAGGCATTTCGTTTGGTTCTTGTTTAAACTCCACACCGTTTTTCTTCATTGTCTCATACGTCTCTGTCATATCGTCTGTTACAAATACAATTGATGCTTTTAACTCATTTGCATTTGGCATCATTGTTTTTGGGTAAATAACTAAGTGTGACCGAGCTCCTTTTGGTCCTACTTCAATCCAACTTGCATTTGACCCCATTGGGTCATTACGATATATTTCAAATCCAGCCTTCTCTGTCCAAAATTCAAGTGCCTGTTGTTGATCCTCTACGTAAAGTGCGACTGTGCCAATATGTGCAATCATTGTTGTTTCCTCCAAATCTTTTCTCGGTTATCAAGCATAATATATTTCTCTATAAAAAGCGACTTTCATCATGCTTTATAAGCTACGAGGCAAGCTGGCTTATTTTTAAAGCTGCTTGTCACATCGTTAATTTCTGTAAAATTGTAAGCGTCCAATACGTAAGATTACAAAATAAAGCCAGGTCATACTTCGACCTGACTCACTCTGATTGCTTCGATTTTTGAGGTTGTCCTTTTTTACGATTACGTTGTTTCGCTTGAACAACTGGGTCAAGTTCATTTGAAAACTCAGCATTATGCCCATTTTGTGTTTTTTGCTCTGGATTATTTTGATCAGAACGTTTTGCCACTTTCATTCACTCCTTATTAGTGCGGCGTAATAATCATTTGATGTTGCAATTGTCTAATTGCCATACGTGCACGATTTAACTGCTCACGCTGTTCATCATTCGCATATTGCTGCATCACTTGTAAATCATTATAAGCTTGTTCTAACTTTAACTGCGCATCTGAATACTCCATTGTATTGTAATGCTCTTGCCTACTTCCAATATCTAACTGCTCTTTTGCATATTCCATCGCTTGTTCAGCTTGTGTAATGTATGCTTCAAGTGATTGACGCTCTGCCATAACAAATTCCTCCTTGCCGTTACTTCCCCTTTAGTGTGTCCCTTCCATATCGACCTTATGAGTATGTTATAATGGATTTTGTTTTTACTGTACGCTCTGAAATGTAGGAGGAATATAAGTATGAAGGTTCAAAACCCTTTTCCATATACAAATGACAACAAACGTTACCACACGTGGAACTATCATTTACGAAAAGAATTTGGTGAAAAAATCTTTAAAGTTTCATTAGATGCCGGCTTTGACTGTCCGAACCGTGATGGCACAGTCGCATACGGTGGTTGTACGTTTTGTAGCGCTGCTGGTTCTGGTGACTTTGCTGGTGATCGCCGTGATGATGTTGTAACACAATATTATGAAATGAAGGAAAAAATGCATACAAAGTGGAAAGATGGAAAATGTATCGCCTATTTCCAAGCATATACAAATACCCATGCTCCAGTTGAAGTATTAAAAGAAAAATTCGAACCTCTTTTAGCAGAAAAAGACGTAGTCGGTCTTTCCATCGCAACTCGCCCAGACTGCTTACCTGACGATGTTGTAAAATATTTAGCTGAATTAAATAAACGCACATATCTTTGGGTTGAACTTGGCTTACAAACTGTTCACGAGCGCACTGCGAACTTGATTAACCGTGCTCATGATTATCCAACATATGTAAAAGGCGTAAATAAACTTCGTAAACATGGCATTCGCGTATGTTCTCACATTATTAACGGCCTTCCACTTGAAGACTACGATATGATGATGGAAACTGCACGCGAAGTCGCAAAGCTGGATGTACAAGGGATTAAAATCCATCTGCTTCATTTACTAAAAGGGACACCTATGGTGAAACAATATGAAAAAGGACAATTACAATTTCTTTCCTTAAAAGATTACGTAAATCTCGTTGTTGACCAACTTGAAATCATTCCTGCAGACATAATTGTGCATCGCATCACAGGTGATGGCCCTCCTGACTTAATGATTGGTCCAATGTGGAGCTTAAATAAATGGGAAGTATTAAATTCCATCGATGCAGAATTTGTCCGCCGCGGAAGTTGGCAAGGAAAATATGCAAACGAGGTGAAACAAGTATGAAATTAGAACGTGTACTACCATTTGCGCGCACACTTTTGCAAATAGCTGTCAAAGAGGGCGATTATGCTGTTGATGCAACCCTTGGCAATGGTCATGATACTTGTTTTTTAGCAGAGATTGTTGGAGAAAATGGGAAAGTATTTGGATTTGATATTCAAAAAGAAGCCATTGAAAGTTCAACTGCTCGTCTAAAAGAAAAAGGATTGGAAGAACGAACAGTTCTTGTTCATAATAGCCACGATACGCTATTATCCGTCTTGCCAGCAGAAGCAAAAGGAAAAGTAACGGGAGCAATTTTCAATCTTGGTTACCTGCCTGGTGGCGACAAGCATATCGTTACAAAGCCGAACTCGACAATTGCTGCTATTGAGCAATTGTTAGAAATTATGGCACCGGAAGGAATCATCGTTCTTGTCATTTATCACGGACATCCAGAAGGAAAAATAGAGCGTGATGCTGTTTTACAATTTGCTGAAAGTTTGGATCAAAAACAAGCCCATGTCCTTCGCTACGGATTCATCAATCAACAAAATAACCCACCATTTATTGTGGCCATTGAGAAACGTTAAATATATCGGCGATTTTTTTGATATATCGAACGTAACTCTACTTATATCGGCGCAAATTGAAATATATCGGCGTTTCGACATGACATATCGACCGCTCGATAAATTTCAACAAAAAGACGTGTGGTATGCGCACGTCTTTTTGTATTGTATTCCCCCCAACATATACCATATAATGGATACACATATATTGTAGAGAAGGGTGGATACACTATTTTGTTGCTAGAACTAAAAGAAATTCAAAAGAAATATGACAAACAACTTATATTAGAAAACATTCATCTATCCATTCCAAAAGGACAAGCCGTTGCTATAGTTGGTGGCAATGGTACCGGAAAAAGCACTTTGCTCAAAATCATCGCTGGATTTATTCATCCTACAGCAGGCACAATTTACAAAGAATCGAATATAAAGATTGGATATGTACCTGAACAGTTTCCAGAAGATATTCGTTTTACACTCGAAGATTATTTATATCACCTCGGCCGTATTCATGGCCTCTCAAAAGAGCATTTACAAAGTAAAATCCCTTCATTATTAGGGATTTTTCATTTACAACATGCCAATCATTCCGTTATAAGAAACTTTTCAAAAGGAATGAAGCAAAGAACAAATATTATGCAAGCGCTCCTTAGCGATGTTGATATATTAATTTTAGATGAGCCTCTTTCCGGACTTGATCCAAAATCTCAGCAAAAACTGGAACATATATTGCTTACATTGAAGGAACAAGGTCTCACGATTCTCTTCACTTGCCATGAAAAACAACTCTTAGTAAGCTTTGCCGATCGAATTGTGACAATTGCCAATCATACAATTGCAGAGGACAAACTATTGGTCACTGATATCATGCAACAAGAACATATTTATATAGAAGCAACCGTCCCACATACATTTTCCATCTCAGAATTACAGAAACAACCTGGCTACGTCCATGTTACGTATGTCGTAAAGCTGCATCTTATTCAATTGCAAATCAAAAAAACTTACACAAATGACATACTTCACTATTTATTACATAACAATGCATCCATTACATTATTACAACCTACATCGTTAAAACGAAAGGAAGATTTCTATGATTGCACTCATTCGTTACAACATTCTTGATTATACAAAGTCATATAAATACGTACCTCCAATTGCGATATATATCGTAAGTTTACTTTTTGTTTATACTTACAAACCAAATCCAATTGTTTCCACGTATTTAGAAACTGCTCTTATGCTCTACTTACTTGCAGCGTGGATTACTATTACACTGTTTCATACGGAAGACCCTGTTCAAGAACAAATTACTCTTTCACATACTAAAAATATACAGACCTTATACCTTGGCAAATATGGAACAGCTCTTCTTATTTGCAGTATTCTTTCTCTTATTTCTGTTATATATCCTATTGCCTTTCAAATGTTTAAAGAAAAAATGACGCTTTCCTTATTTATCACAGGATTTCTTGCCCACTTTTCTTTATCTATACTCGGCGTTTCCATTGCAACACTATTTACACGAAACATCATAAAAAAAGCAAGCACAGCTTGGCTTAGCCTTTCATTTGTATTACTGATTACCATCGCATCTATTCGTCTCAAAAAAGAATGGCCTGAACTATTATGGATTTTTCCTCCTATTAACGATTTTATGATGCTGAGTTCTTATAAATATAACTTGGCTATCCATACACTATGGCTTACTACATGGGCACTTGCATACTCCTTTATTTTAATGATTTTATTTCTTTATCTTGTAAGAAGAAGGAACACGTAGGCAAAAACAAGAATTGCTAAATTTAAATTACGAAATTAGGAGGATATACAGAAATGATTGGAATACTAGCAGGAATGGGGCCGAAATCAACAGGGCCATTTATTGACACAGTAGTGGAACAATGCCAACAAATATATGGGGCAAAATATGATATAGATTTTCCACATATGATGATTTACTCTTGCCCGACACCTTTTTATATAGATAAACCTATTGATCATGAAGCAATGAAACAAGCAATTATCACTGGTGCTCAAAGACTTGAAAACATAGGTGTTGATTTTATTGCCATGCCATGTAATACGGCTCATTTATATTTTAGCGAAATACAAAATGCAGTCTCTCTTCCTCTTTTAAATATGATTGATGAGACACTGAAAGAACTACCAAGTCATATTCATAAAGTGACCCTCTTAGCAACGGATGCCACTGTTCAATCTCATATTTATCAAAATGAAATTACAAATCGTGGTATAGAATATATATATAAAGAGAGTTGGCAAAAAGATACAACGCAAATCATTTCAAGCATAAAGGAAGGTCACCTACATAAAGCAAATGAATTATGGCACACTCTTTCTATAGAGTTAGCAGGAACAGTAGATGCCGCTATTATTGCCTGTACTGATTTAAATGTTGTCATAAACGGCGAAACTGATAGCCTTTACTTTTTAGATTCATCTTTATGTCTTGCAAAGGCGGTTGTTCATCAATATATAAGAAACAAATCACAACTTACATCTTAAATATCCAAAATAAAAAAGACGTGTCTCTGTACACGTCTTTTCTGTATAAATATATTTTACAAAGCATCGCCACATATCTTTTTTAAAACATGATTTAGCACCTTCAAACAGCAAAATAAAACAGCAACTATAATTATAATCGAAACGACTGTTTTCAATGGGGAAAATGGGATATAATTTACAATCCAATTCCCACCATAATATATAAAAAGAAACGCAACAAAAGTCGCTACAATATATGAAAGAATCATGCCTATTAACTGCATAACCGTCAAATTTTCATACATTTCCTTTACTTCTTTTTTATGTTCCCACAATATATACATAAATAAAATGATCGAGAGAATGGAAAAGATATTTCCAATACTCATGGGCTACTTTTCTCTCCCTTCTGTTTCTAATTTACTAAAAAGACGATATCGCCAATAATAATAACTCCTAACATAGTCTGTACTACATAATCCATTACAGTTAGACCAGCAGATTTAGTTGTCATCACCCTTTCTCATTAACCTTACCATAAATAGAAAGAGTGATTGGAGAATGAACTTATTTCAACTATATAAGTGGTATATAAAACAACCGACTCTTTTAAAGGAGCCGGCTGTCCGTTTAATCTTCAATCGATAAATATATTTTTATACTCCCATCCTTGGAGTATAATTCAAAATCCGTTTGGTAGGCTCGTTTTATATCACTTTGCCAAATTTTTTCCCAAGCGTGAAACACACCTTGCGGATTGCTATTGTCTACTTCAACAACGTAATAATTCCCAGCTGGAATCATCATTCTATTTTCTGCGGCAAGCTCCTTTTCTGTGCCGATATACAAATCATACTCACCTGTATAATCACTTTCATAGTTTGTATAAACACTATATACGTCACCTTTTAAATCGAGCTGAAGAAACTCTTCCCATAACTGAAATATGCTGTTCATATTTTGGTTACTTGTTCTCACCTTTTTCCCATAAATCTGCTTTTCAGTAACTGTTGTATTCATGTATATCCCTCCAACATTTAATAAGTAAAGGGTATCATACAAAATATGACAACAGTCTGTCAGCTTTTATAAATATATTCAATTTCTTCTCTATATTTCTTTTTTAGCCATAACGGTTCTACAATTTTTACATTTCTACCAAACATAAATAAAAACGGCAATATATTTTTATTGATATCATATTGAAAAGTTACTTGTACATCTCCATCTTCAAGTACTTCAATTTCTTCATCCGTAAAGAAATCATATAGTTTACCTAATGTACTTTTAGAAAATACAAGAATGATTTGTTCTAACTTTTCTTTGCTCCCCCCTATAAATTCAGGCTTTCTATCATAAACAATCTCAATGTCATCATCGATTATGTCCATACTTCTAATTCTAGTCAATTTGAATAACCTTAAAGCTTTTCTTAATGCACAAACTGCTTCTAAATACCAACTGCCATTCATGAAATTTAATTTTAATGGCTGGATGATCCGCTTTGATAGGTGTCCTGTTTGTGATACATATGAAATCTGAAGTTTCTGCTCCTTCTCAATCATCACAAGAATTTTTTTCACCTTTCGTTTTGTCTCTTCTTCTATCGTTTCTCGGTGTAACGTAGAGGAAGAAACTGTCATATTTGACGTGTACTCTCTCTTTGTTTCTTTCAATACCTCTATTTTCTTTTGCAAAATGGATAATTGCTCGTCATCAAAAAGCTCGCTTTTTAAAGTTAAACCTTCTAGTAAAAAACGCTTTTCTTCTTCGCTAAATGTAAATTTGTCTAATCGATAATTATCAATTAACGTAAAGCCGCCGTTCTTTCCTAAATAAGAAATAATCGGAATGCCAATTGCCGATAACGCATCGATATCTCGATAAATCGTTCGTTTGCTAACTTCAAATGTGTTGGCTAACTCTTCAGCAGAAATGATATCTTTTTGTAGCAAACAAATAAGTATCGAAAGCATTCTCTCTGTCTTCACTAGCTCCCCTCCTTATGTGCTAGATATTTATAGATAGTAAAAAGCCACTCTTAAACAGAGTGGTCTTTTCACGTCACTGCGCCATTTTCTTTCGGTACATCTTACCGTTCCAATAGAAGAATTTTGAAGTGAAACCGCCATATTTCACAATGCGCCGTGCTATATGCTGCATATTCTTTTGCTCTGAAACTTTTTGATCCGACAAATAAATCCCCAATAATCCGCGGCTAATTAATCGATGAAATTTCGCATGTGGCAAGTCACCAATACTTTTTTCCGCCTCTTGCACAAAATGTTTCATTCTTGCTAATATGACCTGCTCATTTTCATAATAGCTACAAAAATTCAAATCGCCACCAATTCGATCTTCTTCTTGATCAATGAAATAATCCAGTAAAATATGAAGGCCTTGTACGTAAGGAAAATATCCTTGTTTAATCTTTATAATATCCTCATCAAGTAATTCGTCATGGAAAGCATACGCTACGAGACAAAAGATTCCAAGGGTTGATCCTGCACATGCTGAAAATTCAAACCAACTCATTGGTGGAACACTTTCTTTATGAGCTTCAAACCACGTTTGCAAACGAGGCTCTCGTTCTTCTAATTTCACGTGCTTATGAATTTGCAAATCACAATAGTAACATGCAAGTTCATGAAGAATAGGGGCAATTTTATCGTAATGTTTCGTTTTCCTTAACACATCCTGACAAGTAGCTACAAGTTCATCTAAATATCCACCGTCATCTTGATCATCACGGTAGCGATAATAATTGCCACCACTTTCACTTTCAGGTGTTAACGCCATTAACATTGATTCATGAAGCGCAGCAAAATCTTTCGGATCGAGCGATGTACTGCGATCACATAAATTATCTAAGTAGTCGCTAATCGTCTGATACGCTACAATAAATCGAATACATTCCTCCCTTTGTTCATTTGCAAGTAGCGCTAAAATACTACCGCCCTCACAATGAAACGTTTTATGTTCAATACTTGCAAGCGCTTGACTATGGAGTTCGTCATTCGGAATATGATAAGCACGCTCTTTCCACATTGCCAGCTCATGGTGTACTACCGGAAACACATCACGGTATACTTTCGCCATGAGCGTTATGGGATTACTCGGTACGTTCACTTCGTCCTTCATCTCCTCTATTAAATGTACAAATTCATTATTTATTTGTTTCTACTATGTTATTGACATGCATTTCAGTAAATGACTTGATATAATTAAAAACTTCATCTCGCTCATACTCATTTAATAACTCATGATAACAATTCGGCCATTCTTTATACGCCTTATCACTAATTTTTAAATTATCAAACCATTTACGGACACTCGTTTTATCTACTAGTTTATCCTCACACGCCTGCATTAGCAAGAGCGGAACATCTGGGAACTCATCTATTTTTTCATGAGCAATTCGTGTAGATTTTATCAATTCACTATACCAACGAACGGATACCTTGCGCAAGAACAATGAATCATTTTCCATTGCATCTCGAACTTCTTTATTTCTTGTTGACATTTCCACTGTAAGATTCGTTGAAAATTGTAATTTCGGCATAGCAATATTTAATACCTTCGCAAGAGCTCGAAGTGGTGCCGCTGGGGTAGCTAACACCCCTAAGCATGGCGAACTTAATATAATACCATCTATATCTTCACGCTTCGTTTCTTCCATCATTCGAATGATGATAAGTCCCCCCATACTATGTCCCAATAAAAAAATAGGTAGTCTATACTTTCTCGCTTCTTTTATCCACGCTTTAACCTCTTCTATGTATTCATCAAACGAATTAATATGTCCTCTATTTCTTGACGTTGTTCCATGTGCAGGAAGATCTCCCATAACAACATGATACCCAATGTGATTCCACTCTTCTGCCAGCGCTTCATAACGCCCATGGTATTCCATGGCGCCATGCACAATTACGATGACAGCTTTTGCCGATTCCGCTTCATAATTCCACATATAATTCTCCTCCATTTCACTCTTTTTCATAATTTGATACACTAAAAATAGTCTCTAGGAAAGGAAGGCTTAACATGATATATCCTTATAAAGATAAAAATCCGAAAATTGCGAGTAGTGCTTTTATTGCTGACTACGTTACGATTACAGGTGACGTTACAATCGGTGAAGAATCCAGCATTTGGTTTAACACTGTCATTCGGGGTGATGTGTCTCCAACCATCATCGGAAATAGAGTGAATGTACAAGATCAATGTACACTGCATCAAAGTCCGCAATATCCCCTCATTTTAGAAGATGATGTTACAATTGGGCATCAAGTGATTTTACATAGCTGCATAATAAAAAAAGATGCTTTAATCGGGATGGGTTCTATCATTTTAGACGGTGCTGAAATTGGTGAAGGTGCTTTTATCGGTGCTGGAAGCTTAGTTTCCCAAGGAAAGAAAATACCGCCTCATACACTTGCATTTGGACGTCCCGCAAAAGTCATTCGTGAATTAACAGATGAAGATCGAAAAGATATGGAACGTATTCGTAAGCAATATGTTGAAAAAGGACAGTACTATAAATCATTACAAAAGTAATTCTTCTGGCTGCCATAACAATGGCAGCTTATTTTATGAAAATGCTAATGTTTTCTTTACAAAATTTTATTATTCCCTCAACAAAATCTTATTAAAATAGAAGATATCATCTCAATGTATATGTAAATGAGAAGGGAGATGTTCTATGAAGATGAAATCTGTCAGCTCCTTATATAAAATAGAGTGTTACATTTTCAAAGGAATTAACCGTTATTTCGATCAAAAAACATTAAATGTCTTTTTCCGTACCATTACGCACATCGGTGGTGCAGTCTTCTCTATCTCACTCGTCCTTTGTCTTCTTATTTTTTCAAAAGGGACGCTACAAAGTGCAGCAAGTGCAGCAGCTGTTTCCTTAACAATGAGTCATATTCCTGTACAAATATTAAAAAGATGGTATCCACGTAAACGACCTTATTTAACAATCCAAAATGCAAAATATCCATCGCATCCTTTAAAAGATCATTCTTTTCCATCCGGGCACACAACAGCCATTTTTTCTGTTATCACTCCATTTATTTGCCATGATTTCAACTTACTCATTGCTTTACTACCATTGGCACTGTGTGTTGGCGTTTCCCGTATTTATCTCGGGCTTCATTATCCATCGGATGTATTTGTAGGTATGTGCCTTGGCACATGTTCTGGCCTTATCTCTTTTTATCAATTCATTCCATTATTTTTGTAAAGGAGAGATTTGATGAGAGTCGCCATATTTACTGATACATTTACACCGCAAGTAAATGGGGTTGCAAAAACTCTCGATCGCTTAACCCATTATTTTAAACGACAAAATATTTCCTATTCCGTGTTTGCACCACAGCATACAGCAGAAGATCATTTTATAGACAATGTGAACAAAATGAGAAGCATCCCGCTCACAATCTTATATCCAGAATGCCGCTTTGCTTTTCCTACCCCGCGTATTAAGCGAGAGCTTCTTACATTTCAACCTGATATTATTCATGTTGCAACACCCTTTAACATGGGACTTTGCGGGATGTATTACGCAAAAAAGCTAGGTATCCCTCTTGTCGGTTCCTATCACACTGATTTTGATGCTTACTTACAATATTACAAAATCGAATTTCTCTCCAATATGTTATGAAATTATTTGAAATGGTTTCATAGCCATATGCAAAAAAACTTTGTCCCTTCTTCTGAAACATTACAACAATTAAAAAAGAAGGAGTTTCAAAATTTATATATATGGGGACGCGGCGTTGATTGTTCTCTCTTCCATCCATCCTATAATAAAGACGTATTTCGAAGAAAATATAATATTACCGCTCCCTATATCCTTTCCTATGTCGGACGAATTGCACGAGAAAAAGATATAGAAACTCTTCAACGATTAATGCAAACAACAATAAAAGAGCGAGACAATGATATTCATTGGATGATTACTGGAGATGGTCCTCTCGCTACAGAATTACAGAAAAATGCGCCAAGTAATCACGTAACTTTCACAGGATATTTACAAGGTGAGGACTTAGCTGAAACTTATGCCTGTTCCGATCTCATGATATTCCCATCAGCAACAGAAACATTTGGAAATGTTGCATTAGAATCACTCGCATGCGGAACTCCTGTGATTGGCGCAAATGCTGGCGGTGTGAAAAATATTATTACAGACAAAAAAACAGGTCTTCTTTGTGAACCGAAACAAACGGAATCATTTTTATCATCCATTTATCAATTATTAAAGTATGATAAAATGCGTAATCAAATGAGTATAGCCGCTAGATCGTATGCCCTTACCCAAAGTTGGGATGAAATCTTTCACGGTTTATCCATGCAATACGAAGAGGTGATTCAGCAACATAGCACCGAGTTACTTGCGTAAAAATTTCAGTAATTCAGCATATTCTTCTTTCGTATTCACATTTACAAACCATGTTTTTTCTATATTCCATTCGTCTCCCGTCACATACTTTACATTACAATGTAATAAAAGTTGCTCCATGCTCCGTTTTTCTTCGTCTAATAATTTATAAATTTTCTCTTTCACATTTTTATGATACGCCCCTAATAACGGCTGCTTTCTCCCCTCAACAATCGGAATAATCGCTTCATATTCATCGTCAATTTGTCCTATTATTTCTTTTATCCATTTGCTAGAAATATTCGGCGTGTCACAAGGTGAAATCATATACCACTCTGCTTCAAGATGCTCCATACCAGATACAATTCCTGCAAGCGGTCCTTCTCCTCTATAGAAAGAAATATCTTCTATAACAGGAACTTCTATTAAATGAGCTACACGTTCTTTTATGCTAGCATGACTAATGACAACTATATCTTGTATTACATCTTGCATCACTTGAACAATCCGTTCAATAAACGTATACCCTTGCCAACTTACTAAAGCTTTCGGTTCTCCAAAGCGTCTAGACATACCACCAGCTAATACAATCGCTGCTACGCTCTTCATTGGCGATTTAGCTCAAATATAATATGCCCGAGCTCTGGTAAAATCAATTTATTCATCGCAAGACGCACAGCTCCAGTCGAACCCGGCATAGCAAAGACAACCTTTCTACCGATTGTTCCTCCAATTGCTCTACTTAGCATTGCTGCACTCCCGATATCCTCTAAATAACTAATCGTGCGAAATAGCTCACCAAATCCAACAATTTCTTTATCTATTAATGCCGAAACTGCTTCAATCGTTACATCGCGCTTTGTAATACCAGTTCCTCCATTTGTTAAAATAACATCAACATCTTCTTGTTGATATCCACTTAATACAGCTTGCCTAATACTTTCTTTATCATCTTTTACAATTTCATAAGCAGTTACGAAATGACCTGCTTCGCTTAATAACTCATGTAATAACTTACCGCTTTTATCCGTTGTTTCTGTACGTGTATCAGACACAGTAATTACTTTACAACGCACTTCTTTTGGCGCTTGTTTTTTATGTTCTACTACACTCACTCTCATTCTCCCCTTTTAGCAAACTATATTTTATTTTATCATACCCGATTCAACCTCTAGCCTATATGAAGTACATCACACTTTCATCATTATATAGTGACGAAGTAAAATAATATGTTACAATATTAGTATATAAATCCATAAAGAGGAATCTTATTGTTTCTTCCACCACACATCATCCCTATGACTCATTCAATCACAATTACTATTTTTCACATTCCATACATCGAACCATATTTTCACGATGAGGAGGATATACATGGAGCTCTATCAAAAACTTACAACAACATTTCTTCTTTTGTTTATCGCTTCAATAAGTGTAGGATTTGCGTTAAAAGATGCTGTACCTCATGCAACGATTGGCGGAATTAGTTTTGCCACGCTTTTTTTACTATGCAGTGCATTTTGCGCTGGAAAAGCGCGTCAAAAGAAAGGATGATTGCAAATGTTCCGCAGTAAACCAACACTTTGTAAATCTTGCAAAAAAGAAATCAAAACTTATGAAAAAGCATGGATTCATATGCCTATCCCTAGTAGTGGGATGACAAATATTAAAAAATATATTGAACTTGATGGAGAAATATATTGTAATGCTTGCGCTGGGTTATGCACGAAACAAAATAACGAGATGAAATAGGAGGTATTTCCAAATTGTTTGAATCCAACCGAATTCGATTACGAAAGTTATCAGAAGACGATATTCCAACTTATCATCTCTGGCGTAACGATCCTGAGGTTATGAGAACAACTAGCCCTATACTTGATACATATTCATTCGAAGAAACCGAAGCATTTTGCAAACAAATCATGCACGCAACTAATTCCAAAAGTTATATAATCGAATTGAAAAATGGCAACCTCCCAATTGGAATTACCTCTCTCATTCATATTGATTCCTATAATCAAAACGCAGAATGTATCATCGATATTGGGCAGAAAGATTACTGGGGACAAGGCTATGGCCAAGAAGCATTAACTCTATTATTAAACTACGCTTTTCGAGAATTAAACTTACATCGCGTTTCTTTACGAGTATTTTCGTTTAACGATAAGGCAATACATCTTTATAAGAAACTTGGCTTTCAACATGAAGGGACGTGTAAAGAAGCGATATTTCGAAATGGAGCATGGCATGATATTGAACTTTTTGCACTATTACAACCTAACTATAAATAAAAAAAGGTTTTGCGCCTCCGCGCAAAACCTTTTTTATTATATTATAGACCAGCTTGCTCTTTTAAGTCAGCTGCTTTGTCTGTACGTTCCCAAGGAAGATCTACATCAGTACGTCCAAAGTGGCCGTAAGCTGCTGTTTGTTTGTAAATTGGGCGACGTAAGTCTAACATTTTAATAATGCCAGCTGGGCGAAGATCGAAGTTGTTACGAACTAATTCTACTAGTACCTCTTCAGATACTTTCCCAGTTCCAAATGTATCAACTGCAATCGATACTGGCTTCGCTACACCAATTGCATACGCAAGCTGTACTTCCGTTTTTTCAGCAAGACCAGCTGCTACAATATTTTTCGCAACATAACGTGCTGCATACGCTGCAGAACGGTCAACTTTTGTTGCATCCTTACCAGAGAATGCACCACCGCCGTGACGAGCATATCCACCATAAGTATCCACGATAATTTTACGTCCTGTTAATCCAGCATCCCCTTGTGGTCCACCAATTACGAAACGACCAGTTGGGTTAATAAAGAATTTTGTTTCTTCGTCCATTAATTCTGCTGGTACAACAGCTTTAATTACATGCTCTTTTAAGTCGCGATCGATTTGTTCCCATGTAATTTCTGGATGATGTTGAGTAGAAATTACAATTGTGTCGACACGTACTGGTTTACCATTTTCATCATACTCAACTGTAACTTGTGTTTTACCGTCTGGACGTAAATAATCTAATGTTTCATCTTTACGAACTTCCGTTAAACGACGAGCTAATTTGTGAGCAAGTGAGATTGGAAGTGGCATTAATTCTTTCGTTTCATTACATGCGAAACCAAACATTAAACCTTGGTCTCCTGCACCAATTGCTTCAATCTCAGCATCAGTCATTTGACCTTCACGTGCTTCTAACGCTTGGTCAACACCCATAGCGATGTCAGCAGATTGCTCATCGATAGATGTTAAAACTGCACAAGTTTCTGCATCGAATCCGTATTTTGCACGAGTATAACCAATGCCTTGAATTGTTTCACGAACGATTTTTGGAATATCTACATACGTTGAAGTTGTAATTTCCCCCGCTACCAATACTAAACCAGTTGTTACTGTTGTTTCACAAGCTACACGTGCATTTGCGTCTTTTGATAAGATCGCATCTAAAATTGAATCAGAAATTTGGTCACAAATTTTATCTGGATGTCCTTCAGTTACAGACTCAGATGTGAACAGATGACGTTGTTTTGTCATGTGGTAAACCTCCCTACAGTAATTGTATATATTGTACGGAACTCATCCTTAACTTGCCACAAATTGCGACATTCATTTATTCTCCCACACAAGTATAAAGAAAAACCTTTCCCATTATATAGAGGAAAGGTTTGATTTGCTACTTGCATACTGCTTTTTGCCCTTCGCTCTTATCGTTCGAGACCGTTCGCCTCGCACAGGTTTTAGCACCTATTCACTTGTTTTTACCAGTACAAGTGAGGTTGCTGGGCTTCATCGGGCCTGTCCCTCCGCCAGCTCGGGATAAGAGAGTATCCGTCCCAACCTATACTAAAGAAATGCTATTCATTTGTCAATTAATATTCATTTATTCCTGCAAGTTTTTCGCGGTAAAATATAAATAGGAAAATTATACATTCACACAAACAAAAATAAATAAATAGTATACATTATTTATATAATTGTGTTATACTCTTGATGGGGATTACGAGAAATATTTCATAAAATGAAAAGGATGGTATATAAACTATGAGTACTGTGAATGTCCAAATTGGATTACATGAATTACTGAACGGAAGCAATGCACAGATTCAACTAAGCGTTCCGCAGTTAGTGGAAAAAGTACTGATGAGAAATGAAGGAAAACTAACTTCTACAGGTGCTGTTTCTGCTTCAACAGGAAAATATACAGGACGTTCTCCTAAAGATAAATTTATCGTGAAAGAACCATCGGTTGCAAATAAAATTGCTTGGGGACCTGTAAATCAGCCGATTTCTGAAGATCGTTTTCATAAATTATATACAAAAGTATTAGAGTACTTAAAGGAAAAAGAAGAACTATTTGTATTTAAAGGATTCGCTGGCGCTGATCGTAACTATCGCCTACCAATTCAAGTTGTAAACGAATATGCATGGCACAATTTATTCGTTCATCAATTATTTATTCGTCCAACTGAAGAGGAATTAGCAAATCATAATGCACCATTCACAATTGTTTCTGCACCAAACTTTAAAGCAGATCCAGCGGTTGATGGCACAAACTCTGAAGCATTCATTATTGTTTCATTTGAAAAACGCATTGTGCTAATTGGTGGTACTGAATACGCTGGAGAAATGAAGAAATCGATTTTCTCGATCATGAACTTCTTACTTCCTGAACAAGATATTCTTTCTATGCATTGTTCTGCTAACGTAGGTGAAGAAGGCGACGTAGCATTATTCTTCGGTTTATCTGGAACAGGTAAAACAACTTTATCAGCTGATCCACATCGAAAATTAATTGGTGATGATGAACATGGATGGTCTGATAATGGCGTATTCAATATTGAAGGCGGTTGCTACGCAAAATGCATTAATCTTTCTCATGAAAAAGAACCACAAATCTTTGATGCTATTAAATTCGGATCCGTATTAGAAAATGTTATAGTTGACAATAAAACACGCGTTGCAGACTATAGCGATACAGCGTTAACTGAAAATACACGTGCTGCATATCCAATAGATGCGATTGATAATATCGTTCTACCAAGTGTTGCAGGACATCCAAATACTATTATTTTCTTAACTGCTGATGCATCTGGTGTATTACCACCAATCAGTAAGTTATCAAAAGAACAAGCTATGTATCATTTCTTAAGCGGTTACACTAGTAAACTAGCAGGAACTGAACGCGGTGTTACATCGCCGCAAGCTACATTCTCTACTTGCTTCGGTTCACCATTCTTACCGCTTGATGCGTCACGCTATGCAGAAATGCTTGGTGAAAAAATTGAAAAACACGATGCAAAAGTATTCTTAGTAAATACTGGTTGGACTGGCGGCGAATACGGCGTTGGAAAGCGTATGAATTTAGCTTATACTCGAGCAATGGTTCAAGCTGCATTAAACGGTGAACTTGATAAAGTAGAAACCGTAAAACATGACATCTTCGGTCTAGATGTTCCACTTCATGTACCAGGTGTACCTGATGAAGTATTAATGCCTGAACAAACATGGGCTGATCAAGCTGCTTATAAACAAAAAGCAATTGAACTTGCTAATCAATTTAAAGAAAACTTCAAGAAATTCGATAATGCCTCACAAGATATTATCAATCTTGGCGGTCCAACTGCTTAAGAATGACCCTTACTCATATGAATAAGTATGTTGTAATCCAAAATAAAGCTACGCGTACTCACCGACAAAACCCAATGCGACTTTATCGATTACACATACTTACAATAAAAAAGAAGCTTACGATAAAAAACGTAAGCTTCTTTCTTTATATGAAATCCTACCTTCAAAAACGAAACAGAGTGTCTCACTTCTTTTGGAGAAGGAATGTTTTATACTTATCATCTATTTCTACTCATCTTTCATGCTGTAATACCCTAAGTTAATGACAATTAAGATGTAACCACCCATAATCCCAACAGCAAACGCCCACATTACCATATGATGTTCGATTTCATACATAATCATCGCTCCAAGTATCGCTGCTGCAAATCGGTTAAACATTCCAAGGGACGGTGCCTTTGTTTTTTTTACGATGCTATCCCCAAGCTTTTCAATGCGTCTACCTAAAATCCAAACACAATACATACTAACTAATAGACCGATCCCCACACCTAAAAAATGTGCAGAAAATGGAGTCATTGTCCATCCTAGTAGCATAATACCTAGTAAATAATACATTTGAATTTTAAACGCCCTTAATGACATACGAATCATACTATGCTCCTTTACTGTTATTCCTTTCTATCTACATACCATCACATTTCATTTGTTATATTTACAAAAAACATAAACACTGTATTTATGTTTTTTAAATACTTTTTGAAAATAATATTATACAAGATTTCTACTGTTCGTCCTAAAGATTTTGTGACGTTTTTGCAAACATTTTTCTGTCCATTTCCCAAAAAGTTGATATCAATCTATAAACATATGGATATGATGTAGTAAGCACATAAATAAAGGGGGCGTCTGATGATCTATTTTTTAATGGCTCTTATTCATTTCATTGTTCCAGCACTTATTGGCCTTTCTTTATATTGGTACACAAAAAAGCACAGTATCTTCTATGCTGTTCTCGGTGTCCTTCTCCCTGGCATCATTCTTATCACATTATTTCGTATACCGTTTCTTCATTTAATTCCTCTTATTACTGCTATTCTTTTTCTCATATTTCTTCCCAAAATAAAAAAATAGGAAAGCAGATCACGATTGATCTGTTTTCCTATTTTGATATATGTTCTGATACGATTGACTGTGATTCTCTCTTTTCAAATTTCACAAACCATAATCCGAGAAAAATAATACATCCACCAATGATTTGCTGAATAGAAATATGCTCTTTCGCCCATAATGCTGCAAATAACACTGCCACAAGTGGAGTAATATACATATACACCATCGTATGGGATGCTCCGATTTTTTGAACTCCTATATACCACATCACCAAACCAAATACTGTTACAAAGAAAATAGAATATAAGAGCGCAAACCATGTCATTCCTTTTTCAATTTGAAATGGTAATAAAAAGACATGCCATCCACTCAGTAGACAAAGTGGAATCGCCCCAACAACCGCTGACCAAGCTGTTACACGTAGTGCTGTATATTTTTTTATAAGCGGTCCCGCTAATACTGGATAAAGCCCCCAACATATTGAAGTAATAATCCCAATCCCATTTCCATAGAACGAGTTGGCAAATGAATGCCCCGCTAGTAACACAAGTACTGTACCTGCACAAGCTATAATAGAACCGATTAATTTTTGAATGGAAAAATTCTCTTGTTTAAGCGAAATTGTAAATAGGGTTGTAAAAATAGGTGAAATAGAAATGAGTAAAGAAGCATTTGTTGCAGATGTGTATTTTACAGTTTCCATAAATAACGTTTGATACAGTATAATGCCAACAACACTGACAATAATGAGCCTCGGTATATCTCTTCTCTCTATATAGAGCGACTTTTCAATATAAAACGTAAGTAGTAATAACAGCGGCGCTGCTGCCATCATCCGAAGCGCTGTAAATTCAATCGCTGTAAATTCTAATAGCCCGTATTTCGCAATCGTATAATTAATGCCCCATATAACCACAACGCTAAAAATTAATAATTCAATTCCCCATCTTTTCATTCTGATCTCCCCCATAAGAATGATTATACAGAAATTTCAATCTGATTCACATTTCATTATCTAAAAAATCTCATAAAAAAAAGGAGCATACTTTTGCTCCCTCTTCAGTCATTACACTCGAATATGAAGTTTCATATTTGGATTATAAAATTGACTCGGGCTCTTTAATTGAAAATACTCACCCGATTCATGCAAATCAACAATCAATTTATCATCCATAAATACAAGCTTTGTATGATCTGCGATAAATTTTAATTTATTTGACGCAACATCTACATCGCGTTCCTCTTTTTCAGATACAGCTACTAAATCAATTATTCCACTCATTACACAGCCGCATCCTTCGTTATCATAAAATAACTTCATAAATTTCGTCTCGTTTGGAATCGTATCCACAATTTTTTTATAAGCTGTATCTGTTACAGTTACGTACATATTTATCCGTCCTATCTTTATATCTTTTAACATCCTTTTATTATTCTATTGGTAACTTCTTATAATCTCCTGTCCGACGTCTCAACGCTATACATTTTAAATCTATTTATCTGACTATTTTAGGGCAGTGAGATGATTTATAAAAACCTTACCTTTTTAAATTCATGCGGCTAACTTCATTCTCTCTTTTACTAAAAAGGCAAGGTTTTTATCCAATCCATTCTATGCTCAAATACAATTAAAAAATCAATTATTCCTGATTTGCAAAAATTCCTATTTCATAAAAATCTCGCTCTTGCAGAATAGGCGATACATGCACAATAGATTTTCCAGTTATATTTAACGGTACAGTTGTAATAATAAAGTCCACATCTATTCCTTCCATATCTCCTTGTAACACCCTTTTATTTTTCCCTTCTATAAACTCTAGTTGATCACTATACCGTTTATTAATACGGCTTTTCATATATTCTTCCCAGCTTTTTCCTTCTCCTGTAAGAAGTAACGCTTTTTTTCTATTTTTATTAGGCAATTTTCCTATTGCTGCGATTCTCATAGTTACTTTTGCAACTTCTTCATCAGGAATATCTGTTAGTTTCAATTGTTTCCCCCATTTTATATACGCTTTTTTTACTAAATCAAACGTTTCTTTATAGTTTTTCTTTATATATTTACACGTATCTTTTTCTGGGGCTTTTATTCTAGGAAGGAATTTTAATATATGAAATGTATTTCTACAATACTCAATCATTCCATATACAAAATCTTCATGGCTAGCTAAATCCATTTGTAATTCTTGCTCCAAAGTATCAATAAACTCTCTTACATAAACGTAAGCTTGTATTTTCCCTTCTTTATAAAGCATTAATTCTTCTTTTTTAGAATTTATTTCATTTTCACTTACATAACTCGATA
Organism: Bacillus cereus group sp. BfR-BA-01430; assembly: GCF_022663115.1. NCBI lineage: Bacteria > Bacillati > Bacillota > Bacilli > Caryophanales > Bacillaceae > Bacillus > Bacillus cereus group sp. BfR-BA-01430. The sequence goes on from NZ_JAKUEW010000005.1 coordinate 151,954, forward strand.
ATTTAATGATGATAGTTAACAATACTTGTTCTTCAATATGTAAAGGCCTGTTTCCATCTCTCTTTATAATGTGCTTCCCTTCAAATATTTTTTTGTAATATAAAGATTCAAGTGTATTTTTAATAACCCATTCACTAAATTGTACTTTATGCCCTCGATTCATTCGCTTAAAAAGAATTGCCATAATAAAGACTAATCTTCTTCGGTCGTTAGAATAAAATAGAATTCCTAGTTTCTCTTCAATATAGTCTACATAACTTAATAGCACTTCTTCTTTATATTCTGGAAAAGGCCATTCTTCTTCTATAAAAGCTTCTAAATAACGTTCAGAAAACATCAGTATAATTTGAAACTCATTCCCTATAATTTGTAACGGTTTCTTTTGCAAAGACAAGCCAAATTTCTTTATATACCTGGCAAGTCTTCTTAACACCGTATTCGTAGAAGAAATAGGCAGATATAAATTTTCTGATAAAGATGTAACTGTGCTTGAACTTTCTTCTAATAACTGCTGAAGAACTAAAAACGTTCGAGACTGTTTTAAAAGCTTCGAAATCACCTCAGAAATTGATTGATCTTGAGGTAAAGATAACTTTACACCTTTTCCTTTTTTAGAATGTATCGTTGCGCTTGTTGGTAATAAATCATTAATCACTACTATATCTTTTCGTATCGTTTTACTAGAACAAGTCAACCGTTTTTCCAATTCTAAAAGTGTGAACCACTTTTTTTCTTTCACAAGAATATTTAATAAGTTTATTTTGCGCTCAATTTCTTTTTCCATCGTTATCACCTTCAGTTATATTCTAAAGGAATTTTGGAATTTTTCCAAACTAGCTACAAAAACTTTATCAAAATATATACTCTAGCTTTTCACAAGCCATCTTCGCTCTGTTTATTTTTCATATATAATCAATTTCTTGAAATGCTTCACGAACTTATCGGATTTTTTCTTTTAAAGAACGAATCATTTTTCTTTTTGTTAAAGAAAGGTTTTTTATAGAAAAACATAGTACATTATACTCGCTTTTGCTGTCCCGCTCATTTTATGAATTGGTGGCAATCTACTTGCCTATCATCGTTTTTAGGTTGCTCCAGAGTTATAGTTTGATTCATATTTTACGAATAAGGATATCAATATTTTGTTATCGACACTACTTGGCATCATTCTCGTCATCTTTACATTTATCATATATAAAAAACAAAACGGCCCCCTCATACAAAGAGGTGCCGTTTTCTTTAATTGATTATTTTTCTTCGTTCATAACTCTTAACATACGATTTAAAAATGCTGCTGCTTCCGCGCGACTCGCTGTTCCTTTTGGCAAGAATTGATTTTGATCATTTCCTTTCACAATTCCTAATCCATATACACGTTGCAGCGCTTTTTTATCATAGGCTGCATCTTGGTCTATAAATGGAGCTTCTTTTAATACTCCAGTAATTCCTTTACTTTGCAAGGCACGATCTACCATAATGACTACTTCTTCACGCGTAATCGTATCGTTTGGGGCAAATATACCATTGCCTCGTCCATGAATGATACCAGCTGCTGCTGCTCGGTTTATGCCATCAACTAATGATGGATGAGCTAAACCAAGATCCTTAAAATTCGATGTTCCCTCTGGTAATTGTAATGCTCGCGCAATTAATGTTGCAAATTCTGCACGTGTTACAAGACGATCTGGCCAATACGAACCTTTTCCGTCTCCCGCCATAATGCCTTTTTTCGCAAGCTCACGAATTTCGTGTTCATACCATTTTCCAGAAATATCATCTTTTTTCTCATTTTGTGTGTTATCTATAACTTCGGGCTCGTCTTTCTTCTCTTTTTGCGTATTATCTATAACTTCAGGCTTGTCTTTCTTCTCTTTTTCTTTGTTATCTATAACTTCAGGCTTGTCTTTCTTTTCTTTTTCTTTGTTATCTATAACTTCAGGCTCGTCTTTCTTCTCTTTTTCTTTGCTATCTATAACTTCTAAATCTACATCTTGAGGATCTTGAAATCCTTTTGGTGTAATAATATATTGTTTCGTTGTTTGCTTATCTTGGGGCACCTTTTCATTGTTATGATATACATGCAATCTGCTAGGCTCACTATGGAACACTTCGACTATATCTCCATAGTTAAACTTTACATTTTGTATTTTATTAACGAATTCTTTCGCTTCCACTTGTCCGATTGTCGATACGGAAAGCTTTTCTTGTTTCGTATCTTTATCATATACTTTGAAAGAATAGTATGTTTCTGGAAAACGGTAATGAATCGTCTTAGTTACATCTGTCGTAATAGCTTTCAGTTGACGGTTAGCATGAGAAATACTGATAATTGCACTACTCCAATCACTCAATCCTTGAAAGACTATACTATCCCCATAAGTTACGTTTATAGGGACAATAACCGCATTCTTATTCCCCTCTTTATCAGCAATTTCGACAGTTGCAGTTACAGATGCTGAGTCAAATTCCCTCATATCTATACTTTTATTTCCAGTCAAATAAGTGTTAGGTGAAAGATTCGTAACAAGCTTTGTTACATCAATATCATCAATAGCTCCTAAATCAACTGTAGTTGGAACGGGTATTCCTCCCATTGGTACCTGGTACTTTGAGACTCTTTCTTCCACAACTGGCCGCAAATCTCTTCCTGTCCATATTTCTTTTTGCAGTTTCGGTAAAAGCTTCAGCTTATTTTTTGTTTCTTCTGATGGTATTAATCCCCATATTTCAAAGAAAGGCGTTAGATCACGATTGGCAACTTTAGATGCCATTGTCATAAACAATTGTTTTTTCTCTTCATCAGAACCATTCCCTAATTGTTCTACAGGCAATAAGCGATACATTTGATGCAACTTAGGATAGAAGTGCTCACCGAATGCTAAATCTAATTGCCAAAACATCGCTAGCTTCACAAAAAGACTATCAATTTCATCATAGTTTTTTTCTGATTGTGGTTTCATTAAATAAATAAATACATCGTCATATCTCTTTTCCTCTTCTAAGCGAGAAGGATTACCAAATGCTCTCTGAACTGCCATACTATAAATATTTACAGTAACCTCGGTTAAACCAGACCATTTCCATGTTTGTTGCCTTTGATGCCCTGCTTCATGCCACGGTCCCCATCCATCTTTTTCAAAGGCTTCTAAATCTAAGACATATTTCATAGCACCGGAAACATATCCCGTTCGATAGTTTGTTGCATACATCCAACCATCGTGTTTATTAAAATCTTCAACAAAATGAACATAGTGTGTATCAGCCTGCGCTACACCTGTATACTCCTCTGATACTCCAGATATTTTATCTTGAATTCGGATCGCTTCATCATGCTTACGCAATAACGGTGAAGGATCTTTTCCTCCTAAATATTTTTTAGCAGCTTTATATGTCACTGTGAATAAAGTTCTTTCTCCTTTTAATTCCACAGCATAAGCTTCAGGAAACTTCTCTAACATTTCGTCCCAATCTTCTTTCGTATGTTTTCCTAATTCAAAGTATGGGATACGTACTCCACCTTTTAATACCGTTACTTTTACCTCTCCTGTAGGATTAGGATTTGCAAGATATAAATTTCCACCTCTAAAAGAGCTAATCACATTTTTTCCAGGCTTTAAATCCCGTTTGACAGACTCCCCATCATAAGAATGCGTACCTAAATAAGCTTCAATATTTTGATTCCCTTCAACATGTATGACTACTTCTTCCCTTGGTTTCGCACATAAACCTGTTGGCTCAAATGGGCTGAATGCAAAGGCACGCTTATGCATATCTGCAAATTGATCGACATTTCCCTTTCCTTTCAAAAGAAAAGTTCGCTCTTCTAATGTTGTTTCTATATTTTCTACTGATTCTGCCGCAACTTTCGCTACCTCAAAGGTTCCGCTGATAAATGGAGCCCATAAAACGTTGAGTGCAATCAATGTTTTACAAGTCATTGCGACATAATTTTTTTTATTTGTCTTCATTCTTACTACCACTCCTCTTTATCTTGTTGTTTTCATACAGAAAGCTGTTTCTTTAAGAGAAGCTTATCATTGTTACATCTTCTCTAAAAAGAACAGGCTACACTTTATAAGTAAAATGTGTATTGTTATTACCAATAGAATCACGGTGTATGAGTGTAAAACTAGCAAACTCATTTTACACTCATACATCATCACGTCTAAAAAGATCCTTCTTTTTAGACGTGATGAGTTTGGATTGGTAGTTTCTAAATAAGAAATTTTCATCGGCAACAACACATACTTAAATGTTCTTTATTATTTTCTTATATAGGTACGATTTACACAATGCGAATAAGTTCCTTTAACAAAAGGAAATCTATACTTCTTTTCTTCTTTTTGTTTTATGTAGAATGACGTCAAAAAGAATTTAACCACTCTTATATAGAGATTCTCCCTTTCTTTTGCAAAAAAGCGAGCCTTTATACCGTTTTTTCTTTTGTCTCCATATCTACAACTTTCCTATTCATGCGTGACGTTAAAAAAGCAGATTGAAAGGTTCAATCTGCTTTTTTCATACTATTAAACTATTTATATGATAAATTTAAATTGTGTTTTTCTGTCCAATATTTTTGATTGCTATTATCAAACGAAAACTCAATCCATCCATTTGGATCTTCACGATAAATATTTACACTCAATCCAGTAGACAATCTACCCACTTTATTTTGTTCTGGAGTAATATTTTCACTTCTAATTTTACCATTGAATGGAAATGGTATTTGATAATACTGTGCTGATGATTTTACCGTAGCTTTTGTCCCAGCTGGATATGACTTATATGGAATTGTTGCTGGTAACGCATCAATATTTAATGTATTTGGATTTTTTGAAAGTCTTTTTGCATACATATAATCTTCTACCTTGAAAGGCTTAATACGCTCCATAATATTTGCAATTTTAGGAGCCCATCCTTTATCTGTTGCATACTTAACATTCATACCAGTTAACGTTGGACCATTATAATACATTCCTGTTTTTTCCAAATAACGCACACGTACATAATTTGCATTATAAGCAATACTTTCTCCATAACTTTGTAAATATTTCGCATTTCCAAATGGATCCCAATCATATGCACGTAATCCAAATAAGTTGTGTTTCCGATATGCAATTTCAGATTTTCCATAACCCGATTCTAAAATAGCATGTGCAGCTAAATATAATGCATTCACACCATGGTTATCTTGCGCCTCAATAAAGTCTTGTCCATGTCCTACTAATGGGCTATCAGGATGGTATTTTGCAATAAAGTTATCAATTTCTTTACCAGTAATATTGGAAGCTAATGTTAAATCTAACTCTACATATGATTTAGCAGTAATATTGTGCTTCGTATTTTCTTCTAGCTTTTTATCCATTACACGTAACATACGATTTAAAAATGCTGCTGCTTCCGCGCGACTCGCCGTTCCTTTTGGCAAGAATTGATTTCGATCATTCCCTTTCACAATTCCTAATCCATATACACGTTGCAGCGCTTTTTTATCATAGGCTGCATCTTGGTCTATAAATGGAGCTTCTTTTAATACTCCAGTAATTCCTTTACTTTGCAAGGCACGATCTACCATAATGACTACTTCTTCACGCGTAATCGTATCGTTTGGGGCAAATATACCATTGCCTCGTCCATGAATGATACCAGCTGCTGCTGCTCGGTTTATGCCATCAACTAATGATGGATGAGCTAAACCAAGATCCTTAAAATTCGATGTTCCCTCTGGTAATTGTAATGCTCGCGCAATTAATGTTGCAAATTCTGCACGTGTTACAAGACGATCTGGCCAATACGAACCTTTTCCGTCTCCCGCCATAATGCCTTTTTTCGCAAGCTCACGAATTTCGTGTTCATACCATTTTCCAGAAATATCATCTTTTCGGTGAATCTCTTCTTTATGTGAGATTGCAGCGGGCTTATTTTTTTCATAATAACTTTTCGCACCATTTAAAAAGGCTGGCCATGTACCACGCTCAATTATTTTTGCTGGACAATTTTTCCCATTCCAGTGTTGATGTTTCTTTACATTGTCTAACGGAATATTTAATTCGTGCATTAAATAAGCTGTCAATTTGCGGGCATTTTCTACCGCTTTATCATAATTCCCATCCTGATTTACAGCAATCTCAATCCCAATGGATTGTCTATTACCTGTTCCATTTGATGTATCTCCGGCATGCCAACCATTTTCATTTAACGGAAGGTGCTGATAAATCTCTTTGTCATCTACTGTAAAATGCCATGACGCACTACGACTTGTACTTCCCGTCGCTTGATTCATCAAATATTCAGCATGACTTTTTGCATTCGCACCGTCTCTTTTATTAGCAGTTTCATGAATTGTAATATAACGAGGGTCCATTGCATAACCCGGGCGAATGTCGGGATTTCCTTTTGGAACAATCCATTCAGTAAACTTCACACCATATATATTACTCACATTTAAGTTTGATGGCGCGTATCGAATAGAAGCATCTCCTTTATGGTTGACTGTAGATTGAATAAGGGAGGCCTTTGTTCCTTCAAATTTCGCAGATGACGAATGAATCCACTTTATCCCATTAGATGTTTGAATTTGAAACCATTCTCCAGCTTGTGTAATCGCCTCAACGGATTGAGGTTGTAAAACATCATTCTCTTTGAATGCATGAAATGGTGCTGAATATACAGATGTTACTTCTGTAATTTGTAATTTTTTTGTATCTTTCGGTAAAGAATATACTTCTCGTTCTTCAAGAACATTCTCTTTATTTTGTACCCAACCTTTTATAGAATCCGTTTCAATATAATACCAGTTTTCTTTTTTCTTAGTTGCTTTTACTACTTGTTGAGATACTTGATGTATAATTGGAGTATTTAAATCATAAGAAGAATATATAGGCATTTCTTTCGGAATATATACAAGAAAATCACCTTTTATTTCACCATTTTCTTCTATTTTTTCACCTTTTCCATCTTCATCTTTCATATGTTCCTCTATACTTTTTAGTGCCTGTATATCATAAGATGTTGCTTCACCTAATTGTTTTACAGGAGAAACTGAAGCTGCAAATGCAGGTGTTGCGGTCATTCCTCCCTGAAGTACTACTGTCATCGCTAAAACATTAAAAATCTTCTTTTTTATCATCATTGTTACACGAAATATGTTATTTATTTCGTGTTTGATACCCCCTTCTCTTAAATAACACATTATTTATTTATGAAACAAGAAATATATAATCATATATATTTCTTATAAAATGAAACTTAATCAGAGAAGGGTTTTCTTTATCCCCCTCTGACTGACGGATCTACTTCCACCTATCATCTTAAGGTGGAAGTCTTACTGCCTTAAAATAGCGGGATAAACGAAAACTATCTTTACACTATACTGCCTTTTTCTTAGAAGTGTCTTCATTTAAAATCCCTATAACTTTACATACTAAACTATCATTGATATCGTAGTAAACTTCTACTCCTTTTCTTTTTCCATATATTAATTGATGCATTCTTAATTTTGTTAAATGCTGTGATAGTGTCGATTGTGCCATATTAAGCTCTTTATAAATTTGCTTTCCATTTTTTGAATCACCCTTCATTAATAGATTCAATATTCTTAAACGATCCGGATGTGCCATAATTTTTAATTTATCTGCAAAATCCTCTAACTTATCTGCAAAACCTCTGTATTGTTCTAGATTTTTCATTATAACTATCATCCTTTCATCTTAATATACGATTAAAAAGTTCAAACAGATTAAAATTACCCTATAAATGTAAAATGAAACATATCATACGAAGTAGCTTTAGTCTTTATTAAAGCTACTAAGTATCAGTACAAGTAATATACTACAATTAATTATTTTATTTTCATATAATAAAAACTCCTTTTTACAAAGGGAATTTTATTATATTGCATTTGTAAAAAGGCAACAAAAAAAGGTTCCCTGTTCAATATCAGAATCATCTTCTGAAAATCGTCTATCTTCTTTTTTAATGTTCTTTACAAAAATTGAAATTCATAATTTAGAAAGGAAGTTCTTCATCTATCTTTTTATTACAAGTAAAAAACTTTTGTTTAAAATTCACATAATTCTCACAAATCACACGATACACTCTTCACAATTCAATTTATAATAAATGTATAAGTAATACTCCCTAATTGACTTAGCTTGTCTAGTTATACCCCCGTTCTGAATATACGAAAAAAGAACTTGTAGCTCGCTACAAGTTCTTTTTTTACGCATGTCATTTAAAAGATGATTTCTTTACTATATTGTTTGCCTATTAATAAGTCATACTGAATTAATTTATATTGTTCTAACATTTCCTTTTGTTTACTTGTTAATGTGTTAATATTTGTTCCATTTTGATTCACTTTTAATTCGTCCTTTAAAACTGGTATTTCTTTATATAACTTAGATAAAAATTGATAAAACGGTGGTTTCTTCAGCTCCGTATAATCAAACACAAGATTAGAAAAATAAACCGGACTAACTCGTCCTAAATTGTCATTTGGTAAGTTAAAGTTAGCATATAGTAATAACGGTGTTTCAGCCATTGCTAGCCGTTCCTTAACGGATGTTTCATTCTCAATATACCCAGCCTCTTTATAAAGGGATTTATTGGTTCCTAATGATGGGAGATGATCTCCGAAGAAGACTAATATAGTTGGTTTGCCCAACTTATCTAGTTCTTCTATTAAATATTGCAATGCTTCATCAGAACGTCGTATTCCTTCCGTATAGGTCTCTAATTCCGCTTTAGACGCATCCTCTGTTAAACCATGTATTTCCGTTCTATTTTCTCCAAATCTTCCTGGAGTAAATGGAAAATGATTTTGCATCGTTACAGCATGAATAAATGTAGGTTGTGTCCTACGCTTTAATTCCTCTATTATCTCTTTGCTCATGGATATGTCACTAATATAATCTCCGTCAATGTCTGTATATTTCATCGTATCTTCTGCATGAAATGTATCAAATCCTAACACATGATATACTGTATCTCGTTTAAAGAAATTCCGACCATAACTATGAATTGCCGTTGCATAATACCCCTCTTTCTTCAAACTACTTACAATAGACGGAATTTCATTTTGATTTGTAATGGCTTGTTGGTACGGTATCGATCCAGGCTTCAAAAAGCTCATCGAATAACTTGTCAATGCTTCAAATTCCGTATTCGCTGTATTTCCTCCAAATGTAGGAGAAATTGTTTGTCCTCCTGGAAAGCTCTCTATGTAATGATGTAAATGAGGGATTGGATCTTCACTAAATGATAAATTCATCAATTTCGTTGGATCCCAAAAAGCCTCACTCATAATATATATAACATTCGGCTTCTCCTTATTGTTTTGTTCCCCCATATTCTCTCCATACTTTTTCTTTATATCATTCGCAATTTGAACCATTTTCTCTTTGGAATACCCTTTTGGCTCTTCCATAACTGTTGTATCTAAATTACTTATAAAACCTAGTACAAAACCATTATTTGCATAATTTTCATTTTGATTCCATAAAATAAATTCTACGCCCCACTTTTGAAACAGTTTGCTCATAAATGTATCAGTATAATTACTGTACACATACAAAATAAAAATAGAAGCAACGATTCCAAAAAGCCTCATGCTAACATGTACTTTGACTGGTTCCATATGTTTTCGAATATATAAGAGCAATAGAATACTTAATACAATACAGATAACTCCTAGCAACACATATTTCCATTCTAAAGGTTCTAATACCATTGGAATGACGGACTTTAAATGGACAATTTGCGTAAAGTCAGCAGGATAAAGAGGTTCACCTCTAAACAAGTTTTTTAAGTAATTTACAATCGCAAACGTAATTAACGAACAACTTGTCAAAACAGTGCTCAAAAATAGGTTTCCAAGCAGGTGGTATACAAAAATATATATGGCATAAACAACAATTACACTCAATAGAAAATGTCCAATATGCCAATATATCCAACTAAATACATACAGTATATCAAAATTGCTTTGTATAGCTAAAAAAGCTAAACAAATTGTATGCGCTACCAAAAAGAGGTATCCATACAGTTGAATCATTTGCATGATTCCATTTCGTTCTTTATTTCTTGTACGTATGACATATAATAGCCCAATCCATAGACTAATCGTCACCATGGTGAAAGGAATTTTTTCATTCAAAAACTCCTTTCCTTTATCGAATTCAAAAAATTTTAAAGTCATAAATAGGAATGTTACCAATAATAATGCCCACATTCCGCTATGAATAATAGAAATCAATGTATTCGTATGCTTTCTCGGTTGCTGAAGTGAAAACTCATACTTCAATGTTCTCCCTCTTTTCTTACAATTGATTTCACCCCGCATCAGTAAGAACCATTCTCTTCATAATAAAATGTATTATATTTCAGGCTATGAGCCCGTACACTTTCTTCTATTATACACATGAAGTCTTCATCATACCCCAAAATTATCATTAGAATTTTTCATTTCACCGTTTTGTTTGCACAAATAAGTAAAGTATTTCATTTTATCCCACTATTTTAAGGCCGTAGCAGCTCGATTGATGAGGACTCATAATGGATGTAAGATAAATTCCTCCACAAGTTTTACTTTATAGGATATTATTGTAAACTCCCCACTGATGTAATTTTTACTTTATGATATAATGCAATTATGTTTTGGATAGGCTTAATGAGATTAGGACTTTATCACGAAATAAATAAAGAAAGAAACAAAAAAGGAGATGCTTATTTTTGTTAGCCAAATTTAAAAGTTTGCCTAAAGCGGTATATGTAATTTTAACGCTTTCTTTCCTTCTGCATATTTTTTGTTTAGTAAAACAACCAGGACTTGATGGAGAGTTAGTAAAAGTAACATATGGCGCGAATGATGCATTTAACTATTCGTTAACAGCCGAACAGTTATTAAAACACGGTGTATTTGGTTATGTGTATTTAGAACCAAGCGAGGTACCTGGAAAAAATGCATATATCACACCTGGTCAACCGTTATTATTAGCGGGCGCAATGATTATTTCTGATGTAACACACCTTCCTTACTACTACGTAGCAACTGTTATCAATATGCTACTTAATCTTGGTACAGTGCTCTTAGTATTTTTAATCGGAAAAGAATTATTTGAAAAAAATATTTATGGAATTGTTGCAAGTATTTTATACGCAATTTATCCAAGTAACTATACATACTTCCGTACATTATTAACAGAAGTTCCTTCCATATTCTTTTTATGTTTAAGTGTATATATATTTATTCTTGCTTGGAAGTACAATAAAACAAAATTCCATATTTGGTTTGGAATCGTCGTATCTATGTTACTCATGATTCGTCCAAACCCAGCTCCAATGTTACTCATTCCGGTTCTTGTTGTCTTGTTCACATATGGAATCAAAGATTCCATTCGAATTGGACTACTATGGTTTATTGGACCATTCTTTATTATTGGTGCATGGGTATTTCGCAACTATTTGGCATTCCATAAATTTATTTTGTTCTCAACACAAAGCGCTGATCCATTGATTGCAGGTGCTGATCCATTCAATAAAATCGGCTACGAAAACGTTGTAAATGAAATGAAAGCAAAAGGACTCACTGATAAAGGTGAATACGCGAAAGAACTCATTAAAAATGGATTTAAGACAGATTTCACATATTGGTTCTCTTGGTTTACTGTCGGAAAAACAATCGAGTTATTTAAAACAGCCCCTGCTGTAGACCAATATCGCATCCATCATTTTATCCAACTTTGTCATAGAGTCTTTATTATCGGTACATTCTTAAGCAGTTTCTGCTTCATGCTGAACTCATTTAAACATAAGCGCGTTATGATGTTAGTAGCAAGCTCTATTATTTACATCATCTTCTCAAATTTATTCCTAGCAATTAATCGCTATGGATTTTTCATTAACCCGCTTATGTGTTTAATTCTTGCATATGGACTTATTTATATTGCAACAAAGCTTCCGTTTTTCAAAGTAAAACGCACTTAATTCAAAAGGTTGTCCAAATAAAAAGGACAACCTTTTGAATTCAATTATATACCTATATCTTTTCAAATTCACTTTTACGCGCTGTCCCCCATAACAAACAGAAGTTATCCGCAAGAATAGATAACCTCTCTCTTATCAACCTATACTTTGAACGCGACCAATTTGTCCATCTTGTAAACGCACTTTAATACCATACGGATGCGTTTCCGTATGAGTTAAAATATCTTTCACAGTACCACTGACACGTGTACGACGGTGGTACTTATCCAATATAATTTCCACATGAGTTCCAATCGAAATTTGTGATCTTGTCGGTTTCCCTCCCCGTACCTGTGTAGACTGCTGTTATTGTTCCTCTTGCTTGCGCCTTTCTTCTTCTATATGTTGTTGCTCTTCTTGTTTGCGCTTTTCCTCTTCTATACGCTGCTCCTCTTGTTTGCGCTTTTCTTCTATAACTTTTGTATCTCCTTCTATCTTCTTCTCATCTAGCTGCTCCTTTTCTTGTGCTTCCTTCTTTTCAGAACCATGGACACCCTGGCATGCAGTTAAAATAATTACAATGAAACTCATAAATAATAGTAAAAATAATTTCTTTTCCATTAAAATCTTCCTATATATAAATAACGAACTTATTTAGAATAACAAATATACGGATACAGATTTGTCGTTTTTTGCCGAAAAACCCTAACATTTCATTCTACGCTCTATATACATTCGCCCCTCTCATTTTTTCATCACGAAACGAACGAAAAAATTCTTCCTATATCTACTCACATCTAGGCACTTACCTACATATCATGACAGTAGAGTGATTTCTAGGAGGTGTTTTTTATTGAAAAAATTGTTAGCGGTTTTCTGTATACTTGTCCTTACTGTTATAACGTTTGTCGCTTGCAGCAAAACGGAACATACAAAGCAACAAACGCAAAAAATTAGAATTGGCGAAGTAACACATTCTCTTTTTTATGCACCGTTATATGTCGGTATAGAAAAAGGTTTTTTTAAAGAGGAAGGACTAGATATTGATTTACAAACAACAGCAGGTGGCGATAAAACGATGACTGCCTTATTATCTGGCGGAATTGATATTGCACTTGTCGGGTCTGAAACATCCATTTACGTTCACCAGCAAGGAGCTAAAGATCCGATTATTAACTTTGCTCAGCTTACACAAACCGATGGAACTTTTTTAGTATCACGTAAAAAGTTAGATTCTTTTAATTGGAATGATGTAAAAAATGTCACTTTCCTAGGGCAACGTAAAGGCGGTATGCCACAAATGGTCGGGGAATACGTTTTGAAGAAGAACGGCATCGATCCGCATAAAGATACGAATCTTATTCAAAATATTGAATTTGCAAATATCGCAAATGCTTTTGCATCTGGTACAGGAGAATTTGTTCAACTGTTTGAACCAACAGCAAGCATTTTTGAAAAAGAAGGAAAAGGATATATCGTCGCTTCTTTTGGAGCAGAATCAGGAACTGTTCCTTACACAACATTTATGGCAAAGAAAAGCTTTTTGGAGAAAGATAAAGCCGCAGCTGAAAAGTTTACACGCGCCTTATATAAAGCACAGCAATGGGTTGACACACACACACCAGAAGAAATAGCCGATGTTGTTACTCCTCTTTTTCAAGATACTTCAAAAGATATTACTGTAAAAGTCATTGAGCGCTATAAAAAACAACATTCTTATGCAACGAATCCTTTATTAGATGAGAAAGAATGGGCACAGCTACAAGCAATCATGAAAGAAGCTGGCGAATTACAAAAAGAAGTTCCATATCAAGCGCTTGTGAATACAAATATTGCTGAGAGCGTTATTAAGAAATAGAGGCGAATTCAATGAATTTCTTACAAATATCTAATGTTTCTCACTGTTTTTTTGCAAAAGATCATGCAAGACTTGTTCTGGAATGTATGAACTTACACGTAAAAGAAGGAGAATTTATTTCGATTCTTGGACCAAGTGGTTGTGGAAAGACAACTCTTCTATCCATTATTGCTGGCCTTTTAAAGCCAACTGAAGGCCTCGTCTTTTTAGAAGGAGAACCTGTTACAAAATCAACAGCTTCCATGGGTTACATGCTCCAGCAAGATTATTTATTCCCATGGAAAACGATCGAAGAAAATATTATGCTCGGTTTGCATATTACAAACACATATAAAGAGGAGACAAAAAAGCATACATTGCAACTTTTAAAGCAAGTTGGATTAGATGGAGTCGAAAAACAGTCCCCAAGCGAGCTATCAGGTGGCATGCGCCAACGTGCTGCGCTCGTTCGAACTCTCGCAACAAATCCGAAAATTCTTTTACTAGATGAACCTTTTTCCGCACTTGATTATCAAACGAAATTAAAACTAGAAGAACTTGTTTTTTCTTTGCTTCAAACGTACAAGAAGACATCCCTTCTCGTTACACATGATATTGAAGAAGCTATTGCGATGAGCGATAAAATTTATTTACTTCAAGCAAAGCCTGGCAAAGTTGCAAGGACCTTTCATATCCCAAAAAGCATTCGTTCTTTATCACCACTCGAAGCAAGACATCATCCCGATTTCCCAGCCCTTTTTCAAGATATATGGAAGGAGCTGGAACGTCTTGGATAATATAAAACAACTACATGAACAGTTTCGAAAAAGGGAACGAAAACGCACATGGATTACTCACATTTTACAACTATGTATTTTAACCCTTTTCTTTGTCTTATGGGAAATTGCTAGTAACCAAGAGTGGATTGATCCTTTACTATTCAGTTCCCCTTCAAATATTTGGGATTTATTTCTGAATAAATGGCTTGATGGCTCTCTCTGGGTCCACATCTGGACGACACTTCTTGAAACAGGCGTTGGTTTTATTCTCGGCACTGTACTCGGCACCATTATCGCGACGATTCTTTGGTGGATTCCTCTTGTAGCCCGTGTCCTTGATCCATACCTTGTTGTCCTAAATGCAATGCCCAAAGTAGCACTTGGTCCAATTATTATCGTTATTTTTGGTCCAAATATTACATCTTCTATTGCGATGGGAGTTATTATTTCCATCATTATTACGATTCTCGTTATTTATAGTGCATTTCAAGAAGTCGATGCAAATTATATAAAAGTGATGCATACATTTGGTGCAAATAAATGGCAAACATATCAACAAGTTATTTTACCTGCTTCTTTCCCAACTATTATTTCAACATTAAAAGTAAACGTTGGATTATCATGGGTTGGAGTTATTTTTGGAGAACTTCTCGTTTCAAAACAAGGGCTAGGATATTTAATTAGCTATGGGTTTCAAGTCTTTAACTTTACACTCATACTGCTTAGCGTATTATTAACATGCGTTCTTGCTACCCTAATGTATGTTTTTGTAGAAGGCTTCGAAAAATTAATAATTAGAAAACGCAAAAGAAGCTGATCCCAAACTATACGACGGGATCAGCTTCTTTCTGCACGTATCATTTATTTTGAATCGCATACTTTTGTATCCTTCACAACCGTATTTCCCTCAACTGTAACCGTATGAAAACAATCTTTCACACGCACTTTTACAATGTTATCTTGTCGATCTATCATACGATACTCACTAAAGTGTTTATTTAATGCCGTACGAATTTGTTCACCTTCAAAAATCGGAATACTATGAGACATTACCCAAATGAGACCAGCAATTGCAAGAACCGTTTTCATCCGCTCTACTCCCTCCTTGAGAATATATATTATCTCTATAGTATGTATATTTAAAATGTGTCAATTTTGTGTCATTTTTATATTTATTCGACTGTAAACCTTTTATTCCTTTTGCTCCATAAAAAAAGCAACCACTATTTTGGTTGCTTGGTTCACTTACGATTCTTTTACTTGCTTCGAAATTTCATATAGTCCAGATAATACTTCTGCTCTCATTTTCACAAGTTCAGGGAATTGATAGAAGAATGCAATTTTTTGATACTTCAGTTCTGTTCCTTCTTTCACCTTCTTCGAATCTTGTAAAATGAATGCTGTAAATGTATCTGCTATATCTTCAGCGACATTCGTCGTTCCGTATTCTGAAACAAATTGATCATGCTTCTCTTCAAAAAATGTAATTCGCGCTTCTTCATTTGTCTCAATCTGCTTCTCTTTCCATTCTCGCTCAATCGGTTTCCAAAACAAATTAGAAAATGTATGAATATACGAACCTCTCTTCGCACATCCTTCTTGTAAGAAAAGAGTTTTGCATTTGTTTTGATAGGATGAAATATCTTTCTCTTCTTCAAATGCCTTTATATACTTTTCATTAACTGGGACTTGTGTATCATTAAGTGTCAATACATGAGCTGTCTCATGTATTAATGTTTTCATTACTTCGTCTATATTGACGCCTGAATCAAGTGTATCTAAACTTAACACCCAATCTTTTGGATTTTCCATACTAGGAGCAACGTGAGCAACAATCCCTTCATATCCATCTGTCACAATATCAAACTCTACAATGTTCTTTCGATATTTAGAAGGAATTAATGTACGATATATCTCCCACAGCGTTTTATGATAATCGCTATCTTCATGTTGTTCCATAATCTCATTCTTTGCTTCCTGATCATCAGCAAATACTTTATTGAAACGCTTTTTATCTAGTTTTTCAAAATATGGATCGATAATTTCCTCTTCATCTATGTAATAAGATGCTAAAAAGAAATAGTTTTCATCATCACCTTGCTTCTTTTCAGTTCCCCTCATACTCTCTAACTGTACATCTGTCTTTTCTATTTCTTTCGTTTCCTCTACATAATCTGTTGGTTCTTCTAATCGAGATAGACTTTCCATATTTTTGTATACTTTCTCAACCATCCGATCTCCAATTCTCGTACATTCTTCTTCTGTATTACATATTTCTTTCGTTTCGGCAACCTCTACTTCTTTACTGCATCCCACTATCAATAGACCTACTGCTATAATAAAACAGACAAACTTACTATAAAACTTCCCCATAAAAACCTCCATCATTCGATTCTACAAAAATATCATACGTATTCTTTCTAAAATATGCGACACTTATTTTTAAAGGAAGAGGGATTTATTTTGGGGGGAATTTGAGCAATCACGTATGATTGATAATGTATGAGAAGTACTTTCATTTGGAAAATCTAAGGCAACTACATTTTAAATTGATAAAGAGAACCATCCAAAATGCTTATAAGTGAAGGGCACATTCAAAAACTCCCTTTTTCTTTATTCATATACTGTAAACTGCGGTTTAGTCGGATGGTCTATCACGAAAGCATTATCCGGAAATTTTGATACTTTTCGATACAATGCAAGATCGCCAATACAACCAGCTGTTAATAAAACACCTAGCAATGAGATGACTGGAAAATTCATGGCTACACCAACTACAATTGGCAAAATTCCTGTTGGTAAGAGTGGAAGCATTAATACTTTTTTCATATGCTTTACGAAAATTGGCTTTCTAGAATGAGCATAAGCGACACCTAATTTAAAGTTGACACCCCATTTTAATTCACTCCACGCAACACCACCAATATAATGAAATCCTATTAAATGCAACGCTTCATGAATGCAAACAAGAGCAAACATAGCGATAATGAGCATAAATATACTAGGTAATGTAATTACAATTTTAGATGTTTCAAAAAGAAATATATGCAAAAAAGCAACCCCCATCATCATTACAATTATAAAGACGATTGCATAAATATTTAATTTAAACATTGAAATAGAGACCGTAGTTTCTTTTCTATGCTCCATTTTCTCCCCTCCTAAAAGGAAAAATATCTTTACAAAATCGCATGCTAAAATTCAGTAAGTGAAAATATACATTTACTGAATTTTTTTCAAACTTATGTTACATATAGAAGAACTCGGCCACTTTACTTTATAAAACAGCCGAGTTCTTCTATATGTTTCATCGTGCGCGCTAATACATCATCGCGCATAATAAAACTAAATTTTCTATCATGTTTAATGTTATCAGGAATTTCTTTTAATAAAACAGATCCTTTTGTTTCTTCATAATGCGTATGTTCTTCCACCGCACTAATGGTTGCGAAATAAATATTTTTAATAATAATTTTGTCTTTTCCTGACACTTTGTATTGCCCTAAGTAAGTTAAATCAGAAACAATACCACCGGTTTCTTCATGAACTTCTCTGACTGCCGCTTCTTCCGGTGTCTCTCCCATTTCTACTTTTCCACCTGGAAATTCAAGACCACGGCGCAAATGATGCGTTAATAACCATTGATCCCTGTACCGGCATACAACCCAAACATGCTTTGGCTCAGGAGAAAATGGATAACGTTCAAACGATAATTGTACAGTGTTGTGGTAATAATCTTTAAATGTGTACATGCCATTACTCCCCTATTGATGGTTACAAGTTTTTCCTACCACAAATTGTAGCATATTCTCGCTTTCCTGCATAATGTTATCCAATTATAATCCATTGATTATTCCCATTTGTGCGACTAATTCTTTCGTTTCATGACTCCCTAAATCATAAATCATCTTATATGCCTTTTGCAGTTCTGCATCATATCGATCATTATTCGAGTCGTGATGATACTCAACGAACGGGACATGGGAACGTACAAATGATCCAAGGTCTTCACGATACGCTTGATCAAAGTATTCTCGGAGCTGGATAATTTCCTCCTCCGTTGCTCGAATTTCAAAGCTATATGTATCCGCTGTTTTCACTTGTGAAATTTGCCCATTTCCAACTGATATATAGTATGTTTTTCTATTCTCCATATAGCGCCCTTCTTTCTCTCTTTTTATTTTCTATTGTTTTCAACAATTACAAAATTATGTAAAACCACTATTTGTTTCATGATAAAATAAAGAAAAGAGGGGCTATGAGGAACTTCGTGTACGAAAGAAAGAAGCTGAAACATTCTTTTTTATTAATCGGATTACTTTATTTTTAACTATAGCTGATAGAATTCTCCTAATACTTGTAACCATCCTTTCATCCCCCATTGATTATAAGCCCTCACCAATCGGACAGCGGGATAAATTCTGTATAAGTAGCCTTCACACATCAACAACATAAATATATACACGAAAGGAAGCTGCCTTTCACAGGCAGCTTCCTTTCGTTTTAACCAAATACTTTCTCAAGATCGTCTTTATCTTGACTTAACCAGAAATTCATCAAGCGTTTTGCTCCTTCTAAATCATGAAGTTTCGCTTGCCCACATTGCGTTTCATTAGCAGCTGGGATTTCTGTTATTTGAACTGCATCTTTTAATGTTAGTTCTAATAAATCAATGATTTCACGAACTGTCGGTGTACCACTTACAACAAGATAATATCCTGTTTGGCAACCCATTGGTGAAATGTCGATAATATCAAAATGTGGATAACGATCGATATATTTACGTAAGTTAAACGCCAATAGATGTTCTAACGTATGAATCACATCTGGTTTCATCGCCTGTTTATTTGGTTGGCAAAAACGGATATCAAACTTATTTACAATACCGTCGCTACCTACTTTATGAACACCACAATGTCTCACATAAGGAGCCTTTACAATCGTATGATCTAATTCAAAGCTTTCTACTGATGGCATAAATCATCTCTCCCGCTTTCATTTTTAATTCCGTTATATCCAATATGATATAACGGAAATTCAAATTAGTAAAGTATTAAGTATGGTCCGTGCTATAATACTAGAAGAATATGCTGAAAAGGAGACCGTTATGAAACAGATTTTTATTGGTATTATACGTTTTTATCAAAAATTCATCTCGCCGATGACGCCACCTACATGCCGTTTTTATCCGACTTGCTCTCATTATGGACTAGAGGCATTTCAAACACACGGTGCTCTCAAAGGTTTTTGGCTCACACTAAAGCGTATATTAAAATGTCACCCTTTTCATCCAGGAGGATTCGATCCCGTCCCAGACAAAAAGGATAACAAATGAAATTTTTAAGCTTCGTAGCCGTTCACAACTAAATCTAATTTCCCCGTATCAGGATGAATAACAAGACCATGGACAGGTACTTCTGTTGGAAGTAACGGATGATTACGAAGAACTGATACGCTATGTTCTACACTTTCTTCTACACTTGAGAAACCTTGTAAGAATTTTTCTAAATCAATTCCAGAATAACGAAGTGTATCCAATCTCTCTTCTGATACACCACGCTCTTTCATTTTTTCAATTGTACTGCTTGCTTGAATTTTTGCCATACCACAATCATGGTGACCAATAACGCATACTTCGTCAGCACCAAGTTCATATACAGCAACTAAAATACTACGCATAATACTACCAAATGGATGAGAAATAACAGCCCCTGCCACTTTAATAATTTTCACATCACCATTACGCATATTCATTGCTTTTGGTAATAACTCAACAAGACGAGTATCCATGCAAGAGATAATGACCATTTTTTTATTTGGAAACTTCCCTGCTTCATACTCCTCATATTTTTTCTCTTCTACGAATTTTTCATTGTATCTCAAAATCTCTTCTAATGACTTCATAGTAAAAAGCCCCTCTTTTCTCTCATTTAAACTACATATTTAGTTTACCAAAATCTAAAAAACACAAAAAGAATATCTCTTCATATTAAAAATAAGATTTTTTCAGATAATCGACATAATTCTTTCAAAATATACACACACCTTTGTAACAACTCTCCCCTATTTTTCTCATGTTTTCACTATAAACTAAATGTAGATAATGTTTAAAAAGGAGTGAAATCTTATTATGTCCGACGTTTTGTTACTGAGTCGTTTTCAATTTGCAATTACAGTCTTTTATCATTTCTTATTTGTACCATTGACAATCGGACTTGTTATTTTAGTAGCGTGTATGGAAACCCAATATGCACGTACATTAAATCCAACATATCGTAAAATGGCAAATTTCTGGGGTAAGCTATTTACGATAAATTTCGTAATGGGGATTATAACTGGGATTACAATGGAGTTCCAGTTTGGAACAAACTGGTCTGAGTATTCTAAGTATATGGGAGACATATTTGGATCACCACTTGCAATTGAAGCACTTGTTGCTTTCTTCTTAGAATCTACTTTTATGGGAATTTGGTTATTTGGTAAAGATAAAATATCACCAAAATTCCGTGCTTTTTGTATGTGGATGGTTGCACTTGGAACAAATATTTCCGCGCTTTGGATTATCACAGCAAATGGTTTCATGCAAAATCCTGTTGGTTATGTAGTACGCAATGGTCGTGCTGAATTAGATAATTTCTGGGCTCTCGTTACAAACCCATATGCATGGCATATGTTTTTCCATACAGTTGTTGGTTGTTATATCGTTGGTTCTTTCTTTGTTATGGCAATTAGCGCATATCATTTATTACGTAAAAACGATGTAGACTTCTTTAAAAAATCATTTAAATTCGGGCTTATTTTAGGTTTGTTTGCAGCAACTGCAACACCTTTCATTGGCCATCAATCCGGTGCTTATGCAGCAAAAATGCAACCTGCAAAAGGTGCGGCAATGGAAGCTGTTTGGGAAACTGGAAAAGGACAAGGATTCTCTATCGTTCAAATTCCTGATGTAGAAAATGAAAAGAACTTTGAATTATTCACAATCCCGAAACTTGGAAGCTTCTTCTATACAAATTCATTTGATGGGGAAATTGTTGGCCTAAAAGATATCCCAAAAGAAGATCGTCCAAACGTAAACCTTGTTTACTATAGTTTCCGCTTAATGGTTGCACTTGGCGTATTCTTTATGGCATTAACTTGGTTTGGTTTCTATTTAAATCGAAAAGGAAAATTAGAAAACTCAAAACGATTCTTAAAGATTACAATGTGGTCTGTCTTACTTCCATATGTTGCAATTAACGCTGGATGGATTGTTGCTGAAGCAGGCCGTCAACCGTGGACAGTATATAAATTAATGCGGACAGCCGAAGCTGTTTCTCCAATTTCTGTACCACAAATTTGGTTCTCACTTCTTAGCTTAGTTTTATTCTATACATTACTTTTAATTGCCGATGTATACTTGATGTTGAAATTTGCTAAGAAAGGGCCAGCTGCGTTAGAAGAACCTGTTACTAAGGGAGGTGCAGCTCATGTCTCATGATATGCTTGCAGTGATTTGGTTCGGTTTATGGGGCGTGATTTGGACTGTTTACTTTATTCTCGATGGCTATGCACTTGGAAACGGCATGATCTTCCCTTTCGTTACAAAAGATCGAAAAGAACGCAACCAAATGCAAGAAGCAATCGGGCCTTTCTGGGGTGGCAATGAAGTTTGGTTAATTACAGCCGGAGGAGCAACTTTTGCTGCCTTCCCAATCACTTATGCAAATATGTTTAGCTACTTATATACACCGTTATTTTTAGTATTACTTGCTCTTTTCGCTCGTGCAGCGGGGCTTGAATTTATGCATAAAGATGATTCACCAGTTTGGCAAAGCGCTTGTAAATGGGCTTTTACCATCGGTAGCTTCCTTATCACTTTCTTATTTGGTGTTACATTCGCTAACTTATACTACGGATTACAAATTGGTAAGGATGGTTATGAAGGAACGTTATTTAGTTTACTAAATCATTACGGTATTTTAGGCGGTCTCTTCTTCACGGCAATCTTCGTTGTATCTGGATCGCTTTGGGTTATGATTAAAACGTCTGGCGAAGTATCAGATCGCGCTTATAAAATTGCAAAACCATTTTCAATGACAGCTGCTATTTTACTAGCAATCTTCTATGTAGCAACTGCAAATCGGACAAACTTGTTCCAAAACTTCACGGAATATCCCGTACTATTCATTGTCCCAGCTCTTGCTATGGTATTAAGCGTTGTAACAATTGCGATGGTATACAAACATAAAATTGGTTTTGCCTTTACAACGGTTTGTTTAACAATTGCAACGTTTATGGCAACTGGCTTTATCGGCATGTTCCCGCGCATGTTACCATCGCGCATTAATGACGCATACAGCACAACGCTATATAAAGCAGCTGGAAGTGAATTAAACTTAAAAATTATGTTTTTCGTCGCTTTAATCATGGTACCAATTGTTATTGGATATCAACTTTGGAGCTATAGTATCTTTAAAGAAAAAATCCATAAAGACTCTGCCAAAGGATATCACTAAAATATGAAAAAGACACTCTTTTTAGAGTGTCTTTTTCTGCCTACACGTATGATTTTCGATTAGAAGTTATGTGTTAAAACCTAACAACTATGACAAAGAAAATTACCAGCAGCTCTCATTATGATTATATCATACACAATCCTTATCAATTCTATGCAATTTTACATATTTAGATTGCAAAAATAAACTGCATTCCTTAATCAGTGCAGTACGAGTTCTATTATTTTCCTGCTTTCTTTCGTTCACAAGCAATGCCATCACCATCTCGGTCTAAATGCTTACCGTAATATGGGCTTTCTTTCGTAATATCATAAATACCAGCAGCGTTTGCTTCTTTACAGTTCGCAAAGCGGTTCGGCTTTGTTTCTGGCTTTACGACTTGATTTGCAACTGGTCTTTTTTCAAAAGGTAATGTCGCATTATATAAAAATTGCACATATTGCTCACGACTTACATGCATTTTTGGTGCGTACATCCCATTCCCTGTTCCACTAGTAATACGATTGGACTGCACAGCACTAATTGCATCATTTGCCCATGATTTTCTATCTACGTCTGAAAAAGTATGTTCTGACCTTACTTCTAATTGAAACGCCCTTGTTAAAATTTGCGCCATTTCTTCACGAGTTAGTGAGTCTTTTGGCCTAAACATTCCTTTTTCATCTCCTGCAAAAATACCCATTTCTGTTAAAGCTAAAATTTCTTTTTTAAACATAGTTGAATGGTTGCTCACATCTTTATACGGGTTATGATAATATTCTTTTTCCGCTGGTTTGAAATGACGGAACATAAGCGCTGCAACTTGTTCACGCGTTACATCATCTCCCAATCCAAAACTTCCATCTCCATATCCAAGAACAATATTTTTATTTGCTAATTCGATAATCGCTTTGTACGCCCAATGATGATTCGGAAGATCTTTAAAAGTAATTTGCGCTTGTGCGTTTCCAATAGACGTGAATGTCGTCGTAGCAACAATTGCACCTGTCATCAATATTTTTTTGAAGTTCATTTCTATGTCTCCTTTACTAAAAAGTACTATTATATCTCTTTAACATAATAACAAGTTATATATATGTTTTTTGTCATATGTTGTCGAAAAAACAAAAGAGGAATCATATGACTCCTCTTTTGTTAAGGCATAAATGACAAGTATGGAGACAGCTAACTTTTTCAAAAGTTTGTTAGGGGTAGTAATTTGAAAAAGAAAGTCTTTTCAGATTCAATGTAACATCAATGGAAGATATAGTAAATTGATAATATTTATACGGAAGATTGCTAATGTTTAGTATAGATATTTATTCCTATTCTTACAGTGAAAACCAATAGCATCCTTAATCTGAAATTAAAAAAAGCCCCTCTTATCGAGATGCTCCTTTCTCTATTTGTACCTCGTCCTATAAAACAGAATAAGTTGGCAAGAGACCTAAGCTAACTAACCTATCAAGAACCACTCTGCTTTATCGTGCATCTACAAATCCAAGTTTTTTCTCTTCCTCCCATTTTTCACTTAAAATAAAGTGAAACTTTAATCAGTGGGGGCTTTCTTCATCCCCCACTGATTATGAACCCTCACCAATCTTCCTTGCTTCTCTCTGGATCTTGAAGTGGGAGTCTTATTGCCTTAAAATAGCAAGATAAACAATATCATTTCCGCGATATAAATAGAAAAGACACTCCGTAGAGTGTCCCAAACCATTTTACTTTTAATATATCGCTTTGAATACATTATATCATATTATTCCATACTATTTGTTGAGAAAATTCTAAATCCTCTTTTTTCTAAGAACTCTCTTTTTTATCATGTAATATAATTCTTGTGATAAAGTGAAGCTTTAATTAGTAGTGGAGCTTTCTTCCTCCTCACTGATTATGTTCCTCTCATCAATGAGGATTGCCATGAAATAGCGGATCAATTCACACAAAGATTATAAAAAAATTGAGGTGTATATTACTTGATTATTTTTGGGATGATTCCTCTTATTTTATTCATTATTTTTCTTTATTCTTATTTAAAAGATCCAAGAAAAATAATCAATGGCTTTTTATTTAATACGTTTTTCTGTTCATTTCTCGTTTTTTGTCTTATTGTCACTTTTCAGTTTGATAATGAAAACATACAGTGGATTATTTTGATACCTTTTTTAGCTTTTATACTGATGATCCCTTTCGGAATAGTTGCTTTAGTAATAGGATTATTTCTTAATGCAAAAACATTAATGAAAAAAGAAGGACGACGCTTTTCTAATTGTTTAACACTCTTTTTAGGTATATTCATTTTACTATGGATACTACTGGCTATTTTTGATCCAACAAGCTTATTTTCTTCTCATTTTCAACCTATATTCGGCGCAATTTCGCTTATTATTCTATACTTTTTTATACATGTTTTAAATTTCTTCACTGCCTATCTTCTTTATCAATTTAATAGGCCAAAACGCAATCAAGATTTCATTATCGTTCTCGGCAGTGGTTTAATTCGTGATAAAGTTCCACCACTACTAGCAAGCCGTATTCATAAAGCAATTGATTTCTATCATAAGCAGGCTGCAGTTGCTTCACCACCTACAATTATTTTTTCCGGTGGACAAGGACCTGATGAAAACCTTCCTGAAGCTGAAGCAATGCAAAAATATGCTGTGGAACAAGGAATTCCGATTGAACATACCGTGCAAGAAAACCGATCAGTTAATACGTACCAAAACATGCTGTTCTCCAAACAAATTATGGATTCATTAAAACCAGCTGGAAATTACAACAGCATCTTTGCAACAAATAACTTCCACCTATTTCGCGCTGGTTTATATGCCAAACAAGCTGGTCTAAATAGCCAAGGAATTGGTTCAAAAACGGCATTCTATTATTGGCCAAACGCAATGATTCGTGAATATATCGCAATTGTTGTCATGGGGAAAAAACGCCATATAAAAGTTGTAGGGGGTATTTTAGGAATTGCGATATTCTTAACTGTTCTAAGGTTTATATTTAATTAATATACAGCCAAGGCCATTCTTAAAAGCATAAGAATAGCCTTGGCTTCTTTATTGCTATGAAATAATCGATAATTGATTACACGCAAAAAAAGCCTCAATTATCGGTACTCTTTCTTTAAAAGCTAAATGAATATGACGATATTGTTTCTGCCTTAATCTTTTTATTTCAATGTCTTTATGCGATTTAAAAAACAACTCAGGACCCATTGTAATTCCAATATTTTGTGAAACCATATTCACAATCGTTTCACAATTTAGTACTTCTAATACAATATTTGGATGTACTTGATAATCATCTAAATTTTTTATCACTAATGACTGATATGGCCCTTTCGGCATTATAAAGTCCATTCCATCGATTTGTTGAATATCTACTATTTTTTCATTCATCAACGAATGATTCTTCGGTAATCCTAATACAATTTCGTCTTTGCTAACTGGAATTGATTGAATTTGTTTATTTACATTTGATTCTAAAACGAACCCTATGTCCACTGTTCCATTATCAATCCATTCTCTAACTTCCTCATATGTACCCTCAAATAATAAAATTTTAATACCAGGGAAACTTTGTTTAAGCTGCAATAACATAGACGGTAATATTTGTGCTGCCGCGCTTGTAAACGCCCCAATTTTGAGTGTACCTGTCAACCTCTTATTTTGCATAGATACTTCTTGCTTAATTGCCGATTCACTCTTTAATACATTTTGAATATGTGGAAAAATACGATTTGCAAACTCCGTTCTTCTAATTTCAGCTTGCTTATTTCTATGTAATAAAGGATGACCAAACTCTTTTTCTAAACTAGCAATCGCATGACTTACAGCTGATTGTGTCATATTTAATTGCTCTGCTGCTCTCGTGAAATTTCCTAACTCCACTACTTTTTGAAACACTTCATATCTCGCTATCGTCATGAGTTTTACTCATACCTCCTATTCAAAATATGAATTTCACTAATCTCATTATATCTTTTACGATAACAATAGAGCAATTTACCAAAAGGAGGAGTCACTTTGAATAAAATATTGTTATTAACACTTGGAATGTTTGCATTAGGAATAGATGCTTATATAATGGCAGGTATTTTACCACAAATTGCGAATGATTTTCATATTTCCATTGGAACAGCTGGGCAAACCGTCAGCATATTCACAATCTGCTATGCCTTTACTGCACCTCTATTCGCTACATTTATGAAAAAGACAAATGTAAAACGCACATTATTAGCCGCTTTATTTCTTTTTACAATTGCTAACTTTATAACCGCTGTAACTCATCATTTTATCATTCTAATCATTTCTAGAGGTCTAGCAGGAATAGGTGCTGGTCTATATTCACCATTAGCATCATCTGCTGCTGTTACATTCGTTTCTGAAAAAAGAAGAGGAAGAGCTTTAAGCACTGTTTTACTTGGAATGAGCGCTGGCACTGTAATTGGTGTTCCACTTAGTATCTATATTGCTTCCTTGTATGGATGGCGCCTAGCAATCTGGCTTATTGTTATCATTGGAATGATTGGGATATGTGCTCTCTTCACAAAATTTCCTATAGTAGAATCCAGCCCTTTGCCAACATTAAAAGAGCGACTAAGTATGTTCAAAAACAAACAAGTTTCTCTTGTCATGCTGATTACAATGATCTTGAGCTTTTGTAGTTTAGGTTTGTATACGTACTTATATTCCATCATTACAGCATATGGTTTCCACAATTTTATCGTATTTATTTGGATGTGGGGAATCGGCGGAATTGCCGGAAGTTTTCTCATCGGGTTTATCATAGATTTCTATAGAAAGCCAAAGGTCCTATTACTGTATGTAATAGGAATTATGTTTCTCTCATTTATATGCATGGGGATTTTCCATAAATCTGCATTATTAGTAGCTATCTGCTTAATTCTTTGGGGGAGTACAGGATGGGCAACACTCGCTATCCAACAAAAAACGCTTGTAGAAATTAGCCCAAAACACGCTATCATTTCAATTGCTTTGCTTAGCTCTATTAATTATTTTTCTGGTTCGATCGGGACAATGGTAAACGGAATTCTTTTAGAAAAAGGAATTTCCCCTATTACCTTACCTTATGTAACAGCTGTTATGTTGCTGTTAGCTATAGGGGGACAGATTTTTTTTATCAGCAAGAGAACTGTACTCGCGCATCAGTCTCACTGAATTATTTTTCCGAAACAAAAGCCCTATCTTCTAAGAGAAGTACTTTTCTCTATCCCGCATGCCTCTAATATAAAAATTCCGCTTCAATATTCGAAGCTATCGTTATATTTATAAAGTGAAATTCCCCTAAAATAGCGGGATAAACAAGCTACTGAATAATCCAAGAAATAAAACGAAATCTTTTATAAATAGTAATTGACCGCTTCCTCCTTATACAAAAAAGCCCAAGAAGTTGATAACACTCTTCTTGGGCCTTTCTCACTATCTTCTTTTCGTAATTTTCCCTGCACCACCAACCCGTGTTTTAGGGGGAGATGTATTCTTTGGCGGAGTTTTAATGGATGATTTTGGCTTCACATCTGAGCTATTACCGCCTGGCGATTTTGTAATTGTTCCTTTCTTTCCTGTAGATGGTGGAACTTTCTTACTCTCTTTTTTCGTAATACTTCCTTGATCTCCTACAGATGGTTTGGAATCAATTTTATCACTTCTTTTAATAATCGATCCTTTTCCCTCTTTTGTAATAGGCGGTGGTGTTTTCTTTTCCTCTTTTGTAGGTGGTCTTTCCGGGATAACTGGCTTATGATTTTGTCTATCATTATATCCGCGATAATCACCACGCGACGATTTATACGAACCAAATATATCATTTAAAATACTTCCGACAATATACCCTTGTAAAAAAGATGGTTGATAATTTTGGCGAACAAATTCTTTATTGCTAATTTCAACTAGTGTATCCGATGGTTTTTCTTTATCTTTTTGAAGGTTATAAAGCTTATCAGAATACACAAGAAACATTTGATTTTCGTCTTCTTTTGACACTTGCTTTGGCTCTTTTTCATCCATCAATTCCTTTGCAACTTGAGGAACTGTTTTATTGGCAGCCCTGTATACATATGATTCTTGCTTACCATCTTTTGCAACTGATTCTAATGGGTAGCGGTCTTGAATGGACTGTTCATTTCCCGCTCCCAATAATATGTAGCCAGCAACTATAAGTATTCCAATAATTACAAAAGTAGCAATACCGAGCGATTTAATCATGGTAAACAATCGGTTTGACATGATTACCGCCTCCTTATGTTGCCCTTATAATTTGTACATCCGCAGAAAGAATCACTTCTCCCTCATACATCATTGTGCGTCCATCTTGCCATTCGATACGAAGTAATTTTCGATTATCCGATTGAAATTCCCATACATATTGCTCATCTGAAACAGCAAACGGTGTTTTTCCCATGACAACAACACGTCCACTATAGCGCTCTTCTAGATGATACTCGATACCATCCATTTCAATTGTTGTTGGAATCTCATCTATCGAATCTAAACGTCCATCAATCGGTGTATATAATTTATAATGCGTACTTTCACGATTTTCAATTTTTAAATAACGAATTGTTTTCCCATCTTGCAAAGTTAGTACAATTTCATTACGAGAATGCATGCTTGTTTTTCCAATTAACTCATACATCATTAATGAAACTTCAATCATATCTCCAGGTGCTAACGTTAATAACGATCGTTCTGGTTTAGCAGGCTCTGGACTTTTTATTATATTTTTAATTCGTTTAAATAAACTCATACTTTCTTCCTCCTCTTTCCGTTATAGACATGCTGCTAAAATAAGTGCGCCAACAATATGTAATGAACCCGCTAATAAAGCATGCGCAACATGCCCTTGCTTTGTTCCTTCTTCTAAATCTAATCCGATTATTTTTCTTAAAATGAATTCAATCAACATTTCTACAACTAATAAAATGACAAATGATACAACTGAGGCTAAAAGCGCTTGCCATAAATCATTCGATTTTGTAATCGATTGTGACAAAATATATCCTTGTGCAAATAATTTCATAATAAAGCGTGTTGTCACAGCTATATTTCCTTTTTTCATTTCTGCTACATCGTTATATTTTGTAAAAATAGAATCAATCCACATCAGTACAAATAAAAGAATAGCGCTTGCACCTGTCCAAACAAACATCGCTAACACATTCATCCACG
Organism: Bacillus cereus group sp. BfR-BA-01430; assembly: GCF_022663115.1. NCBI lineage: Bacteria > Bacillati > Bacillota > Bacilli > Caryophanales > Bacillaceae > Bacillus > Bacillus cereus group sp. BfR-BA-01430. Next base: position 182,207 of record NZ_JAKUEW010000005.1, read on the forward strand.
TCATACAAAAACCTCCTCTAAGAACATAATAAGAAAACCGACATGATTACTTTTCATGTCATGTCGGTTCTTTTATCTTTATATCTATGTTCATTCCCTGTATCGAAATACAAATAAAATAAATTACTTTTTTACAGCATGAAATGCTGCGTCTATATAAAGCTAAACCTCTTTCTCCTAAAAAAGAAAAATTTTTCTTCTGTATTATTTCTCGTACTGCTTCATGATACGCGCTAATTCGTCCTCTACAGCTGAGTTTTTATTTAAAGCTGCAAATTCCTCATCTAGCGACTTTTCTTTTTTATAAATTTCACCGCTTGCCTCTGCTTCTGCTTCTAATTGAAGAGCTTTTTCTTCCATGCGGTTAAGCCCTGCCTTTGCAGTATTAGCATCGAATCCAGACATTGCTTGATTGATACTTTTTTGTGCTTTTGCTGCATTTACACGCGCAACAAGTGTTTCACGTTTATTTTTCAATTCTGTTAATTGCTTGCGCATTTCTTCTAATTTAGCACGAAGGTTATCCGCAGCCGCTTTATTTTGTTCATAACTTGCTTTATATTCATTCATTTTTTGCTCTGCATTTTGCTTCTCTTCTAAAGCGCGACGCGCAAGGTCAATATTATTTGCTTGAACAGCCATATGCGCTTGTTCTTCACGTTTTTTAACAAGTGCTTCTTGCTCTTCAAATAATAATTTAAACTTTTTCTCAAGCGCAATTTGAGCTGCTACACTTTTCTCAGCTTCTTGTACATCCTCTTGCATATCGCGTAAATATTGATCCGTCATCTTAACTGGATCTTCCGCTTTCTCAATGAGTGCATACACGTTTGACATCGTTAAATCTCTTAATCGCTTAAATAAAGACATTTCAATTCCTCCTATATATGAAACCATATTTCAAATCCCCTACTTAGAAACCTTAAAAATCTCCCTTTACAGTAAAAATATTCATTTTTATAACCTTGTGTACATTATATCAAACTCACTATGCCCTTACATCTTATTTTTTAAATATACGAGTAATAATCTGACATTCTTATTACAACATATGTATACAATCCATTATGTTTGATTCCCCTTCTTTTTGTTACTTCATTACATATTTGTCATGTTGCTGTAAGAAAAACCGATCGTTCATATAAAGTTATTCTTATAAAATGAAACCAGAAGTTCAGATTACATTTCAAAGAGCAGTTTGCTTCTTATCATTAGGACTTTATACAATGGATTTTTATTTTTCTACAATCACATCATATTTAGTATAAAAAGGAGATAGGAAACATGAAAAAATTAATCGGAATTGGATTGGCCGCAGCAATATCTTTTGGAGCATTATCAGGTTGTTCATTATTGGGAGAAAAAGCAAATGGTTTCGTATTATATGGTACTGAACAACAAGTTCAACAAATAGCAGACAAAAATAAAAAAGATGTAACAGAAAAAGATGTTTATAAAATGAAACTTGTAACATTAGAAGGAAAGAAAGTACTTGTAATGGATAAAAAAACGGGTGAAGCGCTAGTAAAAAAAGAATTGCTAAAGAAAGTTGAAAAAGATGATGAAACAAAGGCACTTGATACATTACCAACTGTAACGGCAGAACAAGGTGTATTATTTGCGAAAGAAAAGATAGAGAATACGAGCATTGATCATATAAAACTAAAATATGAAGGAAACACAATTATTGGCGATGGCCGTAGCTATGCAGATATGTTTGCAATTGTAGAGAATGCTGCATATGACAACATAAAAGGGGAAGAAAAAACTGTAGGTGTGCTGAAATTTGATAAAGACCCTAGCAAAGAGTTTCCAGGAAGAAACGGAGTAGACGCGGCACAGCTTGTTAAAATAAAAGAATAAATAAAAAGCTTTGCAAATTTCGCAAAGCTTTTTATTTATTCACAGTATGATTCATATTCGGACTACAAGTTTTCGACTGACAAGATTGATTTAAGGAACATGCCGCACATTTTCCTTTTTTACTTCTCTTTACAAAATGAAATAACGTATATACTGCATAACCAAAAATGACAGCACCAATAACAATATTGACTATCATTATTATACATCTCCTTCTAGAATCCGAGTAACGACCCAACTTGATATATGACAAATGTTAATACATAAGCAACAATAAGTGGATACACAACAGAGAAAATCGTCCATTTTATCGACCCTGTTTCCCGGCGAATAACAGCTACCGTTGCAAGACATGGAACGTACAACAAAAGAAAGAACATAAATGCATATGCGGATAAAGCTGTATAGTGCGCTCCCATAATATTTCCTAATACATCTTCTTTTACTGCATAAATAATTGCCATGGTCGAAACAACGACCTCTTTTGCTAAAAATCCTGTTAACAGTGATGCTGCTGCTTGCCACGTTCCAAAACCGAGAGGTGCTAACAGCGGTGCAACGACTCCACCAATCATCGCTAAGAAACTCTCTCCCATCTCAACGTCAAACCCAGATGGACCAGCATAATTTAATAACCAAATCATAACTGATCCACCAAAAATAAACGTACCCGCTTTACGGACAAAGCCTTTTCCTTTTTCCCATGTGCTAAGCCATAATGTTTTCGCTTGCGGCATGCGATAAGGCGGCAATTCCACAACAAAAATAGATTTTTCTTCTTTTAAGATTGTCATAGACATGATTTTTGTAACAAGTAAGGCAAGTACAATCCCAGTGATGTATAACGAAAACACAACAGTCGCCTGGCTATAAGGAAAGAAGACCCCTGCAAATAATGCATATACAGGTAGACGTGCTGAACAAGACATAAATGGTGTTACGAAGACCGTTAATAGTCGTTCTTTTTCTTGTTCAATTGTTCTTGCAGCCATAATTCCTGGAACGTTACAACCGAAACCAATAATCATTGGAATAAACGCTTTCCCATTCAAACCAAAAAACTCCATAATTCTATCCATAACAACTGCGATTCGCGCCATATATCCAGAGTCTTCTAATAATGAAATAAAAAAGAATAAAGCAAAGATTTGCGGGACGAATACTAATACAGCACCAACGCCAGCAATAATTCCTTCCGTAATAAGCGCTTGAATAAAAGCAGAAGCTCCTATATGAACCAGTCCAGCCGTAACCCAATCTGTAAGTTGTCCACTAAAAAATTCATCGAGCATATCCGATAGTGGTGTGCCAATCCACGTAAACGTAACCTGAAAAATGAAAAACATAACTGCTAAAAAGATTGGAAGTCCAAAAATTTTATGTGTAATCAACTTGTCTATTTTTTCTGAAAAAGGAATTTTCCCTTCCTGTTTATGTTGAATGACACTTGTTTTTAACTTTTCAATATACGTTGCACGTGTATTATAAATATGTTTTTCTAACGTACAATCCAGTTTTTTCTCTAACTGAGAGCGTATTGTTATTAATTCATGATAAATGGACAATCCCATTATCTCTTGTTCCACTACTTCGTTATTGCTTAAAAATTGAAGCGCTAGCCATCTTGAATGCTCATAATTTTCTTTCATAAAAAGTGTCATTATATTTGCAATTGCTGCCTCTACTTGTTCACCATATGAAAGAATAAATGAGTTCATTTCCTTCCTATTATTTTCATGAAGAGTAGCTAGTAATTCATCACAGCCTTTCCCACTTCTTGCAACAACAGGAACAACTGTTACTCCTAATATTTCTGATAATCTTTTTACATCAATCACAATTCCGCGTTGCTTCGCCACATCAATCATATTTAAACCAATAGAAACGGGCTTACCAAATTCTAAAAGCTGTAATGTTAAATGCATATTACGCTCAAATTGAGAAGAATCAACAATATTTAACATATAATGAAATTCCTCTGTTAATAAAAAGTGAGTAACTACTCCCTCATCTCGAGAAACAGGATTTAAATCATATACACCTGGTAGATCAATTAATGTTCCTTGTTTATCTTTCAATTTCCCAATCTTTTTTTCTACCGTTACCCCGCTCCAGTTTCCTACATATTCATAAGAACCTGTTAACGCATTAAATAATGATGTTTTTCCTGTATTTGGATTTCCTAGCAATGCAACTTTATTCACACTAATTCCACCTTTATCATTTTCGCATCGCAATGACGAATACTAATGAATTGTCCGCGGCACTCTAGTGTAAACGGCCCTTTGAACATCGCCTTTTGTTTCACACGCAATTCACTTCCTTCCGAAAGACCAAACGCAGCTAATCTCCGTTTTAACAATTTATCTAATGCCTGCATACTTTTCACTAATACTTTTTCACCGACTTGAATATCAACCAAACTCATAATCTTCCTCCTCAAAAGAGAATGATAATTATTTTCAACGAAATTATAGCATACTGTATAAATCGTACACTATAGCTTTTTCTATTCTATTTGTTAACATTTTCGCACACTTATATTGAAATAATGGCAATACAAGATTCATTTGCCATCCTCATCCATTTCGATTAAAATGAATCTAACAAATAAAGAATTTCGTTATCACAGGGGGAGCTATATTGCTGAGAGGGAACAATTTGTTCCGACCCTTAGAACCTGTTAGTTAATGCTAATGTAGGAATTGTGCAAACGTTAAAATACATATCCTCTTCTTCATTACGTATTTTATATCTCCCTATGGTACATAATTCTTTTTTGTGCAACTTGGATTTAGGGGGAATGCCAACATGCGTAATACCAATTTACAAGCGATGATTGAATCTGCAATTCTTGCAGCCTTCGCCTTAATCATCGACATTTTACCATTATCAATTAAAATCCCAACAGGCGGTTCTGTTTCATTTGCTATGATTCCTATTTTTATTATTGCTTATCGCTGGGGATTCAAAATGGCTTTTTTAGGAGGGCTTATTTGGGGATTATTACAAATTGTCGTCGGGGATGCCTATATTTTAACGCCAATACAAGCATGTATTGAATACTTCATTGCTTTTGCTTTTATTGGATTTGCTGGTTTATTTCATCGCCCAATTCAAAAAGCCATTTCAAATAACCACTATGTAGCTGAAGCAAAAGATGATGTTGGGAGTCGCAAAGAAAAAGTAACAGAAAAAAATAACCAAGGAAAAAAAGCTCTCTTGTATATAATCCTAGGGACATTTATCGGCAGTTTTGCACGCTATTTCTGTCATTTTATTGCGGGAATTATTTTCTGGGGGCAATACGCACCAAAAGGACAATCAGCCTTTCTGTACTCTTTCATTGTAAATGGTAGTACAATGCTTGCTTCTTTTGCATTATGTACCGTATTGCTATTGCTTCTATATACAACTTCACCACGTTTATTCCAAAGCATTCGTGCGTATCATATCAATTCAAAAAATAAGAGTGCCTAAATGATATTCTTTAGGTTGTAGGGAAAGCATTCTCTACAACCTTTTTTATTAACAAAATGGAAAAGGCACTGTAGATTTTCTCTATAGTGCCTTTTCGTGTCTCAGTACTTAATTGTTACTTTCACGCGATTCTAGAGTAGGAGAATCCGAAGAAAATTGTCTCGGCTCAGTTTTCTTTAAGTGATTTTTGACGTTACACTTATGATATTGAACACTCCATGCTTCAATCGGGTTAGTAAAGATGAGTCTTTGCTCTTGATTAGGGGTCCCTTCTTCCAAATTACAATGTTCGCCCCATTTACACCATCTCATTGTAAATGTTGAAGAAGTTTCATTATCTGATTGATCAAATAAGTGAGAAAGAGTCATCTCTCCATCTAGTATGATAGTATTACTAGTAGATAGAAAAGCAAAGTTTGTCCAACGTTTCTTCATTCCCCCCTACTCCTTTTCGCATAGAATACCTAAAACTACATTTACCTAAAATGTGTTTGTGTTTGTCTTTTTCTTTACACTTTCTATGGTACCTGAAATAATATCACTCAACTATCGATTATTCTTACAAATCACCTTACATTTTTGTAAGAAATGAAAAAACCTCCATCTCTTATAAATGAAGGCTTTACATTATACTTTATTTTTTATTATCATGTAATCCCGCTTCATATAATTGACGCATCATTCCATGAGAAATAGCTCCAAGAATTAAAGTCATTCCAATTAATGAAACTCGAAGCACAGGAATATCAATTATATAAGCTAACAACCCAAGAACAATTGTTAGAAATAATGCTTTTATAAATGTAACACTTGTGTACTGTTTCTTTTTCATGACTCTCACCTTTTATGAAAACGTTTTCTTTGTCATCATTATATCATATCATCAGACCTTTTGTGGAGGATTTTGTTAAAAAATATTGAATTTTCACTTCTCATTATCATTTTTTGACTTTTCTTTCTCTATCCTTTACAGTCGAAATGTTCATAAGTTTTATAACGCAGGAGGATTCTCATGAATATTAAAATAAAAGATACATTAATCTCCGAAGAAACACTGCAAGCAAAAGTCAAAGAATTGGCACATCAAATCGAGCGTGATTTTGCTGGGGAAGAAATCATTATTATTGCTGTATTAAAAGGTTCTTTCGTCTTTGCCGCTGATTTAATTCGTCATATTAAAAACGATGTAACCATTGATTTCATCTCTGCCTCTAGCTATGGTAACCAAACTGAAACAACCGGGAAAGTTAAATTACTAAAAGATATCGATGTCAATATTACCGAAAAAAATGTCATCGTTGTAGAAGATATTATTGATTCTGGTTTAACACTTCATTTCTTAAAAGATCATTTCTTCATGCATAAACCAAAAACATTGAAATTCTGTACATTGTTGGATAAACCAGAACGTCGTAAAGTAGACTTACAAGCAGAATATGTAGGATTCCAAATCCCTGATGAATTCATCGTTGGATATGGTATTGACTGCGCAGAAAAATATCGTAACTTGCCATATATCGCTTCAGTTGTAACAGAGAAGTAAGTTGACACTTCCATGAAGTGTATTTCTATCATGCATTATTACTAAAGAAGCAAAGGGAGAGATACAAATGAATAAGACAAAGTTTGAAAAAGTTCTACTCATTGTCAATCCAAAAGCAGGACAAGGGGATTTACATACAAATCTAGAAAAAATTGTCCCGCCGCTAGCAGCCACTTTTCTCGACTTACGGATCCTTCATACAAAAGAGCAAGGAGATGCGACGAAATATTGTAGAGAATTTGCAAGTGAAGTTGATTTAATCATTGTCTTTGGCGGTGATGGAACCGTTTTTGAATGTACAAATGGCCTAGCTCCTCTTGAAATAAGACCAACTCTTGCCATTATTCCAGGAGGAACTTGTAACGACTTCTCTCGTACACTTGGCATTCCGCAAAATATTGCTCATGCAGCAAATATGATTGTAAAAGGGGATACAAAGCCAGTTGATGTTGCAAAAGCAAATGACCAATACTTCTTAAACTTTTGGGGAATTGGACTTGTTTCTGAAGTATCTCATAACATTGATGCAGAGGAAAAAGCAAAGCTTGGGAAAATTGGTTACTATTTAAGTACACTTCGTACAGTTAAAAATGCTGATACTTTCTCTGTCAAGATTACGTATGATGGACAAGTATACGAGGATGAAGCTGTCTTAGTAATGATAGGAAATGGAGAATATCTTGGTGGAATTCCTTCCTTCATTCCGAATGTACAATGCGATGATGGTTCCCTTGATATCTTCGCTGTAAAATCAACAGGTTTCCAAGCATTTAGAGATTATATTAACAAGAAACTCTTTGAAGACACTGATGAAAATGATATTTTTCATGTAAAAGCAAAATCTATTCGCATTGAAACGAAAGAGGAAAAAGAAGTTGATACAGATGGAGAAAGTGCCCTGCACACACCATGCCATATTGAAATGTTACCTGGACATTTTACAATGATATATAACCCTAATACAGTGCGATAAAGTGAAACTTTTATCAGTGGGGATTTTCTTTATTCCCCACTCATTATGAACCCTCATCAATCGGACTGTTACGAGCAGCAAGACGCCCACCTATCTTCTTATCTTGAGGTGGGCGTCTCATTCCTATTTATTTACTACCGTACTTTTTTTCTGTATGCACAAATACGAAATACTAGCAATGATAAACATGATACCACTAAAATAGATTCCATACTTCGTCGCCATTTCTACAATTGTTTCAATATGTTTTCCAAACAAAGAACCCAGTATAAAGTAAAATAGTGTCCAAACAAATCCTGTCGTATAAGAATATAAGACATATATTTTAAATGGCATATGATTCATCCCAACTAAATAAGGTACGATATGTCTAACAACAGGTATAAAATAACTTATTACTAATGCATAATGTCCATACCTTCCAACCATGTCTTTTGATCGGAAAATGTATTTCGTTTTTTTCTTTTTCAAGAACTTATCAAGTACTTTTGTGCCAAATATCTTTCCTAGCACATACCCTAAAGAAAGGCCCGAAACAACGCCTAAATAGGTTATCAAAAAAGCAGAAATGATATGTAATATCCCCAGTGACGATGCAAACCCACCGCTCATCACGATCATTTCGTCTGGAATCGGCATTCCAACAATCCCAAGCCATAAACAAAAGAAAAGCGCCACATAACCATACTGCTCTATATAAGATATGAATTCATGTAACTCCATGACTTGTTTCCCCCCTCATTCTCTTTCGACAATTGAAAACATGAGCTGGCGGAAGATTTAGCCAAACTTTTTTAAATGAGATTTCTTGAAAAAAGTGTTGAATAAATGCTTTCTTTGCAAGTGAATATTGGAATGTTATAAACTCACCATCCTCACGTAACGATTCCATTACACTTGATAAAATGCGAGATGACACATCTATTGGTAAAGACGTAAAGGGCAATCCTGATAATATATAATCAACTTTCTCTATTTGTAACTCCTTAATATATTTTTTTATATTTTCAGCTGATCCATGTATAACGAAAACATTTGAATCATTCTTAAATTGCTTTTGTAAATTTTCATAAAAGACTTCATTAATTTCAATCAAAATAAATATAGTATGTTCTTTTTTTCGTTTTATAATCTCCTTCGTAAATGCACCTGTCCCAGGCCCTAGTTCTAGAATGTACTTAGCTTCTTCAAAATTAATTGTACCTACCATCTTTTTAGCTAATCTATTTGAGCTAGGTGCAATTGCTCCAACATTTTTCGGATGCTTCACAAATTCGGTTAAGAATGTAATAAATTTCATTTTCAACCTCTCCCGTTCCTTCAATATCATTTCATATAGCCAAAGTGTATCAATCATTTTTTAAAAAATAGCATCGAAAATTCTTAAGATTTTATGAAGAAGTAAAAAAGACTTTGCGCACATCCGCAAAGTCTTTCTCCATTTATAAACCAAATATTTAATTGTATGAATCAACTAAATAGAAATGGAATGATCATTCAAATGGGCATATATTTGTCTATTCCTTTAACTTTCCGCTATATGTTAGATTACGCTAGCTAATATCACGGGCCGCTCCTCCAGAAATAGCAGACATTACATCTACAACTTGTTGGAAAAATTGTTTACGTTCTAACTCACCACGGTGTAATTCTTTATATAATTGTCCATCCTTCATGAAGATAACACGTTTACAGTAACTTGCCGCAAAGGCATCATGCGTCACCATTAAAATTGTTGCATGATCATATTCATTCAATGATTTCATACTTTCTAATAAATCAGTCGCTGATTTTGAATCAAGCGCCCCTGTTGGCTCATCACCCAAAATCATACTTGGATTTGTAACAATGGCACGAGAGGCTGCGCAGCGTTGCTTTTGTCCGCCAGATATTTGATAAGGAAATTGATTTAAAATATGATTGATTCCAAACTTCTTCGCAATTTCAAGTACGCGTCGGTCAATTTCACTTGCTTTTATCTTCGATAATGCAAGTGGTAACGCAATATTCTCTTTTACCGTTAACGAATCTAGTAAATTGTACTCTTGGAAAATGAAACCTAAATGATTGCGGCGAAATAAAGCCAATGTATCATCATTCATCTTCACAATATCATTTCCATCAATGAAAATCTCACCGCTCGTCGCATGATCAATTGTAGAAAGAACATTTAAAAGAGTCGTCTTACCGGAACCAGATGGTCCCATAATGCCAACGAACTCACCTTCTTTTACTTCCAAATGAATACCCTTTAACACTTCAAATTGATTTCCACCTGTATCATATATTTTTTTTATATTTCTCGCTTCTAGCACTGTTTTCATCTAGCATCCCTCGTTTCTTCTATTCTTTCTTTCTACTCTATCTACTCTCTACTTTTGCCACTATCGATGTTTCGTACAAAAAGAGGTCAGTTATGTAACGGCTTTTAGTAGAAGAAAACGAAATGTAACTTTGTAAAATGACTACTTTACCACTGTAACATCAGGGATCAGGAACCATCCATTCATTCTTCTTACAGGAACATTACATTTCTGTAAGATTAAAAAGTACCTATACTTTTAAGACACCTTTACAAGGATGTTAGCGAATAAAATGAAAGATACAGCAGAAACATACTCAGATTAGTATGTTTCTCCACAGCCTGTTTTTGTGTCTGAACCTCGTTTGATTTGTCAACACTGATAAAAAAGAGGAGAAGGAGAGGTTTCTTATGATGGGTGCCTTAAAAAATCATCGTGATGAGCGTGTCACAGTTTCTGTAGAAGAGCTTGTTCCAAAAGATCATTTTCTTCGTACCATTGAATCTACAATTAGCTTTGATTTTATTGAAGAAAAGTTACGTCCTTACTACTGCGAAAACAACGGTCGTCCTTCTATTCATCCGATTGTTTTATTTAAAATGATGTTTATCGGTTATTTTTACGGGATTCGATCGGAACGTCAGTTAGAGAAAGAGATTAAAACCAATATTGCTTACCGTTGGTTTTTAGGATTTTCTTTATCAAATACGATTCCAGATCATTCTACGATTAGCTGGAATCGTCGTACTCAATTTCTTCATACCAATATTTTTGAAGAAATCTTTAATGAAATTGTGCGTCAAGCGATGGAACATCGTATGGTGGGAGGACGCGCGTTGATGACAGATTCTACTCATGTGAAGGCGAATGCAAATAAAAATAAATTTGTCAAAAAGATAAAACAAGAACGTCCGAAAGTATATATGGAAGAATTAGAGGCAGCCGTAACAGAAGATCGTGAGAACCACGGAAAAAAGGATTAAGCCCAAGAAAGGAACGTGATACCCCAAACAAAGAAATATGTATTAGTACAACAGACCCAGATAGTGGATTTTTAATGAGAGATGGGAAACCAAATGGTTTTCATTTCTTAGATCATCGTACGACAGATGCCAAATATAATATTATTACAGATACTTTTATTACGGCTGGAAATATAGCAGATTCCGAGCCGTATTTGTCACGCCTACAAACTCAGATTGAGAAATTTGGATTTGAAGTAGAAGCGGTGGCGCTGGATGCAGGTTATTTTACAGGCTACATTTGTAAGAAACTATCTGAACAAAATATATTTATGGTGATGGGGTATCGCCGATTTGGAAAACGAAACAAAGATGTACCAAAAAGTCAATTTCAATATGAAAGTGAAACGGATGTATTTTCTTGTCCAATAGGATGCATATTAGAATACGCAACAACAGATTGGGAAGGATATCGGCACTATAAGTCAAATCCAGAAGACTGTGCGGTTTGTCCGTTACGTGACAAATGTTTTTCAGCGAAACAAAAACAAAAGTTCTTACTCATCATATTGGGGAAGAATATAAAGATATTGCAAGAGAGAACAAACGAACAAGGACAGGAAAAAATTGTACAAAGTAAGATGTTCTACGATTGAACGGAGTTTTGCGGATGCCAAAGAACTTCATGGCTATCGATACGCTCGGTTTCGAGGGCTGAAGTCTGTCCAAATGCAGGCATATCTCACCGCATCCTGCCAAAAAAGGGTTATTTTCTGATTTCTATTGTTTTTTCTTGTTTTTCACACATAAAACCTTCAATTCTTACCAGAGTGTCGGAAACCCTAAAGGGTTTCTCAACACTCTGAACGATATAGTAAAAATCGTTATTTCTGTTTTCTATTTACAAATTTTCAAATATATCTTTATGCAGCTTTAAATATATTAACTTTATAATTATGCAACACCTAATATTTTACTTACTATTTGAACAAGTAAACCACTCGCAGTATTTTGAAAGAGTTCAGATAAGAATTCTTTATTATATTTTTTAATAATTGATTCAAAAAGAGAAATATCTTCTTTTTTACTCGCAGCAAGAGCTTCAATACTTGCTTTTTTTACATCTGAATCGATTTTGATAGAAGATATCACTTTTTCTAAATCAGAAATAATTTCTTCCCAATTAAAATTAGAGGGAATGCTACTGGTATTTAAATTGTTATTGTTACCGAAAATCGCTCCTTGTATAGAAGTACCTTTAATATCTCTAATGTTTACAGAATTATCTTCATTATGTTTATTAAAACTTTTTGCATTATGTGAATTTACATTAGAGTTTTCTTGAATAGTTGCATCAAAAACATTATTATTTCCGCTTACTTGATAATCATTTCCATAAATTATTTTTTGTTCTTTTATATTTACTGTAGATTCCATATGTTTATTGTTAAAAGCTTTCTCTACAACAGATTTGGCTTCTTCTAAAAAAGACTTATCTGAAAAATAAATTCGATAATATTTTCCCGAATTCATTTGAAAATTTAAGTATTGTCTATTACTTGAATATGATTGATACATTAACCATATATATACACCAGAAAGTCCACATCCAATTAATCCAACCATTAAAAATTCAAATAATATAAATAAAGAAATTAAAAAAATAAAAATAGCGATAAATGGCACTTTAAATTTCTTTTTACCTGCATATAAAAGTGCTATATTACTTAAATTTAAAGTAATATCATTAAATTTTAAAATGTTATCTTTTATAGTAAAAGACTCAGTTATAATTTCCTTATCATCAGAATTGATGAATGTTTGAAAATTTTTCTCCATATTAATTAGCTCCTTAATAAATATTAATTTTGTATTATCGTTTCGAGAAATTTGTACATTTAGACACATTTTAAACATTTACTGCACATTAAGAGATATCTGTCCAGAAAATCTTATATTTATAAAGTATATAAACAAATCAATGAGCCATTAAACTTAGATTATTATTTTTCTGAACATGTTTGTAATGATAAAAGTTTGTAGTCCTTATCATACGAATTTCCCATAATGATATAGTGATTCCTCTTACTAAACCGAGATAAACAATCCAACCTTTTTTTCCATTATATCGATAATTCAACAAAATAACTAAAGAAAAATTACTTTATTACTTAAGCAATATACTCTTAACAAATCCCAAAACCGTATCCAATTAATCATTACATTATAATGATAAAACGATATTTTTTCGTTATTTAATACTTAAGGTAACAGAATCTCTATTAATAAATAATATTAAGATGTTAATTTTTTTACCCATTTAATAGCTAACTCATCATTTAAATAAAACTTAACTTTTCATATAAAATTTAATCAGATTAGCAATTTAAGAAAAGATGTTCTTACCATTTTAGCTTCTATTCAAATCTATCGATTTTATAATTTTTATTCTAGATTCTTTTATATAATTTTTTTATTCACTAATGTTGCATTAAAATATCTTTGAGTTTAAAAGTACTCAAAATCTTCGATATTTTTTTGTGCACAAAAAAGTCCTTTATAAATGAATAAAGTCAGCTGGTATCCTGTCCAAATCCATTAAAAAGGAACAAACTCATGAACAAGATTACACGAAAAACATCCTTTGGGCAATGGTTTTCGCCAATAAATTTCTCATTATTTGAAGAAAACATGAAAACAATGAAATTAGACCACTATACGAAAAAATTAATGATAGATTCGTTTCTAAAATTACTGCTTTTTGCGCAACTACATGAAACGGAAAGCTTGCACGCACTAAGCGATTGTTTATTTGATGACCAACTTCAAGAGGAAATACGATTAGATTCAATTAGTGTTTCACAGCTATCACGCCGATTAAACGGAATGAATCCTGATATATTTCAACAGTTATTTCTGAATTTAGTTACTCAAATTCATTAAAAAATGCGTGATTCAAAAATGAATATGCCTGTAAAGATTATGGATTCGAGCACACTACCGCTTAATTTAACACATCATAAATGGGCGAAATTTCGGAAAACAAAAGCCGGTGTGAAGCTCCCCTTACGTCTCCTGTTCATGGAAAAAGGCGAGCCATACTCAGAAAAAGCCGTGCTCACAAATACGAAGGAACATGATCGCGGTCAGCTTGAAGTGATGGTAGACGACAAATCATGCATGTACGTGTTTGACCGTGGTTACTTAGATTACGAGCGGTTCGATTGCATGACAGATGACAGCTATTTTTTCTTAACCAGACTGCGAAAAAATGCGGTGCTACAGAAAGTTTACGATTTTACAGTTCCCGAAGGTTCCTCTGTTCTCTCTGATCAAATGGGACTCATCGGTACGACACAAAATCGGGCGAAAAACTTTTTCCGCCTACTGAAAGTCATCGATTCAAAAGGAAATATGCTTCATTTATTAACGAGCTGTTTTGATTTAGAAACCGAATAAATTTCGGATATGTACAAATCACGGTGGGCCATTGAGCTGTTGTTCAAATGGATCAAACAACATTTATACATAACGAATTGTATTATTGAGTGCGACACCTAAAAAAACAAAAAGCCCCCTCCTCGCTTTGAACTGTTCCCCGAATTGTGGACACTAAAAAAGTTCATGATTCGGGGGACTGTTCAAAAAGGAAAAACAGCTTTTCATTTGTCCCGCTATTTTAGAGCAGTAACAGCCCGATTAATGAAAACTAATAATCAGTGGGGATTGAACCCCACTGATTAAAGTTTCACTTTATATTTTTTCAACTTCTCTTTTATATACAACATAAGAATATCCCATTGTTAGTACCACTGCTCCGATAATAATCCCAAGCATCAAGAACGATTTCCAGGCCACCGGTGCGAAAACGCTGATTATCATGATAAGTCCTAATATAACAAATACCTTTCCACTAAAACGATGTGTCTTTCTCCATACTTCTTCATTATTTAATGTCCACGGTGTTCTTATACCTACAAAGTAATTTGGTTTGCATTGTGGTAAATAGTTGCCGATGACTATAAATAAAACACCCACTAATAATTCTGGAACTCGATTAATAAATATGTTATATCCTAGTCCACTTGTGATAATATCTATATTCCCCACAAATAGTAGCAAAAGTATTCCGTTATTCATTATCATAAAAGCTTTAGAAAATTTCTCGTAATTTGCTTTCCTTGGATCAATCTTTGGTATCACATTTAAAAAAATATATAATGCAATCATAATTCCAACCATGGAAATCATGCCATACCATTTAGAAGAATATCCATCCACCTTCCCACCGCTCCAGTGCGTAGCAATTGTATTCGGTAAATGTGGCCAAGCAAATGCCCATGCTAAACAAGCAGTAACAATCAATATAACAGCAAACCAGTGCTTTTTCATTTTCCCTCTCCCCCTTTATTCGTAAACGTAAACACCCACGCTAATAAATCTTGAAATACAGTCGTGTTTAAAGAATAAACAACAAATTGTCCCCTTTTTTCATCTTGAATCAGTTCCGCATTTTTAAGCGCATTTAAGTGATGCGAAATACTTGGTTTTGTCATATTGAAGTGTTCGGCAATTTCCCCAGCTGTTAAATCACTTTCTTTTAATAAGTCTAATATTTTTCGTCTTGTTGGATCTGCTAATGCTTTAAATGCTTGGTTCAATGTCTTTCTTCCTTTCACTAGTTAGACATTTAGATATTTATCTAAATATTAAACCGAAACTAAATGATTGTCAATTATTTACATGCGAATTTTTACTTTTTCCACTTTTGCCCTATACTGTTTATTGGCGCTCGTTGCAACATAATGAAAAGACAAGAAACACATGTTACACTATAGCTACAATGGCTTTTCGAGGAGGAGTATACATATGTATAAAGTTTTAATCGTTGAAGACGATCCAAATATTTCATCTTTGCTTCAATCTCATATTCAAAAATACGGTTATGAAGCTGTTATTGCGGAAAATTTCGATGATATTCTAGAATCATTTAACGCTGTCAATCCACATCTTGTCTTACTTGATGTTAATTTGCCAAAGTTCGATGGTTTTTACTGGTGTCGTCAAATTCGTCATGAATCAACCTGTCCTATTATTTTCATCTCTGCTCGTGCAGGTGAGATGGAACAAATTATGGCAATTGAAAGCGGTGCGGATGATTACATTACGAAACCATTCCATTATGACGTTGTGATGGCAAAAATAAAGGGACAATTACGACGGATTTATGGCGATTATGCACCAAATATTTCTGAGCGAATCGTTGAAGTAGAAGGATTAAAATTATTCCCTGAACGACCAGAAATGCACTTTAAAGCTGAGCAAGTTCTTCTTACAAAAAAAGAAGCCATTTTAGCAGAAATGCTTCTAGCGAAGTTCCCACGCACAGCAAGCCGTGAGGATTTACTAGCTGCACTTTGGGATGATGAAAGCTTCGTAGAAGAAAATACATTAAATGTAAATATTACACGCCTTCGTAAGAAATTTAATGAACTTGGCATTGAAAATGGAATTGAAACTGTGCGCGGATTAGGATATCGCTTAAATGCAACTTGGAGTGAATAAACATGAAGTTATTTTTACGTGATCATTTTGCATTTTTTCTACTATATGCTTTAAATTTCGGTATCATTTTCATATTATATGATGCTGTCGATGGATTTCAAAATAACAAATTTTATTTTATCGTATTAAGTTTATATTTATTTATTTGCTTCCTTGCTTATCGCTATGTTCGCAATCGGAGAATGTATCACCGTTTAAGTGAACCACCCGATAAAATGGAAGATGCATTTATTGAAAGAGCAACAGCTCCTATGCCTCATAGTGTAAACGAGCTTGTTCGCACACAATATCGTTTGTTTCAAAAAGAACTGCAAACGTATGAAGTAAAACAACAGGAACATCAATTATTTATTAATCACTGGGTACATCAAATGAAAACGCCCGTTTCTGTTATGCAGCTTATGGTTCTGGAAATGGAAGATGAGCACTTAATTCCTAAGTTTAAACAAGAACTCGATAGATTAAATCAAGGGCTTGATATGGCTTTATATATGGCAAGATTAAATAACTTCCACGAAGACTTCCATGTTGAAACAATATCATTGAAAGAGCTTGTAACAAAAAATATTAATGGATTAAAAGAGCTATTTATTCGCAATGGAGTCTTCCCTGTGTTAGAAGTGCACTCTGAGCTTAAAGTTGCTTCTGACGCGAAATGGCTGAATTTCATCATTTATCAATTAATGACAAACGCTGTCCGCTATTCGGGCGAGCGGGGAAAAAAAGTTTTCTTATCTGCCTACCCAAATGGAACAGACATTGTTTTAGAAGTGCGCGATGAAGGTGTCGGTATTCCAAAAGAAGATGTTCGCAGGGTATTTGAACCATTTTATACCGGAAAAAATGGTCGCACATTCGGAGAATCTACCGGTATGGGCCTTTATATTGTAAGCAAAATTTGTGATTATTTAGGCCACTCTGTAACGCTCGATTCTGAAGTAGGCAAAGGCACTTCTATTAAAATCATTTTCCATCATGCTGGAAATATCGTATCTGATGAAAACGAGACGGTGATGAGTACATGACAATAGCATATTTCACAAAAATGTATGAGGACTCATTCTCATACATTTTTTACAGCAAGATGGTTTGTTCTTTTATTAGGAGGTATACAGCATGACATTTTGGCAATTCGCATTAAAAAATGTAACGCGTAACTCAAGAGCTTATTTCGCTTATTTTGTAAGCAGTGCGTTTTCCATTGCCACTTTCTTTTCATTTGCAGTGTATTTATTTCATCCTCGATTACAAAATGTGAGTACATCAGATGCAGTGATAGCTTTAATGATTTTATCAGAAGTGATTATTGTCGGTTTCTCATTTTTATTCCTGCTTTATTCAATCGGTACTTTTTTAAAAGTTCGCAAGAAACAGTTTGGTATTTTAACCGTCTTAGGAATCTCCCAAAAACAATTAAAGCGGCTTGTATTTATGGAAAATATGCTAATTGGAGTATTGTCTATCTTTTTTGGGATACAATTCGGACTCGTTTTTTCACAATTTTTCTTGCTTGTAACAGCTAAAATCACACACTCATCTGGGCTATATTTATATTGGCCCACCGGTGCGATTCTTTTAACAATAATAATCTTTCTTGGTCTCTTTATTGTTGTCTCAGCTTTTACTCCTATGCTTATTCGAACAAGAAAAGCAGTACGCTTACTAAAAGAAGGAAATATGAAGCAGAAGGAACGTAAGCCTTCTATATTTATTTCTCTTTTTGGTATTACTTGTTTACTTTTCGGATATATATTAGCTGGCAATCCAAAATACTTTCTATCACTTAGCTTAGAAATCGGGACCATATATATTGCTTCTAGCATTTTTGTTATTCCAGCACTCGTTACGATGGGAACATATCTTTTCTTTTCTCAAATTAGTTTCCTGCTAATTCGCATATTAAAAAAACAAAGAACATTTTATATGAAACGGATTAATATGCTGTGGATTTCTGATTTAGCAAGTCGTATTCGAACAAATATTAATATGCTCTTTATTGTAGCAATGCTCTCTACTCTTGCATTTACAATGATTACATTCATATATGGATTAGGAAAATTTATGAAATTTGATGTAGCAAATAATAAACCATTTCCTTTTACCTATATTTCATATGATGCCAATCCATTTGTCTCACAGCATATGAATTGGTTAGAAAAACGACTTCGTGAAGAACAATTTTCCTATAAGAAATTGAAAACGGATCTATATGAAATTTCATTGCAAAAAGACGAAACCATCCCATACGACCGGCACGCATATGTTCTAAAAGAAAGTGATTATAATAAACTGGCAGATGCTTTAGGCTTGAAACATCTTTTTGTAAAAGACAATGAAACATATATACTACCTGGATATGGTTATCAAAATGTACTCCGCCCTCTGCAAGAAGAGCTCAAGCAAAAAAACGTTACGCTGTCCCAGGCTTCACTTACATTACAAATAAAAGGATATAAAAATTTCAATGTAATACCTACTGGATTAACATCACAATTACTCATTTTATCTGATGATACGGTACATGCCTTATCCACCCGTATAAAGCATATGACACTATACAACTTTACTGTACAAGATTGGGAAAGGACACACATAATTGCCGGGGAATATCTTAATAAATTAAGAGCAGATCGAAAAAGTATTGCATCAGAAGAGCCTTTATATAAGATGGAAGAAGCAAGTGATACATTATATCAAATTAAATTAGGTGCTGCTTCCTTCTTCTTAATTGGTACGTTCCTTGGTGTCATTTTCTTTATTGGAGCTGGAAGTGTTCTTTATTTCCGTATGTACAACGACTTAGCAAATGAACAAGAAAAATATATTACCATTACCAAAATTGGTCTAACCGAATTAGAGATGCAGCAATCGGCCACGATTCAACTTGCTATCTTGTTTTTTGTTCCTTATATTATGGCTTCCATTCATACAATGTTTGCAGCGAAAATGCTACAAGAAGTGATAAACTTATCATTATTTACTGAAGTTATAGTTGTGCTCATTATATTTGGAACGGTCGAAGTTCTCTTTTTCTTCTTAATTCGTTCCTTGTATGTGCAAAAATTATCGCAGCACATTAAGCTTTAAAAAAATAGAAAGGTGAATTCTTATGGAAGAAGTATTGCATATAAAAAATGTCTCAAAAGTGTATGAGGGTAAAGTCCCTCATACTGCTTTAAAAAATATTAATTTACATGTAGATAAAGGAGAATTTGTTGCCATTATGGGGCCTTCTGGGAGTGGAAAGTCCACTTTCTTAAATGTAATTTCAACGATTGATTCCCCTACTGCTGGTGAAGTATTTATTAATGGCAAACAGCCGCATACGTTCCGGCGTGAAAAGCTTGCTGTATTCCGCCGTCAAGAATTAGGTTTTGTCTTTCAAAACTTTAATCTTCTAGACACATTAACAATTGGAGAAAATATTGTCTTACCATTAACACTAGACAATGTTCCTTTAAAAGAAATGGATGAAAAACTTGATAGTATTTCAAAGAAACTTGGAATTGATCATATTTTAAATAAACGAATTTTTGAGGTTTCTGGTGGACAAGCACAGCGAACCGCAGTAGCGCGTGCGGTCATTCATCATCCATCTCTTCTACTTGCAGATGAACCGACGGGAAACTTAGATTCAAAAGCAGCCATCGATGTTATGGAATTGTTTACAAAACTCAATAGAGAAGAGAAGGCTACGATTTTAATGGTAACGCACGATCCTTTTGCAGCAAGTTATTGTAATCGCGTTATCTTCATTAAAGACGGAGAGCTTTATAATGAATTACATCGCGGATTGTATCGCGAGAAGTTCTATCAAGAAATATTAGATGTATTAGCATTACTTGGAGGAAGACGTAGATGACGTTTTTGCAATTTGCATTTAAAAATGTAACGCGCAATTCGAGAGCTTATTTTGCTTACTTTGTAAGCAGTGCATTTTCCATTGCGATTTTCTTTTCATTTGCTGTGTATTTATTTCATCCAAAGCTTAAAAATAGTGAACTCAATCACGCTCTTAACGCCTTGATTGCTATTTCCGAGGTCGTCATTGTCTTCTTTTCCTTTTTCTTTTTACTATATTCTATTGGTACCTTTTTAAAAGTTCGCAAGAAACAATTTGGTATCTTAACTGTTTTAGGCATATCACAAAAACAATTAAAACGGCTTATATTTATGGAAAATATGTTGATTGGTGCTTTATCTATTTTTTTCGGAATGCAATTAGGACTTGTGTTTTCACAATTCTTTTTATTACTTACTTCTAAAATTACTCATATACCAGGTCTTTATTTATATTGGCCAACGAAGGCTATTATGTTAACTATAATCGTTTTCCTTGTCCTCTTTATCATTGTATCGTCTTTTACGCCGATGTTAATTCGCACAAGGAAAGTGATACGATTATTAAAAGAAGGAACTATTAAACAAAGAGAACGAAAACCGTCCATACTCATTTCTTTATTCGGTGCCTATTGTTTGCTGTCTGGATATGCTTTAGCTGTAAGTTCTAAAGTCTTTATATCTTTCGGTGATTTTGTTGTGATTTTTTATATTATTTCTAGCATTTTCATCATTCCACCACTTGTTGCAATCGGAACCTATTTTTTCTTTTCACAAATTAGCTTCTTACTAATTCGCATTTTAAAAAGTAGACGGAAGTTTTATATGAAACGAATTAACATGCTATGGATATCTGATTTAGCAAGCCGTATACGGGCAAATATTAATATGCTCTTTATTGTAACGATGCTCTCTACTCTTGCATTCACAATGATTACCTTTTTATATGGATATGGAAAATTTAATAAGTTTCATGTTGTACAGAAAGATCCATTTCCATTTTCATATTTATCACACGATGAAAATACGTTCTCTTCCCAACATTTAAAATGGTTGGAACAACGACTACATGAAGAACAATTTCAGTATCAAAAGTTTACAGTACATTTATTTGAAGTATTTGAGAACGGACAAGAATCCACCCCTTATTACGCTATAAAGCAAAGTGAATATAACAAACTCGCTACTGCACTCGGACGAGAAAATTTATTTGTCGACCATAATGAAGCGTATATGTTTTTAGGATATTTACGGGAAGGAATTTTGGGGACGATTGATGAAAGATTAAAACGAAAGACCATTACACT
Organism: Bacillus cereus group sp. BfR-BA-01430; assembly: GCF_022663115.1. Lineage (NCBI taxonomy): Bacteria > Bacillati > Bacillota > Bacilli > Caryophanales > Bacillaceae > Bacillus > Bacillus cereus group sp. BfR-BA-01430. The sequence continues at coordinate 204,043 of NZ_JAKUEW010000005.1, forward strand.
CACCCAAAACTCATTACACTTGCAAGTAAAGGGTTACAAAAGTGATAATGTAACACCATCTAGTCTCATTCCGTATGTAATTGTGTTATCTGAACAAGATGTATCTCATTTATCAAAAAATACAAAGCATATGACATTGTATAGTTATCGCGTTCAAAATTGGGAAAAAGCTAACAATATTGGAGCTGCATACATAAGAAACGTCCAGCGTGATCTCGAATCAGTCCAGACAGAGCATCCTCCATTTCATGCTACTGAGGCTAGCAATTCACTGTATCAAAGCAAATTAGGAGTTGCCTCTTTTTTCTTAATTGGTACATTCCTTGGTGTGATCTTTTTCATCGGTGCTGGAAGTGTTCTTTATTTCCGTATGTACACCGATTTAGCAACTGAACATGAAAAATATATTACCATTACCAAAATCGGTTTAACAGAATACGAGATGAAACAATCTGCTACCATTCAGCTTGCCATCCTATTCTTTGTTCCATATATTATGGCTTCTATTCATACATTTTTTGCAACGAAGATGCTGCAAGACATATTACTCTTATCCTTATCTGTCGAAATTACAGTTGTGCTAACGATTTTTGGATTGGTCGAAATTCTCTTTTTCTTTTTAATTCGCTCTCTATATATGCAAAAATTATCACATCATATTAGATTATGAATAAAATAGCCTTGTGCGTCACACACAAGGCTATTTTTAATAGTTTTTGTTAGCAGCCGTAACCATATCCACCATATCCATAGCCGCCATATCCACAATAACCACCGTAGCCACCACCGCCGAAGCAGCTAGCTCCGATAATAATTAATAGGATAAACAATACAATTAGAAGCGCAAAGCCGCCTCCGCAACCATGATGTCCATGACCATGTCCATGTCCATGTCTGTTATCGCACTTTTCACTCATTTGCTCTATTCCTCCTTTAATATCATTCGTAGCAAGATCTCCAATCTTGCTCTAAATGAGGGGATTCAATTTATATTATGTTTTTGGGGCAAATGGGAAGCTTGTTTGGTACAAAAACGGGCTTGTACTCTTATATATAAAGAAAAAGAGGATCCGCTACAATGAATCCTCTTTTTATCTCTTATATATAATATGTTGCTTTGTTATTTCCTCTAATCTCTCGCGGTTCACAGCATATCCAAACCCAGCAGCTTTCGGAACGATCACTTTTCCATTCTGAAGCGTTACTTCTGGCAAAATAATATCCTTCTCCCAATGTCTATTAGAAGCAGAAATATCCCCTGGAATCGTAAAGTTTGCAAGCGATGCTAGTGCAATATTTTGCGCGCGTGAAATTCCCATTTCAACCATACCCCCGCACCAAACTGGAATGTTGTGCTTCATACAATAATCATGAATTTGAATGGATTCCGTAAGCCCTCCAACTCGGCCCGGTTTAATATTCATAATGCGACAACTTCCAAGTGTAATTGCTACTCTTGCATCTTCCAAGCTATGAATACTTTCATCTAAACAAATTGGGGTTTCCATTTGTTTTTGAAGCTTAGCGTGATCTAGAAAATCGTTATCCGCTAACGGCTGCTCAATCATCATTAATTGAAATTCATCAAGCCTTTTTAACCGCTCAATATCCGCTAACGTATACGCAGAATTCGCATCTACCATGAGTGGTATCTTTGGAAAAGCTCTTCGTATTTCCTTTAGCAATTCATAATCAAGTTCCGGCTTAATTTTCACTTTAAAGCGCTGATACCCTTCTTCTGCGTACATTTCAATTCGTTTTAACATATTGGGAACTATATCTAATCCGACTACAACCCCTACTTCAATTTCTGACTGTGTTCCTCCAAGTAAAGTTGCTAATGACTGATTATGGCGTTTCGCATATAAGTCCCATACAGCCCCTTCTATTCCCGCTTTCGCCATATGGTTCCGTTTTATATGTTGAAAGAGGCTAGGAATTTCATTTGGATGCATAATTTCAAGCTTTAGCAAATCTGGCAATAAAAAATCTCGAAGCATATGAAGTGCTGTTGTTATTGTTTCTTCCGTGTACCATGGTTCTGAAAAGGCAACAACCTCTCCAAAACCGATATATCCGTCCGTATCCTCCAGTTCAACTACAATACTTTCCCGTCTTTCATATGTGCCATAACTCGCAGCAAAAGGAATAACAAGCGGCATTTCTGTTACATAGAGCGTTGCCTTGTTAATTCTCATTTATCTCTCCTCCAAAAGCTGCCTTAGTTCACGTCTTAATAATTTCTTTGAAGCATTACGCGGTAGCTCATGTAAAAAACAAACCGCTTTTGGCACCTTATACCTTGCCAATTTCTCTTCACAAAAACGAATAATTTCTTCCTCGGTAACATGCCCCCCTTTTACAACAAATGCAGCTGGTACTTGTCCCCACTTTTCATCAGACTTTCCAACAACACCTGCTTCTAAAACGAGCGGATGAGAAAGTAATACCTCTTCAATTTGCGCTGGATAAATGTTTTCTCCGCCTGAAATAATTAAATCACTGCGGCGATCTAATACATATAAAAATCCTTCTTCGTCTAAATAACCAAGATCACCCGTATGAAGCCAGCCATCTACAATTGTTTCACGCGTTGCATCTTTACGTTTAAAATATCCTCGCGTGACGTTAGGACCTTTCACAACAATTTCTCCTTCTACATTTGCAGGCATAACCTTACCATCCTTCTCAATACGAAGTTGACACGGGAAAAGAGGTTTCCCTGCAGACCCAACTTTTGTTAACATATAATCAGCAGAAAGCGTACAAATTTGTGAAGATGTTTCTGTCATTCCATATGTTTGATATACGGGAATTTCCTTCTCTACACATGCTTCTAAAAGGGGCTTTGGTGCTGGTCCCCCGCCTAATAACATGCAGCGTAAAGAGCTTGGATATGTTTCATTTCCTAGTCTCTCTAACAAATCTGTCAACATCTTTGCAACAACTGATATAATTGTTACCCCTTTTGTTTGAATGGCTTGATGAATAAAATCCGGGTCATATTTTGGAACTAGCAATACTCGCATACCGTACATAATGTTTTTCATTAAAAGAGATAATCCGCCTACATGAAACATTGGCATACATGCTAACCAACAATCATCATCGCGAAGCCCTAAATTCAGCGAAGAGCCTACAGCACTTGCCCAATGGTTCCCATATGTTAAAATAACTCCTTTTGGCTTGCCAGTTGTTCCAGATGTATAAATGATTGTCATTGCCTCAGCTAAAGAAAATTCCTCTTGAATCACCACAGATTGCTTTGGTCCGTTCTTCACTTCCTCAAATGTGTAGACAGGTACCTGCTCTGTTTCAAATGTTTGGTCTGTTAATAAGCAAATCACTTCAGCATCTTCCATTTGCCAAAGTAGCTCTTCTCTTGAAAGACGTGTATTTAGTAATACAGCTACAGCTCCTATATAAGATAGCGCATGAATTACCGCAATCATTTCCATACCATTTTTCATCAGAACAGCCACTTTTTGACCTTTTTTTATTTGTAAGTAAGCAAGATTTTCACAAACAGATACTACTTTTTCATGTAATGCGAAGAAAGTAATTTTCTCCTCTTTTGTTTCAATTGCGATGCGATCAGGTGTTAAAAATGCACGTTGCATTAGCCAATTGGGCATTGTCTCCATTTCCTATTCTCCTTCCATGAAAGAAAGAGACTTGATGTGTATCAAGTCTCTTGTTCTGAACGAGCTGCTTCCGCATGAGAAAGTAACAATCACTTGCTGCGCGAAAGAATCTTAGCCGTCAGGAATAAACAGTCGGCTCCGCTTTTGATCAAGGGAAACGAGGGAATTGACCGAAGTCTGGACGGCGTTTTTCTTTGAACGCGTCGCGACCTTCTTTTGCTTCGTCAGTTGTGTAATACAATAACGTTGCGTCTCCCGCTAGTTGTTGAATACCAGCTAGGCCATCTGTGTCTGCGTTGAATGCAGCTTTTAAGAAACGTAATGCCATTGGGCTCTTTTCTAAAATTTCTTCTGCCCATTTTACTGTTTCTTCTTCTAATTGATCTAATGGTACAACTGTATTAATTAAGCCCATATCAAGCGCTTCTTGTGCATTATATTGGCGACATAGGTACCAAATTTCACGAGCTTTCTTATGACCTACCATGCGAGCTAAATAACCAGCACCGTATCCACCATCAAAGCTTCCTACTTTTGGACCAGTTTGTCCAAATACTGCGTTGTCTGCTGCAATTGTTAAGTCACATACGATATGAAGTACGTGTCCACCACCAATTGCATAACCTGCTACCATTGCAATAACTGGTTTCGGAATTGCACGGATTAAACGTTGTAAATCTAATACGTTTAAGCGAGGGATTTTGTCTCCTCCTACATATCCACCATGACCGCGAACTTTTTGGTCGCCGCCAGAACAGAATGCACGTCCACCTTCACCAGTTAAAATGATAACGCCGACATTTTCATCATCACGCGCATGTGCAAAAGCATCGATTAACTCCATTACCGTTTCAGGACGGAATGCGTTATGTACTTCAGGGCGATTAATCGAAATCTTTGCGATACCATTGTATGTGGAATAAATAATATCTTCGTAATTGCCTTCTTTTATCCATTCGATAGCCATTACTCTTACCTCCTTTTTATTATGCTAATGATTATATTAGCCACTTTATAAGTTCAACTTTCTCTAAAAAAAGAAAGCATCACTGTATGGTTTTTAGAAATCCCTCTACTATTGTACCAAACTTTTGCGGTTGTTCCACATGAATTGCATGACCTGCTTTATCAATTTTGACAAATTTCGCGTTTTGGATGCGTTTTTGCATATTTTTTAAGATCCAAAAAAACTTTTTGTCATATTCTCCACTTAGTAACAGAACAGGCATCTTCAGTCCTACCAGTTCATTCCACCAAGAAGGCTGAGCGCCTGTCCCCATACCTCTTAAACTATTCGCAAGCCCCCTCGGATGATTTAGGAGCCGCTCTTTTCTTACTGCCTGCTTTATACATTGTGGCAATATTTTTTGCGTTTCAAATAAAGGTATGTTTTCCCAATGATTTACAAAGGCTTCGATTCCATCTAATTCAATTCTCTCTGCCAATTGTTCATCCTTCATACGGCGCGCTTTTCTGTCCGCCTCTGTTTCAAGTCCAGCTGTACAGTTTTCTAATATAAGCGATTTGACGCGCTCCGGATACAAACACGACATTGTAATGGCAAGTCTTCCGCCCATTGAATATCCAAGTATATGTGCCTTTTCAATTTGCAAGTAATCGAGCAACTTTATCATCTGCACCGCCACATTTTGAATGTCATAATGAACTAGGTTTTCAGGGCTTTCCGTTTTCCCATGTCCTACAATATCAACAGTAATCACTTGAAATTGTTTGCTCCATGAAGGAAGAAATGAACGCCACGTTTCCATGCTTCCTGTAAAACCATGAAGGAGCAATAATGGCTCTCCACTTCCAGCTACTTCATATTCATACGCCACACCTTCTAGCATTACTTTCATTCCGCGTCACCTTGCAACATGTCTTTGACTTCTATTGCGGATTTTGCCCACAATTTACGATGCAACTGTAAGTTTTCTTCTCGATTCGTACAAATTTCCACAACATGTAATCCTCTTTCTATTGTTCCTTTTTGTACTTCCTCACGAAATGCTTCCCAGCCACTTACGCGAACAAATGAACCACCATACATTTTTACAACATGCTCATAATCAAGGCCAAGCGGTGTTCCAAATAGCGATTCAAAATGCTCTTTTGACTCATATTGTGGTAAAAATGAAAAAATGCCACCACCATCATTATTCACAACAACAATAGTTATATTTAAATCATGTAATTTCGCTGCTAAAAGACCATTTAAATCGTGGTAAAATGATAAGTCACCAATCACTAATACAAGCGGTTCACAAACAGTGCTTGCCCCTAATGCTGTGGAAATAATTCCATCAATACCATTCACACCACGATTTGCCATCACATGAATTTTTTTATCGTTTGTAAATAAAAATGTATCGGTATCACGAATTGGCATACTGTTACTTGCAAATAATGTTGTACCTTCTGGCAATACACGAACAATATCTGTAATCACTTTTCCTTCAAAAGCAGTTTCATATGTTTCAACTTCACGAAGTGTTTCCTTTGTTTTATCGTTTATATGTTTCCATTTTTTGAACCAATCATTCTGTTCTCGTTTTTGCATAGGTTCTATCATCGCTTTGCAAAATGCCACATCGCTTGCACAAACAACTTCTGTTGCCATTAAAGCTGGGTCTCGCCAAGTTCCAGATTCATCTACAATAATATGAACAGCAGACTCTTGTTTTTTTATATATTGCGTTAATGCTTTTGATACAGGCATACCACCAAAACGGATGATGATATCTGGCTTCCACGTATCTTTTAACAATTCATTTCGCAAAAAGGTGTCATAGCAATCGATAATCATTGTTTGATCATGGCTTCCAGTCCGAAGATTTGAAAGTGGGTCCGCTAAAACTGGGTATCCTGTTTTCTCCGCAAACTCCGCAATCACTTCCACAAGCTCTGGGTGACTATCGTCTCCACAAACAATAAGCCCCTTTTCTATATGTGAAAGGCGCTTGATCAGAGAACGGATATATTCACTCGTTAGCGTCATGCTTCCTTGTTGAGCCCTATTCATATATTCTCCGCGTCCTCGTTCCCACAATCCATCTAATGAAAAGTCTGGAATGAGAGGTTCGCGAAGTGGGAAATTCATATGGACAGGTCCCATTGGTGCAAAAGATGCACTTGCCACAGCACGTCCAGCTGCCATGCGAACATATTGATACATTGGATCTCTTGCCTCTGGAAGTGCCATTTCCATAAATTGTTTCACAAACGAACCGTATAAATTAAATTGATTCATTGCCTGCGGTGCTCCTACACCTCTCAATTCATGCGGTCTATCTGCAGTTAAAACGAGTAAGGGTACTCTTGCATGATATGCTTCACAAACAGCTGGATAATAATTCGCTGCAGCTGTTCCCGACGTACATAATATCGCTACAGGCTGTTTTTTCGCTTTCGCCATACCGAGCGCGAAAAAGGCAGCGGACCGTTCATCTACATGTAAATACGTTTTTATTTGTTCATGCTGCTCCATTAATAAGGCTAGCGGTGTTGATCGCGAACCTGGACTAATGACAACATCACATACATTTAGACGCGCTAGTTCGTCAACAAACGCGCCTAAATAATATGATAATGCTTCTATATGATTATTCATTTCATCAATTCCTCCAAAGCACCAAGCATCGGTCTAAACTTCAAACTTGTCTCTTCATATTCCAGCTGTGGGACAGAAACCATTACAATGCCACAGCCTGCAAATAAGGATGCCTTTTCACCATTTAATAATCCACAGCGCAATGCCACTGCAAATTCTCCGTTCCCTTGCTCATCCATCCAGCCGATTGGCGCCCCGTACAACCCTCTATCTAACAGTTCGACATCACGAATTAATTTCATCGCTACGTGACGAGGTGTGCCACCAAGAGCTGGCGTTGGATGTAATTCTTCTACCAATGTTAAAAGGGAAGCATCCCCCTCCGCTTCAACAGGCGTATATAAATGAATTAAATTTTTCGTTGTTAACAATCCTGGACTCTCTGGAATATTAACAACTTCGCAATGTTCCTGTAATACATTGCGGATCATATTTACTACATAACCATGCTCCACTAAATTCTTTTCATCATGAAGGAGCATTTCGCCATTTTTTTCACTCTCTTCTATAGAACTCCCCTGTCCGATTGATCCAGCAAGGCACATAGAAGTAAACTTATTCCCTTCTTTACGGATTAATCGTTCCGGTGTCGCTCCTAAGAAGCACGCTCCTTTATAATCAAAAGAAAATACATAGCAATCCGGCTGCCCAATACGAAGTGCTTCTAGCACGCGAGCAGAATCAATTTGTTGGTCCATTTCTAATTTAAGTTCTCGCGCTAATACAACTTTCTGTACGTTTCCTTTTCGCATTTCCTCTTGCACTTTTTCAATTGCATGCATCCATCCTTGCGGGTCTACTTCCACTTTAGAAGCAACCACTAATCGCGATTCTTCAAGCGGATATTCACTTTCTTGTAAAATTCTTTCCTCGAAAGAAGAAATTTCTTCATATTTCTTATCCGCAGAATCTTTAGCCGAAACAAAAGTATTTATCGTAAGCCATGCTTTTTCATTTTTTACTGTTAATAAAAAGGCTGGTAATGAAAATGTTGTATCTTTAAATTCCTTCCAAAGTTCCGTTTGTTCCTTTTCTGGATCAAATGAAAAACCGCCAAATAAAAGCGGACCTGTCCCAAATTCATACGCTTCTCTTTGAATAACCGCCTTCTCTTGTACTCTGTTCCACTGCTGACGAGCATCTTGAAAGCGTTCATTTGAAGAATTTGCTATAGTGAAAACAGAACCAATCCCCGCAAATATAACGCGCTCTGCTGGATCTGCAAAATAACATCTATGCTCGGATGCAATCCTTTTTCCTGCCACATAAAACAGCAACGGATCTATCCAATCTATTTGTTTTACAAAACTAACCAATGTTTGTTCATCTGTACTCTTTTCAATTGCTGTAGCGAGTACTTCTTGCAAGTCTTTTTGTTTTGTTTGAATCACAAAGTCTCCCCCCTATGGGCGAAAAATAGTCATAAATACGCTTGATTTTAAGATACACCTCAAACGAAAGTCATGTCAACGATTAGCATTTCTGAGAAATTCGTCTTCTCTTCCTAAAAAATAAACGTTGACACTATATGATGCTTTTTTCTACACTTAAGTGTGTATATTATGTGACCAAGGAGGAATCAACATGGAAATGAAAGTCGAAACGAATTCCTCTCCTATGGCGCCAAAACCAAACAAACAGACAGGTTGGCGCATTTGGTGGAGTTTATTACGTCCTCATACATTAACTGCTGCGTTTGTTCCTGTTTTTATCGGAACAGCTTATGCAATGCAAGTCGGCGGTATAAATCAAATACACCTTCCTCTTTTCTTTATCATGCTTCTTGCTTGTCTTCTCATTCAAGCAGCAACAAACATGTTTAATGAATACTTTGATTACAAAAGAGGTTTGGATCATGAAGGTTCAGTTGGGATTGGTGGAGCAATTGTCCGCGACGGTATTAAACCAAAAACGGTATTGAACTTAGCCTTTGGATTTTTTGGTATTTCCATTCTATTAGGCGTTTATATTTGTATGAATTCTAGCTGGTGGCTTGCTGCAATCGGTCTTATTTGTATGGTTGTTGCCTACCTTTATACAGGAGGCCCACTTCCAATTGCGTACACACCATTTGGGGAATTAACAGCTGGATTATTTATGGGCGTTATTATTATTGGAATTTCATTCTTTATTCAAACTGGGACTGTAACATCAGAAGTTGTTCTCTTATCTATCCCAAATGCGATATTAATTGGTGCTATTTTACTTTCAAACAATATTCGCGATTTAGACGGAGATAAAGAAAACGGTCGTAACACATTAGCAATTATCGTAGGACGTGAAAAAGCAATTGGTGTTCTCGCTTCGATGTTTATCGTTTCTTACATTTGGACAGTTGCACTGATCATCGTTGGAATCGTATCTCCATGGATGCTCATTGTATTCTTAAGTGCCCCGAAAGCATTTCAAGCAACAAAAGGCTTTATTGGAAAGAGCATCCCAATGGAAATGGTACCGGCAATGGTAGCAACAGCGAAAACAAATACAATTTTCGGCTTCTTAATGGGGATCGGATTGCTACTTGGATATTTCTTATAAAAAATGAGCTGCTTATGCGGCTCATTTTTTATTTATCGGCGGTTCACTACCTCTTATCGGCGATTCGACACGACTTATCGACCAACCGACAAATTTCAACATAAAAATCCACCTCATAATTCCTACATGCAAGGCTCATACTACATAAGGAAACCGAATTGTAGGAAGGTGGATACGATGTTAACTCCACAACAAATCAATCATTTTAGAGGCATATTAGAAAAGCAAAAACAAGAATTAGAACAGACGTTGCAAAATCATGAAAATGAAGATCGCGCTTCTGAGCGGGAATCAGTTGGCGAACTATCCGCTTATGATAATCATCCAGGGGATATGGCAACAGAATTGTATGAACGTGAAAAAGATTTTGGACTCATTGAATTTTGGAACAAACAGCTCCAAGATACAAATCATGCTCTAGAAAAAATCGAAGCAGGCACATATGGTATTTGCGAAGTCTCGGGCGAATCTATTCCGCTTGAAAGGCTAGAAGCAATGCCTACTGCCACAACATGCATCGAGCACACAACAAATCAATTCAATACAAGAACGCGGCCAGTTGAAGAAGAAATTCTAAAACCATCATTTAGTAGACACGACAAAGATCGTTCTGTCCAATACGACGCGGAAGATGCTTGGCAAGATGTCGCCAATTATGGAACATCAGAAACACCTGCTGATTTAGAAAGACGCGATTCCAAAAACTATAATGAAATGTACATCAATGGCGAAGAACACGTCGGATATGTCGAGGATTTCGAAAACTTTATCGGGACGGATATATATGGAAAAAACCCACAAGTTTTTGCGACAGAAGAACATGAAGAATATGAACAGATGCTGGATGATTTTGAAGAGCGTACTTTTAAAGGTGAATTATCTGTTAATGAATCGAGCTCTAAAGAATAATTAAAAAAGCATTCCGAAAGTCGGAATGCTTTTCTTCGCTAGCTAATTAGTTTTTTGTAACGTTAGCAGCTTGTGGTCCACGGTTACCTTCAACGATTTCGAAAGATACTTCTTGACCTTCTTCTAAAGTTTTGAAGCCTTCGCCTTGGATCGCTGAGAAGTGAACGAATACATCGTCTCCACCTTCAACTTCGATAAAACCGAAACCTTTTTCGCTGTTAAACCATTTAACTTTACCAGTTTGCATGTTCATGTACCTCCTAATTAAAAATGAAACTATGAATCCACATGAAAAGGTGGATATAAAGGACATGAATGCATAACAAGCGTAAAGCTAGAATTCCACGTGCTTTATTTCCGTACCACATTATGTAGCTCAATAGTGATTTCACTATATCACGCTATACCGAAAACGTCAAATGACAACACTTTCATTCTCAAACTTTTTTATACATTCCGCAGCACATTACTCCGTGCAAGTGTATATTTTCTATAAATTTACAAAATATTTATTTTATTATCGACTTATTTTTTTGTCCAATAATACTATCCATTACATATGAGGTGAAAAAAATGAGAGCTCATGAAATTGAGTATAAACTATACGGCGATGATATGCAGTTTGTAGAAATTGAATTAGATCCAAAAGAAAGCGTCATTGCAGAAGCTGGCGCAATGATGATGATGGAAGATCACATTGAAATGGAAACAATTTTCGGTGATGGTTCCGGCCCTTCTCACGGTCTATTCGACAAACTAATGGGCGCTGGTAAACGTCTTATTACAGGTGAAAGCATGTTCATGACTGTGTTCACCAATACTGGTCATGGTAAGCGTCACGTATCATTTGCTGCACCATATCCCGGAAAAATCATCCCTGTCGATTTAACAGAATATCAAGGGAAAATAATTTGTCAAAAAGATGCGTTTCTTTGTGCAGCGAAAGGCGTTTCCATTGGAATTGAATTTACAAAAAAACTAGGAAGCGGTTTCTTCGGTGGCGAAGGTTTCATCATGCAAAAACTTGAAGGTGATGGCCTAGCTTTCATGCATGCAGGGGGGACAATCTATAAGCGAGAGTTACAGCCTGGTGAAAGATTACGTATTGATACAGGTTGCCTTGTTGCAATGACAAAAGATATTCATTATGATATTGAATTTGTTGGTAACGTAAAAACAGCACTATTTGGTGGAGAAGGTCTATTCTTCGCAACGCTAGAAGGCCCAGGAACAGTTTGGATTCAATCTTTAACACTTAGCCGCTTAGCAGGACGAATTGCAAGCCCTGCGGCTCAAAGCAGCGGTGAAGGTAGCGTTTTAGGTGGATTAGGTCGACTTTTAGATGGAAAAGAGTAAACATAGGAGCCCGCCAAAAGTATAACTTTTGGACGGGCTCTTCTTCTATTTTTTTTAGTAGCTGCGAAACAAAAAATTTGTTAATTAGTCAACACATTGCTTCATTTGTTTTTATCCCGCTATTTTAGGCAGTAACAGCCTGATCATCAGTAGGGACGAAGAAAACCCTACTGATGAAAGTTTCACTTTATCTTAAAGCACGCAAAGAATGATTTCCTTCTCCCTCTCATATATTGAATTATACTTCTTCTTAAGGAGGGCTTCTTACATGCGAGCTCCTTTATCCTTCGACAAAGATACTGCTATATTGCTAGCCTCTTGCTGTGAGCTAGCATATGAGCAATATAAATATAATGGGATTTTCAAAATACCTGACGGGTTTCAATATGTACAAGGCATTCAAGCAAAAGCGCTTCAAACGACAGAATGGTTCGGCTTTATAATAGAGTCTGAAGATACGATTATCGTGGCATTCCGAGGGACACAAACAGAAACAGATTGGATTACAGACTCACTTGTCCACCAAAAACCATATCCATATGCGCTAAATAGTGGCCATGTTCATCATGGTTTCTTGACTACTTATGAATCTTGCCGCGACACGATTATGGATATGCTTGTTTCCTTACCGGCACATAAAAAACTTCTCGCTACAGGGCATAGCCTAGGAGCAGCACTTGCTACACTACACATATTAGACGCACGCATGAACACTGCTTTTTCCCAGTACGGTCTCTATAGCTTTGCCTCACCAAAAATTGGTGATATGACCTTTCGCAACTACTATAAATTACAAGTCGCTAGCAGCTTTCGATTCGTAAATTTATTTGATGTAGTCCCTCTTCTTCCCCCACGAAAAGTACATTTTAATGAACAAGATTGGGAATATACACACGTTCATCACAATATGACATTTACTAAAAATACAAAATCCATTACAAATAACCACTCTATTACAACATACAAAACTTGTCTGACTTCTCATTTTTAACCAGGTGATAATTGGAAATGATAGCTCAGTATATTATAATAATATATGTAACTACTTTTGGATGAGGGGATCACGCATGGTTAAATATTTCTTTGCACTTTTTCTAATCGTCATTTTTGTTGTTACAGGTTTCTTTACATTCTCATATTTTGCTACAGAGGAATATAGTGGTACTGGTATATTATATTCTATAGTAAACAACACAAAACCAGCTTTGTAACTCTAAAGCTGGTTTTATTTATCATTTATAAGAACGAATCAAACGATTAAAGTGTACTCAAATAGTAAAGTACAAGTATCATATACTTCTTATGATTGCGTTACTTTATCCCCTATTCCCCAAATCTCCTTACTATACTGTAAAATGGTACGGTCACTTGCAAAATGCCCTGATTGTGCAATATTCATAATCGACATTTCAAGCCATTTTCTTCTATTTTCATACGCTTTTCCAACATCTTCTTGTCTTTCAGCATACGGGCTAAAATCACGAAGAACAAAATATTCATCATTTTGGATGATGAGAGAGTCGTAAATCACTTCGAATTCTGCTCCAGCTTTTGCAAAGAAACCATTTGTTAACTGATCGACTACCTTTTTAATATGCATGTTATGATGATAATAATCGTTCGCACGATATCCACCATTTTGGTAATAATGAAGCACCTCTTCTGCTGTTAACCCAAAAATAAAGCACGCCTCATCACCAACACGATCTCTTATCTCAATATTGGCACCATCTAACGTTCCGATTGTAATCGCACCATTCATCATAAACTTCATATTCCCTGTTCCTGATGCTTCTTTACTCGCCGTAGAAATTTGTTCACTTACATCTGCTGCTGGAAATATGTCTTCTGCTAAGGAAACTCGATAGTTTTCTAGAAAAATAACTTTCATATATCGACTAACATAAGGATCATCATTTACTTTTCTAGCAAGTTCATTTATTAATTTAATAATCTTTTTTGCATAGTAATAACCTGGTGATGCTTTTGCTCCAAATATAAATGTACGCGGATAAAATGAAAAACCAGAATCTTCCTTTAAACGATTATATAGATATAAAATATGTAAAACGTTTAAAAGCTGCCTTTTATATGCATGTAATCGTTTCACTTGCACATCAAAAATAGAATATGGATCAACAGGAATCCCCATTTTATTTTGAATACGTTCTGCCAAAATATTTTTACGCTGCTGCTTAACTGCATGTAATTTTTCTTGAAAAACAGTATTATTTTTAAAGCTTTGTAATGCTTCTAACCGAACCGGTTCTTTTTTCCATCCTGTTCCAATCGCTTCTGAAATAAGGGTAGTCAGCTCTGGATTTGCTTTCATAAGCCAGCGCCGATGTGTAATCCCATTTGTCTTATTATTAAACTTATCCGGGTAAAACTCATAAAACAAACGCATTTCACGCCTTTTTAAAATTTCCGTATGAAGTTTAGCTACACCGTTTATACTATAACTTCCGACAATCGCTAAATGAGCCATCTTGACAAGATCATGCGCAATAATCGCCATATTTTCAATCCGCTTCCATTCATATGGATATCGCTCCCAAAGTTCGTGACAAAAACGCTCATTAATTTCTGCAATAATCATATAAATCCGTGGTAATAGTGGCTTAAAAATATGGACAGGCCATTTCTCAAGTGCCTCTGATAATGTCGTGTGATTCGTATAAGAAATAGTATGCGTTGTAATATACCATGCCTCTTCCCAAGAAAGCTTTTCCTCATCTAGCAGTATACGCATAAGCTCTGGAATTGCTAAAACTGGATGCGTGTCATTAATATGAATTGCAATTTTTTCATGTAAATTCTGCAGCGTTCCATTGCGTTCCCTATGCATGCGAATAATGTTTTGTAAACTGGCGGATACTAAAAAATATTGCTGTTTCAAACGCAATATTTTCCCCTCATCATGAGTATCATCGGGATATAAAAATTCTGAGACAACCTCAGTATCACGCTTATACTTTAAAACATCTTTACAATGTTGCGGAAACGGAACTGGCTCTGCATTCCAAAGCCGCAGTGTATTTACTGTATCTGTTTCATATCCTACAACCGGAACATCATAAGGAACAGCCATAATTACTTCAGCACCTGTATGCCGAAACTCGAGACGACCATTTTGTTCTATCGGCTCTACATGTCCAAAATAACTCACTTCTACTGCTTGATCATACCTTCTTACTTCCCATACATTCTCATGAAGAAGCCATTGTTCTGGTAATTCCACTTGGTAACCATCGACAATTTTTTGATCAAATAAACCATGCTTATACCTGATGCCACATCCATGTCCTGGAAGATTTAACGATGCTAATGAATCAAGAAAACAAGCGGCAAGGCGTCCTAATCCTCCATTTCCTAACCCTGCATCTGCTTCACTTTCTTCTAACTCCTTTAATGAAATCCCAAGTTCCTTAAGTCCTTGTTCACATATATTACGGATGCCTAGATTAAGTATATTACTTCCAAGTAAGCGTCCCAAAAGAAATTCAATAGACAAATAGTACACTTGCTTTTGATTTGCTGCTCGATATTTTTCATTCGTCGCAATCCATTGCTGATTCATATACTCACGTACCATGTGACCAAGTGTATGATATTGATCTCGACTTGTAGAATCTTTAAAACTTTTTCCGTACATCGTTTCTAGTTTTTCTAAAAAAGCTGCCTTAAAGCTTTCTACATGAGTAAACATGTTTTCACCACCTAAGAAAGTTTCAGCAAACGATTATATAAATCCTTATAGGCAAGAGCTGATGTTTTCCAGCTATGGTCTTCTGTCATCGCTTGCTTAACAAGCTGATTCCATACTGCTTGATCCTCGTAATACCTCAGTGCACGCCTCACTGTATACAACATGTCATGTGCGTTAAAGTTTGTAAACGTGAAACCATTCCCAGATTTCGTCTCCACATGATACGACTTGACAGTATCATTTAATCCCCCTGTCTCCCGCACAATTGGAATGACACCATATGCTAATGCAATAAGTTGTCCAAGCCCACATGGTTCGAATAACGAAGGCATTAAAAATAAATCACTGCCTGCATATACTTGATGTGCTAATTCTTCATTAAATCCGATGTACACCTTTACCTTTTCTGGATATTCATACGCCATCCACTCAAAAAATTGCTCGTATTCTAAGTCTCCTGATCCTAAAATAATGCACTGCACATCTTCTTTCATGATTTCTTGAAAAACAGCGCGTACTAAATCAAGGCCTTTTTGCTTTGTCAGCCGCGTTACCATTGAAATAATCGGTGTATCCTCTTTTTCTGGCAAACCGAAATAACGCTGTAATGCCCATTTATTTTCCTGTTTGGCATATAATGTATCCACATCATAGGTGGCTGTAATATAAGGATCTAGACGTGGATTATATACACTCGTATCAATTCCATTTACAATGCCACTCAATTTATCATTGTATTTACGCAATAAACCATCTAACTTTTCACCAAAAAATTCATATTGAATCTCTTCCTTATATGTTGGACTAACTGCTGTAATATGGTCCGTTGCAATAATGCCGCCTTTCATAAAATTAATATTCCCATAAAACTCTAGCTGTTCACTATTGAAATATTCATCACCAAGCTCTAATAAATCATGGATCACTTCCCGCGGAAACACCCCTTGGAATTGTAAGTTATGGATGGTATACACTGTTTTGATTTTTTCATATAACGGGTTATCTCTATACTTTTCATACAGTAAGAAATTGACCATCGCAGTATGCCAATCATGACTATGAATAAGATCCACTTCAAAATCAAGATATGGAATACTTTCTAATACAGCTTTTGAAAAGAAAGAAAACCGCTCTCCATCATCGTAATGACCATAGAGAGAATCTCTTTTAAAATAGTATTCGTTGTCGATTAAATAATACGTAATCCCGTCTTGTTCCCCTTTTAAAATACCGCAATATTGATTTCGCCACCCAAGCGGCACATTGATAACTTTATGAAGTTTGAAAGATTCTCGTAAGTTTGCAGGGATAAGACTATAATTTGGAAGCATAATCCGAACATTTACTCCAAGCTTCTTTAATTCTTTTGGGAGCGCACCTGCAACATCTGCTAATCCTCCCGATTTAATAAACGGTACACATTCTGATACTGCAAATAAAATATTCACGTATTATCCACTGCCAAAAAGCGTATATTTATTCCGCCCTTCTAGCAGCTTCCTCCCTTCACATTTTCATTCCATTCTTTATGAGCAAGTAAATCCCTATTTCATAGGGATTTACTTGCTAGAATATTTACGAATAGCTCTTCATTGTTTGACTTCTTATTTGTCCCTTCTCTACAACAAGCGGAGAATCAGACGCCCCTGTCAGTACTACACCATCATCGATTTTAACATCCTTATCAATAATAACCCCATCTAATATACAGTTATCTCCAATTTGACTCTTTTGCATAATAATACTATTACGAATGATTGAACCTTTTCCAATCTTTACAGAACGAAATACGACACTATTCGCAATTTCTCCTTCAATCATGCTGCCATTTGCAATCATTGTATTTTTCACTTTCGCTCCCTTTAAATAACGTGTTGGCGGTTCATCTTTTACCTTAGTAAAGATTGGAGCTTCCTTTGTGAATAATTGTTTCCAAATAGCAGGCTGCAAAATTTCTAAACTATGTTTATAATAACTTTCAATTGAATCAATTATCGCGACATACCCAGTATGCTCATATGTAGCGATATATAATGATTTTCCTCGTTTCTCTTTCACTACATCAAATAAACTATAATGTTCTTTATCTTTATATGTCTCAAATAAATCTACTAATAACTGTTTCTTCAGCACGTAAGTTTGCAAAGAAATACCTTCGTGGCATACTTCAGTAATATCTGCCCCTATATGTATATGCCTCTCTAACACTGCTTGAAAATTGAAAGACGTAACAAGATGACTATTTGTAATCACCACATATTCTTGTCTACTGCGTAAAAAATAATCAATATGTCTCCGAAAATGTGCAAAAGATCCAAATTCCTCTTGATCACATTGGCAATTCGGGGGAAATAAAAATAAGCCGTCACGTTTTCTATCTAAATCCCATTGTTTCCCTGATCCGAGATGATCCATTAAGGAACGATTTTTATGACTTGTAAAAATCGCTACACTATGGATATGGGAATTAACCATATTAGAAAGCATAAAATCAATCAGACGATAACGTCCTCCAAACGGTAATGCTGCAAGCGAACGATGCCCTGTCACGTTCCTTAAAGAAGGAAAGCTTCCTGTTGCATTAATAATTCCTAACATTGTTTCTCCCATCCATCTCATCCCCCTTATCTATATTCCTTCTGCAATCAATACAACATCATCGATATTTTTCTCTGATCGAATCACCTCTCCATCTTCAATGACCATACCGGGCCCAACAATTGCTTTTTCAATGACAACATTTTTACCGATATGAGCCCCAGGCATAACAACTGAATCGATTACTTTGCTTCCTTCGTCTACTGTTACACCTTGAAAAAGCACAGAATGCCTCACTATCCCCTCAATCACACACCCTTCATTAATCAATGATTCTTCTACTTCGGCTGTCTCAGAAATGAACTGCGGTGGTTCATTTGGGTTAACAGAATATACGCGCCATTCATGATCATTTAACTGTAATAAAGACTCATCACGAAGTAAGTCCATATTTGCTTCCCATAGGCTCTTTACTGTACCAACATCCTTCCAATATCCTTGAAATGGATACGCAATTAATTTTTTCCCTTCCTCCAATAAAAGTGGCAGTACGTCTTTTCCAAAATCATTACTAGAGTCCGGGTTTCGTGCGTCCATCTCTAAATATTCTTTTAAAATGGCCCAATTAAAAATATAAATGCCCATTGAAGCTAAATTACTTCTCGGAAATTGTGGTTTTTCTTCAAACTCCACAATTTCCATCTCCTCGTTTGTATTCATAATACCGAAACGACTCGCTTCATCCCATGGCACTTCAATAACAGAAATCGAAACATCCGCTTCTTTCGCAATATGGTAATCTAGCATTTTGCTATAATCCATCTTATAAATATGATCCCCTGATAAAATCAAAACATATTCAGGATTATATTGCCGTAAGAAATTCAAATTTTGATAAATGGCACTCGCTGTGCCCGTATACCATTTCACCCCAGATGATTCTGCGTACGGAGGCAAAACCGTTACTCCGCCATTCACTCGGTCTAAGTCCCATGCATTTCCAATCCCTATATAATTGTGTAGCTCTAATGGTTGATATTGCGTCAAAATCCCCACTGTTTCAATTCCAGAGTTGGAGCAATTACTTAATGTAAAGTCAATAATTCTGTACTTACCACCAAAAGGAACAGCTGGCTTTGCTAAGTTTTTTGTTAATGCACTTAAACGACTACCTTTTCCTCCTGCTAGTAGCATTGCTACGCAATTCTGCTTTTTTACCATCTTGTTTTTTGCTCCCCTTTCTCGTTTTCACTGGTCTTAAAATGGATACGCCAAATGGTGGAATGGTAATTTCTACATGAGCAGTTTGATTATGATATGGCTCTGAAATGCTTTTTAAACGCTTTTTGTTTATTCTTCCTGAACCACCGTATGCTATCGCATCACTATTTAAAATCTCGTTATAATATTGAAACTCTGGTACGCCAACCTTATACTTTTCATACACAATGTTAGTAAAATTACATATCACAATTAGAACATCATCTTCTCTATCTCCTTTCCGAATAAACGAGAAAATACTTTGCTCTTTATTATCAGCATCAATCCATTGGAAGCCTTCACGGGAATAATCGAGCTGCCAAAGTGGTTTAGAACGCTTATACAATGCTATGAGTTCTTTAAAGTAATCATGCATATTACGATGCATTTCAAATTCATGTAAATTCCAATCTAAATCTTCAAGATCTTTCCACTCATCAAATTGACCAAATTCGCCTCCCATAAACAATAATTTCTTTCCTGGATGTGTAAAAAAATATCCATATAATAAGCGAAGCTGTGCAAACTTCTCCCAATAGTTCCCTGGCATTTTGTTCAACAATGATTTCTTTCCATGAACGACCTCATCATGCGAAAGAGGTAAAATAAAATTTTCTGAGTAAGCATATAATAAAGAAAATGTCATTTTTTCATGAATATATTTTCGATACTCTGGGGCACACTCCATATATTTCAAAACATCATTCATCCACCCCATATTCCACTTATAATTAAATCCTAATCCCCCTTCATAAGTTGGAGCAGTTACAAGGGGCCAAGCTGTTGAATCTTCAGCAGTCATAAGAAATTCCCCATCTTCTGCAAATATTGCTTCATTTAATTCACGCAAAAAAGAAACTGCATATTCATTACTCTGTGTTTTTCCCTCTTTCTCCCAATACAGCATATTCGCAACTGCATCAACACGAAAACCATCGATATGATAATATTTCATCCAAAATAGTGCATTTGAAATTAAAAAATTCCTTACCTCTCGCTTTCCTAAATCAAAGTTTACCGTTCCCCAAACACGATTTTCTTGTACGTCTAAGTCTCTATATTCATAGGTTGGTCTTCCATCGAATAAATATAAGCCATGAGCATCTTTGCAAAAATGTCCCGGTACCCAATCTAAAATGACACCGATTCCATATTTATGACATTCATCGACAAAATACATAAAATCATGCGGCATGCCAAAACGACTTGTCACTGCATAGTATCCCGTCCCTTGATATCCCCATGACCGATCATACGGATGTTCAACAAGCGGCATAATCTCAATATGAGTAAAATGATGATTTACCATATAAGGAATCAATTCCTCTGCCATTTCACGATATGAGTATAAAGAACCATCTTCTTTCTTTTTCCATGATCCAAAATGCAATTCATAAATTGCCATTGCTTCTTTATAAATTGATTTTTTTTTCTTTTTACGAAACCAATTTTTATCATTCCATTCGTATCCCTCTATATCAAAAATAACAGATGCCGTATTTGGTCTTACTTCTGCATATGTTGCATAGGGATCTGCTTTCAGAATCACTTCACTATTGACGGTCTCAATAGCATATTTATATATTTCTTTTTTTTCTATTTGAGGAATAAATAGCGACCAAATCCCCGCTTCTGTCACTTTTTGCATTCCATGTTGCTTTTCATTCCATTCATTAAAATCTCCAACAACACTTACATTTTTAGCATGAGGAGCCCATACAGTAAAACGTACACCTTGCACTCCATTTTCTGCTGCGAGATGTGCTCCAAATATTTTATAACTCTCATAACTTTTCTCTGTATGAAATTGTTCTAAACTTTCTTCTAAACAATGTATGACACGCAATATGTTCACCTCACTAAGATGACAGAATTTTTCAATACCTTCAACATTCGCTACATAACTGAAATATCCTTGTTCCTTTTGAAATAAATATCCGTTTTTTCATAATAATTGAGAGAAAAAATGACCATGATATATCGGCAATTTCAACAATTTTCGTTACTTGGCTACCACTCAAAAAAGAGTCCGCCCAAAAGTTATACTTTTGGGCGGACTCTTTTTCATCCTTCTCCAGCAAAAAGGGGGTATATTTTAGGGATATACAATGAGAACTAGAAAAGGAATTTATATGAAAATTTAGAAGCCGGAAGCAGTCCCCCGCTTCTAAATCATTTATGAACTATCTTATAATACTGGTGCCATTGTTTCTTTTAATACTTTTACAGAATGAGCGAATTTTGCTTTTTCTTCTTCATTCAGCTCAAGCTCAACAATTTCACGTACACCTTGACGATTAATAATAGCTGGAACACCTACATAAGCATCTTTCTCACCGTATTGGCCTTCAAGGTATGCAGATACAGTTAATACGCTGTTCTCGTTGTTTAAAATTGCTTTCGTTACACGAAGTAGTGACATACCGATTCCGTAGTAAGTTGCGCCTTTACGCTCGATGATATGATAAGCAGCATCACGAACATTGACAAAGATATCTTCTAAATCTTTTTGGCAATATTTCTCTTTGTTATCAGCCATAATTTTTTTAATCTTTTGAACGCCTACTGTCGCATGGCTCCAAACTGGAAGTTCAGTATCACCGTGTTCCCCAATGATATATGCATGAACATTGCGTGGGTCCACATCGAAGTAATCGCCTAACATGTAGCGGAAACGAGCAGAGTCAAGAGTTGTACCAGAACCAATTACACGCTCTTTTGGTAATCCAGATTCTTTCCAAGTTACATAAGTTAAAATATCAACTGGGTTAGTTGCGATTAAGAAAATACCATCAAAACCAGTATCCATAATACTACGAACAATCTGCTTAAAGATTTTTGCATTTTTCTCCACTAAATCTAAACGAGTTTCACCTGGTTTTTGTGGTAATCCAGCTGTGATACAAACAATGTCAGCATCCTTACAATCTTCATAGCTACCTTTCCAAACCTTTGTTGGTGATGGAGCAAATGGTACCGCATGGCTTAAGTCCATCGCTTCTCCTTCTGCCTTTGCTTCATTCACATCTACAAGTACGAATTCTTCAGCTACACCTTGGTTAATCATGGAATAAGCGTAACTACAACCTACAGCTCCTGTTCCTACTAATACTACACGATTAATACCTTTTTTCATTGTGAATTCCCCTCTCTATGATTAACATTTATTATTGTTGTTTAACTAATTAATTAAAGTACTAATTTAATGTTGTTTAACTTCCTTACACTCATATTGTAGCATAAGTATTTGTGAAATCATTCACAAATTATGACCTATTTGTGAACTTTTTCACACATAGTAGAAAATTATACTATTACCTATGAAATCAATTTCATTTTTCAATCTTCCTGTTAATTGTAAAAAAACAATTAGTATATACATATACTTCTTTTTCTATTTGCTTGCAATATCTCGATACCTTCCTCTACTATGACATGGAAATGAAGGCTTATGTTCTTTATGGAACACCCACTTTCAATTATCTACAAACAAAAAAGAAACTGCACTTTCTTCCATATTAGATCTGATATAATAAAAATGAGGTGAAATAATGAGGGATTCGCGAGAGAGCAAAAAAATAGCTATTCCTATTCTTTGGAGTATTTCTTTAATCACCGCTACATTTCTAATATTTTCCACAACAAGATTAGTACCAAATGTAAATTTATGGACTTTAATTATTTTATTTTCTATAATCGATGCTGGATTTATTATCGCTTTCATATTAGGAGTTAAGAGCAAAAAACTTAGCATCATGATCTTCAGTATTATATTAAATAGTATATGTTTTATACTATTATCCATTATTATATTTTTACTACTGGTCGCTAATGGCATTTCAGAAACATGAAAAAAGAGATAGCATAATTGCTATCTCTTTAAATATGACCCGTACGGGATTCGAACCCGTGTTACCGCCGTGAAAGGGCGGTGTCTTAACCACTTGACCAACGGGCCAAATTTCTGGCAGAGAAGAAGGGATTCGAACCCTCGCGCCGCGTTAGCGACCTACTCCCTTAGCAGGGGAGCCCCTTGAGCCTCTTGGGTACTTCTCTATATAATGGCTCCGCAGGTAGGACTCGAACCTACGACCGATCGGTTAACAGCCGATAGCTCTACCACTGAGCTACTGCGGAATAATGGTGGGCCTAAATGGACTCGAACCATCGACCTCACGCTTATCAGGCGTGCGCTCTAACCAGCTGAGCTATAGGCCCACAGAAGAAAAAGCGGGTGAAGAGAATCGAACTCTCGACCAGAGCTTGGAAGGCTCTTGTTTTACCACTAAACTACACCCGCATAAAATTGTAAATGGTGAGCCATGAAGGACTCGAACCTTCGACCCTCTGATTAAAAGTCAGATGCTCTACCAACTGAGCTAATGGCTCATTTTGAAAATGGTGCCGGCTAGAGGACTTGAACCCCCAACCTACTGATTACAAGTCAGTTGCTCTACCAATTGAGCTAAGCCGGCTTGCTATTTCAAAATGGTGGCTCGGGACGGAATCGAACCGCCGACACGAGGATTTTCAGTCCTCTGCTCTACCGACTGAGCTACCGAGCCTTTATATAATGGCGGTCCCGACCGGGGTCGAACCGGCGATCTCCTGCGTGACAGGCAGGCATGTTAACCACTACACCACGGGACCTTGGTTGCGGGGACAGGATTTGAACCTGCGACCTTCGGGTTATGAGCCCGACGAGCTACCAGACTGCTCCACCCCGCGATGATATATGATATTAAAATGGAGGAGGTAGAGGGATTCGAACCCCCGCGCGACTCTCGCCGCCTGTCGGTTTTCAAGACCGATCCCTTCAGCCAGACTTGGGTATACCTCCATATAATTTACTTTAAATGGTGGACCTTGTAGGACTCGAACCTACGACCGGACGGTTATGAGCCGTCTGCTCTAACCAGCTGAGCTAAAGGTCCTTTATGGTAGCGGCGGAGGGGATCGAACCCCCGACCTCACGGGTATGAACCGTACGCTCTAGCCAGCTGAGCTACACCGCCATAAAAATCATATAAAGTGGAGCCTAGCGGGATCGAACCGCTGACCTCCTGCGTGCAAGGCAGGCGCTCTCCCAGCTGAGCTAAGGCCCCATGTTTTTTAAGTATCGGGAAGACAGGATTTGAACCTGCGACCCCCTGGTCCCAAACCAGGTGCTCTACCAAGCTGAGCCACTTCCCGTTAATGGCGCGCCCGAGAGGAGTCGAACCCCTAACCT
>NZ_JAKUEW010000006.1:0-206089 GCF_022663115.1 Bacillus cereus group sp. BfR-BA-01430
CCATAGCGTAAGCTAGTAAGATCCCTGAAAGATGATCAGGTTGATAGGTTCGAGGTGGAAGCGTGGTGACACGTGGAGCTGACGAATACTAATAGATCGAGGACTTAACCATATATCTAAAGCGGAAGCGACTCGCTTAGAATTGAAGAGCATTGGAGTGCCTGACGATAGAAGCGTTCTTTGCTTCGGCAGGAAGGTACGAAATGATCGAAATTCTAGTCGCTGGAGCTGGATTCAATATGAAGCAAAGGTTATCTAGTTTTGAAGGAATATGCCTTCAATAGTTTGGTGATGATGGCAGAGAGGTCACACCCGTTCCCATACCGAACACGGAAGTTAAGCTCTCTAGCGCCGATGGTAGTTGGGGCCTTGCCCCTGTGAGAGTAGGACGTCGCCAAGCAAAAACCTAAGTCAAATTGACTTAGGTTTTTTTGTTATTTATATTTAATTTCAGTTTTTGCTTATAACTTATCAAGATTACTTATTGACACTCCTACCCCTAAAGGGCAAGCTGGCCAATGCCAGTGAGATTCTTGCTACGAAAGGCGAAGCACGTTTCTGGTATCGCTGGATGTGAAAGAGTGCGGTGTGCCATCACCGCTCCATAGGCAGTGCATATAGCACCTATGGCACAAACGAGTCAGATTGTTGGTTCTCAAATGTTTTTACGTCTTGTTCTTGACGACTTCATACATTTTACGGAGTAGAAGAATTCGCTACTCCAACCTCATATGTATTCTGTTTTCAGAGAACAGTCGTTTTAGAGTCTTTTGCATGACTATGAATAAAGTATGAAAAAAGCGATACTT
This sequence comes from Bacillus cereus group sp. BfR-BA-01430, assembly GCF_022663115.1. Lineage (NCBI taxonomy): Bacteria > Bacillati > Bacillota > Bacilli > Caryophanales > Bacillaceae > Bacillus > Bacillus cereus group sp. BfR-BA-01430. The sequence goes on from NZ_JAKUEW010000006.1 coordinate 810, forward strand.
TCATCCCATGCCTAAAGGCGGACGAAAGTACGATATGGGCTTTCCCGTATCGCAAAATCTGTAAGAGCATAAAAAGAAGATGCAATATGTATACATGAGAGAGCTACTTAAAATTCTTTTATATTAATAATAATTCACATAAATACGTAAACAAATAACTAAAACACGAACATTTTTTTAGCGTTTTAAAAAAACATTCGATTATTTATTGACATCGCTTACTGAATATTGTTAATATAACCATAGAAACAATATTATATCGCACCTCATATAATCGCGGGGTTATGGCCTGCAAGTCTCTACCTAACGACCGTTATTCGTTAGACTATGAGGGAAAGTCACTCGGTATTTTCTATTCACAAGGGATACGTATGCCTGGATAGAGCGCTTTCTCTTATAGTAAGAGAAATGTTCTATTTCAGGCTTTTTTTATTTGAATCGGGGGGATTCTAATATGAAATCACTAGTTGGAGTCATAATGGGAAGCACGTCAGACTGGGAAACAATGAAATATGCTTGTGACATCTTAGATGAATTGAAAATTCCGTATGAGAAGAAAGTTGTATCTGCTCATCGGACTCCGGATTATATGTTTGAATATGCAGAAACCGCTCGTGAGCGTGGATTAAAAGTGATTATCGCTGGAGCTGGAGGCGCTGCTCATTTACCAGGAATGGTTGCAGCAAAGACAAATCTTCCTGTAATTGGTGTGCCTGTTCAATCAAAAGCATTAAATGGCTTGGATTCATTATTATCTATTGTTCAGATGCCAGGGGGAGTTCCGGTTGCGACAGTTGCAATTGGAAAGGCTGGTTCCACAAATGCAGGGTTACTCGCGGCACAAATACTTGGCTCATTTTATGATGATATACATGATGCATTAGAACTGAGACGAGAAGCAATTGAGAAAAATGTGCGTGAAGGTAGTGAGCTAATATGACGAAAATCATTTTACCTGGAAAAACAATTGGAATCATTGGCGGCGGTCAGCTTGGAAGAATGATGGCTTTAGCAGCGAAGGAAATGGGTTATAAAATCGCTGTTTTAGATCCAACAAGACATTCCCCATGTGCACAAGTTGCTGATGTTGAAATTGTAGCCGCTTATGACGATTTAAAAGCGATACAGCATTTAGCGGAAATAAGCGATGTTGTTACATATGAATTTGAGAACATTAATTATAGATGCTTACAGTGGCTTGAGAAGTATGCATATTTGCCACAAGGAAGCCAGCTACTATTCAAAACTCAAAATCGTTTTACAGAAAAGAATGCGATTGTAGAAGCTGGTTTGCCGGTAGCACCATATCGTCTCATTCAAAAGCAAGATGAGCTTCTTATGGCAATTCGGGAACTGTCTTTCCCTTGTGTATTAAAAACAACAACGGGAGGATACGACGGCAAAGGCCAGGTTGTTTTAAAAAGCGAAGCTGATATTACAAGAGCAAGTGAACTGATTAGTAAATCTGAGTGCATTTTAGAAAAATGGGTGCCATTTGAAAAAGAAATATCGGTTATTGTAACGCGCAGTGTAAGCGGGGAAACAAAGGGATTCCCAGTGGCTGAAAATATTCACGTAAATAACATCTTACATGAATCAATCGTACCAGCTCGTATTACAGCAGAACTTTCCCAAAAAGGAATTCAATATGCGCAGATACTCGCGGATGAACTTCAGTTAGTGGGAACACTAGCAGTAGAAATGTTTACTACAGTTGATGGTGAAATTTATATTAATGAATTAGCTCCACGGCCTCACAATTCCGGTCATTACACAATTGATGCATGTGAAACGAGTCAGTTTAGACAGCATATTCGAGCAATCTGTAATTTACCTCTTGGGGAAACAAATTTGTTAAAACCAGTTGTCATGGTAAACATTTTAGGCGAACATATAGAAGGGGTCCTAAGACAAGTGAATAGATTAACCGGGTGTTATTTACACTTGTATGGAAAAGAAGAAGCAAAGCCGCAGCGTAAAATGGGGCATGTTAATATTTTGAATGAAAGTATCGAAGTGGCTCTAGAAAAAGCGCGTAGTTTGCATATTTGGGACCATCAAGAACAACTGTTGGAGGGAAAAAGATGATTAGTCGTTATACACGCCCTGAGATGGGTGCGATTTGGACGGAAGAAAATAAGTTTAAAGCTTGGTTGGAAGTGGAGATTTTAGCTTGTGAAGCATGGGCGGAACTTGGTGAAATCCCAAAAGAAGATGTGAAAAAAATTCGCGAAAATGCATCATTTAATATGGAACGTATTTATGAAATTGAAAAAGAAACACGTCATGATGTAGTAGCATTTACTCGTGCAGTATCAGAAACACCTGCATTAGGGGAAGAACGCAAATGGATTCACTACGGTTTAACATCAACAGATGTAGTAGATACGGCATTGTCTTATATTTTAAAACAAGCAAATGAAATTTTATTAAAGGACTTAGAAAACTTTATTGAGATTTTAGCAAATAAAGCGAAAGAACATAAATATACAGTTATGATGGGGAGAACACATGGTGTTCATGCAGAACCAACAACGTTTGGTTTAAAACTTGGTCTTTGGTATGAAGAAATGAAACGTAACTTAGAACGTTTCAAGCAAGCAGCTAATACAGTTCGCGTCGGTAAATTATCTGGTGCAGTTGGTACATATGCAAACATTAATCCATTTGTAGAAAAATATGTTTGTGAAAACTTAGGATTAGAAGCAGCGCCAATTTCTACACAAACATTGCAACGTGATCGCCATGCGCATTACATGTCAACACTTGCATTGATTGCCACATCGATTGAAAAGATGGCAGTTGAAATTCGCGGTTTACAAAAGAGTGAAACTCGTGAAGTAGAAGAATTTTTCGCAAAAGGTCAAAAAGGTTCTTCTGCTATGCCGCATAAACGTAATCCGATTGGGTCTGAAAATATGACTGGTATGGCACGTGTTATTCGCGGTTATATGTTAACAGCTTATGAAAATGTTCCATTGTGGCATGAGCGTGATATTTCGCACTCTTCTGCAGAGCGTGTTATCTTACCAGATGCAACAATCGCATTAAACTATATGTTAAACCGCTTCGGTAATATCGTGAAGAACTTAACGGTATTCCCAGAGAACATGAAACGTAATATGCAAAGAACATACGGTTTAATTTATTCGCAACGTGTTATGCTTACTCTTATCGACAAAGGTATGGTACGTGAAGAAGCTTATGATATTGTACAGCCTAAGGCGATGGAAGCTTGGGAGACACAAGTACAATTCAAAGATCTCGTAGAAGCAGATGAGCGTATTACAAGCAAGTTAACACAAGAAGAAATCAATGAATGTTTCAACTATGAACATCACTTACAACATGTTGATACCATTTTTGAACGTCTTGGACTAAACTAAGCTGAAAATTTTATATGGCACAGAATAGGGGTATTCTGTGCCATTCTTTATAAAATTATTATTCACATTTTTCAAACTACAGGGGGCTTGCGAAATGCAAAAACTAGAATTGCTGTATGAAGGTAAGGCAAAAAGAATTTATCGTACAGAAGCAGCAGATATGGTTTGGGTAGAGTACAAAGATAGTGCTACTGCTTTCAATGGGGAGAAAAAAGCGACGATTACAGGAAAAGGTCGTCTGAACAATGAAATTACAACTCTTTTATTCAGAAAGTTGCGAGAAGTAGGAATTGAAACGCATTTTGTAAAGAAGCTGTCAGATACAGAACAACTTGTGAAAAAAGTAAGTATTATTCCATTAGAAGTTGTTACAAGAAACGTCATTGCAGGAAGCCTTTCTAAACGATTAGGAATGGAAGAGGGAATACCGCTTACAAAACCAATCGTAGAATTTTACTACAAAGATGATGATTTAGGAGATCCACTTGTAACAGAAGATCATATTCGTGTGTTAAACGTTGCAACATTAGAGCAGATAAGTATATTACGAGAAAAGGCTCTACGAATCAATCAAGTGTTGATTGAGCATTTCGCAAGCTGTCGTGTAAGGTTAATAGATTTTAAATTAGAGTTTGGTATGACAGAGGAAGGCAAGATTGTATTAGCGGACGAAATTTCACCAGATACTTGTCGTTTATGGGATGAAGAGAGCAATGAGAAATTTGATAAAGATGTATTTCGCCGTGATTTAGGGAATGTAACGGAGGCATATGAAGAAATTTTAAAACGTTTAGGAGGAGCTTCACATGTATAAAGTCAAGGTATATGTAACATTAAGAGAGAGCGTATTAGATCCACAAGGAACAGCGGTGAAAGGTGCTCTTTACAGCCTTTCCTTTACAGAAGTACAAGATGTGCGCATTGGTAAATATATGGAATTAACAATTGATAAATCAGTAACTGACCTTGATAGGAAGGTAAAAGAAATGTGTGAAAAACTATTAGCAAACGTTGTAATGGAAGATTTCCGTTATGAAATTGAGGAGGTTGTCGCACAGTGAAATTTGCCGTAATCGTTTTTCCAGGTTCGAACTGTGATGTTGATATGTTTCATGCAATTAAAGATGAGCTTGGCGAAGATGTAGACTATGTTTGGCATGATGCAGAGAACTTAGACGAATATGATGCGATTCTTTTACCAGGGGGATTCTCTTATGGTGACTACCTTCGCTGCGGTGCCATTTCTCGATTTGCGAATGCAATGAAAGCAGTGCAAAAAGCTGCTGAACAAGGAAAGCCCATTTTAGGAGTGTGTAATGGATTCCAGATTCTTGTTGAATCAGGATTATTACCAGGTGCATTGATGCGAAATAAAAACTTAAAATTCATGTGTCGAACTGTTCAGTTACGTATTGAAAATAATAAAACGATGTTTACATCGCAATATGACAAGGGAGAAATCATTCATATCCCAATTGCACATGGTGAAGGAAATTATTATTGTGATGAAGCAACTCTTAAAGAATTAGAGCAGAAGAATCAAATTGCATTCCGTTATGTAGACAATCCAAACGGAAGCGTTTCAAATATTGCAGGTATTGTAAATGAAAAAGGTAATGTACTTGGCATGATGCCACACCCAGAGCGTGCTGTGAATGAAATTCTTGGCGGCGTTGAAGGATTAAAAGTCTTTCAATCTATTTTGAAACATTGGAGGGAAACATATGTCGTTAATGCTTGAACCAAATCCAACACAAATTAAAGAAGAACGTATATATGCGGAAATGGGGCTAACAGACGAAGAGTTTGCCATGGTTGAAAAAATTTTAGGACGTCTGCCGAACTATACGGAAACAGGGCTTTTCTCGGTTATGTGGTCAGAGCATTGTAGTTATAAGAACTCAAAACCAGTTCTTCGCAAGTTCCCAACAACAGGAGAGCGCGTATTACAAGGACCAGGAGAAGGTGCAGGTATTGTAGACATTGGTGATAATCAAGCGGTTGTATTTAAAATGGAAAGTCATAACCACCCTTCGGCAATTGAGCCGTATCAAGGTGCAGCAACAGGTGTTGGCGGTATTATTCGTGATGTATTCTCTATGGGAGCACGTCCAGTTGCTTTATTAAACTCACTACGCTTCGGTGAACTCCAATCACCACGCGTGAAATATTTATTTGAAGAGGTAGTTGCAGGGATTGCAGGATACGGTAACTGTATCGGTATTCCAACTGTTGGCGGAGAGGTACAATTTGATCCATGTTATGAAGGAAACCCACTTGTCAATGCAATGTGCGTCGGTTTAATTCATCATGAAGATATTAAAAAAGGGCAAGCGCATGGTGCTGGTAACACGGTTATGTATGTCGGTGCTTCAACAGGACGCGACGGTATTCATGGTGCAACTTTCGCATCAGAAGAACTATCTGAGAGTTCAGAAGCAAAACGTCCAGCAGTACAAGTAGGTGATCCGTTTATGGAGAAACTTCTTATTGAAGCATGCTTAGAGTTGATCCAATCTGATGCGCTTGTTGGAATTCAAGATATGGGTGCTGCGGGCTTAACATCATCTTCTGCGGAAATGGCAAGTAAAGCGGGAATGGGTATTGAAATGTATTTAGATGATGTACCACAGCGTGAAACAGGTATGACACCATATGAAATGATGTTATCTGAATCACAGGAACGTATGTTGATTGTGGTGAAAAAAGGTAGAGAGCAAGAAGTTGTAGAGTTATTTGAAAAATATGGACTTGCAGCAGTTGCGATGGGAAAAGTAACGGAAGATAAAATGCTTCGTTTATTCCATAAAGGTGAAATGGTAGCAGAAGTACCTGCGGATGCATTAGCAGAAGAAGCGCCAATTTATCATAAACCTTCAAAAGAGGCAGCATATTTTAGAGAGTTTCAAGAAATGAAAATGGAGACGCCAAAAGTAGATAATTATAAAGAAACATTACTAGCTTTATTACAACAACCAACGATTGCAAGTAAAGAATGGGTATATGATCAGTATGATTATCAAGTACGCACAAGTACAGTTGTTACACCAGGATCAGATGCAGCGGTGGTACGAGTACGTGGTACAGAGAAAGCATTAGCAATCACAACGGACTGTAACTCTCGCTATATTTACTTAGATCCTGAAATGGGCGGTAAAATTGCAGTAGCAGAAGCTGCACGTAATATCGTATGTTCTGGCGGGGAACCACTTGCAATCACAGATTGCTTAAACTTTGGTAATCCAGAGAAACCAGAGATTTTCTGGCAAATTGAGAAATCAGTAGATGGTATGAGCGAAGCTTGTCGTACATTACAAACTCCAGTTATTGGTGGGAATGTATCAATGTACAACGAGCGTAGCGGTGAAGCGGTATATCCAACACCAACTGTTGGAATGGTAGGGCTTGTTCACGATTTAAAACATGTCACAACACAAGAATTTAAGCAAGCTGGGGATCTTATTTATGTAATGGGTGAAACGAAAGCTGAATTTGGTGGAAGTGAATTACAGAAGCTGATGTACGGTAAAATCTTCGGTCAATCACCAAGTATTGATTTAGAAGTAGAATCAAAACGTCAAAAACAATTACTAGAAGCAATTCAAGCGGGACTTGTTCAATCTGCACATGACGTTGCAGAAGGCGGATTGGCAGTTGCGATTTCTGAAAGTGCAATCGGTGCGAAAGGCTTAGGTGCTACTGTGAAATTAGCTGGGGAGGCAACAGCGGCATTATTCGCAGAATCACAATCTCGTTTTGTTGTAACAGTAAAACGTGAACAACAAGAAGCGTTTGAAAAAGTAGTAGAAGCAATTCAAGTTGGTGAAGTCACAAATACAAATGAAGTCACAATTCATAATGAAGAAAATGAAGTACTACTTACAGCAAATGTTGATGAAATGAGAAAGGCTTGGAAAGGGGCAATCCCATGCTTGCTGAAATAAAGGGGTTAAATGAAGAATGTGGCATCTTCGGAATTTGGGGGCATGAAAATGCAGCACAAGTTACGTACTACGGATTGCATAGTTTACAGCACCGTGGGCAAGAAGGTGCAGGTATTGTTGTGAATAGTGGGGAGAAAATTATTGGTCATAAGGGGTTAGGTTTAGTATCAGAAGTGTTTTCAAGAGGTGAGTTAGAAGGTTTAAATGGAAAATCAGCCATTGGCCACGTGCGTTATGCAACAGCAGGCGGAAGTGAAGTAGCAAACGTTCAGCCATTACTATTCCGTTTCTCTGATCATAGTATGGCATTAGCTCACAACGGGAATTTAATTAATGCCAAAATGCTTCGCCGTGAATTAGAAGCAGAAGGAAGTATCTTTCAAACAAGTTCAGATACAGAAGTATTGCTACATTTAATTAAGCGGAATACGAAAGGGTCATTAATCGAGAGTGTAAAGGATGCGTTAAATAAAGTAAAAGGTGCATTTGCATATTTGTTACTAACAAGTAATGAAATGATTGTTGCACTAGACCCAAATGGGTTCCGCCCGCTTTCAATTGGGAAAATGGGGGATGCCTATGTTGTAGCATCTGAAACATGTGCTTTCGATGTAGTTGGCGCAACATATATTCGTGATGTTGAACCGGGAGAACTTCTAATCATTAATGATGAAGGGATTCAAGTAGATCGTTTTACAAATGAAGTAGAGCACGCAATTTGTAGTATGGAATATATTTATTTTGCACGACCAGACTCTAATATTGCCGGCGTCAATGTTCATGCGGCGCGTAAAAATATGGGAAAACGTTTAGCGATGGAAGCACCTATTGAGGCAGATGTTGTAACAGGAGTACCCGATTCTAGTATTTCAGCAGCCATTGGTTATGCAGAAGCAACGGGAATTCCATATGAATTAGGGTTAATTAAAAACCGTTACGTCGGACGTACCTTTATTCAACCATCCCAAGAGTTGCGTGAGCAAGGGGTAAAAATGAAGCTTTCTGCAGTACGTGGTGTAGTTGAAGGGAAACGTGTTGTCATGATTGATGATTCAATTGTAAGAGGGACAACAAGTAAGCGGATTGTTCGCATGCTTCGTGAAGCAGGAGCGACAGAAGTGCATGTAAGAATTGCTTCTCCTCCTCTTAAGTATCCATGTTTCTATGGCATTGACATTCAAACGAGAAAAGAATTAATCGCTGCAAATCACTCTGTAGAGGAAATCTGCCAAATCATCGGTGCAGATTCTCTAACATTTTTAAGTGAAGATGGATTAGTAGATGCAATTGGACGTCCATATGAAGGGAAATACGGCGGATTATGCATGGCTTACTTTAATGGAGATTATCCGACTGCTCTTTACGATTATGAGCAAGAACTTTTAGAAAGTATGAAATAAAAAAGAAAAGCAGCTTCTACTTCTTTCTATGTAGAAGCTAGCTTCTTTCTGAAAACGGTCGCCCTGGATGGGGAGAAATTAAAAGACGAGGTGTAAAAAACGATGGCGAATGCGTATAAGCAAGCAGGAGTAGATATTGAAGCTGGATATGAAGCGGTATCTCGCATGAAAAAACACGTACAAACAACAATGAGAAAAGAAGTGCTAGGCGGTCTAGGCGGTTTTGGAGGTATGTTTGATTTATCAAAATTGTCATTCGAAGAACCTGTATTAGTATCAGGAACAGATGGTGTAGGTACAAAGTTAATGCTCGCTTTCATGGCAGATAAACATGACACAATTGGCATTGATGCAGTAGCAATGTGTGTAAATGATATCGTTGTTCAAGGAGCAGAACCGTTATTTTTCCTTGACTATATTGCTTGTGGTAAAGCTGAGCCAAGTAAAATTGAACACATCGTCAAAGGGATAGCGGAAGGTTGTCGGCAAGCTGGATGTTCACTAATTGGCGGGGAAACAGCAGAAATGCCGGGTATGTATTCCAATGAGGAGTACGATTTAGCAGGCTTTACGGTCGGTATTGTTGACAAAAAGAAAATTGTAACAGGACATTCGATTGAAGCTGGTCATGTATTAATTGGTTTAGCCTCTAGTGGAATTCATAGTAACGGTTATTCCTTAGTGCGTAAAGTGTTGTTAGAAGACGGACAGTTATCATTAGACCGTATATATGGTCGTTTAGAACTACCTCTTGGCGAAGAACTATTAAAGCCAACGAAAATTTATGTCAAACCTATTTTAGAACTATTGAAGAAATGTGAAGTATACGGTATGGCACATATTACAGGTGGCGGTTTTATTGAAAATATTCCACGTATGTTACCGAAAGGAATTGGAGCAGAAATTGAACTTGGCTCTTGGAAAATTCAACCGATTTTCAGCTTACTTCAAGAGGTTGGAAAGATAGAAGAGAAGGAAATGTTCAATATTTTTAACATGGGTATTGGTATGGTAGTAGCGGTGAAAGAAGAAAATGCAAAAGCGGTTGTTCGTCTTCTTGAAGAGCAAGGAGAAAAAGCGTATATCATTGGACGCACTGTAAAAGGATCAGGTGTTACTTTTAATGGAGGCAAAGCATTATGAGCAGAGTGGCAGTCTTTGCTTCTGGAAGCGGATCTAACTTCCAAGCATTCGTTAACGCAGTAGAAGAAAATAGATTACATGCTGAAATTAGTTTGCTAGTATGTGATCAACCGGATGCGCGTGTTATCGGGCGAGCGCATTATCATCATGTTCCATGCTTTGCTTTTTCGGCGAAAGCATATGAATCAAAGGAAGCGTTTGAAAAAGAGATATTAAAAAAGTTACGAGAATACGAGATTGATTATGTGATTTTAGCGGGATATATGCGTCTTATCGGACCGACATTGCTAGAAGCATATGGGGGGAAAATCATTAATATTCATCCATCGTTATTACCGAGCTTTCCAGGAAAAGATGCTATTGGCCAAGCATTAGAAGCTGGTGTGAAAGTAACGGGAGTAACGATTCATTACGTCGATGCGGGGATGGATACGGGACCGATTATTGCACAAGAAGTAGTCACTGTTTCAGAAACGGATACGAGAGAGAGTTTGCAAAAGAAAATTCAACAAGTTGAACATCGTTTATATGTAAATACAGTAAATAAAATCATTCAATCTATGAAAGAACGAACTGTGAAATAGGGGTGTAAAAGAAATGAAAAAGCGTGCATTAGTAAGTGTTTCTCATAAAACAGGAGTAGTAGAATTCGTGAAAGGTTTGCTTGAACAAGGAATTGAAGTGATTTCAACAGGGGGAACGAAAAAATTATTAGAAGAAAACGGCTTACAAGTAATTGGAATTTCTGAAGTAACAGGTTTCCCGGAAATTATGGATGGCCGTGTCAAAACATTACATCCAAACATTCATGGCGGTTTACTTGCAGTGCGTGATAATGAAACGCATGTAGCAGAGATGAGTGAATTAGGCATTCAGCCGATTGATTTTGTCGTTGTAAATTTATACCCATTTAAAGAGACGATTGCGAGGCCTGATGTGACATTTGCTGATGCCATTGAAAATATTGATATCGGTGGTCCAACAATGATTCGTTCAGCTGCGAAGAATCATAAATTTGTATCAGTGATTGTTGATCCAGCAGATTATGATGTTGTACTAGCTGAGCTAAAAGAAAACGGTGAAGTTACAGACGAAACAAAGCGTAAATTAGCAGCGAAAGTATTCCGTCATACAGCGGCATATGATGCACTAATTTCAAACTATTTAACGGAACAAATGGGAGAAGAAAGCCCAGAAACATTGACGGTAACATTTGAGAAAAAGCAAGATTTACGCTACGGAGAAAATCCGCATCAAAAAGCAATATTCTATAAAGCACCATTTGCGGTGGCTTCTTCTGTTGCATATGCAGAACAATTGCACGGAAAAGAACTATCTTATAACAACATCAATGATGCAGATGCAGCGCTTAGCATCGTGAAAGAATTTACAGAGCCGGCAGTAGTCGCTGTAAAACATATGAATCCATGTGGCGTTGGTGTTGGAGAAGATATTCATGAAGCATATACACGTGCTTATAAGGCGGATCCAGTATCAATCTTCGGCGGCATTATTGCAGCGAACCGTGAAATTGATAAAGGTGTGGCAGAGAAATTACATGAAATTTTCTTAGAAATTATTATTGCTCCTTCATTCTCGAAAGAGGCTTTAGAAGTGTTGCAAAGTAAGAAAAACTTACGTCTGTTAACGGTAAATATTGAGAAGGCAACAAGCGCAAGTAAAAAACTAACTTCTGTTCAAGGTGGACTTCTTGTTCAAGAAGAAGATACGTTAGCGTTAAATGAAGAGACAATCACAATTCCAACGAAACGCGAACCAACAGAGCAAGAATGGAATGATTTAAAGCTAGCTTGGAAAGTTGTAAAACACGTAAAATCAAATGCAATTGTACTAGCAAAAGATAATATGACAATCGGTGTTGGAGCGGGACAAATGAATCGTGTTGGTTCTGCGAAAATTGCAATCTCGCAAGCTGGCGAGAAGGCACAAGGTAGCGCATTAGCATCCGATGCGTTCTTCCCGATGCCAGACACAGTAGAAGAAGCTGCGAAAGCGGGGATTACAGCAATCATTCAACCAGGCGGGTCAATCCGTGACGAAGATTCGATTAAAAAAGCGGATGAATATGGTATTACGATGGTGTTCACGGGTGTACGTCATTTCAAACATTAATAGACATATAAAAGTATATGGAATTTTATCGGCGCAAATTGAAATATATCGACCGTTTCTCATGAGATATCGGCGCAAATTGAAATATATCGGCGTTTCGGCATGAGATATCGACGTATCTACAAAATACGACACGAAAAATAGGGTTGCCCCTATTTTCCGTTTTAAAAGTGGAGGATGAAATATGAATGTATTAGTAATTGGCCGCGGTGGACGTGAACATGCTTTAGCTTGGAAGTTTGCACAGTCTGAGCAAGTGGGAAAGGTGTATGTAGCACCAGGTAATGAAGGGATGCGAGATGTAGCAACACCAATTGATATCGAGGAAAATGATTTTGATGCACTTATTTTATTTGCGAAAGAAAACAATATCGGTTTCACATTTGTTGGTCCAGAAATTCCGCTTATGAATGGAATCGTTGATCGTTTTGAAGCAGAGGGGCTTCGCGTTTTTGGACCGAATAAAGCGGCTGCTGTAATTGAAGGAAGTAAAGCTTTTGCAAAAGAATTGATGAAAAAATACGATATCCCAACAGCAGCATATGAAACATTCACAGATTATGAGGAAGCAGTCGCATACATAAAAACAGTTGGTGCACCAATTGTAATTAAAGCGGACGGTTTAGCAGCTGGTAAAGGCGTGACAGTTGCAATGACTCTTGAAGACGCACTCGAAGCTGTACAAGAAATGCTGCAAGATGTGAAATTTGGTGAGTCAAGTAAAAAGGTTGTTATTGAAGAATTTTTAGATGGACAAGAATTTTCTTTAATGGCATTTGTAAATGGAACAACTGTACACCCAATGGTAATTGCGCAAGATCATAAACGTGCTTTTGATGGGGATAAAGGACCGAATACAGGCGGGATGGGAGCATATTCTCCAGTACCACAAATTCCACAATCAGCGGTTAGTGAAGCGGTTGAGAAAATTTTACATCCAACTGCAAAAGCAATGATCCAAGAAGGCCGTTCATTTACAGGGATTTTATATGCCGGGCTCATTTTAACAAAAGAAGGGCCAAAAGTAATTGAATTTAATGCGCGATTTGGTGATCCAGAAACAGAAGTTGTATTACCTCGCTTGGAAAATGATTTAGTTGATGTATGTCATGCTGTATTGGATAATCGTGAGTTAACACTAAAATGGTCTAAAGAAGCTGTGATTGGTGTCGTACTTGCCTCAAAAGGATATCCGGAATCATATGAAAAAGGTGCTATTATTTCTGGACTAGAGACGTTAGAAGATGTAATTGTGTTCCATGCAGGTACAAAGATGCAGCATGGAGATTTTGTAACAAATGGTGGTCGTGTGCTATTTGTTACATGCAAAGCGCACGACTTACAATCTGCCAAAGAGCAAGTATATACAGAAGTTGAAAAGATTAAGAGCGATGGTTTATTTTATCGAAATGATATAGGATATCGAGCAATCGGAAATGAAATGACGAGAAGCTAACAGATGTTAGCTTCTTTTTTTGAAAGGAAATAAGGAAGGGAATGTGGAATGGTTTCAACAGCTTATAAAGAATCTTGTACTGATAGACAGTTTTTGGCTGCTTGTTTACATCGTATTTCACCGATGAATAATAGTAGAATTGCGATGACTAAAGTGAGAGCGGCGATGAGAAGTGGTAGGAAAAAGCTATCAGTTTGCTTGGCGATAACACCAGTTAATATAGGACCGATAATTTGTCCAATCCCATAAACGCCTGTTGTATATCCGATGATTTTATTACTTTCATTCGGCTTGATTCGCTTTGCTTCTGTCGTTGTTAAGATGGTAATCCCAACGAAGGTGCCTCCTAGAAATAATGCACTTAAAAATGCCCCGAGAACATTGGGAAGAAGGAGCGGGGAAAGAATACTTGTTATTTGTAAAATATAAGCAAAAGTAAGGGTACGCGTTGTTCCATATTTTTGTGCAAGACTTGACCAAAGATAGCTAGATGGAATCACGGCAATTCCAACAATAATCCAGCTACAAGAGGCGTAAAAGAGGGAATGCGTCATTCTTTCGACAATCGTAACAAGGAAAGTACCAGTAATGATATAGCCAAATCCTTCAAATCCATAAGCTAAAATAAGCCAAAATAAATAGTTTTTTCTATGAGAGGTATGACTTGAAGTAACTTTTGATTTTTGCTCAGTATGTTTCGTATCTTCTTTTAACCATTTCCACACAAAAATAGTTAAACAAAAACTAATAAGTCCTAATCCAATCCAAGCGCCTTGCCAATTTGAAATGAAGTTGAATAACGGAGCGAATACTCCAGCGCAAATAATTCCAATTCCAACACCACTATAAATCATACCGCTTAGTATGACTTTGTTTCTCTGAAATAAGTAATCTAAAACAATACTCGAAGCAAGAACGAATACGATTGCACTTGTGAATCCGCCGATAAATCGAAGCGGGAACCATATCATAATAGATGAGGTGAAGCCCATAAAAATGGTTGAAAGGCCATTAAAAAGTAGGCAGTAATGTAAAACTTTTTCACGGTTTATAATCATTCGAAATCCAATAAAGAATGCTCCAAGCAAATATCCCAAATAGTTACTGGAGGCTAAATATCCAGCTAAATCAGTTTCTACATGAACCTGCCTTTCCATAAAAGAAATAATAGGTGTATAGGCAAATCGATTAATTCCCATAACAGCTATTAAAGAAAATATGCCGGCTATAATCATTTTCCATATGTTTGTTTCGTTCATACAATCCCCCTTCTGAAAAGAACCTCTTATACATATGATAAGGAAATATATATAGAGCGTAAAATATCGTTTTTTTATATGTAATATCAAAATAAATGATAGGAAGGAAGAAGCATGAATTTACAAGATTTTGTGGCTTTTTATATGGTTGCACAAGAGAAAAGCATTTCGAAGGCAGCGATACGATTAAATTTTGTTCAATCAAATATAACAGCAAAAATAAAAAGATTAGAAGCTGAATATGAAGTACAGTTATTTTATAGGCATCGAGATGGAGTTACATTAACACCGGCTGGTGTAAGGTTGTTAACATATTCTGAAAAAATGATTCAATTATTCAATGAGTCAAAAAGACAAGTAAAGCATACCGCAGAGCCTGGTGGAGTATTAAAAATTGGTACTATGGAAACAGCAGCAGCTGTTAGATTACCATCTATTTTATCGCGGTATCATATGCAGTATCCAGAAGTGGAAATTATGTTACAAACGAATAATACGGAAGAGTTAACGAAAAAGGTATTGTTATACGAAATAGAAGGAGCTTTCGTAGCAGATTGCATAGATGATCCAGCTTTAGAAAAGATGGAAGTATTTCAAGAGGAAATGATGTTGCTTTCGAAATGTAATGTGTTATGGAACCGTGAAAGTGCCAAAACGCAGTCTTTTATTGTGTTTCAATCTGGTTGTTTTTATCGAAAAGTCTTGGAGGAATGGCTACTATCTGAAGGGATTGTTCCAAAGAAAGTAATGGAATTAAATTCTTTAGATGGAATTATTGGATGCGTAAAGGCTGGACTTGGTGTGTCCATGTTGCCGAGGGAAGTAGCAGAGCAATTTGATGGAAATAAAGAACTTGTGCATACGCCGTTAGTGAGTGAAAATCGGTTTATTCCCACCTATTTTATTTATCGGAAGGATAGTGTAAAAACAGCGGCATTATGTAAGTTTATTGAATTGCTTTATAGTATAGAAGAAAAGAGGGATTGTAACTAGATCCGAATGAAACATTAGCTGGTAAAATTTAGATTGTAGTTTTCGGTATAATTGGTACTTGTTTGTTATTTTCTATTACTTATTTTATTGTGACGAATTGTATTATTAAGTGCGACACCTATAAAAAAACAAAAAGCCCATCCTCGCTTCGTGTAAAATAGAAGTTACCACACAACCACTTACACGGAGGACGAGGATGAGCTATTCCCATTTTACCACGTTTGAGCGTGGGCAACTAGAAGCACTTCATAAATTAGGTCATTCAACGAGAGAAATTGGTGTCATTCTGAAGCGACATCATTCTTCTATTGCGCGAGAATTGAAAAGAAATATCCAGGAAAACGGTACGTACTGTAGTGAACAAGCACAAGAGAAATACATCAAACGAAGGAAAGATTGTAAACCGATTGGAAAATGGTCTCTGGAATTAGCGGAGAAAATTCTAGAAAAATTAGAAGTTACTTGGTCTCCGGAGCAAATCCAGCATGGCTATTTGAAAGGGGAGATCTCCTTTCAAACGATCTACAACTGGTTATATCAAGGCAAATTATTCAAAAAGGACCTGTCTCTATTAAGACAAAAAGGGAAACGTCAAAAGCCAAAAGAGACACGTGGACGCTTCAATGTCGGAACATCTATTCAAAAGCGTCCATCTGAAGTAAGAAACCGAGAAACATTTGGGCACTGGGAATTAGATACAATCGTATCAAGCCGCAGGAAAAGCAAGGGATGCTTTGCGACATTTGTAGAACGAAAAACACGGTATTATCAAGCGATTGTCATCCCAGATCGAACAGCGGAATCGATGGAATTTGCCATCAAACAAATCATTGCCATGTATCCAAACACTGCATTTCAAATAGCTACTGTTGATAGGGGAAAAGAATTTTCGTGTTATCAACGGATAGAAAAAGACTTGGAAATAGCAGTGTTCTTTGCCGGCCCCTATTTTCTTCCTGGCAACGTGGAAGTAACGAGAACGCAAATGGGCTATTGCGAGAGTTTTACCCCAAAAAAACAGATTTAAGCTCTGTTTCACAAGAACAATTGCATCAGGCACTACTTCTTATTAACCAAAGACCAAGAAAATGTTTAGGATGGAAAACTGCCCACGAAGCGTTTCAGGAGGAACTGTCGCACTTAGATTGACAAACTGTCATACAACTTAATACAAATATTACTTCATTTATTCTTCATTTTTAATCGTTATATCCCCCATAGTTAGTGATGTAATTTAAATTGTTTTTTTCCATGCTTTCTAGACAAAATACTTTAAAATCTGGGCTTTAAATTCACGTACCTTTTCTTCTGTTATTTCAATAGCCCACATAGCTTTTTTACTTGTTATATTATTTAATTCAGATTGCCTCATAATCACTACTCGCCCTTTCATTGTAAATATAGATAAGTTCGCTTTGAGATGTCCCTCTAATCAATTCATTACAATGTAACATTTACAGTTTCATCCTTAAATTGGTATGATTTATTTGTTAAGGGGGAAAATTTATGAGTTTAAATATGTATTTGGGAGAAGTACAGACTCAAACAGAAAGTATGAATGCTGTATGTATCGCTACCATTCAAGGTATGGAACAAGCTATACAGTCGATTGACACCTTTGCAATTGATACTGTTCTACAAGGACAAACATATAGCAGTGCAAAATCATTTTTTATACAAACCTTTCGTCCTTTAGCACAAGGAATCATTTACTTATGTGAAGAGTTAATTCGTCAGAATGATGCCTTTCCAAGTCAATTTCAATCACAAGTCGCTTCTACAGATGTAATCGAACAAGAAATATTAGAACAAATTCAAGAAATTGACCGAATGAAGGCAAGTATGGAAGCCATCATTCAAACTATGCCAATACCAGGTATGGACGCTATGGCGAATCTTTTCACTGCTATGAGAAAAAAACTGCAAGAAAAATTAGATCACCTGTATGAGTTTAATCAAACATCTAGTAATAATTATAGTACAGCAATTCAATTAGTCGCTAGCATTGCGACGGGTTTGGCTGAAGTCCAAAGTGGGAAAGGTTTTAGTCCTGTAAGTGGTACATTTAGTACACAAGAATTGAATATGGAGTGGACAACCTCTATTCAATCGATTACAGAAGAAAGGGCACGTCAGGCTGAAAACCATCTAAAGAGTAGTTCAATTGAAGAAGGGGCAATGTGTGGTAAGTTACCTGAAAAATCTACTTTCCGAAAAGTTGTAGATGGCACTATAGAAGGTGCAGGAGAAGCAATTGGAGACACCATAGAAGGATTTAAAGCGCTTGGTAAACGGGATACGTGGGAAAACATGGGGAATGCTGCGTTGCATCCTATTGATACCCTTAGTACCATGTATAATATAGTGTCAGATTCATTTATTAATGATGTAATAAACGGAGATGCTGAAAGTCGTGCAAAATGGGGAAGTTATGCTTTAACACAAGTTGCAGTAGGTGTTATTGGCGATAAAGGATTAAGTAAAACAAGTAAATTGGGTAAAGTGGCAACTAAAAAAGCAAAAGAGAAAATTCCAGAAGTTATTTCTCATACTATTGGTAATTTACAAATGGGGGATCGTTTTGCTTTTGCAGGTATGGGTTCTATGAGAATTGAAATACCTACAATTAAAGATTACTTTGTTAAGGCAAGTAGTGTAGAAAGTAAATCTTTAAATAATAATCTTGGTACAGAGGTATATGTTAATCAGGAAATTAGTAAAGATGTGAGATTAATTGCTGAAAGGGTGCAAGAAGCAAATCTTGATTTAACACCTAGACATTCTCCATATAAACAATTAGGTTATAAAACTAAGAAAAAATTAAAAAACAAGGTTGAAGATAGAACGATAACAAAAGAAGAATGGAAAAGACTTGAATGGAATAGAAGACTTGCTGCAAGAAGAGATGAGGGGGTAGAAAAATTTTGGGATCAGGAAAGATTTAGAATTGAGAATGGCGAACCTACAACACGTGATTGGTCAAAGGAGCAAATAGAAGATATATTAAATGATAAAGTTCCTAAATTTAATGGTAAGACTATTGCGGGGCATCATTCTTATTCTGTCTCTAAGTTTCCACATTTGGCGAATAAAGGAGAAATTATATATCCAGCAACCCCTAATGAACATTTTAAGCGTTGGCATGGGGGGGCATATAGGAGAAGTTTACCAGGTAAACCTTATAAACCATCATACCCTGAAGAGTTTTAAGAATAATTTAATAATATTTTTTGGAGGGATGAAATTTGGCTACATATTCTGTAGTACTTGAGTCTGATGTTAAAGGTAGTTTGTTGATGAAAATAAAAAAATATACAAATTTACCGTTAACTGAAATTAAATCTAATATTAAAAGTAAATCCCCAATAATGATTGTTAATCGTCGGGATAAAGAAGAAATCAAAAAAATGAAAGAGTTAATTGAGGAATTTTCTTCAAATAAATTATTATTTAAGATTTTTAAGCAAACTTCTGAAGATATTAGGGAGATTACTTTTACAAGATTTATGAATGGTATTGAATTGTCGCGTCAAATTGCAGAGGATAGAGAAAGATTAGACGCATTGTTGGTAGAGGAAGATGATGATTAATTTTATTTATTTTGTGTGCTAAGGTAATAAGAGTTATTACGTAGAAAGAAGCTGGGACATAACTAATTAGCTCTTTGCGAAAGCCGAATCACTTTCAAATAAATTAAGTACTATATTTAGAAAACCCGAACAATGGCAAAACACCGTATGAGTGTCTTGCAAGTTTGTTCGGGTTTTACTTTAGCTAAAATATTTTTGTCACAGCCTCTTTTGTGGAGAAGAGAACGACTTAACATAAATTTAAGACTCTTTCTCTTTTTTTAGTTTCCCTTTTTGTTTTGCCATTTCACGAAGTAAATATTCGATATGAGCATTGACGCTTCGAAATTCATCATTTGCCCACTTTTCAATGATCGCGTGTAATTCAGGATCAATGCGTAATGGAAAACTTTTCTTTTTCGCCATATTACCTACAACCTTTAATATAGACTTCCTGTGTTAATAACCGGTTGTGCTCCTTTATCTGAAACGATAGCAACTAATAAGTTATTCACCATATTTGCTTTACGTTCATCATCTAAATCAAGTATACCTTCTTCATCTAGCTTTTGAATAGAATCTTTCGCCATTTGAACGGCACCTTCAACAATTTCTTTACGTGCAGCCAGTACTGCTTTTGCTTGCTGACGCTGTAGCATGGCATGTGCAATTTCTGTCGCGTAAGCTAAATGTGTTAAACGAGTTTCTAATACTTCTACACCAGCGATTTCTAAGCGCGCTTCTAGTTCACGCTTTAGTTCTTCTGAAATTTCTTCGGCATTTCCGCGTAGTGTGACGCACGTATCATCTTGAAAATTATCATACGGATATTTCGTTGCGACGTGGCGGATCGCTGTTTCACTTTGAATTTCTACGAATTCATCATAATGTTCTACACCGAAAATTGCTTTTGCTGAATCCACAACTTTATAAACAACAACAGCTGCGATTTCAATTGGATTCCCATCAATATCATTTACTTTTAATTTTTTACTATTAAAATTTTCTACGCGAAGGGAAACAGTTTGACGGAAGGATAAAGGAACTGTTAAATATAACCCATTTTCACGAATCGTTCCTAAGTAATTACCGAAAAATGTAATGACTTTTGCCTGGTTTGGTGAAACAATTCCAATGCCAGTAGCAAGAATGGCAGCTAAAATGATACAAAGTGCAGCTATGATAAATACTTCTTGTACGAGGCAAAATACACCGATACCAGCTAAGACGAAGAGCCCGATAATACCTAGAAATCCATTTACATAAAACACCTGTTTTTCTTTCATACAAATCGCCTCCTATTGATATAAAAATGATATCACTTTTATATCATTTAAACAATATCTAAAATGAAAAAATTCAGAAAAATTATAGATTGAGAATGTATGTTCTTATTTATGGTAAAATAAAAAGACTTAGCTGCCCACTGTAGCAGCTAAGTCTTTTTGAGAGCATCTATGACAAATGATTCAAAGCGGTTTGGTCAGAATTGCTTTTTCAATTGCTGACTCAATCTCTTTGTCAGAAGCATCATAACTTCCATTCGACATTTGTTTGTCAGAACTAGAAGGGGAATCCGCTTCTTGATTAGTATGTCCTGTTTTCTTAAAATCCATGCTAGGAATTTTAAAAGCATTCATATATTTTCCGAATTTGAATGCCTCTACAATTGGACAAAAACGAACAATTCCCTCCGCAATTTTCATCGCACCGCACCATAACAAAACTTGAGACCAAGTACACCAAGGTTTACGTACGAGTTTAGCTGTACTACAACTTAACAGAATGAATCCGAGTGTAATTCGAATTAGGGCATTTATTGTCCCGATATTTGGCTTCATCAGAAAAACATTCCTTTCTTAATGAGCTTAGAAATAGAAAAAGTACTATTTCATCTCTTATTGTTCCACCTAATTTTTGCGATATGTAATCCAACATTTGACGGTGGAAAAGATGTTGGTTAGGGCGTGTGTGTAAGATGTTTTTTTTGTTATAATGTAAGAATGCGTAAAGGAAATGAAAAAAGCCCAGTCCAATTTTTTCGCTATGTAGCTAGTGTGGTACTCATTGTAGGAGGGCTAGCTATCGTTCTTTGGACTACTTTTTTGAATAAATAGGTGATTAGAAAAAAGAAAGGGTGTTTTCATGTACGATATTTCAAAGTGGAAACATGTATTTAAACTTGATCCGAATAAGGAAATAAGTGATGAACATTTAGAGATGATTTGTGAGTCTGGCACAGATGCTGTTATTGTAGGCGGAAGTGATGGAGTTACAATTGATAATGTATTGCACATGCTTGTAAGCATTCGTAGATATGCAGTTCCTTGTGTATTAGAAGTTTCTAATGTGGAAGCAATTACACCAGGATTTGATTTTTATTATATACCAAGTGTGTTGAATAGCCGAAAAGTCGAATGGTTAACGGGTGTTCATCATGAGGCGCTAAAAGAATTTGGAGATATTATGAACTGGGATGAAATTTTCATGGAAGGATATTGTGTTTTAAATCCGGAAGCGAAAGTAGCTCAGCTGACAGAAGCAAAATGTGACTTAACAGAAGATGATGTGATTGCATATGCCCGCATGGCAGACAAGCTGTTACATTTACCGATTTTCTATTTAGAATATAGCGGCACATACGGAGATGTGGAACTTGTTAAGAAAGTAAAGGCAGAATTACAGCAAGCAAAGTTGTATTATGGCGGCGGAATTTCAAATGCGAAAGAGGCAAAAGAAGTGGCGCAATATGCCGATACAGTTGTTGTTGGAAATGTCATTTATGAGGATATAAAAGCAGCGTTACAAACAGTAAAAGCTGTAAAAGGAGAGTAGGTGCAAGTAAATATGAGTATGACAGATCGATTATTGAACGGTTTAAACCCAGAGCAGCAAAAAGCGGTACAAACAACAGAAGGTCCCCTTTTATTAATGGCGGGTGCAGGTAGTGGTAAAACACGCGTGTTAACGCACCGTATTGCCTACTTGCTTGGTGAGAAGGATGTTGCACCGTGGAACATACTAGCAATTACCTTCACAAATAAGGCGGCTCGTGAAATGCGTGAACGTATCGATACACTTGTTGGACCTGAGGCAGAAGATATTTGGATTTCTACATTCCACTCTATGTGTGTACGTATTTTGCGACGTGATATTGATCGCATTGGGATTAATCGAAATTTCACCATTTTAGATGCAAGCGATCAACTTACTGTTGTAAAAAAGATTATGAAAGAACGTAATATTGATCCGAAAAAATTCGATCCACGTTCTATTTTAGCTCGTATTAGCAATGCAAAAAATGAACTGTTATCTGCAGAGAAGTATGCAAAACAAATTTCAATTGCGGATCCATTTGAAAAATTATCAAGCGATGTGTATACAGAATATCAGAAGCGTCTTTTGAAAAATAATTCATTGGATTTTGATGATTTAATTATGACAACGATTCACCTATTTGAGCGCGTACCTGAGGTATTGGAATTTTATCAACGTAAGTTTCAATATATTCATGTGGACGAGTATCAAGATACGAACAGAGCGCAGTATATGCTTGTAAATAAACTGGCAGCGCGCTTTAAAAATCTTTGTGTTGTTGGTGATTCGGATCAGTCAATTTATCGTTGGCGTGGTGCGGATATTTCTAACATTCTTTCATTTGAAAAGGACTATGAGAACGCAAAGGTTATTTTATTAGAACAAAATTACCGTTCCACAAAAAATATTTTAAATGCAGCGAATGCTGTTATTGAGAACAATATAAATCGTAAGCCAAAGAAATTATGGACAGAAAATCAAATTGGGAGCAAGATTTCATATTATCGCGCTGCAACGGAAAAAGATGAGGCATACTTTGTTGCTAAAAAAATTCGCGATGAAGTTCAAATGGGCAACAGAAAGTATACGGACTTTGCTGTATTATATCGTACGAATGCCCAATCTCGTATGGTCGAGGAGATTTTCTTGAAATCGAATATCCCATACAAAATTGTTGGCGGAATTAAGTTCTATGACCGTAAAGAAATTAAAGATATTTTGGCATATTTACGCCTTATTGCGAATCCGGATGATGAAATTAGCTTTGCGCGCATTATTAATATGCCAAAACGCGGAATCGGTGCCACTTCCATTGATAAGATTATTAATTACGGTGTACAAAATGGGATTTCATTAACAGCTGTATTAGATGAAATTGAACATGTTGGTGTGAGTGCGAAAATTACAAAAGCTGTAAAAGAATTTGCGGGTTTATTACACAATTGGGTAAACATGCAAGAATATTTATCAGTTACAGAATTAGTAGAAGAAGTAATCGAAAAAACGGGTTATCGCGACATGCTTAAGAATGAGCGAACTTTAGAATCTGAAGGCCGCTTAGAAAACTTAGACGAGTTTTTATCTGTTACACAAACATTTGAATCACAAAGTGAGGATAAGAGTTTAGTTGCGTTCTTAACAGACTTAGCGCTTGTTGCAGATATCGATCGAGTGGATGAAGACCCAACTGCTGGTGAAGAAGTGATTTTAATGACAATGCATTCAGCGAAAGGGTTAGAGTTCCCAGTTGTCTTCATTATTGGCTTAGAGGAAGGGGTCTTCCCGCATACTCGCTCGCTTATGGAAGAAGATGAAATGCAAGAAGAACGCCGTCTTGCGTATGTAGGGATTACACGTGCGGAAGAAGAGTTATATTTATCGAATGCGCAAATGCGTACATTATTTGGTAGAACAAATATGAATGCAGCATCTCGATTTATTTCAGAAATTCCGACAGAACTAATTGAACCATTAAATGAAACAAAACCAAAAAGAGAAACATTTGGTGCAAAAGCAAAAACGGCAGCGACAACAACACGCTCTCGTTCGCAAATTGTAAGGCCGACTGTGAAAACAACAGGAGGAGAGCAAATTGGCTGGGCAGTAGGTGATAAAGCGCTCCATCAAAAGTGGGGAGTCGGTACGGTCGTCAGTGTAAAAGGAGAAGGTGATGCAAAAGAATTAGATATTGCATTCCCAAGTCCAACTGGAATTAAACGATTATTAGCGAAGTTTGCACCTGTGACGAAACAATAAGAAAGGAATGAGGATATGTCAAAAGAAGCAGTAAAACAGCGTATAGAAGAACTTCGTGATCTTTTAAATACATTTAATTATCAATATCACGTATTAGACAATCCTTCTGTTTCTGATGCGGAATATGACCGCAATATGCAGGAACTTATAAAATTAGAAACAGAGAACCCAGAATTTATAACGGAAGACTCTCCCTCCGTTCGTGTTGGGGGAGCTGTTCTTGATATATTTGAAAAGGTAACGCATAAATCACCGATGTTAAGTTTAGGAAATGCATTTAATGAAGGGGATTTACGTGATTTTGATCGTAGAGTTCGTCAAGGAATTGATAACGCAAACGTAAGATATATTTGCGAATTGAAAATTGACGGCCTGGCAGTTTCTCTTCACTATGAAAAAGGACGCTTTATTCAAGGTTCAACACGAGGCGATGGTATTACAGGTGAAGATATTACACAAAATTTAAAAACGATTAAGGCGATTCCTTTACGTTTACAAGAAGAAGTAACGTTAGAAGCACGAGGCGAGGCTTATATGCCGAAGCGTTCATTTGTAAAATTAAATGAAGAGAAAGAGCAAAATGGCGAAGCTGTATTTGCGAATCCTCGTAACGCAGCAGCAGGATCTTTACGTCAACTGGATCCGAAAATTGCAGCAAAACGTAACTTATCTATGTTTGTATATGGACTAGCTAATATAGAAGGAAAAACAATTGCATCTCATAGTGAATCACTAGATTTCTTAGGGGAACTAGGCTTTAAAACAAATCCGAATCGCCGCATCTGTGAGACAATTGAAGAAGTCATTGCTTACGTAGAAGAATGGCAAGAAAAACGTCCAAATCTTGATTATGAAATTGACGGTATCGTAATTAAAGTAGATGATGTAACGTTGCAAGAACGTCTAGGAACGACTGCGAAGAGTCCGAGATGGGCAATCGCTTATAAATTCCCAGCTGAAGAAGTTGTAACACGATTAACTGGTATCGAACTAAGTGTAGGACGTACAGGGGTTGTGACACCAACTGCGGAACTTGAACCAGTGCGAGTAGCTGGGACGATTGTTCGCCGTGCTTCTTTACATAATGAAGATTTAATTCGGGAAAAAGACATTCGCATTGGCGATTATGTCGTTGTGAAGAAGGCAGGCGATATTATTCCTGAGGTTGTGAATGTTGTTTTCGATAAACGAACTGGTAAAGAAGAAGTGTATCTTATGCCAACGCACTGTCCTACTTGTGATAGTGAGCTTGTTCGCTTAGAAGAAGAGGTAGCTCTTCGCTGTATTAATCCAGCTTGTCCAGCTCAAATTCGTGAAGGATTAATCCATTTTGTATCACGTAATGCGATGAATATTGACGGGTTAGGAGAACGCGTCATCACACAGTTATTTGAAGCAAATTATATTCGAACATTTGCCGATTTATATGGCTTAACGAAAGAGCAGTTACTCCAGCTTGATCGCTTTGGTGAAAAATCAGCTTCTAATTTAGTACAAGCAATTGAAGCTTCGAAAGAAAACTCATTAGAGCGATTGTTATTTGGATTAGGCATTCGCCATGTTGGAGCAAAAGCAGCACGAACATTAGCTGAACATTTTGAAACGATGGATAACCTTGTGAAAGCGGTGGAAGAAGAATTAAAGGCGATTAATGAGATCGGTGAAAAAATGGCACAATCTATTGTTACGTACTTTGATAATGAAGATGTACTCCACTTAATCCAACAGTTTAAAGACTATGGTGTTAATATGACATATAAAGGTATAAAGCGTGCTGATTTGCAAAATATCGCATCTTACTTTGCTGGAAAAACAGTTGTATTAACAGGTAAACTAGAAGTTATGGGACGAAGTGAAGCAAAGAAAAAAATTGAAGCATTAGGCGGAAAAATAACAGGTAGTGTAAGTAAAAGTACTGACCTTGTCATAGCAGGTGAAGCAGCTGGATCGAAATTAGCACAGGCAGAGAAACATAATATTGAAATTTGGAATGAAGAGAGGTTCTTACAAGAGCTAAATAAGTAAGAGGTGCACTTACCATGAAAAAAATAGCATTAGCGGTATTGAGTCTTGGGCTACTTGTAAGTGGTTGTAGCACAGGGCTAAAAAAAGAAGAGAAGATCGTTGAAAAGTCGGGTGATGCGAAAGAACAAGCAATTGTTCCGAAGTATTCTATTTCCGATGATTACTATAAAACGACAGTTCCATTTGACCCAGGTGAGGCACGTGGCTTAGTTGTACAAGGGTTAAATAGTCGTTTGGATATAGATGAGTTTGAAACAGGTTTAATGCGTATTGCAAAAGAATCATTTAGTACAAAGGATTACTTATTTGGAGGCGGCAAAATTTTAACGGGCCAAAAGGTTCAAATGCTTGTCAAAAGAAAGCGGACAGATGCTGAACAAAAGGAACTGGAAGAAAAACTAAAAAAAGATGCTGTGAAATTTCCTAATATTGGTTTGAACCCGCCGTTACCAGAGGGATCAGAGTCATTAGAGGTGAAACATAAAAAAGCTCCAATATACCTTTCCAACATTTTAGAACATGATTATTATGTGCAAAAGAATAATAAAGCTGAGCTTGGTGGGGTTGTAGTTGGCTTAGCGATGAATTCAGTTCAATATTATAATGAAGAGCACGGTTATCCACGTGAAAGTGAAATTTCGAAAAAAGTGATGTTAGAACAAGGAAAGAAAATGGCACAGGAAATTTTAAAAGAGATGCAAAAAGAGGATCCAAAAGTAAAAGAGGTTCCAGTTATATTTGCTATTTATCGTCAAGGTCCAAAGTCAACACTTGTACCGGGAAACTTTTTATCCTATGCCAAACTTGATAAAGGTAGCGATTCGGTTGAAGACTGGAATCCAATGAATGAAAAGTATTACTTATTCCCTTCTGAAGCAGCGAAATCTGATAAACGTGAAGATCATGCCATGATGGATAACTTTAAGACGAATTTGAGCAAGTATTTTGAAGGAGATTACAGAGCCGTTGTTGGCACAGGATTTTATAAGGATGATGAATTAAAAGAGATGAAAGTGGACATTCCTGTTCAATTTAACGGAAAAGCAGAAATCATCGGTTTTACTCAATATGTAGCTGGAAGTGTCATGCAGTACTTCCCGAACTATATGAAAGTACAAGTAACGATTAAATCCGTTGAACGTCCAGAAGCGGTAATTGTACGTGAAGCGAAGCAGGACGAACCGTTTGTGAAAATTTTAAATTAAAGAAAAAAAGCTGTTCCATTCATGGAATAGCTTTTTTTCTTTAGTAATTTTGTTATAATTTCTAATGTTACAAATAAAGGGATGAGGGGAAAAGACATGGATGAATTAAGTCTTCAGGTTATCGTTTTACTAGTTGCTTTCGGTTTTTTAGCTTCTTTTATTGACTCTGTTGTTGGAGGAGGGGGATTAATTTCATTACCTGCACTTATGTTTGTAGGATTACCACCTGCCTCAGCGATTGCAACAAATAAATTAGCTTCAACAATGGGGGCATTAACAAGTACAATTTATTTTATTCGTTCAAAAAAAGTTGATTTTCGCATTGTAGGAAAGTTAATCCCGTTAACTATTATTGGAGCGATTGCGGGAGCGTTAGTTGTAAAATTTATTCCGCCGGATATTTTACGACCACTTGTATTAGTTATGTTGGTGTTTATTGCTATTTATATTATTGTAAAAAAGGATTGGGGAAGCGTCTCTACGTATAAAAAGATGACAAAAGGAAAAGCTTTAATGTTTTACTTTGCAATTTTAATGATCGGATTTTATGATGGTTTTTTTGGTCCAGGTACCGGATCCTTTTTAATTTTTGCATTTTTATTAATTGGTTTGGATTTTATTCGAGCAGCTGCATCTGGAAAGGTTTTGAATTTTGTTAGTAATATTGTGTCTTTCATCACATTTTTATTTCTAGATATTATTCATTTTGAATACGGTATTATTATGGGGTTATCAATGATTATTGGAGCATATTTTGGATCGAGATTTGCAGTGCAAAAAGGTGTTGGATATGTCCGAACTTTATTTTTATTGGTGACGATTTTGTTAATTGGAAAAAACGTTTTAGAATATACGCATGTTTTTTAGGTTCATACTTTTGTATGAATCTTTTTATTATATTTTAAAAATTTATTAATTTTTAAAATATAAGTCTAGGAATATTTGAATAAATCTAAATTATCGTGTAGAATAATGTTGTAAAATGTAAACGTTTTTCTAAGGGGAGGCTAAAAAGAATGGTAGTAGCGTACAAACATGAGCCTTTTACGGATTTTTCAGTAGAGGCTAACAAATTAGCGTTTGAAGAAGGGTTAAAGAAAGTAGAATCTTATCTTGGACAAGACTATCCATTAATTATCGGGGGAGAAAAAATCACTACAGAAGACAAAATTGTTTCTGTAAACCCTGCGAATAAAGAAGAAGTTATTGGTAGTGTTTCAAAGGCAAGTCGCGAATTAGCTGAAAAAGCAATGCAAGTAGCTGATGAGACATTCCAAACTTGGAGAAAGTCGAAACCAGAAATGCGTGCAGACATTTTATTCCGTGCTGCAGCAATCGTTCGCCGTAGAAAACATGAGTTCTCTGCTATTCTTGTAAAAGAAGCAGGTAAACCATGGAATGAGGCAGATGCTGATACAGCAGAAGCAATCGACTTTATGGAATATTATGGTCGTCAAATGTTGAAATTAAAAGACGGTATTCCAGTAGAAAGCCGTCCGATTGAATATAACCGTTTCTCTTATATTCCACTAGGAGTAGGTGTCATTATTTCACCTTGGAACTTCCCGTTTGCAATTATGGCAGGAATGACAACAGCTGCGTTAGTTTCTGGTAATACAGTATTGTTAAAACCAGCTAGTACAACACCTGTAGTAGCAGCGAAATTTATGGAAGTTTTAGAAGAAGCAGGCTTACCAGCAGGCGTAGTAAACTTTATCCCTGGTAGTGGTTCTGAAGTTGGCGACTATTTAGTAGATCATCCTCGTACACGTTTCATTAGTTTCACTGGATCACGTGATGTAGGTATTCGTATTTACGAACGCGCTGCAAAAGTACATCCAGGTCAAATTTGGTTAAAACGCGTTATTGCTGAAATGGGTGGTAAAGATACAATCGTTGTTGATAAAGAAGCAGATCTTGAATTAGCAGCGAAATCTATCGTTGCATCAGCATTCGGATTCTCAGGACAAAAATGTTCTGCTTGCTCTCGTGCAGTCATCCATGAAGATGTATACGATCAAGTATTAAATCGTGCAGTTGAATTAACAAAAGAATTAACTGTAGGTAACCCAGCTGAAAAAGGAACAAATATGGGACCGGTAAATGATCAAGCTGCATTTGATAAAGTGATGAGCTATGTTGCAATTGGTAAAGAAGAAGGTAAAGTAGTAGCAGGTGGCGAAGGAGACGACTCTAAAGGATGGTTTATCCAACCAACAATCGTTGCTGACGTTGCAGAAGATGCTCGCTTAATGAAAGAAGAAATCTTCGGACCAGTAGTAGCATTCTGTAAAGCGAAAGACTTTGATCATGCGCTTGCAATTGCAAATAATACAGAATACGGTTTAACAGGAGCAGTAATCTCTAACAACCGTGCACATATCGAAAAAGCACGTGAAGACTTCCACGTAGGTAACTTATACTTTAACCGTGGATGTACTGGAGCAATCGTAGGTTACCAACCATTCGGTGGCTTTAACATGTCTGGTACAGACTCTAAAGCTGGTGGCCCTGATTACTTAGCGCTTCATATGCAAGCAAAAACAACTTCTGAAACGTTATAAGAAGCAACAAAAAGAGCCTGTCCAAAATGTATAACTTTTGGACAGGCTCTTTTTACGTTTATAGTAGCAAGATAAGAACATTTTTGGATTAAGCTAATCTATTGTAATTTTGTGTTGGTATTACAACAAAAGATTATTATTTTGTACTCTTTTGCTGTAGGTCATGTTATGAAACTAATAGAATGTTACAAAATTTATTCGATTCGTCGTATTTTTCTGTATTATTTTTATGGAATTCCTGTATAATACAACTTGAAAGAAAATCTATGGTTAGGCAAGAGGACACTACTTTCAGTTTTATTGACTGAAAGTAGTGTTTTTATATTCACAAATTGTAACTACTCAGCTATACATTACATTTAGAAGTTTAATAAGTAGTATAATTGCTGCCATGAAGATAAAAATGGACCTACATCTCGCTCTTCATCTCTTCGTTTTAAAACTTTGTGCGGGGGCAGAAAAGGGCACTGACCGCTCCTATGCATCGCCAGCCCCACTCTACCATGTAAAAAAAGTTCTTGTCTTCCTTTTTTACAGAGTAACTGAGTAGTTACCACAAATTTAATAAAAAGAGTAATAAATATAATTTTTTAGACGGATAAAAATTCTTCTGTACTTATTACATCAGCATATCCTTCATTTAAACTTGCCAAAATGGTGTTATGAATGTAAACAGCGGGAATAGTCGCGTTTTTAAAGAGAAGGTCTTTCGTCGCGCAAGCATCATGGATAACGGTGCAATGAAACCCAAAATCAAAAGCAGCTCTAACAGTAGCATCAATACACATATGTGTCATCATTCCGCATATAATAACACGCTCGATTTTGAATTGCTGTAGTTTTTGTAATAGATTCGTTTCTCGAAAGCTATTCGGATAGTGTTTTAAAATTATCGTTTCATTTTGTAATGGACGAACGTTTTCGTGAATATGAACACCTTCTGTATCGGGGAGGAAGAAAGTTGCATGATCCTCAAAAGATACATGTTGAATATGAAAAATTGGCTGATTTGTTTGTCGAAAATATTGTAATAATTGACGAGCATACTCACTAGCTTCTACTGCATTACGTAATTCCATCTTTCCATTCAGAAAATAGTCATTTTGAATAGTAACGAGTAACAGTGCTGTTTTCATATTATTTATCGTCCTCCACTATATTTCGTATTCATGTCATTTTATTCAATGAGGTAGGGATATTTTCCTTTTCAGAAGAGAATAAGAGAAGATTTTTACATGTGGTGCAAAAATTTCAATAGAAAAATAATTGCCATACTTTAGAAAAATTATATTGACTCTAACTTTTTTGAGTTTTATAATAAAATTGAATTAAATAACAATTAAATCGATACATTCTTATCCAGAGAGGTGGAGGGACTGGCCCTATGATACCTCAGCAACGGGTTTTTTAATACCGTGCTAATTCCAGCAAGTCTAAAAAGGACTTGAAAGATGAGAAGATGTGAACGAGTATATGTATAAGTGCTCTCCTTCTTATCTTTTATTACTGATAAGAAGGAGAGCACTTTTTATTTTACCTCGGGGGCTCTACTTCAAATTGCTATAGGAGGGAAGAAAATGATTTCTTTTACAAATGTAAGTAAGGTATATGAATCTGGTGGAGAGCCTGTTCATGCAGTAGAGGATGTAACACTTTCGGTTAAAAAGGGAGAAGTGTTCGGTATTATTGGGTTTAGTGGCGCTGGAAAAAGCACATTATTACGCTTAGCTAATATGTTAGAAAGACCGACTTCAGGAACGGTTACGATAGATGATAAAGATATTACATCTCTAACAACAAAGGAGTTACGACAGTTAAGACAAAGAATCGGTATGATTTTCCAAAGTTTTAATTTATTTAATTCAAGAACAGTGTTTGGAAATATTGCATATCCATTAAAGTTAGCGAAAGTACCAAAGAAGGAGATAAAAGAAAGAGTAAATGAGCTGTTGAAATTTGTAGGATTAGAAGATAAAGCAAATTATTATCCAGAGCAATTGTCAGGGGGGCAAAAACAACGTGTTGGAATTGCGAGAGCACTTGCTACATCACCAGATATTCTTATTTGTGATGAAGCAACATCGGCATTAGATCCTGAAACAACTACAGAAATTTTGAATCTATTAAAGAAAATAAATAAAGAATATAAATTAACAATTCTCCTCATTACACATGAAATGCAAGTTGTGAAAGAAATTTGTCACCGCGTGGCAGTTATGGAGAAAGGGAGAGTCATTGAAGAAGGGGCATTATTTGATATCTTTACAAAACCAAAAACAAAAACGACTCAAAATTTTGTTCGTTCTGTTGTGAATGACCATTTACCAGAAAGTGTATTAGCAAAAATTCAAAATGGCGGACAGATTTATCGATTAACATTTACGGGTGAAGAGACAGGACAGCCGGTATTATCATATATTGCCAAAAATTATAATGTGGATGTAAATGTACTCTACGGCAACATTATTGAATTACAAAATGTTTTATTTGGAAATCTTCTTGTAGAACTGCAAGGTGAGCAAAAAGAAATTCAAAAGGCCTTACAACATCTAAGACTGCAAGTACAACTAAAGGAGGTTGAAGCACATGCGAGTTGATTGGAGTATATTTTGGCCACGGATTCTCGATGCGACAGGGGATACCCTCTTAATGGTAATTGTAACTCTTATATTTGCCACAATACTTGGTATACCTCTAGGTTTACTTTTATATGTGACAAGGAAAGGTAATTTTTTAGAAAATAAATTGGTCTTTTCTATTCTTAATATTGTTATTAATACGATTCGTCCCATTCCGTTTATTATCTTTTTAGTAGCTTTAAGTCCAATTACAAGAACTGTTATTGGAACAACAATCGGAACAGCAGCAGCGATTTTTCCAATGACACTTGTTGCTTCCATTGGAATTGCCAGAATGGTAGAAACAAACCTTGTTTCAGTGCCGAAAGGAGTAATCGAGGCCGCGCAAGCAATGGGGGCATCACCATTAAGAATTGTGTTTGAAATTCTTGTTCCAGAAGCGTTGGCGCCATTAATTTTAGGGGTTACGTTTATGACTGTTGGCTTAATTGAATTTTCAGCAGTAGCTGGGCTTGTCGGTGGCGGTGGTCTTGGTGATTTAGCAATGACATATGGCTATCAACGCTTTGACACATCAGTTATGTTCGTAACAGTTGTATTGCTTATTATTCTTGTACAATTAGCTCAACATGTAGGAAATTATTTTGCCAAAATATTTTTAAGAAGGTCATAAAAAAGAGAAGAGGGATAGAAGATGAAAAAGATAGTAGCATTTGCATTATCAGCACTGGTTAGTGTATCGGTATTAAGTGGTTGCGGAGCTGATGCAAAAGAAAAAGTTGTTCGCATCGGTGTAACAGGAACGGATGGAGAATCTTGGAGCATTCTTCAGAAGAAAGCTGAGAAAGAAGGTATTAAAGTTAAACTTGTGGAGTTCTCTGATTACACCACGCCAAATAAAGCATTGGCTGATGGGGATATCGAATTGAACTCATTTCAACATATTGCCTTTTTAGAGCAGTTTAAGAAGGAACATAAATTAGATATTACAGCTGTAGGTACAACACAAATTGCACCAATGGGATTATTCTCCGAAAAGTATAAAAAACCAAATGAAATTCCAAATGGTTCAGAAATTGCGATTCCGAATGATCCAACGAACCAAGCGCGTGCATTAAAACTTCTTGATGCAGCAGGCCTATTAAAACTGAAAAAAGACTTCGGCTTATTCGGTGATCCAAGTGGTATTGCTGAAAACCCAAAAAAATTAAAAATTACACCAGTTATTGCGCAGCAAACACCTCGTGTATTAAAGGATGTAGCAGCTTCCGTTATTAACAATGGTGTAGCTGGTCAAGCTGGTTTAAATCCAGCGAAAGATCCTATTTTCTTAGAAAATCCAAAAAACGACAGTGCGAAAGCGTATATTAACATCTTCGCAGCTCGCACGAAAGATAAAAATGATCCAACAATCAAAAAAGTGATTGAATTATACCATTCAAAAGAAGTAACGGATGCAATTAGGAAAGAAACAAAGGATGGTTCCATCTCGATAGATCTTTCACTTGATGAACTAGAAAAAATTATTAAATAATAGTGCGTTTAACGGATTAACAGAATGAACCCCTCCGCTGTTAGCCCGTTCAACATATAATCTTACTTAACAGATGAAACCCTAATTTTTTGAACCTTCCAATTCTGTATACCATAAAAAATAACATCTGTTAAAGAGAGGGGAGAGGCCAGGAGTTTTCCTGGTCTCTCTTATTTTGGTTAGTCAAAGAAACTAGCTAAGTACAAGGTAATCCAAATCATAGAAGGATAGGAGAGTAAGCTGAAAACTAGTATAAGGACTAGTTTCTTTTTTTGAACTTGTATGAAAGAAAATAAATAGAGGGAAAACAGTACAATGATAAATGCTGAAATCAATCCAGGGTTGTATGAGCGATACATGTAAAATAAAATCATATGTTGAACAGCGTTAAAGAAAATAGCACCTTGTATGAAAATAACCCAGTAAATAGACGATATAATATGAAGTTGGTATAGAATGATAAAGAGCAGAACAATGGTTGTTAATATACAAATTGCTATTAGAAATTGATGCGTATTTATGAAGTTGATAGAGAATTGATTAGCGAAATATTGAGGCATACTAATAGATTCTTCAAGATTATGAATGAAAAATAATAAGGGAATAACCCAAATTATCATATTGGTAGATACATGTTTCACTTTAGGTATGTTAATCAAATCAACCATCTCCGAGTAAAGGAATAGAAAGCCCTTAAGGAGAGGGCTTCCCATATTGTTATTCGATCGTAATACTTTGCAAGTTGCTTTTCGTAGTTTGTGCTTTTTCTTGTGTACAAGAAGAAAGCTCTTCTTGTAAGATAGTTAGAACTTTTTTAGCGGATTGTTGAACGGGTGTTGGCAATTTTTCTACCATATACATGCCCATTTCTACTTTTGTTCGAATGATTTGTCTCAGCAAATCCTCATGCATGGACTACACCTCCAAATCGAATGGTTAGTACATCGCCTTTAAATTTTGCACCTTGAATGGATAAATGTGTTAATGTTTTTGGTAATGTATTGAAATAAATGTCAATCTTATTTGAATGTTTTTTCGGATTAGTCCGAAAATAAGTTGTGAAGTGAGAAAATTTTATGATAGATTAATAAAGAGAAAAAAATTACATAAAAATCCATGATGATAAGTATATTTATCTATAATGGATATGCAGCTACAAGGGGGAGAACAATGAGAAGGAGAAATACGCAAGCGTTCACGTTTTTAGCATGGACTTCGTTTGTTTGTGCGCTTTCAGGTATGTTAATTGGTATTTATACATTAGATGAAACGCTTAGTGTAAAAGGATACTATTTAATAGGTACATTGTTTTTAACAATGTCATGTTTTGTACTTCAAAAAACAATTCGTGATAATGAAGAAGATAACGAAAGATTTCCGAAAAATAAACCATTAGATAAAGAGTGATTTACGAGAAAGGCAAAAGCCTTTCTTTTTTTATGTAAAAGTGCTATAAGTGCCATGTGTTGACTTGCTTGAAGTACTGAAAATTTGGTATCATCAATAGTATTGTAGATTGAACGATATATTATGGAGGTGGCCTAGCCGTGTCAAGAATTTCCGTTGAGAATGTAAAGCATGTAGCGCATTTAGCGCGTCTTGCCATTACAGATCAAGAAGCAGAAAAGTTTCAAAAACAACTCGATGCAATTGTTACTTTTGCAGAACAGTTAAATGAATTGGATACAACAAATGTCAAACCAACAACTCACGTATTAACGATGAGAAATGTTATGCGTGAAGATGTGCCAGAAAAAGGTTTACCAGTAGAAGAAGTATTAAAAAATGCACCGGATCACAAAGAGAATCAAATCCGTGTTCCAGCAGTATTAGAATAGGGGAGGGGAATTTCGATGTCATTATTTGATCATTCTGTATCAGAGTTACATAAGAAATTAAACAACAAAGAAATTTCCGTTACGGATTTAGTAGAAGAGTCTTACAAACGTATTGCGGATGTTGAAGATAGCGTAAAAGCGTTTCTTACATTAGATGAAGAAAACGCGCGTGCGAAAGCGAAAGAATTAGATGCAAAAATTGGTGCTGAAGATAATGGTCTATTATTCGGTATGCCAATCGGTGTTAAAGATAACATTGTAACAAAAGGTCTTCGTACAACTTGTGCAAGTAAAATATTAGCAAACTTTGATCCGATTTATGATGCGACAGTTGTGCAGAAGTTAAACGAAGCTGACACAATTACAATTGGTAAATTAAACATGGACGAGTTTGCAATGGGTTCTTCCAATGAAAACTCTGGTTTTTATGCTACGAAAAACCCATGGAATTTAGAGTATGTTCCAGGTGGTTCTAGCGGTGGTTCTGCAGCAGCAGTAGCAGCAGGAGAAGTATTATTCTCTCTAGGTTCTGATACAGGTGGTTCCATCCGTCAGCCAGCTGCATATTGCGGTGTCGTAGGATTAAAACCAACTTATGGACGTGTATCTCGTTATGGTTTAGTCGCATTTGCATCTTCACTTGATCAAATCGGACCAATTACACGTACTGTAGAAGACAATGCATACTTATTACAAGCTATTTCAGGTATTGACCGTATGGATGCAACTTCTGCAAATGTTGAAGTAGGTAACTATTTAGCTGGTTTAACAGGCGATGTAAAAGGTTTACGTATTGCTGTACCAAAAGAATATTTAGGAGAAGGTGTTGGCGAAGAAGCTCGTGAGTCAGTACTAGCTGCTTTAAAAGTATTAGAAGGTATGGGTGCAACTTGGGAAGAAGTATCCCTTCCACACTCTAAATACGCGCTAGCAACGTACTACTTAATTTCTTCTTCTGAAGCGTCTGCTAACTTGTCACGATTTGATGGCGTACGCTACGGTGTTCGTTCTGATAATGTGAATAACTTAATGGATCTTTACAAAAATACGCGTAGTGAAGGATTCGGAGACGAAGTAAAACGTCGTATTATGCTTGGTACATTTGCGCTTAGCTCTGGTTACTATGATGCATATTACAAAAAAGCACAACAAGTACGTACATTAATTAAAAATGACTTTGAAAATGTATTTGCAAATTACGATGTGATTATTGGACCAACAACGCCAACTCCAGCGTTTAAAGTAGGCGAAAAAATTGATGATCCAATGACAATGTATGCAAATGACATTTTAACAATCCCAGTAAACTTAGCAGGTGTTCCAGCAATTTCTGTTCCATGTGGATTCGGTGCTAACAATATGCCACTTGGTTTACAAATCATTGGTAAACATTTCGATGAAGCGACAATTTACCGCGTTGCACATGCATTTGAGCAAGCAACAGACTATCATACAAAAAAAGCAAGTCTGTAAGGAGGCGAGCATAGATGAATTTTGAAACAATTATTGGTTTAGAGGTTCACGTTGAGTTAAAAACAAATTCGAAAATTTTCTCTGCGAGTCCAACAGAATTCGGAGCGGATCCAAATACACAAACAAGTGTAATTGATTTAGGATACCCAGGGGTACTTCCAACTTTAAACAAAGAGGCAGTAAACTTTGCAATGAAAGCTGCAATGGCTTTAAACTGTGAAATTGCAACAGAAACGAAGTTTGACCGTAAGAACTATTTCTACCCAGATAATCCGAAAGCATACCAAATCTCTCAATTTGATAAACCAATTGGGGAAAACGGCTGGATTGAAATCGAAGTGGGCGGCAAAAAGAAACGAATCGGTATTACTCGTCTTCATTTAGAAGAAGATGCAGGTAAATCAACGCATACAAGTGAAGGTTACTCATTAGTAGACTACAATCGTCAAGGTCTTCCGCTAATTGAAATCGTATCTGAGCCAGATATGCGTACGCCAGAAGAAGCATATGCATACTTAGAAAAATTAAAATCAATCATTCAATACACTGGTGTATCTGATTGTAAGATGGAAGAAGGTTCCCTTCGCTGTGATGCAAACATTTCTCTTCGTCCAGTAGGACAAGAGAAATTTGGTACAAAAGCAGAGCTGAAAAACTTAAACTCTTTCACTTATGTTCAAAAAGGTCTTGAGTTTGAACAAGCGCGTCAAGAAAAAGAATTATTATCCGGTGGTATCATTCAGCAAGAAACACGTCGTTATGATGAAGCGACAAAGAAAACAATTTTAATGCGTGTAAAAGAAGGATCTGACGATTATCGTTACTTCCCAGAACCGGATTTAGTTGAACTTTATATTGATGAGGAATGGAAAGAACAAGTTCGTGCTTCCATTCCTGAACTTCCAGATGCTCGTAAAGCACGTTATGTTGCAGAACTTGGTCTGCCAGCTTACGATGCACATGTATTAACTTTAACAAAAGAAATGTCTGATTTCTTTGAGGAAACAGTTGCAGGCGGTGCAGATGCGAAGTTAGCATCAAACTGGTTAATGGGTGAAGTGCTTGCATACTTAAACAAACAACAAAAAGAATTAAAAGATGTAGCATTAACACCTGCTGGGCTATCTAAAATGATTCAATTAATCGAGAAAGGTACGATTTCTTCTAAAATTGCGAAGAAAGTATTTAACGAGTTAATTGAAAAAGGTGGAGATCCAGAAGAAATCGTGAAAGCAAAAGGACTTGTTCAAATTTCTGATGAAGGTACACTTCGTAAGATTGTAACAGAAATCCTTGATAATAATGAACAATCTATTGAAGACTTTAAAAACGGTAAAGACCGTGCAATTGGTTTCTTAGTTGGTCAAATTATGAAAGCGACAAAAGGACAAGCAAACCCACCGCTTGTTAATAAAATCTTATTAGAAGAAATAAATAAGCGATAAAAGAAAAGCGTAGGCGGTTCGATTAGAATAAGAAGGCGTTGAAGCCTTCGAAAGAGAAGTGTTTTTTGCTTCGCCGGAGGAGAAGAAACGCCTGATCCTTCTAGCCGCAGAAACTAGGCAGTGATGAAAGATCAAGGAGAAAAACACCCGCATGTGGGTGTTTTTTTCTATAAAATGTGGGAAAATGTTTGTATAGCAACTATGGTATGATAGTTGCAAAAAGGTGGGAATAATGATACATCTAGACATATAAAGTTTTTTATCTTATGAAAAAATAGATCATTAAGATTCCCATGTTTTCCATAAAACAAACAGTAATAGTGATGAAGAATGATATGATTTGCGAATGCATAGCGATATGAACCCTGGTTCTTACTTGTCCTTTTCAATTGGTTGGGATAAAAGAAGGATATGGAGATGAGAGGAGGCAGGCATAGGAAGGCTGGAGAAAAGTTGAATATATTCTTTTTCCTGAATTGATGAATGAGAAAATTCCTGTGCTAATACATGATGAAACGAGCAAGAATAATTTATAATCCTACTTCTGGTCGTGAGCTATTTAAAAAGCATTTACCAGAAGTATTACAGAAATTAGAACAAGCTGGATATGAAACATCCTGTCACGCGACAACAGGGCCTGGAGACGCAACAATTGCGGCGAGGCAAGCGGCAGAACGTAAATTTGATGTAGTCATTGCAGCAGGCGGTGATGGGACTTTAAATGAAGTGGTAAATGGTTTAGTAGAGCATGAACATCGTCCGAAGTTTGGAATTATTCCAGTTGGAACAACGAATGATTTTGCACGTGCTATTGGTGTTCCACGTTCTATTGAAGAAGCGGCAGATATTATCTGTGAAGGGAAAACGGTTCCGTTAGATCTTGGTAGAGCAAACGATACATATTTTATTAATATTGCTGGAGGCGGACGTATTACAGAATTAACGTATGAAGTGCCAAGCAAATTAAAAACAGTGTTAGGACAATTAGCATATTATTTAAAAGGAATTGAAATGTTACCGTCATTACATCCAACGTATGTTGAGATTGAGTATGATGGAAAGTTGTTGCAAGAAGAAATTACGATGTTTTTAATTACAAATACACGTTCAGTAGGTGGATTTGAAAAGGTAGCACCATATGCTTCTATTAATGATGGATTATTTGACTTGTTAGTACTGAAAAAAGGGTCAATAGCGGATTTAATTAAAGCGGCAACGCAAGCGCAGCGCGGTGAGCATATTAATAATCCAAAGGTATTATATACGCAAGCAAATCGTATTAAAGTACATTCTCCTGATAAGTTAATGATCAACTTAGATGGTGAATACGGTGGAGATGCACCGATGGAGTTTGAAAACATCTATCATTGCTTAGAACTATTTGTTCCTGAGCAGAAAGAGGACGCCTTATAATGGCATCCTCTTTTTTATAGCCTATTATTGCTTTGTATCATACATATAGGAACGTGTCCATGGAATATCATCATTAATACCTTTTGTAAATACAAATTGATGTAAGTCGATATTGCCTGTATAGAATGAAGCTGCACAAGCATTTAAATAGAGGCGCCACATCCGGATGAAACGTTCATCTTTTGTTTTGCGAATTTCATCAAGTACATTTTCGAAATTTTTGGCCCAGTGTTCCAATGTTTTACCGTAGTGTCTTCGTAAACTTTCCACATCCACGAGGAACATTTTCTGATCCGTGATGTTTGTAATTAATTCACTAACAGCTGGAACGTATCCGCCAGGGAAGATATATTTTTCAATCCATCCATTTGTAGCTCCATCTGTTGGGGAAGTAATACAATGTAGTACAGAAACACCACCGTCTGCTAATAGACGATTTACTGTCTGAAAATATTCAGTAATACGATCTTTTCCCACATGTTCAATCATACCAACACTTACAACTTTGTCGAACTTGCGATTTTTAATGTCACGATAATCAAGTAAGGCAACTTCCACTAAATCAGTAAGGCCTTCTTGCTCAATTCTTTCAGTCGTTTTTGCGTACTGTTCTTCACTTAATGTTACGCCCATTGCCTTCACGCCGTATTGCTTCGCGGCTGCTGTAATCAGTTCTCCCCATCCGCATCCGATATCTAATAAAGTATCTCCTTTACGAAGATTTAATTTTTTTAGAATGTGATTTACTTTATTATGTTGAGCTGTTGTTAAGGTGTCATCAGGATGCTGAAAATAAGCACAAGAATATGTCATTGTGTCATCAAGCCATAGTTTATAAAAGTCGTTTCCAATATCATAGTGATGAGTAATGTCTTCTTTATTTTTCTTCTTTGAAAAATTCCATTTACTTGTGAAATATTGTAGCTTACTATTTCCTAAAAAGCTTTCTTGACTTTTGTAAATGGACTCAATTGCTTTTTCAAGATCACCCTTTAATTCAATATCTCCATTCATATAAGCTTCGCCGAATGCGATAGATGGGTCTTTGGCAAGTTCTTTTTTGGAAAGTGGTTTATGGAATGTAATTTGAAATAGAGGTTCTCCTTCACCATATTGAACTGTTTTTCCATCCCAAAGCGTCACTTCAATAGGGTCTGAAAAGAGATTTTCTAATATTTTTCGATAAAACATTTCTTCAACCATATAAACATCTCCTATAATAATATAAAAATTGTAGGAAACTATCATGATAGTTAATAAAGTTAAATAATTAGCTAATTACGATGAAAGTAATTCTACGCCTTTCCAAAATGATAGTCAAATGATTCGATTTGGATTGTAAATTGGAAGTTTGTTTGTTTTTTATGGCATATTTACAATATATTCATTTTTTATCCATATTTCCTTGTTACAATGGGAGAGAGAAGAAGTGAAAGGTGGGGTGTTATGGAGAAGATAAAAGCAATATTATTTGATAAAGATGGTACATTAATGGATTTCCATTCCATTTGGGTAAAAGTAGCCGAAGAACTTGTCGCTCA
Organism: Bacillus cereus group sp. BfR-BA-01430; assembly: GCF_022663115.1. NCBI lineage: Bacteria > Bacillati > Bacillota > Bacilli > Caryophanales > Bacillaceae > Bacillus > Bacillus cereus group sp. BfR-BA-01430. Next base: position 42,783 of record NZ_JAKUEW010000006.1, read on the forward strand.
ACTTATAAAGGTATATAATTTACCACAATCTTTGCAACAAACGCTTTTACATGAAATAGGTGTAGAAGAAAATTTTGTTCATCCTGAGAGTGCCTTAGCAGCTGGAACAAGTCGTGATGTAGCAAAAGTATTTTGTGAATATATTCCATCAGAAAGAGAAGAGAATATGCATCAGTGGGTGAGTCAGCAATTATTTACTCTTATGTATGACCACCGCTCTCATATGAAAATGACAGCGAATATTCCGGAAGTTTTACAAGCATTGAAAGATAGAGATTTTATTTTAGGCGTTGTAACAGCTGATGATTTAGCGCCTACAGAATTATTCTTGAAGCAATATCAATTGGAATCTTTCTTTGATTGTATAATTACTTCTGACACTTTCTCAGCACAAAAGCCAGATAAGAAAATTATAGAATTCATTTGCGAAAGGTTCCAACTCATACCGTCGGAAGTTGCTGTTATTGGAGATACACCAACAGATTTACATTTAGCGAGAAATAGTGGGGATTGTTATGCAATCGGTGTGCTATCTGGGACTGGGGATTATCAAACATTAGCACCGCTTGCAGATCTTATATTGGATTCGGTAGGAGATCTGATTTCAAGTTCTGGTACACTTCTTTTTGAACAAGTAAAGCCTAATAGGTAAATAAAATAAGTCTATAATGACTTGAAATAAGTCGTTATAGACTTATTTTTTTGTGTCGAAATATAAAGAAAAACGGAAGAATGCTAGGTTCATAAGTTGGCATACATTTTGCAATAAATATAAGAAAAAACATTGTATAGAAAAGGATGGGAAAAACGATGAGTATAAAAAAATATGCAAAAGTAAATGAGCAAATTCCAGGACCAAAGGCCGCTTCTCTATTAGAACGTCGTCAAAATATTATACCAAGAGGTGTGAGTAATGGGATTTCAACATTTGTACAATCAGCAGCTGGAGCACTTGTAACAGATGTCGATGGAAACCAATTCATCGATTTTGCAGGTGCGATTGGAACGATTAATGTAGGACATTGTCATCCGGCAGTAACAGAAGCACTTCATAAACAAGTAGATCAATATATTCATACTGGCTTTAATGTTATGATGTATGAACCGTATATTGAGTTAGCAGAGAAATTAGCTAGATTAGCACCAGGGAATTTTGATAAGCAAGTATTATTTTTAAATAGCGGTGCGGAAGCAGTTGAAAATGCGGTGAAGATTGCTCGTAAATATACGAGAAGATCCGGTATTATTGCATTTTCAAAAGGGTTTCATGGTCGCACATTAATGACGATGACGATGACAAGTAAAGTGAAACCTTATAAATTTGGTTTTGGACCATTTGCCCCTGAAGTATATAAAGCGCCGTTTCCATATGAGTATCGCCGTCCAGAAGGTTTGACAGATGAACAATATGATGACTTTATGATTGAGGAATTTAAGAACTTCTTCCTATCAGAAGTAGCTCCAGAAAGCATAGCTGCTGTTGTAATGGAACCTGTTCAAGGTGAGGGTGGTTTTATCGTGCCAAGTAAAAAGTTTGTTCAAGAAGTACGCCGTCTTTGCTCGGAACATGGTATTTTATTTGTAGCTGATGAAATTCAAACAGGTTTTAGCCGGACAGGAAAATATTTTGCAATTGATCATTACGATGTTGTACCAGACTTAATTACGGTTTCTAAATCGTTAGGGGCTGGAGTACCAATTAGTGGAGTTATTGGTCGTAAGGAGATAATGAATGAAGCAGCGCCAGGCGAGCTTGGAGGAACGTATGCGGGAAGTCCACTTGGCTGCGTAGCGGCATTAGCTGTTTTAGATATTATTGAGAAAGAAAAATTAAATGATCGAGCTATATATATCGGAAAAATTGTAATGGATCGATTTGAAGAGATGAAGAAGAAATATCATTGTATTGGTCATGTTCGTGGATTAGGGGCAATGTGTGCATTTGAACTTGTGAAAGATCGCAGTACGAAAGAGCCGGATAAAGCTTTAACTGCAAACTTATGTGCCGAAGCGAATAACCGCGGCTTGCTTTTATTATCAGCAGGAACTTACGGAAATGTTATTCGTGTTCTTATGCCGCTTGTTATTACAGATGAGCAATTGAAAGAAGGGCTTACCATTATTGAAGAATCTTTACAAGCCTGTTATCAACAAGCAAATATAACTCGTGTATAAAGAGTAGATGCATAACACATTTGCAATTATTCTCGTTTATCCTCTTAAAAATACAGAAAATTCCCTTAAATTGAGATTTAGATTTATAATGGAATGTAAGAAGTAAATAATTGGAGTAAGGGATTGACTTTGAGGAGTGGCTAGAATGGTTGCAGAAAAGGAAAGAGCGTATATGGATTTAAAAGATGTATTTGAATATGCATTTGACGAAATCTTTGTTACAGATGAGAAAGGGATTGTTGTACGTGTCAATAGTACATGTGAAAGGCACTATCAATTGTCCGCGAAAGAATTGATTGGGAAGCATGTGAAAGATTTGCAAAAAGAAGGGATTTTTTATCCATCTGCAACATTAGAAGTCATTGAGAAGAAGAAACCAATTGAACTTGTTCAGACAACAAAATCAGGCGAGTATTTACATGTTCGTACAAGACCTGTGTTTGATGCAGAGGGAAATTTACGCAGAGTCATTAGTTATTCTCGTGATCTTACTGAACTCTATCAATTACGGAAAAAGGTAGAGGAGATGGATCACCAATTAAAGACATATAAAAGAGAATTACGAGAAACATATGAACACGAAGGGCTTATTTTTAAAAGTGTAGCTATGCAGGAAATAGTCAAAACTATCAAAAAAATATCTATGGTAGATAGTACAGTCCTCATTTTAGGTGAGACTGGTGTAGGAAAGAGTAGATTAGTACGTCATTTACATGAAATCAGTCATCGAAAAAATGAAATGTTCTATGAAATGAACTGTGCAACATTGCCAACAAATCTTATTGAATCAGAGCTATTTGGATATGCTGGAGGGTCCTTTACAGGTGCCAATCGTGAAGGGAAGAAAGGGATATTAGAACTAGCGCATAAAGGAACGCTCTTTTTAGATGAAATAGGAGAAATGCCGCTAGAAATGCAAGCGAAATTATTACAAGTGTTACAGGAAAAAACATTCCGTCCAGTAGGGGGGAGAGAATTAAAAAAGGTAGATGTTCGTATTGTAGCAGCGACGAATAGAAATTTAGCAGAAATGGTGAAACAAGGGACATTTCGAAAAGACTTGTTTTACCGCCTAAATGTCATACCGATTCAAATTCCGCCGCTTCGTGAAAGAACAGAGGACATTTTGCCATTAGTTTATCATTATTTACAACACTTTAATGAAAAGTATGGGCGAAATGTAAAATTAGCCCCTAGTACATTACAAATGTTTGTAGGATATCCTTGGGAAGGGAATAATCGTGAAATTGAGAATGTAATGGAGCGGCTCGTTATTACTGCTGATGATGTTGTTACGATAGAAGATTTACCAGTATCTATGCAAGAAGTAACGATTGAACAATCCGGTCAAAGCCTCTACCAAATGTTGGAGGAAGTAGAGCGGAATATTATTTTAAAAGCATATAAAACATATGGATCAAGCTATAAAGTAGCAGAGTTCTTGAAAATAAGTCAATCGGCAGCTACTCGGAAAATTAAGAAGTTTATAGGAGGGGAATTTGTAGTTGGGAGAGAAGAAGAAACTTAAAAAGGTGTTATCACGTTTTGATGTTCTTTTTCTCGCGATCGGTGCAATGCTTGGATGGGGCTGGGTTGTATCGGGAGACCCGGGTTACATCTGCTGGTTCAATGGGAGCTGTAATTGCCTTTATTATTGGGGGATTACTTGTTATTTTCGTTGGATTAACATACGCTGAACTTGCTTCCGCGATGCCGGAAACAGGCGGTGGTTTATTGTATGTACGTAAGTAAGGCATTTGGAAAGAAGGCGGCTTTTGTTGCATCATGGGCAATCATACTAGGATATGTATCTGTCGTTACCTTTGAAGCTGTTGCATTACCGACAGTGGTAGATTATGTATTACCTCAAAAGCATTTATTTATGGACGATTGCTGGTTGGGATGTATACTTGACATGGGCGATGATTGGAATGGGTGGTGCCCTTTTCATTACAATTATCAATTATTTTGGTGTAAAGACAGCAGCCGTGTTTCAAAGTATATTTACCATCTTTATTGTAGCCATAGGAATTATGCTCGTTTTTGGCGCTGGTTTCAACGGCGATACAAAAAATTTAGAACCGTTTTTTATAAATGGTACAGGCGGAGTGATGGCCGTTCTTATTATGGTTCCATTTTTATTTGTTGGATTCGATGTAATTCCGCAAGTTGCTGAAGAAGTAAATCTTCCATTTAAAGAAATTGGGAAAGTTTTAATCTTTTCTGTCATTTGTGCCGTGGTTTTCTATCTTTTCATAGCATTAGGTGTATCGATGGCGTTAAATCAAAAAGATCTTCTTCAAACAAAATTAGCAACAGCAGATGCTATGGGAGCAGTGTTCGGTTCTAAAATATTTGCGAATATCTTAATTTTTGGTGGCTTAGCTGGTATTATTACGAGTTGGAATGCTTTCATCATTGGAGGCAGTCGTGTATTATATGCAATGTCGAAAGAAGGAATGATACCAGCGTGGTTTGGAAAAGTGCATCCAAAATATAACACACCTTCTCATTCTATCATATTTTTAGGGATGCTATCTTTTTTTGCACCATTATTAGGAAGACCAGCACTTGTTTGGATTGTAGATGCAGGTGGACTTGGCATTGTTGTTTCTTACTTATTAGTCAGTCTATCCTTTTTCATATTGCGAAAAAGAGCACCGAAGATGAAGCGGCCATTTCAAGTAAAGAATGGAAGAATAGTTGGAAGTATTGCAATTATATTAAGTATTGGCTTTATTGTATTATATATGCCGGGCATGCCAGCGGCGCTAATTTGGCCATATGAATGGTTAATGGTACTAGGCTGGGTAATTTTTGGAGGTTATTTCTTTAGTAGAATGCTTCTCGGTAAGTATGAAAGAAACACTTTAAAACAGGAAAGTATAGAGGAGGAAGAGAATTTTGGATAAGAAAGCGACATATGCAAATTTAGATCAAAAAGCAATGTATATAAATGGTGAATGGATTCAATTAGAGGAACAAATTGAAATTAATAATCCAGCAACACAAGAAGTATTTGCCACTGTTCCGAAAGGTGGAGTGACAGAGGCGAAGCAAGCAGTTGATGCTGCGCATGAGGCTTTTAAATCTTGGTCGAAATTAACAGCGGCTGAGCGGGCGGAGAAATTAAGAAAGTGGTTTACACTCATTGATGAAAATAAAGAAGAAATTGCTGCTATTATGACGAAAGAACAAGGAAAGCCGTTTCCTGAGGCACTTGGAGAAGTAAATTATGCGAATAGCTTTGTAGAGTGGTATGCAGAAGAAGGAAAACGTGTATACGGTGAAATGATTCCAGCTTCTCATCCGAATAAACGCATTTTAGTAACGAAACAACCTGTTGGGGTTATTGCAGCCATTACACCATGGAACTTCCCAGCGGCAATGATTACAAGAAAAGTGGCACCAGCACTTGCTGCAGGCTGTACAGCAGTTGTAAAACCTGCTAGTCAAACCCCGTTAACAGCGCTGAAATTAGCGGAATTAGCACATGAAGCTGATATTCCAAAAGGTGTTTTAAATATTGTAACAGGTAGTGCTAAAGCGATTGCTGATACTTGGATGGAAGATGGCCGCGTAAGAAAGGTTTCCTTTACAGGATCAACGGAAATTGGAAAAGAATTAATGTCTAGCGCTGCGAAAACGATGAAGAAAGTGTCACTTGAACTAGGAGGACACGCTCCATTTATCGTTATGAATGATGCGGATTTAGATAAAGCTGTCGAAGCGGTAATTGGGTCGAAATTCCGTAATGCTGGACAAACATGTATCTGTACAAACCGCGTTTTTGTACAGGAAGCAGTATATGAAGAATTTGCAGCGAAATTCAAAAACGCAGTTGCACAGCTAAAAGTTGGAGATGGCTTTGGAGAAGGGACAACTGTAGGACCGCTTATCGATGCAAATGCAGTAGAAAAAGTACAAGAGCATATTGAAGATGCAGTGAAAAAAGGCGGCGAAATATTATATGGAGGCCAAACGGTTACAGAATTAAATGGTCACTTCATTGAACCAACTGTTATTGGCGGCGCAGATGATACGATGCTATGTATGACAGAAGAAACATTTGGTCCAGTAGCGCCAGTTGCGAAGTTTAAAACGGTAGAAGAAGTGATTGAACGTGCGAATAATACACCGTATGGTTTAGCGGCATATATATTTACAAAAGATATTACCCAAGCATTCCAAATTAGTGAAGCATTAGAATATGGAATTATCGGTTTAAATGATGGACTTCCATCTGTTGCGCAAGCTCCGTTTGGTGGATTTAAAGAAAGCGGGATTGGTCGTGAAGGCGGTCACTTTGGAATCGAAGAGTATTTAGAAATTAAATATATTTCATTAGGATTATAATGCGAACAATCTTGTTTAGGAGAAGATAAAAATATATACTAGAATCTCTATCATTTAACAAAAAGATGTGGGGTTCTAGATGATATATTGGTTATTACTACTCGTAACAATTATATTTGAAATCGCTGGAACGGTCGCAATGAAGTTATCAAATGGTTTAACGAAGTTTGTTCCAAGTGTATTCATTTTTGTATGCTATGGCATTTGTTTTAGCGTTTTTGCCATTGTCGTAAAAAAGATTCATCTAAGTATTGCTTATGCGATCTGGTCCGGTTTAGGCACATTATGTATTACAATCATTAGCGTTTACTTTTTTAAAGAACATATTAGCTTGTTTCAAGCGTTTTGTATTTTGTTCATTGTATTAGGTGTAATCGGATTAAAAGTTTCATCAGCAACATAAAAGCTGTCTTCTAATTTTTAGAAGACAGCTTTTTGTTCTTTATTAAAACGCCCAATTCCCTTTACGGAAGATAGGCTCATGTTTCCCGTCAGCTGTAATACCGTCGATATCAAGCTCAGCTGAACCAATCATGAAGTCTTCGTGTGTAATGCTAGCATTTGCTCCGTTTGCTGCAAGCTCCTCTTTCGTCATTGTTTTTCCGCCCTCTAAGTTAAATGCATAAGCATTTCCAATTGCTAAATGACAAGATGCATTTTCATCAAATAGCGTATTGTAGAATAGAATATTTGTATTTGAAATCGGTGAATCATGCGGCACTAAGGCAACTTCTCCTAAGAAGTGAGAACCTTCATCTGTTTCGATTAAATGTTTTAACGCTTCTTCGCCAACGTCTGCTTTATAGTCAATGATGCGACCATTTTCAAAAGTAAGTGTAAAGTTGTCAATAATATTTCCGGAAAACACGAATGGTTTTGTGCTCGAAACATAGCCGTTCACACCTGTCTTTAACGGCATAGTAAAGACTTCTTCTGTTGGAATATTAGCCATAAACGGTACATTTTTTTCATTTAAGCTACCAGCGCCAGCCCAAACGTGTTTCTCTGGAAGCTCAATTGTTAAATCTGTTCCAGGGCCTGTGTAGTGAAGTGCTTTGTAATGTTTTTCATTTAAGTAGTCGACTTTTTTATGTAACGTTTCATCATGCTTTTTCCATGCTTCAACTGGATTTTCTAGAGTTATACGAGTCGCTTGGAAAATAGCATTCCACAGCTTTTCTTCTTGTTGTTCTGGCGATACATCTGGGAATACTTTTGCAGCCCATTCTTTTGTAGGAACAGAGATGACGCACCAGCTGACTTTATCAGCTTGTACATAATCGCGGTATACTTTCATCGCTTCTCCAGCAACTTTATGTGCAGTTGCAATTTTTGTTGCATCTACCCCTTTTAATAAGTCAGGATTCTCTGCATAAATAGACATAAATGCCGCACCTTCTTTTGCTAATTCTTCACGTGTGCGCGCTTTCCAAGCAGGAAATTCAGAGAACGCTTCAACTGGAGCTAAATCAAACTTTAAGCGTGTTAACACTTCATCATTCCAATCTACGTATACATGCTTTGCACCAGATTTATATGCTTTTTCTGTAACGAGACGTACAAATGGAGCAGCTTCAAGTGGGGCATTAATCGATAACGTTTGACCAGGTTGAATGTTTACGCCAACATTTACTGCAAGTGCAGCATATTTCTCTAAGTTCTGTTCAAATGACATATATATAATCTCCTTTATTCGAAATATTCATTATATACATAATACAGGAAAAAATCAAAAATATAAATAGAACTCAGCTGTTATTGAGCTTTATTTAATAGAAGCAGCAAATTGTTCTACCGTAGTTGTGTGATGGACGCGAACACGTTTCATTTTTAATAATTCGTCCGCCTCACCTTTTGTAATAAATTGTCCTGGTTTAGTTGTTGTAGCGAACTGATAATATTTTTTCGTTTCTGCAACAACTTTATCATCTACATGTCCAAACGGATAGGCGATAGCGATAACTGGTTTTCCAGTAATCTTTTCAAGCTTTTCTTTCGATCCTTTTAACTCTTCTTCATAGTTTGTGATTTTTGGTAGATCGGCATGTGTCGCTGTATGAGATTGGACAGAGAAGATACCAGAGTTCACCATTTCTTTTAATTCATCAGCCGATAAGGCGCCTTCAACACCAACATTATCAACAATCATATATTCGGTTGCAGTCGGTTTAAAAGTATCATCCTTTAATTGTTGCAGAATGCGGAATGCATTCATATTATTTTTCATCCCATCATCAAGTGTTACAAATATCGGTTTATTTACTTTATTAATCTCGTTCCATCGTTCAAATGTTAATAATGTATACCCGTTGTCTTTTAAATATTTCATTTGCGCTTCAAAGTTAGCAGGTGATACAAATAAGTCTTTAATTCCTTGACCGTGATAATCATCGATAGCGTGATACATTAGGACAGGAATATGTTGCTGGAATGTAATGGTAGATGGTGTAAGAGGGATGCTTTTTCCGTCTTCTTTCACACCGAATGCTTCAATTTGATATTCACCGCGTTTTCCTTCAAACTCTTTTACATCAAAAGGAATTACAAATTGATTGTCTTTTTCTTTAGAAGTGAAAGGTTTTGCACTCTCTTTCCCGTCTGCTGTTCGCCAAATTTTGTACTGTACTTCTGTGAAAGAATCTTTTACATCTGTTACACGAATTGATGTATTCATAGATTCATATGTAATAGGATCAGAAACAATCTTTCCTTGTGGTTTTACAACTTCGTCTTGTTTTTTCACTTGCTTTTGAACCTGTTTCTCTTGTTTTGGTTCATTACTTGCATTGCTAGTGTTACAGCCCGCTAGAATAGCAGATGTGCATAAAGCAATAGCAGCATATTTTTTCATAACAATCACCTTCTATTGTGTAGTGTGTTGCCTATTTATATTGAAATACCCACCGCTATAAGAGTGGTGGGTTTATACCCTTGTTCATCATATCATTTGAGGGAAATTAGTGGTTGTGAATCGACCTACTTTTTCTTTTTTGATTAACGGAAATGATTATATAACCTGCTACAAAAAGGATAGGTAGAATGAATACATACATTGGAATTCCTAATATATAGTAGCTTTTTAAACTGAAATACAGTACATATAAAAAATCAAAAAGAATGTGTGCCTTCATTATAATCCCCCATTGCATATTTTTTACAAATTATAACATTTTAAGAGGGTAATGAATATTAGGAAATAAGAATTAAGCGAAATTTAAAGTAAGCGAAATAAAAAAAGTCTGTATGATACGACTCGTATCATACAGACTTTTTGTTAAATAAATAATCCAGCGATTGTAGCGGATAAAATAGAAGCAAGTGTTGACGCAAATAGCATTTTCCAACCAAATTTAGAAACAACACTTCCTTGTTTTTCAGAAAGAGCACGAATGGTACCAACGATTGCACCAATTTGGCTAATACTTGCGAAGCTAATTAAGAATACTGTAACGATTCCAATTGTACGTGGAGATAATGTTTTCGCAATTTCTTTTAAATCAAGGATTGCTACAAATTCATTTAAGGCGATTTTCGTCCCCATAATGCCGCCAGCTGGGATAATTTCATGAGCTGGAATCCCCATTAGGAAAGCAAATGGTGCTAGAATATAACCAAAAATTTGTTGTAGTGTAATTGTATATCCCATTGCACCTGAAGCTGAGGTAATTACGTAGTTTACAACTTCCATTACACCAATGAAGGCAATCATTAATGCAGCAACGATACCAGCTACTTTTAAACCGTCTAACGCACCGTTAATCATTGCGCCAATGAAGCTATCACCAAATAAGCTTCGATCAAATTTTTGAACCGTTTCTTCTTCACGTTTTGTATCAACGGGTGTTAATAAAGAACAAACAATTAAGCTTGAGAATAAGTTCAATGGAAGAGCAGCTAATACATATTTTGCATCTAGCATCATCACGTATGATGCGGTAACAGAAGCTGAAACAGAGCTCATCGCTGAACAACAAATGATGAACATACGGTTTTTATTAAAGTGTTTTAAGTCATTTTTAATTACGATTAAAGCTTCACTTGAACCGAAGAATACAGAGTTTACTGCATGGAAGGACTCAACGCGTGGTAAACCAGTAACTTTTGAAATAGCACCGCCCACAACGCGAACAATAAATGGTAAAACGCCTAAATAACTAAAAATAGAAAGTAGTGCTGAGAAAAAGATGATAATTAATAGTACGTTTAAGAAAAAGACAAAATCTCGTTGAATTCCATTGAAAAGAAAATCAACACCTGTTGTACCAAGTTTAATAAGTTTATTGAAGACCTTACTAATTAAAATAATGATTTGTTGACCAATTTTTGTGGCAAACATAAACCATCCGATTAAAATTTGAAAACCAATCATAATAGCAATTGCACGAAAGTTAATTTTACTTTTGTTGTTTGACAAAGCAAAACATAAACCTAACACGGCGAGGACGCCGATAATGCTTATTACATATTGCATGTAATTGCCCCTTTCACAAGTTCTTATAAAGTTTTTACATAAAACATCAGTTATATAACTAATAAATAAAGGATCTAGAAGTTTTATGTCATACGTAAGATGTCCGACCTTTTAAAAGTGAAAATAAAAAAAGACTCATAATGGATTCACTTTCATCTATGAGAGAAAGCTAATCAATATAAGTCTTCCTATAAGCTAATATTCATTAGTTTTCCCCATAGTCCGGCAATTATTGGTTGCCAGGTAGAAACTCTCGATCCATATTATCGAGGATATATGAGGTAACACCGTCCGTATTAAATTATTAGTAGCGTAACATTAATAGAGAAGTGTCGTCAATAGCTTTTTTTCTTCCAATAGAAAAAGACTATATAAGTATGATAAAATGTAACGCAGTGTTATGAAAAAGAGAGGTCGGAAAATGAGTAATAAAATGACGCCACCAGTTGAAAAAAACGAGTTTATAGATGTAATATTTGAAGATTTAACACATGACGGTGCCGGTGTTGCGAAAGTGGACGGATATCCTATTTTCGTTAAAAACGGATTACCAGGTGAAGAAGCGCAAATTAAAATTATTAAAGTAAAAAAGAATTTCGCATTCGGTCGTTTAATGAAGCTTTACACAGAAAGTCCATATCGTAAAGAGGCAGAGTGCCCGGTCTACAACCAATGCGGTGGTTGTCAGCTTCAGCACGTAACGTATGAAGGACAGCTCGCAGCGAAACAAAAGCAAGTGCGCGATGTCATGCAGCGTATTGGAGGTCTTTATGACGTGCCAGTTCACCCTGTTCTCGGTATGGAAAATCCGTGGGTTTATCGCAACAAAGCACAAGTGCCAATTGGAGAACGTGAAGGCGGACTAGTAGCGGGTTTTTACCGTCAAGGGACGCATGATATTATCAATATGGAAACATGCTTAATTCAAGCAGAAGAGAACGATACATTAATTCAAGAAGTGAAACGCATTTGTGAAACGCATGGCATTCGTGCATACAATGAAGAACGTCATAAAGGAACACTTCGCCACGTAATGGCAAGATATGGACACGTAACAGGGGAAATTATGCTTGTCTTCATTACGCGTACGGCAGAACTTCCAAATAAAAAGGAGATAATCGAAGAAATTACAGCGAAATTCCCAAATGTAAAATCAATTGTTCAAAATGTAAACACGAAACGTACAAATGTTATTTTTGGAGAGACAACAACAGTTCTATATGGATCAGAATATATTTATGATTTTATCGGTGATATTCAATTTGCGATTTCAGCGCGTTCGTTCTATCAAGTAAACCCAGAGCAAACGAAAGTGCTATACGATAAAGCATTAGAATATGCACAACTAGACGGAAATGAAACAGTTATTGATGCGTACTGCGGAATCGGATCCATTTCTCTATTCTTAGCGCAAAAAGCGAAAAAAGTATATGGCGTTGAAATTGTGCCAGAAGCGATCGAAGACGCAAAACGAAACGCAGCACTCAACAATATGACAAATGCAGAATTTGCAGTTGGAGAAGCGGAAGTTGTCATTCCAAACTGGTACAAAGAAGGTGTAATCGCTGATACAATCGTTGTCGATCCGCCGCGCAAAGGATGCGATAAAGCATTACTAAACACAATCATCGACATGAAGCCAAAGCGTGTCGTATACGTATCATGTAACCCAGCAACACTTGCACGTGACTTAAAAGTACTAGAAGAAGGCGGATATAAAACACAGGAAGTACAGCCTGTTGATATGTTCCCGCATACGACTCATGTGGAGTGTGTAGCTTGGCTGAAGTTGGTATAATAGAAAAGCAGTTGATATAGAAAAAATCTATACCATCTGCTTTTTGGTTTATAAAAATACCATTTAGAAATAATTTTAGTTAAAATAAATATTGCTGATTTTTACAAATGATAAATGTTCAAATGTACTGTAGATTTTTTAATTGAGAGGATTTGAGTTTGACATGATAGATAATTTTTGGCGTGATTTACCACGACCATTTTTTGTACTTGCACCAATGGAAGATGTGACAGATGTTGTTTTTCGTCACGTAGTCAGTGAAGCCGGTCGGCCGGATGTATTTTTCACGGAGTTTACAAACTCGGATAGCTATTGTCATCCAGAGGGTATGAAAAGTGTGCGTGGCCGTTTAATTTTTACAGAAGATGAACAGCCGATAGTGGCGCATATTTGGGGAGATAATCCCGAATATTTCCGTCAGATGAGTATTGGCATGGCAGAGCTAGGGTTTAAAGGAATTGATATTAATATGGGCTGTCCTGTACCGAATGTGGCTTCGAGAGGAAAAGGTAGTGGCCTTATTCTGCGTCCAGACGTTGCGGCAGAACTTATTCAAGCAGCAAAAGCGGGCGGACTGCCTGTCAGCGTAAAAACACGACTTGGCTTTAAAGAGGTAAATGAGTGGGAGGAGTGGTTAACGCATATTTTCAAACAGGATATTGCGAACCTTTCTATTCATTTACGCACAAGAGAAGAAATGAGCCAAGTGGCTGCGCATTGGGAGTTAATTCCAGAAATCAAAAAATTACGTGACCGTATCGCACCAAATACGCTCCTAACAATCAATGGAGACATTCCTGACCGTCAAACCGGGCTACAGCTTGCTGAAAAATATGGCATTGATGGCGTGATGATCGGACGAGGTATCTTTAAAAATCCGTTTGCGTTTGAAAAAGAGCCAAAAGAGCATAGCAGTAAAGAACACCTTGATCTTTTAAGACTACAACTTGACCTTCAAGATCAATATGCAGAAGTACTACCACGTTCCATCACCGGGCTTCATCGCTTTTTCAAAATTTATGTAAAAGGATTCCATGGAGCTGCTGAATTAAGAAATCAATTGATGAGCACGAAATCAACAGATGAAGTGCGTGCATTACTTGATAACTTTGAAAAAGACGTGGACAGTGAAATGATGTAACTCTCAAAAAAGTTAGAGAAAAAATGAATTACGTCAACTCATGTGTACGTATTTTATTCAGTTTCAAGTTTTTTTGCAGCCAGCAACTTTTTTTTGATAAAGTTTGTTTTCTGAAAGAAACAGGTCTGAAGAATGTAATAAACCTACCAGCACCTTTGTGTTGTCACATACACTCTGTATATAGGGAGTGTGTAGCGGTGCTTATTTTAAAATCAAGCAGCCTGCTCTCTGACAAGGGGGCACTGCTTTTTTTAGTTTTTTGAAAAGGATTAACGAAACTATATTGAATCTGAATATTTTCAAGCGATATCATAAGTGATGTTTTCTACTAGTGAATGTAGAATTGAAGGCGCGAGTTTTTTAGTGTTAGCAAGCCATTTAACTTAGTTGAATGATAAATGGTTTAGTTTTCCTATTTTTTATTTGTGATAATATGAATAAAGATTAAGTGGGATAAATCTTATGGAGGTTATTATGAAAAAAGTCGCTGTAATACAGGATTTATCATCTTTTGGAAAATGTTCATTAACCGCTGCGATTCCGGTTCTTTCGGTAATGGGGGTACAGGCATGTCCTTTACCAACTGCTATATTGTCTGCACAAACAGGTTATCCAAGTTTTTTTTGTGAAGATTTTACATCTAAAATGAAATATTTCGAAGAGGAATGGAGCAAGCTTCAGGTAACCTTTGACGGAATTTATACCGGATTTGTAACTGGCCGAGAACAGATTGATAATATTTTTCATTTTTTAGATACATTTCATACAAAAGAAACCACCTTGCTTGTGGATCCTGTGATGGGGGATATAGGTGAGGCTTATAAACTTTTTACAGAAGAATTGCTAGTGCGCATGAGAGAACTTGTGAAATGTGCAGATGTGATTACACCAAATGTAACGGAGTGCTGTCTATTAACCGGATTATCTTATGAAAAACTATATAGCTATTTAAATGAAAGGGATTTTATCGAAGCATTAGAAGAAGCAGGAAAAACGTTGCAGCAAGAAACGGATGCTAAGGTGATCATAACTGGTGTGAATCCACCGTCAGCAGATCCAGATAAGCAGTTTATCGGAAATATGTATTTGGATGGGAATAAAACTTTTTATAGCACTATTCCGTATAATGGTAAAAGTTATTCTGGTACGGGTGATTTATTTGCTTCTGTCATAATGGGAAGCATGATGCGAGGAGAGAGTCTAGAAAAATCTGTGCATCTCGCAGAAGCATTTCTAACAGCAGCCATTCATGATACCTTTTTGGAGCAAATTTCTGAAGTAGAAGGAGTTAACTTCGAAAAATATTTGAGAATATTATTATAAAGTAAAACTTTATTCGGGATAAAAAGTCTAAAAATGCGGCTTTAAAATGTGAAAGTATTCATTTGGCAGACATTCGTTTAAAAGTGACGGAGATATAATCTGAAGAGTGATTTTTGATAATACGATTATATGTAACACGAGAGTTTAGAGTATGTTAGAGAATACACTTTAACTGCTGTACAAATAAGCAACATTTCAGGAGGAATAACAATGGCAATGAGCAACAACGATATATTAAAAAGAGTAAGATATGCTATGGATATAAAAGATACAGATATGGTGGAAATATTTAAACTTGGTGGCATTGAAGTAACGAAAGAAGAAGTAGTTGATATGCTTACAAAAGTAAAGAAAAGTCCCCAACATGAAGCTGAAAGTGCGGATGTAGTTGAAAATGATTACGTACTAACATGCGATATTATGATGTTAGAGTCATTTTTAAATGGATTTATTACTTTAAAAAGAGGAAAGCAAGATTCGAAACCAGGACAACCGGTACCTTTACAGGGGAATGAAAGTGCCAATAACCTTCTTCTAAAGAAAATGAAAATAGCATTATCTTTAACGAGTGAGGATGTGCTTGATATATTAGACAGTGTAGGAGTTAAGGTGACAAAAGGAGAGTTAGGCGCTCTATTAAGAAAGAAAGGCCATAAGAATTACAAAGAGTGTGGGGATAGATACGCAAGGAATTTCATTAAGGGATTAGCTGTAAAGTATAGAGGATAATGAGTCTGTTAAAGTGGTAAATGATATAATAGGTAGAGTAGGATGGTTGTGTCCTACTCTTTTTTATTTGTAAAATAATATGCTAGGTGATGAAATGGTACATATATATTTAGGTGAGACAATTCATTTTTATATAACTTATAAGAAGAAAAAGTCTGTGCGTCTTTTTGTAGACTCGTACGGTAATGTGGAAGTGCAAGCTCCAAAAGGGACACCTGTTGAATACTTAGTCCAGTTGCTAGAGGAGAAATGGGATTGGATTCAGAAAACACGTAAGGAAATGCTGGAGCGAGTACGTGGCCCACAGGAAAAGACTTATGATCAAGGAGCGGGATTTTTGTATTTAGGGAGTACGTATCCGATACAGATTTCCCAAGATACAAGCATTGAGCAAGATAACGCAATATTTGAAGGAGATAAGCTGCATATTTATGTGAAAGAGCTTAAGGATGAGAAAATACAACAAGCTTTAAAACGATTTTATTATCAGCAGTGTAAGGCGTTAGTAGAGAAGAGTATTAAAGCGCATCAAATTAATTTCAAAATAAAACCGCGTTCTATTCGTATTACAGATAGTAGTCGTACGTGGGGAACGTGTGATTCAAATTTACAGCTAACATTCAATTGGAAGCTAGCGATGGCACCGCAGCGAGTAATTGATTATGTAGTTGTTCACGAAATGTGCCATATGGTCTATTTAAATCATGATCGATCCTTTTGGCGTCTTGTTGGGAAGATCATGCCTAATTATAAGGAAATGGAAAACTGGTTAGCGTTATCAAGTTGGAAGATGACGGTTTAGTAGTGGCATCGTTGGAATGGTTACTATCGTAATATAGTTTTAATTTGTAGTTACTTCTTCTCTTATAACTGGACTCACAAACATCTCATTATACTTCCGTATACGCTTTGGATATGTGGAGTGTGTGGCTTGGCTTGAGAAAGAAGCTTAATAATGGGTGGAGTTTCTTGACAAACGTAGAAAAAAATAGAAAGCATCCCCACACGGAGTAAATTTATTTTCTTTGTGGGGGGATTTAAAGGTGCTTTGTGAGGAGTCCTTTTAAAGCTCAAATATATTTGTAAAAAGCATGTATTCTGATTTTAAGGAAATTGTATAATTTAGTTAATCAGTTATAAAAGCTCTTTCTCTTTCAAAAAAACATTTACAAGAGGTGAGTATATGTATTGATTCAGTTTTTAGAAAAGGAGTCTTTTATTGCACTTATTAATGCATGTGGGAGCAATGTAATAGCAAAAAATGCTGTGAATATGTTGAATTGTGAAGTTTTATACGGGGTGAACCATTCCGTAAAGAACTTCGAATTGGAGATTTTTTTAAATAATGCTCCTCCTTCTTTAAAGTTTGGTGACCATGAAAAACTATCACAGACGATAAAGATTAATTGTAAAACAAGAAAGGCTCCAAGGGTAAGCATCCAATCTCGTCTTCGATTAGGATGTTCTTTTTTTGGTGTATTTGCCATTTGATCAACGCTCCTTTTATTATTTATCACTTCGATTATACACTTAATTTTTAATAATTGTAAAAAAATTCTATTTTATCAAAAAATAAACAAGTGATTATCCGAATATCTTATGTATATTCGAAGCTTAATCTCTTTTAAGAAGGTTGCAAGAAAAGAGACGCAAATTCCAGTACATAAAGAGCTCCGCTTCTTTTAATTTAAGGCGGTCTACCGTGCAAAGGTAGTTGTTCAGCATCACTACCATAAAACATTCGTTCTTGTATCAAAAGAAACTGGATGAAAGTACCTATTCCAACTGATTTTATGGATAGCCGGAAGATAAGCTCTCTCAAGCAGATGGTTTGGAGGTTCCTAACTCTCTTTACCTCTATGAGTGTACTCTTTTAAAAAGGAACAAAACTAGAAAAAATGAGAATATATACATAATTTTTCAAAAGTGAAACCGTTTTCTCCACCGATGGCACTCGTAACACAGATTTTATCAGAAATAGTACAAAACCGTGGAGAAAATCTGCGCTCATACAAACCTCATCATTAGCAAATTCCGAATATTAGTATATACAAATGTATCTTGACCAAGCCAAAAACTATTTTGGGTTTTATATCACAAAACAATTAGTTATCTGTTAGTTTAAAGGGCACTGATAATACAACTTAACATATAAGATTATGCGAGTTTGAAAAGCTTAGTGAATGGCTAACATATAACACACTTCTAATACTAATGGTAGCTTAAATTCATAATAAAAATAAAAGCTGTTATGCTGGGACTAGGAGCAAATCTACCATCCGGATTACCCCATCCATATATGAGATTTGACCATAGTTGTATAATGGATGGGGTAGAAATATTGAAGCAAACAGTATTGAAAGTGTTGAAAGACAGAGGCTAGAAAGCTCCTGTTTTTTGTTATGATTTTTCGAAGCGTCCATATCATTTCACGTGCTATTTAATTTGATGAAAAAAACCTCTCCGGTACATGGTGTATAATAATAAGTACCATTTCTTGATAGGAGAAGATTAATGAACGAACAATATTATGATGCGGTATTCAATATAAAAACAGTAGGAGAGCAAAAAGGATTCAATAAATCTTTACATTATCATCGCTATGAACCAACACCATATAGCGGGCTAGAGGAATTGTTAAAACAATATGAAATAAAAAGTAGTGACCGAATTGTAGACTTTGGATGTGGGAAAGGTCGATTGAATTTTTATATGCATCATAAGTGCGGTGCTTCGGCAGTTGGAATTGAAATGAATGAAGAGTTCTATAAAGAGGCAATGGAAAATCGTGAGCGTTATGCAAAAAAATCGAAGAATAGTAAGAATAAAATTGAGTTTCAATGTTGCCTAGCACAAGAATATGTAATTAATCCGCGTGATAATCGCTTTTATTTCTTTAACCCGTTTTCGGTACAAGTATTTATGAATGTCGTAAATAACATATTACTTTCGGTGGAGGAAGTAGAGAGAAGCATAGATATTATTTTATATTATCCGTCCGAGGATTATATCTTTTTCCTAGAGAATCAGACCGCATTTGAGCTGAAGATGGAAGTGAGGTTACCGGGAGCTTACGAGAAGAATGGGAATGAGAGGTTTTTAGTTTATAGATTAGCATGATAAAGAAAGCAGGTGCCAAATGCACCTGCTTTTGTAAAAAACTTGATTAGTTACGGATTAAGTAATCAAATGCACCTAAAGCTGCATTTGCTCCTGAACCCATAGAAATAATAATTTGTTTGTACGGATTATTTGTACAGTCACCTGCAGCAAACACTCCTGGTACGTTTGTAGCACCGTGTTTATCAATTACGATTTCACCGCGAACACGTTCAACAGTGTCTCCTAACCAGTCTGTGTTTGGTACAAGACCGATTTGAACGAATACACCTTGAAGTTCGATATGATGAACTTCTTCTGTTTCGCGATCGATGTAAGAAATACCGTTTACTGTGTCAGTACCAGTAATTTCTTTTGTTTGAACGTTTTTCAGAACAGTTACGTTAGGTAAGCTGTAAAGACGTTCTTGCAAGACAGCATCAGCTTTTAATTCTGGCATGAATTCAAGAACAGTTACGTGTTTTACGATACCTGCTAAGTCGATTGCTGCTTCAATACCAGAGTTACCGCCGCCGATAACTGCTACGTGTTTTCCAGCAAATAGTGGACCGTCACAGTGAGGGCAGTATGCTACACCTTTGTTTTTGAACTCAGCTTCACCTGGTACGCCAACATTGCGCCAGCGAGCACCTGTTGAAATGATTACGCTCTTACTTTTTAGAACGGCACCATTTTCAAGTTCCACTTCAATAAGTTCTTTCTTCTCTAGGCGTTTTGCACGTTGTAATTTCATTACATCGATATCGTAATCTTTTACGTGCTCTTCAAGGCTTGCTACTAGCTTAGGACCTTCAGTGCGTTTTACGCTGATGAAGTTTTCAATGCCTAGTGTATCCATTACTTGACCGCCGAAGCGTTCCGCAACGATACCTGTGCGGATGCCTTTACGTGCTGCATAAATTGCTGCACTTGCACCAGCTGGGCCACCGCCAACAACAAGAACATCGTATGGATCTTTATCAGAGAATTCTGATGCATCAGGACCGTTACCCATTTTAGCTAAAATTTCTTCAAGTGTCATACGACCGCTTCCGAAAGATTCGCCATTTAAGTAAACAGTTGGTACTGCCATGATATCTTTGCTTTCTACTTCTTCTTTGAATGCAGCGCCGTCAATCATAGTATGTGTAATACTAGGGTTTAGAACGCTCATTACGTTAAGAGCTTGAACAACATCAGGACAGTTGTGACAGCTTAAGCTGATATAAGATTCAAAATGATATTCACCTTGAATATTTTTTATTTGATCGATTACTTTTTGTTCAACTTTTGGAGCACGTCCACTTACTTGAAGTAATGCTAACACTAATGAAGTAAATTCGTGTCCTAAAGGAATACCAGCGAAAGTTACGCCAGTTTCTTCGCCGATACGATTTACACTAAAGCTTGGTGTTCTCTCAAGTTGTGCTTTTTCTACTTTAATCTTAGATGACATAGCAGTTAATTCATCAACTAGAGCTAACATATCTTTAGAAACATCATCGTCTCCTGTGCTAACTTTAAGTAAGATGTCGTTTTCCATTAATTGAAGGTATTGGGATAGTTGTGCTTTTATATCTGCATCTAGTATCATTTTGATCGCTCTCCTTAGATTTTACCTACAAGGTCAAGGCTTGGTTTAAGTGTTTCAGAGCCTTCTTTCCATTTTGCTGGGCAAACTTCGCCTGGGTTGTTACGAACGTATTGTGCTGCTTTAATTTTGTTAATAAGGATGCTTGCATCGCGACCAATACCGTCAGCATTGATTTCTACAGATTGGATAATGCCATCTGGATCGATGATGAATGTAGCGCGAGCTGCGTGTCCTTCTTCTTCAACTAATACGTCGAAGTTGCTAGTGATTGTGCGAGTTGGGTCACCAATCATAATGTATTCGATTTTACCAATAGCTTCTGAGCTATCATGCCATGCTTTATGTGTGAAGTGAGTATCTGTAGATACAGAGTATACTTCAACACCTAGTTCTTTAAGAGCTGCATATTGGTCTTGTAAGTCTTCAAGTTCAGTTGGGCAAACGAATGTGAAGTCTGCTGGGTAGAAGCAAACTACGCTCCATTTTCCTTTTAAACTTTCGTCAGTAACTTGGATGAATTCTCCATTATGATAAGCATTTGCTTTAAACGGTTTTACTTCTGTGCCGATTAATAACATATAACATTTCCTCCTAATTATAAGTTTTGAGCAACATAAACTAGTGTGCTCAGAAAATAAAGTTTTTAATTAACAATAATAATTCTAATTCGATATTAATTATCATATAAAAGCTGTTATTTTGTCAAGAGAAATGTACAACTTTATTGAAATTAATTATCAATTACTTTTGGAATATAAAGTTCTTTCTCTTAACGTAACTATGATAGTAGTAAAATCGAATTCTTCCTTTAACTCTATTATAGTAAAAAGAATGAAAAATAACCTTAATTAGAATTTGAATATTGTTTGAAATTTCACGCCATTTTTGTGTGGAGGAAGATTTATCTAATCATACTATTTTGCGAACAGCTTTGATTCAACATCAAATGTTTCCTAACCTTACAGAAGATATAACGACTTTTATAGTAAATACGCTATTGTTAACATCTGATGTGGTTATGAATCATAAAAATAAGAAGGAACTTGTCAAACGTTATATGAATCCTGAGTTGTGTGAGATAATAGAGGATCCTGTGCATTCTGAGCCATTTACAGATCATCATAAACATTTTATATGCAATTAATAAAGTGTTTATTTCAAGTAAAGCATTAAGTTTTCATGAAGGATTGACAGATAAAGCAATCAATGAAGGGTACTAAGCGATGCTTCATAAATCTAGCAAGATTATTGTTTTAGTAGATCATCCAAAACTTGGAGAGGTTGCTTGCTATGAAGTGAATGCATAACAAAAGGTATTACAGATGAAGTAGGGATGCTCACGCTGTTACAGAAAGTGTGTATGACAAGTGATCAAGAATATGGAATACCAGCGATTATAGAGAAATAGTTTTAGGGGGATGGATATTTTTATGTAAGAAATAATTAAGAAGGCAATATAAAAAAGAAGAAATCAACTGAAGTTGTTAATTTGTTTCTTTTTTACAAAAAAATAAATTATTTATAAATATATATAGATTTTATAATGGATTATAGAGTATTTTAGTAATTACCAACGAAATAAAGTCTGTAGATGATAAGGAGGAAGTTTTGTTTAAAAAGTGCTTATTTATATTTTTGTTTATAATAATTTCGATAGGAGGCTATATAGCGTATAATCATTATTTTTATCATGATACGAGTTCGAAAGTTAGTAGAGAGAGTCAAAAGATTATAAGTATTATTTCTAACGCTACAGATGAAATTGCAAAAGGTGTTCCTGTTCGGAGTGAACGAGGACCAATTTCTAGAGAAGATCATGAATTCATTTTAAGTTTTTTTCGAAATTATGAGAAATTGTTATCGGATGAGATTGATCCTAAGAAACATGGATATACAGAGTCTGAGCAACAGTTGGTCAAGTATACAATAAAACTCTTTACAACATATAATATAATGAACCAGCAGTTTATTCATGGGGATATGTCGTTTGCTTCTACAATTATGAAAAGCCTCTATGAGGACTTAGATAAGGCTCCTATGTATTTATATCTTGAATCTCAAGGTGAGCTGAAAAAGGAACAAAAGAAACAAGAGGAGCAGATCACATCAGTTGAAAAGGGGCAGGAGAAAGAAAACTTCTCAGAAAATAAATATAAAATAGAGGAGTCTACTAAGGAACAAGTATCAGAAGATGAAATTCGAGCTTTTATGGAGAAATATGCAGATGCTGGTATGAAAGCAATTAAGGAAAACGACTTCTCGTACATAAAGAGTTTTTTAGATCCGCAAGGAAAAGCATACCGAGAAAGTCAAAAATATATTAAATATATAAATGATAAAAATATCTCAGAGACGTTGCTAACCTATCAAGTGAACAGTATTAAATCAATTAACAAAGCAGAATATGTAGTAACTGCTTATGAAGAATATGGAATTACATATGGTGATGGGACAACAAAAATTAAAAGCTTTAACAATACGTATAAAATTAAAGTATTAGAAAATGGAAGGTTAGCAATGAATGAGCTTTTGACGAAACATTAATGGAAGATAGAGTATATAAATAAGGAAACTACATTCATAACAAATTCAAATTTGTTAGATTCATTACGAAATAAAAAGAGTAAGTAAGTCAGCTTCTCAATTCCAAATAAATACAAAACAAGAATTGAAAAACGTGTTAGAAATTGCTTTTCGTGAAGGTAAGTTGGGACAATTTGAATGAAACGTAATAGGAAAAGATATATCTGAAGTAAAAAAAGAATTTAGAGAACCTGATGTTTGGCAAGATGCAGGATGTACAGAATGTGATGCGCCTAATACAGCCGTGTATGGAGATTATAATCTTAATATGTTTCCATCAAAAGTTAGAACCGTTTGGATCGCGCTGTATATTTCTGTAAGAGAGTTAAAAGAATGGTTTGGTGAACTAGATGATACTGATATCGGCATGGATATGAATAAAGAGGCACACATTTATAATCGTGAAGGTTATTCGATTTCTTGTAGCTTTTCTAATAATCTTGTTGAACGCATTGATGTTTATAAGCATGAATAGAGAAGAAATCCCCTAAGAACACTTTATTCTTAGGGGATTTTTATATAATTTACTTTGGACTTTTTAATAGTAAATACATAAAATAAGGAGCACCAATTAAAGCAACAACGATACCTGCAGGAATTCCGCTAGGCTCGACGATATGACGACCGATTGTATCAGCTAATAACAGGAGCCAGCCTCCAATTAAAATGGCTACGGGGACAAACATTTGATGTCTAGGTCCTACTAATGATTTTGCGATATGCGGGGCCATAAGACCGATAAAAGCAATGCCTCCTGTAACTGAAACGGCAGCGGCAGCCAATGCCACAGCTGCTAGGAGAAGAGAGCGGCGTTCTTTTTCGAGTTCGATTCCAACGCCGATTGCGACTGGTTCATTTAAGGCTAGGATATTAAGCCGATTTGCTTTATATAAGATGAATGGGATGAGTATAGCTAACCATGGAAGAATTGCTAATACGAAGACCCAATCGTCTCCCCATATGTTTCCAGCAATCCACTTTGCAATAAAGTCCACTTTCACACGCTCGGCAGATGAAATAATGACGATCATTGTTCCTGAGAGCGCGAATGAAAATCCAATCCCTGTTAATGTTAAGTGAATCGGCTGAAGCCCAGTCGTTTTTCGATAAGAAAAACTATAGATGAGGCAAGCGGTCAAAAAAGCTCCGATAAATCCGACAACAGGAAGTAAGTAGACAAAGGAACTTGCATCGATTGGAAAATATAAAAAGAAAATCGCAATTGTAACGCCGGCACCTGAGTTAATCCCAATAATCCCTGGTTCCGCTAAATCATTTCGGGTAATTCCTTGCAGTATAGCTCCAGATAGCGAAAGTGCCATTCCTGCTAATAGTGTAATCGTAATTCTAGGTAACCGAAGGGAGAATAGAACAAATTCCTCTTTAAAGGTTCCTTGTCCAAACAATGTTGGAAATAGTCTATCATAGGAAAGAGAAGCTGCTCCGAGTCCCATATTAATTGTAATCGTCGTGATAATAAGAATGAGTAAGGCAAGTATAATAAGGCGTTGTTTTCTTATCATAGTTTGAATCATGAGAACGCTCGGCCTCCTTTACGTACAATGAATAAGAAGAATGGCAGCCCAACAATAGCGACAATGGCAACAAGTGGCGTTTCATATGGAGCATTCATTGTACGACCGATTGTATCTGCAAGTAGCATAAAAGAAGCCCCGGCAAGCGCAGACATCGGAATGACAAATCGATAGTCCGGTCCAACGATTGGGCGTACCATATGAGGTACCATAAGGCCGATGAATGCCATATTGCCGACGAGTGCAACGGAAGCTCCGGCAAGTAAAATGATGGTAATAAAAAGGATTATTTTAATTACAATGATTTTTTGACCGAGTCCAATCGCAACTTCCTCACTTAGACTGAGGACTGTTAACTTCTTTGAAAGTAAGATAGCAATAAATATGTTGATTGAAATGACAGGAATAATGAGCTGCAATTGGCTCCACGTTGTTCCAATTACGCCTCCAGCCGTCCACATTGATACGTCTTGAGAAATCTTAAAATAAATTCCAATCCCTTCTGAAACTGCAATTAAAAATGCGGACACTGCTGCACCAGCAAGTACGATTCGAAGCGGAGAAAGTCCGCCCTGTTTCATCATTCCGATTCCAAAAACCATAATGGCACCGATTGCTGCTCCGATAAAACAAGCAATCATGATATAAAAGTAGTTTGCAGAAGGAATAAATGCAATCGTAATGGCAAGAGCTGCATTAGCACCACCTGTTAGTCCAAGGATACCTGGATCAGCAAGAGGATTTCGAGTTAACCCTTGCATAATGGCACCTGAAACCGCGAGTCCAGCCCCGACAAAAATGGCTGCAATTTCACGTGGTAGGCGAAGTTCCCGAATAAGGGAGAGCTTTTCACCTTGAGCTGAAGAAGTAAGTGCTAGCCAGACATCTTTTATCGTTGTATCTGCAGCACCGAATACCATCGAAACCATAAAAATAAGAAGAAATACAATGATTCCTAATATAAATTTGTATATAAAGGAAGTGGAACGTAGATTATTTTTTGTCATCAGTTTCACATCTTTTCTTTTCATAGAATAAAGGAAGAGGAATTCTTATTGTAAGAATTCCTCATTGTTGTATTATTGACCAAGAAAACTTTTTTTGAAGAAATCTAATTGGAAATCTAGTGTAAGTGGATCATTAAAGTAGAATTCCATCATATTGACTTCATATGCTCTATTATTTTTCACAGCTGGAATGTTTTTATATGATTCTGTTTCTTGGAATGAATTATCAGCATCTTTATTTTTACTTACGATTAAGTAATCTCCAGCATACTCAGGAAGAACCTCAGTAGATAAGGCGTAATAGCCTGGTTTTAATGCTTTTTCTTTTACTTTTTCAGGCATTTTTAGTTTCATTTCTTGATATAGAATTTCTGTTCCACGGCCCCAGTTCTCGCCGTACACATAAATTTGTTTATTGAAGTTTTCAATAACAGAAACAGTTGCGTCTTCTCCGATTTTCGCTTTAATATCTTTCCCTACTGTTTGTGCACGTTTTTTGAAATCATCAACCCAAGCTTTTGCTTCTTTTTCTTTATTTAGTAATTTACCGATTTCTATATGCTGAGTTAAGTAATCTACTTTTCCATACGTGAATGTTACAGTTGGAGCGATTTTCTTTAATTTATCAACGTTTTTAATATTTGATAAACCAATGATTAAATCAGGATTCAATTCGATAATTTTCTCGATGTTTTCATCAGATACTTCCGCAACATCTGCTAACTTTTTTTGAAAACGTGGGTTTTGCTTAGACCATGAATCAACTCCAACAAGGTTTACGCCTAACGACATGACGTTACCTGTAAATGATGATAAAACAACGACACGCTTCGGATTTGCAGGGACTTCAACCTTACCATTTTCAGATTGGTATGTAATTGTTTCAGACTTGTTTTCTTTTGTCTCATTCTTCTTGTTTGATGAGCTGTTGCTACAAGCACTCATAACTAGAACGAATAAAAGTGTTAATGAAATAAATAATTTCTTCATGTTATATTCTCCTTATGAAAATTTTAGTGATATATATTAGTACGAAAGAAAGAATGACTAAAATAGTTTTAAAATTAGCAATTCTTTACGTATTGATAATGATTATCAATGTCGATTCTGTAAATAATATAATGTTATCTCTTTACCTTGTCAATAGTAATTTTGATTGTAAATCTAATGGAAACAAGTTATATTTTATTGAGAATGATAATCATTTGATTATAACTGAGGAGTGAACATGAATGAATAAAGAAGAATTATTTGATGTAACTGTAATTGGTGGAGGACCTGCAGGGCTTTATTCAGCGTTTTATAGTGGATTACGAGAAATGAAAACAAAAATAATTGAATTTCAACCACATTTAGGTGGGAAAATACATGTTTACCCTGAAAAAATGATTTGGGATATTGGAGGATTGCCACCAGTTACAGGGGCAAAATTAATTGAGCAACTTGTAGAACAAGGATTAACATTCCATCCAGAAGTAGTCTTAAATGAAAAAGTAGAATCGATTACCCGCGACGAATATGGAATGTTTTTATTAACAACTTCTTCTGGGCAACAACATGTTTCGAAGACTGTTATTGTAGCGACAGGAAGCGGAATACTGAAACCACAAAAATTAACGATTGAAGGTGCTGAAAGATTTGAAGTAACGAATTTAAATTATACAGTAAAATCTTTGAAACATTTTAAGGATAAAACAGTTATTGTTTCAGGTGGAGGGAACTCAGCGATTGATTGGGCAAATGAACTGGAACCGCTTGCGAAAAAGGTATATGTAACATATAGAAAAGATGCGTTATCTGGCCATGAAGCACAGATTACACAATTGATGAACAGCTCGGTTTCTTGCTTGTTCAATACATCTATTACAAAACTAATTGCAGGAGAAAATCATGAAGCAATTGAACGCGTGGAATTGACGAATCATGCAACAGGAGAAATTTCCTATTTATCGATTGATGAAGTTATTATCAATCATGGTTACGAACGTGATATGACATTATTAGAGAATAGCGAATTGAACATTGAAATGATTGATAATTATTTCATTGCGGGAAATGCAAACAGTGAATCTTCTATACCAGGTCTATATGCTGCTGGAGATATTTTAAAACATGATGGGAAGTTGCATTTAATCGCAGGGGCATTTCACGATGCCGGT
This sequence comes from Bacillus cereus group sp. BfR-BA-01430, assembly GCF_022663115.1. Classification (NCBI taxonomy): domain Bacteria; kingdom Bacillati; phylum Bacillota; class Bacilli; order Caryophanales; family Bacillaceae; genus Bacillus; species Bacillus cereus group sp. BfR-BA-01430. Next base: position 70,753 of record NZ_JAKUEW010000006.1, read on the forward strand.
AATGCTGTTAATAAAGCAAAACAGTTTATCCAGCCAGATGCAAGCGAATATGGAATGGTCTCTTCACATAATGATGTGTTTAAAAAACGCAATCGAGAATTAATGAAGCAAATGATAGAATAAATGGCCTTGGAAGTAAGGAAAGATAGGGAATAGGAAATTCCTCATCATTTCTGTTTTTGAAGGAAAAGTAAAGGGAAGATTTTTTAGTATATTATGGAAAGTATGAGCAATAATATTAGTCTAGGAAAGTATGAAACACCCAGTTACAAACCCACTTATATATAGAAAGGGGAAGTAATTTGGGTGTTTTCCTATTTGCTATCATAACTATGACACCGGTTTCATAAATTCACGTCGTATAACGATATTTGAAATAGACAAGAAGACGTGCAACTTATGAATCCTTCTAGTGCATATATAGTATGAGCTTATATTATATGTGCTTGAAAACACGAAATCAGGCAGTCCCTTGTGCTTTTTGATCAGGGAAATTCCAATTTTGTACAGATGAAATGTATTGTTTTCCATGTTTTCTAGCTACAGATTCTAATATGTGACGAACACGTTTTGTTAAGTGGCCTTGTTTTTGTAATGCTTCGCAATATGCATCATAGAAGGCATATTTAGCCCAAAGAAAATCATCTTGCTGGTATAAGAAATGGTTTTTATACCAATCTCCAATGGTTTGATATGTCTTATTTTTATCGGTCATTTTTGCTCGTTCCATAATTCTTTTTGGTAAAGCTTTAGATAGATAAGAACCTGTCTGTTCTGTTTCGGCGCGTAATGATTGCTCTAACATAGTAATGATGTGACGAGTAGCCATATGTTAACTCTCCTTTGTGTCAATGGGTAATACCATCTATATTTGTAAAAAATCTTACTTATATTATTATACAGTATATGGAATGCATCTACCTGCTTTTTGCTACGTATTTACTAAATCTTTTTAAATTATTTACAAAAGTATCCTATAATAAAGTAAGATAAATGATAGATATGAAAAATAAATAAAGGAATGAAAAAAATGTATATAACGATAGAAGAGGCTGCTGAGTATTTAAACCTCCCGAAGTCATATATTGAAGAATTAGTTCGGCAAAAGCGGATCCGTGCTGTATATGATGGGGAACAGTACTTGTTAAATAAAGAGCAGTTTAATACACATTTAGAGCAGATGGAAAAATATAAACAATTAATCGAAGAAATATTAAATGAACCAATTCCTGAAGATATGGATGTTAAAGACGAAGATTAAAATGAATAGTAAATGCTATTTAAAATTCTGTTTGAAGGTATTTGAAACAGAATTTTTTTTTGAAATGATGAGTATGATTCATGTTGATTTACTGTCTGGATTCGTTAACGAAAACCGAGGTAGTCTAGCATCCCAAAAGGGCATAGTGCATAGTATTTTGCCCTATTCAGTGAGAATGGAACCATTTTATATACAGACGGTCTGTTGTATAATCAAGTAAAGTGGATGTAGTGTAATAATAAAGAGGTTATTTAAAGGGCAGCGATTGTTCTGAAAGTAACTTCATCATTATAATATAAAGAGTTAGTAAATATAATGAGGTTTGGGGACAAATTAAGAGGAGTATTTACTATGAACAAATTGAAAAGCTTGATGCAAGAGGAAAGAGAAGCTTTAAAAGTATTTTTATTATTATTCTATATTATATTCTTTTTATATGACATTATATACTTTTTTGTATATCCTACAATGAATATAAATGAAGCGAAGGTAGGATGGCCCGAAGGTGGGCTAGGAATTGGCGTGCATATTTTTGTTATTTTATTATTTCCTATTTCTATATATTTACAAAGACGGGGATATACATATTTTATAAAGTATTTATTTCTAATGGGGTATATGGCTGTAGACTTTATTAATAACTTAATGATTTATTTGAAAACAGATCGGGGATTTGATAACGGAAATATGGTTGAAATATTTTTCGTTTTATTCGCGCCAGTGTTTGTGAATAAAAGATATTTTTATTTAGTTTCTGCACTCGTAATTGGAAAATATACATTTTTTTGTTTGTTTTTACAAGATGGGAAAGTTATTATTCCGCTCGTTTTATGTATCTTTTTCTGTTTGATTTCACATTCTTTACTAAAAAGATTTCAATCGTATGTTAGAACTGTACTAGAAATCTTGAGTCGTGTGAAGCAGACAGAAAATTTAGCTTTAATCGGAACGATGTCTACAACAATTGCACATGAAATTCGCAATCCTTTAACAGCTTTAAAAGGTTTTACTCAAATTCAAAAAGAGCGGAATCCAGATGAAGCGATCAGTTATGAGATTATGTTAAAGGAAATTGAACGAATTAACGAATTTGTGAATGAATTAATGATATTAGGAAAGCCAAAATCAAAAGAATATACATGTTGTAATATACAAGATATTTTAATATATGTTGTTCGATTAATGGAAAGTTATGCAGACCAATATCATGTGAAGATTCATATGCAATTAAATAGGGAATTACCAAAAGTCAATGGAGATGAAAAGCAATTAAAACAAGTATTGTTAAATATTGTTAAAAATGGGATTGAGTCCATGAAGGAGGGCGGTAATCTTAAAATTTCTGCTCAGGCAAACATGAAAGGTAAGTTATCCTTGTTTATTGAGGATCAAGGATGTGGGATAAATGAGGAAGAAATGAAAAAGCTCGGTAAAGCATTTTATACAACAAAAGAAAATGGAACGGGTCTTGGATTAATCATTACACATAAGATTATTCAGGAGCATCAAGGAAGTATGAATATAAAAAGTAGCATTGGTGCAGGTACAAAGGTAGAACTAACGTTACCAACAGTATAAAATGCCTTTATATTGTGCCTCATGATTTGTTTCTAGAAATTGTATAATAATTTTAAAGATGACATAGCCACATATCTTTAGGACAAGAGCACTTTTCTGAAAAGTGCTCTTGTTGTGTAAATATAAACATTTTATAAAATGTATTAGAGTACTTTTTTTTATAAAATACTTCGTTTATAATGAAGGAAAATATCGACATGGGCTTTATATTTCTGTAATGGTTTCTTGGTTTATTAAGGGATGCGCACGCATCTTTTTTCTATGCAGATTAGATGAAAGAGGTGGTATGATGGAATTAACATTAAATTCGACTGTATGCTTACACACAATTCAATTTCGAAAAGAGCAAAAGAATTATATTGTAAAGGATACAATTACAGGAGAAAAATATGAAATGCCGCCACTTTGTATCGATGCACTTGCAATGATGCGTGACGGATTTTTATTAAGAGAAATTGAAGAGAAGTTAAAGGAAGAATATCCAAATGAAGAAGTAAACATCCTTGCATTTACGAGGCAACTGTTAGAATTAGAACTAATCGAAATGGTGGATGGAGAAGAAATTGCTTGTACAAAAAAGAAAGATCGAGATTATTTAGCTTGGATTCGTCCGAGAATTGAACAGTTTGTTATGAATTTAAATAGAAAATATCGAAGCAAAGGTCAAAGATGACCTTTGCTTTTTTAGTTGTAAAGCTTGGGGATTTTTGTTATTTAAATTGTAAGAAATTTCCTATTTTTGTTACGAGAATAAAAATAGGTATTCACCCAATAGAAAAGGATTGCATATTGTAACTTATGTAAATAAATTGCTCCAAAGGAGTGAGTATAGTGACAGGGAAAGTGTTAAATTATTATGCTGGAGGAAACACTGCTCGAGGATTTCATAATTTATTTGATGAATGTTTAACGGGGTTAGATCGATTATTTATATTAAAGGGGGGCCCAGGTACAGGGAAATCATCATTGATGAAAAGTATAGGGCGTGAATGGAATGAAAAAGGGTATGATATTGAACTGTTACATTGCTCTTCAGATAATAAATCAATTGATGGTGTTATTATTCCGAAATTAAAAGTAGGTATTGTAGATGGAACAGCGCCGCATGTGATCGAGCCGAAGATGCCTGGTGTTGTGGAGGAATATGTGAATTTAGGAACGGCATGGGACGCGGAAGAGTTAAAGAAACATAAGAAAGAGATTGCGCGGTATATTTCGGAAGCAAGCGGAGCGTTTCAATCTGCGTATAGTTGCTTTCAAGAGGCTTTAGAGGTACATGATGTGTGGGAAAAAATTTATATTGATAACATTGATTTCGAAAAAGCAAATGAATTAACAAATCAGCTTATTCAAAAATTATTTGCTCATCATACAGGAGAAAAAGCAGTTGTGAAACATCGTTTTTTAGGAGCAGCAACTCCAAAAGGAGCAGTGGATTTTGTACCAAATTTAACAGAGGATATCCCGCATCGCTATTTTATAAAAGGACGCCCAGGGTCTGGAAAATCGACAATGTTAAAAAAAATAGCAGCTGTAGCAGAAGAAAAAAGATTCGAAGTTGAAGTATATCATTGTGGATTTGATCCAAATAGTCTGGATATGATAATTGTAAGAGAATTAGGGTTTGCGATATTCGATAGTACAGCGCCTCACGAATATTTTCCGAGTCGAGAGGGGGATGAAGTAATCGATATGTATGAACTCATCGTCACGCCGGGTACAGATGAAAAATATGCGAAGGAAATTCGTGAAGTATCGATACGATATAAGTCAAAAATGAATGAAGCAATATCCTTTTTAGCAAAAGCAAAAACAGTTCGAGATAAGTTGGAGCGAATTTATATAAAGGCGATGGATTTTTCAAAAGTTGATGCATATAAAGATGAAATACAAAGGGAATTTGAAAAAATTGAACAATTGGTTGTTCAGAAGTAACGATTGCTTGGTAGGCTGTCAGGGACTTCCTGACAGCTAGTTATGTATTGTCGAATTTCCAGGGAAATGATCAAAAAATAGGGAGATACATATGAAAGAAAGAATTCTAGTCGAATTAGCAAAAATTGAGAAAGAACATGACGTGGAAATTTTATTTGCAGTAGAGGCGGGCAGTCGTGCATGGGGATTACATTCTAAAGCTAGTGATTATGATGTTCGGTTTGTCTATGTTCACCGTTTGGAGTGGTATTTATCTATAGATGAAAAGAGAGAAGTCATCGAATGTCCCATTCATAACACTTTAGATATAAGTGGATGGGATATTCGAAAGGCATTGCGATTATTTGCAAAATCAAATCCATCTTTATTAGAATGGATTCATTCTCCGATCTGTTATGTGAAAAACTCTGACTTATCAATATGTTTACAAAAAATGAGCGAACATCGTTTTAATCTCAAGTCAACAATGTACCACTATTTGCATATGGCTTCGAAAAATTATCGTAAGTTTTTACAGGGAGAGGACATGCAGGTGAAAAAATATTTTTATGTATTGCGTCCGATTTTAGCATGTAAGTGGCTAGAGGAGAAAGGAACCGTGCCACCTGTGGAATTTGCACGTGTCATAAATGAACTCTCTTTCGAACATAGTGTTTTAGAGGAAATAAAGTATTTATGTTGGATGAAAAAAACAGGAGATAAGTTAGATACTTTACCGAGAATGCCTAGATTACATCAATTTTTGGAGGAACAAATCGCATATTATCAAGAATATGCAAAACGTATTGAAAAAAGAACTGTAGTAGAAAATGAGGAATTAAATCGCTTGTTCCGAGAGATTGTATTTGAAAAGAGCAGAAACGTTTGTGTGAAAAATTTATAGAAAATGTTTTTCAGTACAACAAAAGCACAAATTATAATCTATCAGAACTGACTTGCAAAGTTTGCTATCACATCGCTATTAAAAAGAGAAACAGAGACTGTCCAAAAGAGATACTTTTGGACAGTCTTTTACTTATCATGATTTGAAGTCTGGTTAGGAATAAAGAAAACAGAAATAGCGGCAATCAGACCTGCAAATGCAAACACATAAAAATTCCATACTTGATTATACTGCAATGTCATGAAGATACCGATAATAATGGGGGCAGCAATCGCACCGATTCTCCCAAGACCAAGTCCCCAGCCTAAAGCAGTAGCACGTATACGAGAAGGGAAATACTGAGTGACATATGCATTTAATATTTGTGTGATACCAACGGAACCAATTCCAGCAATGCCAATTAAAATATAAATCATAGTAGTGGAAGTCTGTATGGTTAATAATCCGATACAGATAGCGGCCATAAGGTAAGAGAAGCTAATGACGATTTTTGCCCCAATTCTATCTGCGATGGCTCCTGCAAATAAAGCTCCAATTGCTGCGGTGATATTAAGCATTAACAAGAAGGATAAACTAGAGCCTAACGGATAGCCAGCTTTCCGCATCATTTGAGGCAACCACGTATTTAATCCATAAATAAGAAACATCCCCATTATATAAGTGAGCCAAAGGAGTAGGGTTGCTATTATATATTGCTTTGAGAATAATACGAAATATCCACCTTGCTGCTTTTCCTTAGAGGATGGCTTATATGTTTTATTTTGAGATAACTGAATTTGAAAGCATTCGCTAACTCGAATAGCCTCTTCTTGGCGATTGCGTGAAAGTAAGAATTGAATTGATTCAGGCAAGTAACGAATAATAATAGGAACGAGAAGAAGAGGAATCATGCCAATACCAAACATTGTTCGCCAACCGAAATCTTGTAACATAAAGATGGATAAAATAGCTCCTAACACAATTCCTAATGGATAACCAGTAAACATAAGTGCATAAATAAAGGATTGCCGTTTCTCGGGTGAATATTCAATTGTAAGTGCAGAAGCAGTCGGAATGACACCACCTAGACCAATGCCGCCAATAAAGCGAAAAAGACCAAATAATTCAGGGGATGAAGCAATAGCAGCTAAGCCCATTGTTAGAGAGAAAAGAGATAAACAAAATACTAAGGTCCATTTTCTGCCGATAAAATCTGTAATCGTTCCGACAAGTATGGCACCAATAAACATACCAAAAAGAGCATAACTGGCAATTGTACCTGCTTGAGTCGGCGATAAAGCCCAATTTTGATCTTCTAAAAGCGTTGGCAAAATAGCCCCATAAATACCTAAATCGTAGCCATCAGCTAAAATAGCTAACCAACAGATCAGAACAACAAGTCTTGTAGTAGAATTTGAAAGGACTGTTTTTGTGGATTCTGGATGAGGAGAAGAGATTTGCATCATATACACCTCTTTTTTTTCGATTTACTGTATTATTTGGTTATATATAAACAATTCCCTTCAATTGTCGAATTTTTTCGCTATTTATACACCTTTTGCTTCAAGATTCAGCAAGTGATTATACAGAAAAATGGACTCATCCAAATAGCTTGTTGAATAAGTCCATTTTTTCTTAAAGTATAAGGTTATTCTTCATATACTTGTTTTAAAGGTTGGTTAGCAGGGCCTTCTACTACATCCCCATTAATGGAAAAGCGCGAGCCATGACAAGGACAATCCCATGTACAGTCACCGCTGTTCCATTCCACTTCACATCCGAGATGTGTACAAGTTGTATCGACGATATGTAATTTCCCATTATCATCTTTATAGGCACCAGCACGTTTGCCATTCACTCTTACGACAGCACCTTCGCCATTTACAAGATCTTCTGGTTTACGAAGAGCAAATTCTAGTTTTCCTTCAATGAGATGTTTAGCTACATCTAGATTTTGAGAGGCAAACGTTTTTATGTCTGGATCAGCATGAAAGCGCGATGGCGCAAAGAGTTCTTTATAAGGACTGTTTCTTTTTTTGATAGATGTCGTTAATAGTTGTGCTGCGACAGTTGAGGTCGTCATTCCCCATTTGCGGTATCCGGTTGCAACAAATATATTTGGATTATTTTCATTGATGTGTCCAATATAAGGAACTTTATCTAAAGTGATTAAATCTTGTGTTGACCATCTATAAGGAATGTTTTCTATTTCAAATATTTCCTCAGCAAAGGAGTGCAGCGCCTCATAATGAAGCATCGTATTGATTCCTTGTCCTGTTTTATGACTTTCTCCCCCAACAAGAATCAGTTTTGTTCCGTCTATCGTGGTGGATCGTAAAGAACGTGTAGGGTTATCAATACTTAAATACATGCCCCCTGGATATTCTGTTTTAGATTGAATAGCAAGTACATAGGAGCGCTCTGCATACATTCTTGTAAAGAAAAAACTACTCTTATCATAGAACGGAAAATGAGAGCATAGGGCGACATATCCAGAAGTGATACGCTGTCCACTTTTTGTAATGACTTGTGGATAAAATCCTTTTTCTATATCAATTGCCGTTGTATGTTCATAAATGGTACCGCCCATTTTAATAAATTCCTCAACAAGCTTTTTTAAGTAGTGAAGAGGATGGAATTGTGCTTGTTTTTTCATTACAAGGGCAGCTTGAATGGAAAGAGGAACGGGAATAGACGTTACATACTCACACGGAATGTCTAGTTTTTGGTATGCCTCGTACTCTTTTGTTAACTTTCTTAGCTCATCTTTACATGTTGTATATAAATAGGCATCTTCTTCTGTAAGTCCACATTCGATATGATGTGTTTTTACAATTTCTTTTATAAATTGTAAAGCTTGATTATTCGCTTCATAGTAGAGACGGGCTTTATCTATACCAAAGTGATTGATGAACTCATCATAAATGAGGTCATGCTGTGCGGTAATTTTTGCTGTTGTATGTCCAGTTGTCCCATTTAAGATACGGTCAGAATCCAGTAAAACAACTTTCATACCTTCTTTTGCGAGTAAATAAGCAGTCGTAATTCCTGTAATACCAGCACCAATAATGACAACTTCTGTTTTTATATTTTCAGATAGAGCAGGAAAGGTAGGGAGTGAGGTAGAGTCAATCCAGTAAGAATGAGGAAATTTAGGAAAAGAATGATTAATCATGATGCAAGCCTCCTAATTTAGGATATTTTTCCTATTCATTTTTCCCACTTATATGAAATTCATGTGAGAAAATTTGGTATGAAACGTAAAATATTTTGTTAGGAGAAATATTTTTATAATGATATATCAATATAATATTTTTGTTATTCATTTTAAGAGTGAATATTTTGTGAAATAAAAATTTATATAGGAACTAGCTCAACTCATATCTAATAAAAAAAGAGCTTTTTATGTATATCAATGAGTTTTTAATATAATGGATAACCCCTGTTAAAACATAGGTTTTTTCTTTGGTAAAATAAGATATGATTATAAAAGTATAACCACATTTTATGACCTAGTAATAAAATGTGTTGACAATGTAGAAAGTCTATTGATATGATTCAACATGTGGAAAGGTTGATAGAGAGTAAAAAGAGAAATGTTTTTCATTGATAATAAAAGCGATAATAAGTGACGATAGAGTGAGTATATTTTCCTTATGATATAAGCTTTTTTGCATCATCTAGTCATATCAATCTGGAAACAACAATTGATCTATGCAGTTTGCGTAAGCATGGCATAAGAAAGGGGCAAAAGGATGAAGGAGCTTCATACGTTTGGATGGTATGCAGCACGTGTATCACCGCACTTGCCAAAAAAAGCATTTCAACCAGTTCCGACCCGTCTATTTGGCGGTTTAGCTTATTTGCTTGTGGCAGTAGCAGGGTTAATAACGATTGGTTTGTTTGAATTGAATGCGTGGGTAAATCTCGGAATTGCACTTGTTCTTGGATTGTGTTTTGCTTCACTTGGATTTTTAGGGCATGAAATTTTACATGGAACGGTTGTAAGAAAAGCATGGCTTCGTGATTTATTAGGAGCGATTGCGTTTATGCCATTAACTACAGGACCAAAGCTTTGGAGAAAGTGGCATAATGCGACGCACCATGTTCATACACAACATGAAGAAAATGATCCAGATGCATGGCCAACACTTGAGAAGATGAAAAAGAGTCAATTTTTAAGATGGGTGTATCGTTTACCACTTCACGTACGTTCATTCTTTAGTTTTTTGTCATTAACAATTCAATTTACATTACACTCAACTCGAATGTTCTTTCATTTTATAAAAGAATTTAAAACGTCGAATCAACGAGCGGTATGGCTTCAACTTCTTTTGCCATGGACGGTTTGGATGAGTCTTTTGTTTATTATGGGACCGATGAAATGGTTGTTTGCATATGTGATTCCGTTATTCATTGCGAACTTTATTGTAATGGCGTATATTGCAACCAATCATCGCTTAAATCCAATTGTTCCTGTAAATGATCCATTAGCAAATTGTTTATCTGTAACAGTACCACGCTGGGTTGATGTATTACATTTCAATTTTTCATATCATACAGAACATCATTTGTTCCCTGCGATGAGTTCGAAATACTATCCATTAGTAAAAGAGAAAATTAAAGAAATGTGGCCGGAACGTTATCATGAAATGCCGATGAGTAAAGCGTTAGTAGCGCTTTGGAAAACACCGCGCGTGTATTATGAAGGCAGTGAATTGATTGATCCGCAAAAAAAGCATTTCTATGGGTCGCTAGGAAATGGACTAGATCCGGAGAATGTTTCGTATCGTGAGGAGCATGTGAAAGAAGAATCAATGAACAAGGCAAATTCATAATTGTAGATAAAGAAAAGCAAGCTATGATCAGTAGCTTGCTTTTCTACATAGAAACGGCTTTTTCCTTTTGGTTATTCATTTGTACAGCGTTACTTTGCTTATGACTCAGCCTTTTTTCTAGGAGATTCACTAAATAAGTGAATAGTAAAACAAGGACAAGATAATAGATACCTACTACGATATAGGTATTTAATTGTTGGTAATTTCCAGCGGCAATCGATAACCCAGATCCCCATAATTCTGACATACCGACGTAAGCAACAAGAGAAGAATCTTTTAATCCAATAATAAATTGATTTCCTAAAGGAGGTATTGAAAGGCGAAATGCTTGTGGTAATATAATGCGACGCATAGCTAGTGGATAAGACATTCCGAGAGAACGGGCAGCTTCTAATTGCCCGCGGTCTACAGATTGAATTGAGCCGCGGAAAATTTCTGTAATATAGGCACCATTATGAATCGCTAAAGCAATGGCACCGGCCCAAAATGATGTGAAAACAACGATAGAAGTAATACCGAAGTACAAAATCGCAATTTGTACGATTAAGGGAGTACCGCGAATAACAGCAATATAAATATGAGCAATACTATTTAATAGTTTGTTGTTTGAAATGCGAAAGAATGCAAATAGTAATCCAATGAGTGAACCAAGTAGTAAAGAAGTTAAAGTCAATTGCAATGTGATAAGAACTGCTTTGAGCAACGTTGGATAAGTAGATAAAAAAATTTCAATCATTCATTTCACCTCATATTGGTTAGCTTTTATAGTGGATATAAATACCCCACAATTTATGTGGGGCACCGTATTTTTTACAGAATAGGAGAATTGTTTATTTTGTTTTTTCCTCTTCTCCAAGAATGTTGCGACCAAACCATTTCTTACTAATTTTCTCGTACGTGCCATCTTTAATAATTTCGTCTAATGCTTTATTCACTTTATCAACCATTTTTTTATCATCTTTGCGAACAGCGATGGCCATTTCATCAAGATTTAATGGTTTTCCAGCTTCTTTTATAGAAGAATTTCCTTCTTTTATCATGCGAAGTCCAACCATTTGGTCGGTAATAACAGCATCAACACGACCAGGTTCTAAATCCATAAGAGCTGTAAGATCGCTATCATACTCTGTTATTTTATCTGTTTGCTTTTCAACAAGTGCTTTAAATGTACTTGCCTTTACAACGCCAACTTTTTTCCCTTTTAAATCATCAACAGAGGAGATGGAATCATTCTGTTTTGATACGAAGATTTGAGCGCCAGAACGATAATATGGTTTTGTGAAACTAACAGCCTTTAATCGTTCTTCTGTAATTGCCATACTTCCTAAGATGACATCATATTTTTTAGCCTGAAGACCTTGGATTAATGTTTCCCAAGGGTTGGTAACAGGTGCAGGCTTCATTCCCATTTTTTTTGCAAGAGCTTCTCCAATTTCAACATCGAAACCCATAAGTTTCCCATCATTTTCTTTATAATTAAAAGGTTTATATAATCCGCTCATTGCATAACGAAATTCTTTTTTTCCATCTGTAGACGTAGTACGACTTTCTTTACTACAGGCCCCTAATATGAAAGACATACTCAGCGTAATGGTTGCAACGATAGTAAATACTTTCTTTTTCATATAACCCCTCCTATATATTGTTCCTATCAATACGGACATTTTTATATATGGTGTTGGGTAGTAGTGTATGTGTCCGCTTTGTCTTTAGACACTATAAAACATTTCTTAAAAACTGTTTTGCCCGCTCATTTGATGGTGTGGAGAAGAATTGTTCCGGCGGAGCATCTTCGACAATTTGACCATCATCCATAAAGATGACGCGGTCGGCTACATCTCGTGCAAAGCTCATTTCGTGAGTAACAATAATCATCGTCATTCCTTCACTAGCAAGTTCTTTCATCACTTGTAATACTTCGCCAACAAGTTCAGGATCAAGAGCTGATGTAGGCTCATCAAATAGCATGATTTTCGGGTTCATCGCAAGAGCTCGTGCAATGGCAACACGTTGTTTTTGACCACCAGATAATAAGTGCGGTGTGATATTTGCTTTATCTTCTAACCCGACTTTTTTTAATAAATCCATTCCGATTTCTTTTGCTTTTGCCTTATCTAACTTTTTTACATGAATGGGTGCTTCTGTGATGTTTTCTAATGAGGTCATATGAGGAAAGAGGTTAAAATGTTGAAAGACCATACCAACGTTTTCGCGGACTTTGTTTAAATCTGTATGTTGAGGATCAATTTGTTCCCCTTGTAGACGAATGTTACCTTCATCGTACATTTCTAAAAAGTTAAGACAGCGGAGTAAAGTGCTTTTCCCAGAACCGCTTGCACCAACTAAAACGACAACTTCTTTTTCCTTTACTTCTAAGTTAATTCCTTTTAAAACATGTAATGAGTCAAATGATTTTACTAAATTTTGAACTTCAATCATACCAATCCCCCAGTGAATTTTATATTTTAATAAATCTGTCCCTTCTTTTTGTTATTAGTCATAAAACGGCAAAATCCTCTATTTTTTAAAGTTTTAGATGTTATGTGTGAAATTTTATTTCATGAGCCAGTATAGTATTTTTCGCGTTATATGGAGAAGATTGCGATTTATTTTCTTATTATAAGGTATTTCTAAAATCTTTATATCTTTCTATAATAAAAATATGGATAATAATATATAAGTAGTATTTATATAGTTAATGGGGAGGAATGCGAATATGGAAAGAGAGCAAAAAAACTTTTCTTTTGGTTTACGTATGCAGCTTATGTTATTTACAACAATTTTGGCATTGATTACGTATTCGACAAGTTTATTTTTTATTTATGTGTTGTATGACTATTTTCAAAGCTATGTAAGTCAAACAGTGTATAATATTGTTGTAATGCTGTTAGGAGTAATATGGTCTGGTATTCTAGCATATGTTGCAGCAATTTTTTTAATTAAACCTTTACGTAAATTGGAGGAAGCTGCTCATAGAGCTGCTGAAGGTGATATTCGTGAAAATGTACCACTGCCAAAAGTAGATGATGAAATAAAATCCTTAAGCGTTGCTTTTAATATGATGCTAGGAAATTTGCGCACAATGGTAAATAATATCGATACAACATTTTCTTATACAAACACGCAAGTACAGCAAATTAGAAAACAAACAAATGAAGCGACAAAGCAGGCACAAGTTGTATCAGAAACATTAGCTGAAATTTCCTCAGGAGCTGAACAGTCAGCAGCATCTATTCAGACGATTGTTTCCACTGTCGATAAAACAACATCCATTGCTAGTGAGGTGGAAGAAAAGGCAAAGCAATCTGATCAATTATCTTCTGAAATGGTACAAGCATTAGGTCAAAGTACGCAAGTATTCACATCGCTTATTAAAGGAATTCAGACACTTGCAAAAGAGAATGAACAATCGATGCACAATGTGCAAAAATTAGAAGAACGAATGAAACAAGTTGAACATATTGTCTCTGTGGTAAGTGAAATAGCGAGTCAAACAAATTTATTGGCGCTAAATGCATCAATTGAGGCTGCTCGCGCTGGAGAACACGGAAGAGGATTTGCTGTTGTAGCAGAAGAGGTTCGGAAGCTAGCTGATGAGAGCGATAGTTCAGCGCGAAATATATCCCAGTTACTTTGCGATATGAAGAGCGAAGTACAACAAGTAGCAACGCAAATGACAGAGCAAGTTAAGTCTGCTAACGAAGAAGCGAAGCGCGGAGAAGCAACTGAATTGATTTTAAAAGAGATGTCAAAAAGTATTATGGAAGTAGCGGATGCAACGAAAAAGATTAGTGGTTATATGAAGGAGCAAGTTGAACATATTCATGTAACAGGTACGCAAACGAAAGCAGTAGCAGCAATTGCAGAAGAAACATCGGCAGGCTCACAAGAAGTTGCAAGAGTAACCATGCAACAATCTAAAAATATGATAGCAATTGATCAATTGTTAGAAGAATTAGAAAAACAGGCAACGGAGTTAAAACAAACAATAGAACGATTTATGTTATAAAAGGAAGAATGATTTTATGTTCTTCCTTTTTATTTTGCGATAGTTTTCCTATCCTACATACTTTCTAGCTGAATAACACAATGTATCATATGAAACAATGGGACTCCATTATGTATATCTTAGTCAAAAAAGAATTCTACACTCCCGTCTCATTTTATATCGTTTAACCGAAGAGCGAGAATTGGCAAGAGAAGAGAAAGGGAAACAACGACGAAAAAGAATGAAACATATGTCTAAGCATCGTCAAACACATTCTATTTATGTATATATTACCAATACATCTTTTTTGCTTTTTCTAAATAGAAGTTTTCTATAAGACATATAACCTTGCCTACCAAATAAATTATTATCCGTAACACTTATATCAAAGCAAAGTTCTCGTAAAATCGCTTTGATATTCAAAAACATTAATAATCCTTTTGTATCGACTTTTTTTGAAAATTCAGGTTTAAATTTCTCATATAGGTGTATTACATGTATATAACAGTTAAATAAAAATCTGAAGGAGGAAGGATATTATGCATAAGAATAAAAGAAAACCAGTGGTCCATGAATGTCAAAATGAACAGGAAGTATTTATGAAAGTAGAGGAGTTAGAATTACAAGGGATTCACCAAGATGACATGTATGTCTTAACACATGAAAAACATCGAACAGAAAGGGTTGCAGATGATGCAAACACAAATACGATTGGAGTAAAAGAACAAGGGTTAGGCACAAGTATTATCAACTTTTTCTCCAAAAAAGGGGACGAACTCCGAAATCAAATGGAAGAAATGGGTCTGTCGAAGGAGGAAGCTACCTTATATGAAGAAAAACTAGATCAAGGGAAAATTTTACTTCTAGTAACAGCTGAAACACCACTTGTAAGTGATAGACAGCCACAAAACTATAATTCTCTTTTATAGATGGCAACATCTGCTAAATAGATAAGTAACTACTCAGTTACTCTGTAAAAAAGGAAGACAAGAACTTTTTTTTACATGGTAGAGTGGGACTGGCGATGCATAGGAGCGGTCAGTGCCCTTTTCTGCCCCGCGCAAAGTTTGAAAACAAAGAGATACAGCGAGATATAGGTCCATTGTTATCTTCATGGCAGTAAGTATACGACTTATTAAACTTCTAAATGTAATGTATAGCTGAGTAGTTACATAGATAAGGAAATAAACATAACATAGAAATGCCAATTTCCTATTTCCACAAAAGAGGGAAAAGGTAAATGGGAGCAAACAAAGGGGTCAAAAATAAAGTGAAACTTTAATCAGTGTGGGGTTCTTCATCCCCACTGATTATGAGCCCTCACCAATCGGGCTGTTACTCCCACCTCTCTTCCTTGCTTCTCTCTGAATCTTGAGGTGGGAGTCTTACTGCCCTCAAATAGCGGGGGAAATAAAAAATTCATTTCCTTCCTTCACCAAGGGTGGAAATGCCCCCCCTATACATAATGGATGAACAAAGGAGGAGTAAAAATATGGGGTTAATTATTACATGTATTGTAGGCGCTCTAATTGGAGCATTAGCAGGGGGGATGACAGGAAAAGATTTCCCAGCAGGCATTTTAGGGTATATTATTGCTGGATTAATTGGTTCATGGGTAGGTACAAAATTATTTGGTGAGTGGGGACCAGAATGGGGAAGTATTTTCGTCTTACCAGCTTTATTAGGTGCAATTGTATTTACTCTTTGTATGACACTGCTTTTACGAACAGTAAGGAGTGCGTAGTCATAACTGATAGAAATAAGATGTAAATAGGCTATATTTTAAGCTGTAGCAGTGAAGAAAATAAAAGTAGAGAAGGATGAGGAAAATGCTTTAATTCTTCAGCAACCGATCGTTTTACATACCTATTTCTTAAAAGAGAAAATCATTCATGAACGAGATCGCATTTTAATTATTGATAGTACATTTCGTACATTAGAAATGATAGATACAAAGTATCATCTCATTTTAAATTATTATGAGGCGGAACTAGAACGTAGCAAGATTTTGCGAAACATTTAGAATATACTGCAGGATAATACAGGTGAAAGGAATCACCTTCATATGAATCACATGCCATACATATGAGAAAAGAAATTAAATAGCGAGGAGAATCGCAATGCTAGTAGACAAGCTCTTTTGTATTTAATAGTCCAATATTTATTATATACACAAAATAAATAACTATATTGTGAGATACGTGATGAAACTGCTTATAAAAATGCACTTATATATGATTGAAAAAAATAGTTTATGAAATATTTTATTATATAATGTTAATCTTTTCACAAAATTAGAAACGCTTTTTAATTATGATGTACTGATAAAATATTAAACGAACTTAATGGGAGGCATAGCAAATGCAACATCCGATTCATATTACTTCAGAGATTGGGGAGTTACAAACGGTTTTATTAAAACGACCCGGGAAAGAACTGGAAAATTTAACACCAGATTACTTAAAACAATTATTATTTGACGATATTCCCTACTTACCAATTGTTCAAAAAGAACATGATTATTTTGCACAAACTTTACGTAATCGGGGTGTTGAAGTTCTTTATTTAGAGAAGCTAGCAGCTGAGGCATTAACTGATAACAAACTTCGTGAAGAATTTGTGAATCGTATTTTAAAAGAAGGGAAAGCCGATATCAATGTTGCACATGAAACATTAAAAGAATATTTACTTTCCTTTTCAAATGAAGAATTGATTCAAAAAATTATGGGCGGTGTGCGAAAAAATGAAATTAATATTAATACAAGTAAAAAAACACATCTATACGAATTAGTGGAAGATCATTATCCGTTTTATTTAGATCCAATGCCAAATTTATATTTTACTCGTGATCCGGCGGCTACGATAGGTGAAGGGGTAACAATTAACAAAATGAGAGAACCGGCACGTAGACGTGAATCATTGTTTATGGAGTTCATTATGAAATATCATCCACGATTTGCAAATCATAATGTACCAGTTTGGTTAGATCATGATTATAAGTTTCCAATTGAAGGCGGAGATGAACTGATCTTGAATGAAGAAACAGTTGCGATTGGTGTATCCGCTCGTACATCAGCAAAAGCAATTGAACAGTTGGCTAAGAATTTATTTAAACGCCAAAATAAAATTAAAAAAGTTTTGGCAATAGAAATTCCAAAATGCCGAGCATTTATGCATCTAGATACAGTCTTTACGATGGTTGACTATGATAAATTTACTATTCATCCAGCTATCCAAGGGCCAAAAGGAAAGATGAACATTTACATTTTGGAAAAAGGTCCAGATGAAGAGACGCTTAAAATTACACATCGCACTTCTTTAATGGAAGTGTTAAAAGAAGTTTTAGGTGTAAAAGAATTGGTACTGATTCCTTGTGGGGGAGGAGATGTAATTGCTTCTGCTCGTGAACAATGGAATGATGGATCAAATACATTAGCAATTGCTCCAGGAGTAGTTGTAACATATGATCGCAATTATGTATCAAATGCTTTATTACGTGAACATGGAATTGAAGTAATTGAAGTATTAAGTTCGGAATTATCACGCGGTCGTGGGGGGCCACGTTGCATGAGTATGCCGATTGTTAGAAAAGATATTTAGTTATAAATAACCGGGGAAAGAAGGTAATGACAAGCCTGAACTTAAAAGGAAGAAGTTTTCTTCCTTTTAATATACTCATTCACTATTTGTAATACTACAAATTAAGAGAGGTAAGTGGAATGGATGAAAAAAAGAAATTAGGATTATTTACTTTAATAGCCCTTGTAGTTGGTTCTATGATTGGCGGTGGTGCGTTTAATTTGGCGAGTGATATGGCCAAAGGCGCGGGTGCAGGGGCCATTATTATTGGATGGATTATAACGGGTGTTGGAATGATTGCTCTTGGCTTATCCTTTCAAAATTTAAATGATAAAAGACCAGATTTAGATGGTGGTATTTTTAGTTATGCAAAAGCTGGATTTGGTAACTTTATGGGATTTAATAGCGCGTGGGGTTATTGGTTGTCAGCTTGGCTAGGTGTTGTTGCTTACGGTACATTATTATTTGCTTCATTAGGTTATTTCTTTCCTATTTTTGACGGAGGGCAAAATATCGCATCTATTATTGGAGCAAGTGTATTACTTTGGGGATTTCACATGTTAATTTTACGCGGAGTACAATCAGCGGCACTGGTGAACTTAGTAACAACAATTGCGAAATTAGTTCCTGTTTTTGTATTTATTATGGTAGGAATTTTCGCTTTTCATTTTGATATTTTCTTAGATGGCTTTTGGGGACAAGCTGGTTCTTTTTCTTGGGGAGAAATAGGTGACCAAGTTAAAAGTACAATGCTTGTAACAGTTTGGGTATTTCTTGGTGTTGAAGGGGCTGTTGTCTTATCAAGCCGTGCTAAAAATAGAAGTGATGTTGGAAAAGCCACAGTTATTGGATTAATTGGTACATTGATTATTTATATTTTAATTACATTATTATCTTTGGGACTCATGAAACAAGCAGACGTAGCAAATTTGAAAAATCCAACTATGGCATATTTATTTGAAAGTATAGTTGGAAAGTGGGGAGCAATCCTTATTAATTTAGGTTTAGTTATTTCTGTGTTGGGCGCTTGGTTAGGTTGGACATTACTTGCATCTGAAATTCCATACTTAGCTGCTAAAGATGGAGTATTTCCGAAATGGTTTGCAAAAGAGAATAAAAATAAAGCTCCTGTGAACTCGTTATGGTTAACAAATGGACTTATTCAAATTTTTTTATTAACATTTGTTATTTCAGAGCAAGCATATCATTTTATTTTCTCTCTTGCATCCTCAGCTATTTTAATTCCTTATGCTTTTTCAGCATTTTATCAACTTAAATATAGTTTGAAATCTGAAGAAAATGATCGTAGAAAAAATATAATTATTGGATTGATTGCGAGTATTTATGGAGTTTGGTTAGTGTATGCTGCAGGATTCGAATACTTGTTATTAACAATGACCTTATATGCACCTGGTATTTTCATTTTTCGCAATGTTCAGAAACGAACAAATCAAAAACAAATATTTACTCGTCTAGAATTAGCATCATCTGTAGCAATTGGTGCGCTAGCATTCTTTGCTATTTATGGATTAATTACAGGAAGTATTACCTTATAAAATAAAAAGTGTAGGCATAGGTGTAATAATTTGTATATTACCGTTCACATTTAATAAATTAATTCAAACCATTGATAAAACATGGTACTATGCGGGGAAAACTGGTTTAGAGGCAATTGAATATAGAAAAGAAGACAGTGAATGCAAGGTGGAGAAAAATGGGAAGAAACTGCAGAAAAATTGTGTGGTTACTTTAAAAAATTATCGAAATCATGCACAAGCATTCCAGCTTGTTTTGTATTCAGCTCCAAAACAAAAGATAAAAAGTTATCAAGTACCAACGAAGGCACTGAAAAAGTGATTACTTTGAAAAAATAACGTGTATTTTATCAATATATAGAAAACACAAAGGAGACCATTACCTGTATATAGTAGGTGGTGGTCCCCTTTTTCTTATTAGGTGGACTTTTTCAGTGGCCTCAGTACCAACACCTCTTTATTTACAGAGATATGAAACAAAACAATTTAAAATCCAAATTCCAATTGCTTTAGAAGAAAGCGAAGTAGGAAATACAGTACCAAATATTAAATTTAAATTATTATATGACAAAAATACAGCAGATCATTGATACAGTAGTAATAAGAGAAGAGAAAGATGTGGTCATCCAAAGTGTTCGAACAATTTGAACATATATTGGATGGCTTCTTATTTTTTAGGAAAACTTAGTGAGTGAAAAAAGATAGATAAAAATGAGTTTATAATTTAAACAAAGAAAAAAGGTTATGCAAAATAAATAGGTATTCTTTTTGAAAGAAAAGAGGATATTGAATAATAAAGATGAAAATTGACGTTGCAAACTCGATATATTTTGTTATGATAGTGTTACGAAAACGTTTGCATAAAAAAGAGGGATATAGAAGGAGAGCGCTATTATGAATAAAATATGGTGGAAAGAAGCTGTCGCTTATCAAATTTATCCACGTAGCTTTATGGATTCAAATGGTGATGGGATTGGAGATTTACAAGGTATTATCGCAAAGCTTGATTATTTAAAAGATTTAGGGATAGATGTTATTTGGATTTGTCCAATGTATAAATCACCAAACGATGATAATGGTTATGATATTAGTGATTATCGCGAGATTATGGATGAGTTCGGTACAATGGTAGACTTTGATGCATTACTAGAAGAAGTGCATAAGCGCGGTATGAAATTAATTATTGATTTAGTTATTAATCATACAAGTGATGAACATCCTTGGTTTATTGAATCGCGTTCATCTAAAGATAATCCAAAGCGCGATTGGTATATTTGGCGTGATGGTAAGGGTGGAAAAGAGCCAAATAACTGGGAAAGTATTTTTAATGGTTCTGCTTGGGAATATGATGAAACGACAGACCAATATTACTTACACATATTCTCACGGAAACAGCCGGATTTAAATTGGGAGAATAAAGAGGTTCGCGAAGCTTTATATGATACAGTGAACTGGTGGTTAGATAAGGGAATAGATGGATTCCGTGTTGATGCGATTAGCCATATTAAAAAGGAAGAAGGACTAAAAGATATGCCAAATCCAAAAGGGCTATCTTATGTATCTTCTTTTGATAAACATATGAATGTGAATGGTATTCAGCCGTTATTAGAAGAACTAAAAGAGAATACATTTGCAAAATACGATATTATGACTGTTGGAGAAGCGAATGGTGTCAAAATTGAAGATGCAGATCTTTGGGTTGGAGAAGAAAACGGCAAATTCAATATGGTCTTTCAATTTGAACATCTAAGTTTATGGGATGCTGAAAAGAAAAAAGAACTTGATGTTGTAGAGTTGAAGAAAGTGTTAACCAAATGGCAAAAAGGCTTAGAAAATAAAGGATGGAATGCACTTTATATTGAAAATCATGATAAGCCACGTATTGTATCCACTTGGGGAGATGATCAGCAATATTGGCGTGAAAGTGCAACAGCTTTAGGAGCGATGTATTTCTTTATGCACGGAACACCATTTATTTATCAAGGGCAAGAGATTGGGATGACAAATGTTCAGTTTCCAAATATCGATGATTATGACGATGTAGCGATTAAAAATTTATACCGTGAGAAAATGGCACAAGGTGTATCACATCAAGAAATGATGGAAATTATATGGGCATCTTGTCGCGATAATTCGCGTACACCTATGCAGTGGAGTAGCGAAGAAAATGCAGGTTTTACAACAGGAACACCTTGGTTTGGAATCAATCCAAATTATAAAGAAATCAATGTCCAAAAGCAGCAAGAAGAACCAAATTCTATTTTGAATTTTTATAAGAAAATGATTGCCTTGAAAAAAGCACATGCTGTTTTCAATTATGGTACGTACGATCTATTATTAGAGGATGATCCGCAAATTTATGCATACACGCGTACATTACATGATGAAAAAATGATTGTGATTAGTAATCTGTCCAGCAAGGAAGCTATCTATAATAAAAACTCATACATGTTAGAACGCAATCGATTGCTTTTAAGTAACTATGAAGTTTCTGAAGATGAAGGAAATGAGAAAATTATCTTAAATCCTTATGAAACAAGAATTTATCGTATTTCTTAAAAAAAGGTGCTCTCAGAGCATCTTTTTTTGTTAAGAAAAAAATTTTTATTGCAATATGAAAACGCTTTTATTAAAATTAATTTATGAAAACGTTTGCGTCAATTTTCTGTGAGGAATTGTTTTCATACAGGTAGAGAAATTATATTTTGTTTTATTAGGAAACTTGTAAACAAAGGGGAGGAAGAAACAGATGAAAATTACGTCTTTTGATTTTTGGCAGAAGTTTGGAAAAGCGTTGTTAGTAGTTGTAGCAGTTATGCCAGCTGCGGGTTTAATGATTTCCATTGGTAAGCTAATCGGTATGTCTGCTGGGGATGTAAATGCTGTACAGACGATTGCTAGAGTTATGGAAGACATTGGTTGGGCGATTATTACAAATTTGCATATTTTATTTGCAGTAGCAATTGGAGGATCTTGGGCAAAGGACCGTGCAGGTGGTGCATTTGCAGCGCTGTTAGCATTTGTGTTAACAAACCGGATTACGGGAGCTATATTTGGTGTTAACGTTGAAATGTTAACGGATTCAAAGGCGAAAGTTTCTTCATTATTAGCCGGAGATTTACTTGTAAAAGATTATTTCACTTCGATACTTGGTGCACCAGCGCTTAATATGGGAGTATTCGTAGGGATTATTACGGGGTTTTTAGGTGCCGCTTTATATAACAAATATTATAACTATAATAAATTACCACAGGCATTGGCGTTCTTTAATGGAAAACGCTTTGTACCATTTGTTGTAATTGTTTGGTCTACCATTACGGCAATTGTTTTATCACTTTTATGGCCATTTATCCAAAGTGGATTAAATGAATTTGGACGCTGGATTGCTGCATCGAAAGATAGTGCACCAGTTGTCGCACCATTTGTATACGGGACATTAGAGCGTCTGTTATTGCCGTTTGGATTGCATCATATGTTAACGATTCCGATGAATTATACAGAACTTGGCGGGACATATACAATGTTAACGGGTTCGAAAGCTGGTCAAGTCGTTGCAGGACAAGACCCGCTATGGTTGGCATGGGTTACAGATTTAAATAATTTATTAACAAATGGGGATACAAAAGCATATAACGATTTGTTAAATAATGTAGTGCCAGCTCGTTTTAAAGTAGGACAAGTAATTGGATCGACAGCATCACTAATTGGGATTGCATTTGCAATGTTTTACAATGTTGATAAAGACAAACGCGCAAAATATAAGCCAATGTTCTTTTCTGCAGCATTAGCAGTATTTTTAACAGGTGTTACAGAGCCGATTGAATTTATGTTTATGTTCATCGCACCAGTATTATATGTAGTGTATGCAATTACAACAGGGCTTGCATTTGCATTGGCAGATCTTATTCATTTACGAGTACATGCATTTGGATTTATTGAATTAATGACCCGTACACCAATGATGGTTCATGCAGGATTAACAAGAGACTTAATTCATTTTGTGATTGTTTCAGTAATGTTCTTTATTTTAAACTTTACCGTATTTCATTTCTTAATTAAAAAATTTAATTTACCAACTCCAGGGCGTGCGGGTAATTATATTGATAATGAAGATGATTCTTCAGAACAAATAGTAAATGGAAAAGAAGGAGCTTTAGCAACAAAAGTTATTGACCTTCTAGGTGGGAAGGATAACATTGCAGATGTAGATGCTTGTATGACACGTTTACGCGTAACAGTGAAAGATTTAAATGTCGTTGCACCAGAAACAGATTGGAAACAAAATGGAGCATTAGGGCTTATTGTAAAAGATAAAGGTGTACAAGCTGTATACGGTCCAAAAGCAGATGTATTAAAATCAGATATTCAAGACATGTTAGGTGCATAAGAAATGAAAGTATTAACTTTAAATTGTCATTCTTGGCAAGAAGAGAATCAATTAGAAAAAATAAAATACCTTGCTAAGACGATTCAAGAAGAAAATTACGATGTAATTGCTTTACAAGAGGTGAGCCAATCGATAAAAGCTCAAAATGTATATGATAACAAAAAGAAGGATAACTTTGGCCTTATATTACTTACAGAGCTTAAAAAGTTAGGTTTAGAAGATTACAATATGGTTTGGGACTTCGCGCATATTGGTTATGACATATATGAAGAAGGTTCAGCCATTATAACGAAGCATCCGATTGGAAAACGAGGTTCTTTCTTTGTATCAGAAAGTAAGGATACAACGTATTGGAAAACACGTAAGATTGTTTATGCAACAATTGTTTATCAAGGGAAAAACATAACATTTTATTCTTGTCATCTTGGTTGGTGGAATGATGAGGAAGAATCATTTCGAGAACAAGTGAATCGTTTCATGGAGCATATTGATGATCATGAGCTTTCATTCTTAATGGGTGATTTTAATAATAATGCTCATGTAAGAGGAGAAGGATACGATTATATGATACAAAATAAATTTTACGATACATACGCATTAGCAATGGAAAAAGATGAAGGAACAACCGTACAAGGGAAAATTGCTGGCTGGGACGGAAATAAGCAAAACTTGCGGATTGATCTCGTGTTAAGTAACAAACCGATCAACGTACTTTCTTCAAAAGTTATTTTTAATGGTATGAATCGGAAAATAATTTCAGATCATTTTGGAGTAGAAGTTCAATTGAATATATAATAGAAGAAATCCTCATAGTGCTGCAAAATCTATGAGGATGTTTTTTGAAAATACAAGTATTTCCAAGAGAAAATACTTGTATTTTTTATGACATTTCCTATATATTTGTTATTAATGAATGTAAAACCAATTTGGTCATTTTGTATGTATTCTTTTGCTTACTTCGTTATATAATGAAGTAAGCGAAAGAATAGATTGGAAAATCGTGTATTTTCGTTTAATTCGGGTGGTGGGAAATGATATAATTGCAAAATGCATGTATCGTTTTTAGGATAAGGAAAAATATATAATTAGGTGATTGCTTATATGAAACAAATATGGCGTATTTATACGACAGATGTACGGAATGTAGCTAAACATTGGGCTGCGATTGTTATTGTACTAGGATTAATGATTTTGCCATCGCTATATGCATGGTTTAACATTAAAGCTTCTTGGGATCCATACGGGAATACAAAAGAAGTGCCAATTGCAGTTTCTAACCAAGATGCTGGTTCGAATATAAGAGGGAAAGATATTAACATCGGGGACGAAATTGTCAATTCACTCAAGAAAAACAAAAATCTAGGTTGGAAGTTTGTGGATGAGAAACAAGCAATTTATGGGGTTGAACATGGAGATTACTATGCAAGTATTACAATTCCGAAAGATTTCTCTGAAAAAATTGCGACGGTTATTAGTGATAATCCGCAAAAACCAGAACTAGATTATTTCGTAAACGAAAAAGTAAATGCGATTGCACCGAAAATTACAGCAAAAGGTGCATCAGGTATTACAGAAGAAATTAGTAAGAACTTTGTTAAAACAGCAAACGGAGAGATTTTTAAAATTTTCAATAGCCTTGGAATCGATTTAGAAACAAACTTGCCAAGTATTGAAAAAGTAAAAGATCTTGTATTTAAGTTAGAAGCGCAGTTCCCAAAAATGAATAAACTTATGGATACAGCGCTAGATGATGCAACTAGAGCGCAAGATATTGTAAAAATAGCGCAAGAGGATCTGCCAGTTGTACAGAGTGTCATTAATGATGGACAGGAAACTTTGAACAACTTAGATAAATTCTTTGCACGAAATGATGAGACATTACAGAACGCACCAGGAACAATAAAGAGAGATTTAACGGTTCTAAAAAAAGGAATGGATGGTGCAGCGGCTATAACCGACTTTTTAATGGGACCTGGGGCGAATTTGAACATTCCTGATATTTCTCAGTTACCTACGCTTCCGGACCTTCCAAAAATTAATGATGAAGGCTACAAAAATATAGCAAGAAACATTAATCAAACAGTGAATAGTGTTTTAAGCTCAGCGCGTACAGGTACTGCATATGCACAAAGTGTGATGGATGGGTTACAAAATGGAAGTATTGATCCTGAAATAGCAAAGAAAAATATCACTACTATTTCTAATAATCTCCAAACTCATATAGACAATCTTTCTTCAATCATTACGATGATGTCTACACTTCAGCAGAATGCAACAACTGATTTTGGTAAGAAGTTTTTCGGTGATAGAGTCGCACATTTAACAGCTATTCGAGAAGGACAGCAAGATTTGAACAATCGATTTAAACATCTTAATGATTTAATTAGTTCAGGACAAGAAGTAAAACAAGATGTAAGAGACGCAATTAATCAAAAATTAGATGCAACAAACACTTTAATTAATCAAGCGGAAAAAGATTATAATGAAACGTTTGTAGCGGATTATCAAAAAGCAGTCAGTACCTTCGAGCAGACTAATGATAAAGTGAATGAAGAGTATGATAAGATAAGACAACAATATGAACAAACTAAAGCAGAGGTTCAAAAAGCAAAAGAAGATTTTGAAAATAAAGGTATCAATGGATTAGATTCAACAAAAGTAGCTTTAAATAGTTTAAACAGTCAATTCCAAGCAGCTTCAAATATGATTACTGATATGATACCTGTCTTAGAGAGTGCGAATAAAGTTTTTGCTGATGTCAATAGTGATAAAAACTTTAATAATCAAATTGAGAAGCTGAAAAAAGCACAAAGTCTTCTACAAAAGGGTATAAAATTAACCGATAAAGGAATTGACGCGATTAATAAAGGTCAACAACCTGCGAAAGATGTTATTGAAGGTATTAATGAAGTATCAAAAAATACTTCAGCACAATTAGGTGATATTTTAGCAAGGTACGATTCCGAAATCGTTCCAAACTTCAATGCAGCAATTGCACGTACAAAAGAGATGTCAAAAAATACATCTAAAATTTTAAGTGATGCGAATAAAAAGCTTCCAGATGTGAAGAAGTTGCTAGAAGACTCCTCAAAAGGATTGGTAGAAGGCACAAAGAAACTGAAAGATATTAAAGCAGAGATGCCAGCTACTCAGCAAAAAATTAAGGAACTAGCAGATAAAATTCGTCAGTTTGAAACGGAAGAGGATATAAAAGATATTATTCGTTTATTGAAAAATGATGTTGAAAAGCAAAGTGATTTCTTTGCAAATCCTGTAAAATTAAAAGAAAATAAATTATTTGCAATGCCAAACTATGGCTCAGCAATGTCACCGTTTTATACAGTGCTTGCATTATGGGTAGGGGCATTGTTAATGGTTTCATTATTAACAGTAGAAGTGCATGAACCGGGTGTGGAATATAAGAGTCATGAAATTTATTTTGGACGCTTCTTAACGTTCTTAACGATAGGGCTTGCACAAGCGTTTATCGTATCGATGGGAGATATGTTCTTACTTGGTACGTACGTAGTTGATAAATTCTGGTTTGTGATATTCAGCTTATTTAGCAGTGTAGTCTTTGTTTGCATCGTATACTCTCTCGTTTCTGTTTTCGGAAACGTTGGGAAATCAATGGCAATCATTTTACTCGTACTACAAGTAGCTGGATCGGGAGGAACGTTCCCGATTCAAATGTTACCGAAATTCTTCCAAGCAATGTATCCATTCTTGCCGTTCACATATGCGATTAGTGCAATTCGTGAAACAGTAGGTGGAATGCTTTGGGATATTGTCATTAGAGATTTACTTGTATTAAGTGTGTTCATTGTAATCATGTTAATTCTTGCATTATTACTGAAAACACCAATTAATAAATCGAGTGAAAAGTTTGTTGAGAATGCAAAAGGAAGTAAAATTATTCACTAATCATAAAGGTTTCTACCGAATTTGGTAGGAACCTTTTTTATTCATTTAGCAAATAATAAATGGTCTACGCATAATAGCTGAGGCAATAGAAACGTACAGTCTGCATTAAGTAAAGAAAATAAACGTTTAAAATAGGAAGTAGAACTATTGAAACAAGCAGTGACAAGAATGACTTCAAAATAGAACGAACCCTTTATCCGTATTTCATATATTAGAACTGTGTTATAGTATAAGTACAAGACATTGAAGGAGCATGAAGATATGGCAAAAAGCTTAGTATTAGCAGAAAAACCATCAGTAGCTCGTGATATTGCGAATGTACTGAAATGTAATAAAAAAGGGAACGGCTTTTTAGAGGGCGATAAATATATCGTGACATGGGCACTAGGACATCTAGTAACTCTAGCTGATCCAGAAATGTATGATAAGAAATATCAAAAATGGAATTTAGAAGATTTACCAATGCTACCCGATCGTTTAAAACTATCAGTAATTAAACAATCCAGTAAACAGTTTAATTCCGTTAAATCACAGTTAAATCGTAATGACGTAAATGAAATCATTATCGCAACAGATGCAGGGCGTGAAGGTGAGTTAGTAGCCCGTTGGATTATTGCCAAATCTAAAGTAAATAAACCAATTAAACGTTTATGGATTTCATCGGTAACAGATAAGGCAATTAAAGATGGATTCAATAATTTAAAACCTGGTAAAGCATACGAAAACTTATATTTTGCTGCTGTAGCTCGTTCTGAAGCAGATTGGTACATCGGACTAAATGCCACTAGAGCTCTAACGACAAAATATAATGCACAGTTAAATTGTGGACGTGTTCAGACGCCTACTGTAGCCATGATAGCTGCACGTGAAGATGAAATTAAAAACTTCAAATCACAAGTGTACTATGGCATTGAAGCGCAAACTGATTCAGTCAAACTAACTTGGCAAGATACTAATGGGAATAATCGAAGCTTTAACAAAGAGAAAATTGACAGTATCGTAAAGAGCCTAGATAAACAAAATGCTACTGTTGTGGAGATTGATAAAAAGCAGAAGAAGTCATTCTCCCCTGGTCTTTATGATTTAACTGAGCTACAACGTGATGCAAATAAAAAGTTCGGTTACTCTGCGAAAGAAACATTAAACATTATGCAGAAGTTGTATGAACAGCATAAAGTGCTAACGTATCCTCGTACGGATTCACGCTACATTTCATCTGATATCGTCGGAACACTTCCAGAACGTCTGAAGGCGTGTGGCGTTGGAGAGTACCGTTCCTTAGCACATAAAGTATTACAAAAGCCTATCAAGGCTAATAAATCATTTGTTGATGATAGTAAAGTAAGCGATCACCACGCAATTATTCCGACAGAAGGATACGTTAACTTCTCAGCCTTCACAGATAAAGAACGTAAAATTTATGATTTAGTTGTAAAACGTTTCTTAGCTGTTTTATTCCCTGCATTCGAATACGAACAACTAACGTTACGCACAAAAGTCGGCAATGAAACGTTCATTGCACGCGGAAAAACAATTTTACATGCCGGCTGGAAAGAAGTATATGAAAATCGCTTTGAAGATGATGATGTAACGGATGACGTAAAAGAGCAACTTTTACCTCGCATAGAAAAAGGCGATACATTAACTGTAAAATTAATTATGCAAACATCAGGTCAAACGAAAGCACCTGCACGTTTTAACGAGGCGACTTTACTTTCAGCAATGGAGAATCCTACAAAATATATGGATACGCACAATAAACAACTTGCTGATACGTTAAAATCTACTGGTGGATTAGGTACTGTAGCGACACGCGCAGATATCATTGATAAATTATTTAATTCATTCTTAATCGAAAAACGTGGTGGCAAGGATATTTACATCACAGCAAAAGGTCGTCAACTGTTAGATTTAGTTCCAGAAGAATTGCGTTCACCAGCTACGACAGCAGAGTGGGAACAAAAACTGGAACTAATCGCAAAGGGCAAGCTGAAAAAGGATACCTTCATCAATGAAATGAAACAGCACGCTAAAGAAATCGTGAAGGAAATTAAAGCAAGTGACAAAAAATATAAGCATGAAAACATCTCTACAAAGTCATGTCCTGACTGTGGTAAACCTATGCTTGAGGTGAATGGTAAAAAAGGAAAAATGCTTGTTTGCCAAGATCGTGAATGTGGTCACCGTAAAAACGTATCACGTGTAACCAATGCACGCTGTCCGCAATGTAAGAAGAAACTAGAATTACGTGGGGAAGGTGCAGGCCAAATCTTCGCATGTAAATGTGGCTATCGCGAGAAATTATCGACATTCCAAGAGAGACGTAAAAAAGAATCTGGAAAGAAAGCTGATAAGCGCGATGTTCAAAAGTATATGAAACAACAGAAAAAAGAAGAACCGATAAATAATGCACTGGCAGAAGCATTAAAAGGATTTAAGTTCGATTAAATTAACTTTTGAACTTTGATTTAAAAGCAAATATGAAGAGCCTGTCTTGAAAAAAGATGATTCAAGACAGGCTCTTATTTGTTCCCCAGAAGGAAAATTATTTTTTTCACTGAATACATATACAAATTTTCTACTTCCCTAATAATTGTGTAGTTGCATTTATAAATAAGTTTAATATATAAGCTATTTATAGCGTGTTACAAAAAACAGAATCGTTTATTTTCTGGATTACTTTTTCTCACGTAAAATACTTATTTTTCTAAAAATATCGAAAAAAAGTTATGTTAAAGATTAAAATCCTATTAATTGGGTTTTATTTCAATAAAATAACAAATATTATTACTGGCATTTTAAATGTTATATCCATATATGACAAGGTAGGAGGGGGGTATGGTGAAAGTATAAAAACGAAATTTTGTTGTAATCTCTGTTGAAGGTTGCAATGAATAGTACAAAAATGGAAATGTACTGATTTTTGATTACTAAATTAATATATTTTAATTGTGAATGGGTGAGGAAATGTGAAAGAGCAAACTTTATAAAAAACCAAAGTGGTATTGTATTCTGAGGCTATCTTTTCACTTGAGATATTTTTTGCTCCTATAATGATTGCGTTTTATCTAAATTATGTTGGTCTAAGTTTTGGGGAAATGTCTTTATTATTTTCGGTTAGCATGATTAGTGGATGGGTGTTAGAAATTCCAAGTGGAGCATTCTCCGATTGGTTCGGACGAAAAAAGGCATTTCTATTAGGTAAATTTATTTACTTGCTCGGCATGTTATCACTATTTATTAGCTATAAAAAACCAGAAATTAATATTTATTTTCTTAGTTTCTGCACTTAGTTTTAGCGTATTACGAACAGGTTTTAATTTTTATCAACCTATATTCAAAGAATTTTCAGTGAATCTTGAGATATTTGGTATCGTTTTAGCTGTTTTTAATGATATAGCGGCTGCTATATCATATTTTACAGGGAAAATATCAAAAAAATTTATTCAAAATCAAAGACTTA
The DNA here is from genome assembly GCF_022663115.1 of Bacillus cereus group sp. BfR-BA-01430. NCBI lineage: Bacteria > Bacillati > Bacillota > Bacilli > Caryophanales > Bacillaceae > Bacillus > Bacillus cereus group sp. BfR-BA-01430. The sequence goes on from NZ_JAKUEW010000006.1 coordinate 102,103, forward strand.
TTATTTTTTCAGGATTCTTACTAATATTTTCAGGTATTTTGTCTTATTGGAATTTTGGGTTTGTACTATTTATTGGGATAGCTTTCACATTACACCAGGTCATTCGGGGATTTATTAATCCGTATATTTCATATGCCATAAATGAAGAAATCCCAAAAGGAAGCAAAAATAGAGCGACTGTTCTCTCATTTGATTTTTTAATGCGCGCATTATTTGGTACATTGGTTATGACCTTATCCGGAATGATATCAGGAACATTTGGGATATTAAATGGATTCTCGATATTATCAGTCTTTGGCGGGGGGATTATTTTATGCATCTATGTAACATTTAAGAGCATGAATAAAAGAAAAAAATTAAAAGAATCATCTATAGTAGTTGATAGTCATTAATAATTCTTACAATTAAAATAAAAGAGATTAATGATGAATGAAAAATTTTGCTTCCTCAGTCTATATCATTAAATTAAGTTGTGAGCATTGTTTTTTTAATGCAAATAGATAAATGAAATACATACACGTTAGATATAGAATTTATTAAACGCGTTATCAATGAAGCGCATATACATAATGTGTTTTGAATACAGCTTCATCTATCCCACTATTTTAGAACAGTAAGATTCCCGCCTCAAAATGCAGAGAGCAGTAAGGAAAATAGGGGTCTGCTCGCAACAGTCCGATTGGTCGGGTGTGGGAAAAAATACCTACCGATGCAAACTTCACTTTGTTAAGTTATTCGTTGACATTGTAAATGAAATTCATTATCATTGAAGGAGGTTACCATAACGTTGCCGAAATGTCAGATAAATCCGATTTATACATAGAAAAAGAGATTGGATTATGATAAACAGATTGTGGCAAGATAAGGAAACGGTTGCTGAAATTATGATTTCTATCATTCTATAAATAGGTGAGGGGGATAAAATGATAGGATTATAATCTGTTTGAAATCAAGAGATGGCGACAGAACATAATCTGCACCATGAAGACATTATGAAAAAAAAATATTTATTTGTCATGCTTATTGTTTTATCGGTTGCATCTATTTTTATTGGTGTAAAAGATGTGAGTCTAACGGATGTTTTGCATTGGAATCAAGAGAAAATGCAAGTTGTATTTATTAGTAGATTACCACGTCTTATTAGTATTATTGTTGCTGGTGTCAGTTTAAGTATAAGTGGTTTAATTATGCAGCAACTGAGCAGAAATAAATTTGTATCTCCAACAACTGCGGGAACGATGGATAGTGCAAAGTTGGGAGTTTTAGTTTCCTTAATGCTTTTTACGACAGCAAGCCCGCTTGAAAAAATGTTTATCGCATTTATCTTTGCGTTAGCTGGTACATTTTTATTTATGCAAATTTTAAAACGAATTAAGTTTAAGGATGCCATTTTTATTCCGCTTGTCGGAATTATGTTTGGAAATATTATTAGTTCCATCACAACATTCTTTGCTTATAAATATGATTTAATTCAAAATATTAATTCGTGGCTACAAGGTGACTTTTCAATGATTATGAAGGGGCGATATGAGATTTTATATTTCAGTATTCCGCTTGTAATCATCGCCTTTTTATATGCAAATCGTTTTACCGTTGCTGGAATGGGAGAAGATTTTGCAGCGAATTTAGGAATGAATTACAATCGAGTGCTAAATATTGGACTTATTATCGTTTCTCTCATCTCTGCACTAGTAGTTTTAACTGTTGGGATGATCCCATTTTTAGGACTGATTATTCCAAATATCGTTTCGATTTATCGCGGAGATAATTTGAAAAATAGTTTACCTCATACTGCCTTGTTAGGAGCTGTTTTTGTACTAGCTTGCGATATACTTGGTAGGGTCGTAATTTATCCGTATGAAATTTCGATTGGTCTGACAGTAGGAGTAATCGGAAGCGGAATTTTCCTTTATTTATTGATGAGGAGAAACGTATATGCAGCATAGAAAACAAAAGAATTATAAGTTGATGTTGGCAGTACTTGCCGTTGTATCTGTAATAGCTATTGGAATCTTTTTATTCATTAACTTAAATATGAACACACTAGATTATGCGTTACCAAGAAGAGCGAAGAAATTGTTAGCGATGATTATAACAGGTGGAGCTATTGCGTTTTCATCAATGATCTTCCAAACGATTAGTAATAACCGTATTTTAACACCGAGTGTGATTGGGTTAGACTCGCTTTACATGTTTATTCAAACTTTCGTTGTGTTTTTATTTGGGTCACAGCATTTTGCGATGATGAATACAAATGTGAATTTTCTTATATCAGTTAGTTTAATGGTGATTTTTTCACTGTTTCTCTATAAATTTTTATTTAAAAGAGAAGGGAATAATATTTATTTCTTACTCTTAATCGGATTAATATTCGGGACATTCTTTCAAAGCTTGTCTTCTTTTATGCAAGTGCTCATTGATCCGAATGAATTTCAAATTGTGCAAGGAAAAATGTTTGCAAGTGTGAATAACGTGAAAACAGAGTTACTTGCAGTATCCATTATTGGAATTATAGCAGTGGTTGTTTACGTATATAAAGAGTTGAAACTATTAGACGTATTATCACTTGGAAGAGAAGAAGCAATTAACTTAGGAGTAGATTATGACAAAGTCGTAAAAAAACTTTTAATCGTTATCGCAATTTTAGTTTCTATTTCTACAGCGCTAGTTGGTCCAATTACATTTTTAGGATTACTTGTAGTAAACGTTGCACGTGAATTCTTATACACATATAAACACAAATATTTAATTATGGGTTCTATCTTTATTAGTATTATTGCTCTAATAGGTGGACAATTGATTGTTGAAAGAGTGTTTGAATTTAACACAACTTTAAGCGTCATTGTAAACTTTGTTGGGGGCGTATACTTTATTTATCTTCTATTGAAGGAGAGTAAATCATGGTAGAAGTAAGAAATATATCAAAACAATATGGAAACAAAAACGTTGTTGAAGATGTTTCTGTTAAAATTGCAAAAGGAAAAATCACGTCTTTCATCGGTCCAAATGGAGCGGGAAAAAGTACAGTGCTTTCCATGATTAGCAGATTATTAAAAAAAGATGCTGGTGAAATTTATATAGAGGATAAGGAGATTAGTGAGTGGAATAGTAATGAGCTTGCGAAAAAAATCTCTATTTTAAAGCAAACGAATCATATTAATTTGCGTCTTACGATTCGCGAACTAGTAAGCTTCGGTAGATTTCCATATTCACAAGGAAACTTGACAAAAGAAGATGAGAAACATATTGAGGAAGCAATTCGTTATATGGAGCTGGAGGATATTCAGCATAAATATTTAGATCAACTAAGTGGTGGGCAAAGACAACGGGCATATATCGCTATGGTTATCGCTCAAAATACGGAATATATTTTGCTAGACGAGCCACTTAATAATTTAGATATGAAGCACTCTGTACAAATTATGAAAGTACTGAGACGCTTAGTTGAAGAACTAGGGAAAACAGTTGTAATTGTAATTCATGATATTAATTTTGCTTCTTGTTATTCCGATCGTATTGTTGCTTTGAAAGATGGAAAGGTCATGAAAGAAGGGCCAACAAATGAAATTATTAATCCAGCAGTATTAAAGGGTATTTATGATATGGATATCCATATTGAAGAAATAGCTGGAAATAATATTTGTATTTATTTTTCATAAGAGGAAGTTATTTTTGATCTTGCAAATGCACGATCAATTAAAATAATTTTAAAAAATTTATAGAGGTGATTGAAGTGAAAAAGTTAGCAATGCTACTATTAACTTTCATGCTTGCTATTCTGGCTGTAGCGTGTAGCAATAATGCTTCTACTGATAAAAAGACAGAAGCTAGTGAAAGTAAAGCAAAAGAAATGACAATCAAGCATAAGTTAGGGGAAACAAAAGTTAAAACAAACCCGAAAAAAGTTGTAGTATTTGACTTTGGTTCATTAGACACTTTAGATAAATTAGGCGTTGATGTGGCTGGTGTACCACAGAAAAATGTCCCATCATATCTTTCAAAATATAAAGATAAAAAATATACAAATGTTGGTGGCTTAAAAGAGCCAGATTTCGAAAAAATTAACGAAATGAATCCAGATTTAATTATCATTTCTGGAAGACAAGCTGATTCATATAAAGAATTTGAAAAAATCGCTCCAACAATTTATGTAGAGTTAAATACAAAAGAGTACATGAAATCATTTAAAGAAAACGTTGAAACATTAGCAAAAATCTTTGGTAAAGAAGAACAAGCGAAAAAAGAAATTGCAGCCGTTGAAAAAGACGTAGCAGCATTAAATGAAAAAGCTAAGAAGAGCGATAAAAAAGGTTTAGTCATTTTAGCGAATGATGGTCAAGTAAGTGCATATGGCCCACAATCTCGCTTTGGTATCATTCATGATGTATTTGGTGTAACTCCTGTTGACCCAAATATTAAAGCTGACACACATGGTAATAAAGTTTCATTCGAATATATTTTAGAGAAAAATCCAGATTACTTATTTGTAGTAGATAGAGGTGCTGCTGTCGGCGGTAAATCTTCTGCAAAACAAGTTGTTGAAAACGAAATTGTTAACAAAACAAATGCTGCGAAAGATGGCAATATAGTTTATTTAGATCCAAACTATTGGTACCTATCTGGTGGCGGACTTGAGTCTGTATCAGCAATGGTAAAAGAAATATCTAAAGCTTTAAAATAATAAAATGAACAACAGCGATAGGAGTGCATCCTATCGCTGTTGTTCTATACATAATGATTCATTATAAAGCTACACAAGGACAAATGCTCTCTTTTCATATAGAAAGGAAAGAACTTGTTATTTTACTAGAATAAGAGTAGACTTTGAAGTAGATGAATAACAAAGCACATGGGAGTTTGCGGATGCAGACTGAGAGTACGACTAATCTGTCGTTGACCATTAGAACCTGTTGGATAATGCCAGCGTAGGGAGAGTGTAAAACACATGTTCAGGCACTTTGCATACGCGAAGTGTCTTTTTGTGTATCTCCCATTATGAAACGAGGAGGAGATGAAACAATGAATAGAACAGAAATTGCTAAAGTGGTGGAACAAGTAAGAGAAACGAATCCACTCGTGCATAATATTACAAATGTAGTTGTAACGAACTTTACAGCAAATGGCTTGCTAGCGTTAGGAGCATCACCTGTCATGGCATATGCAAAAGAAGAAGTAGCAGAGATGGCTAGCATTGCAGGGGCGCTCGTTTTAAATATGGGTACGCTTCGTCCAGATGAAGTTGAAGCAATGCTCATTGCTGGGAAAGCAGCGAATCAACAGCATGTCCCAGTATTATTTGATCCAGTTGGAGCCGGAGCAACTCTATATCGAACAGAAGTAGCAAGACATATACCAAATGAAATAAAATTAGCAATGATCCGCGGAAATGCAGCGGAAATTGCGAATGTTATTCATGAAAAATGGGAAATTAAAGGTGTGGATGCCGGAACTGGAAATGGTGATTTTGTAGCAATTGCAACAAAAGCAGCAACTAAACTAGATACAGTTGTGGTGATTACGGGAAAAGAAGATATTGTCACAGATGGTAAGCAAACCATTATAATTCGTAACGGTCATCCAATTTTAACAAAAGTGACAGGAACAGGTTGTTTATTAACTTCAGTTATGGGAGCATTTGCAGCTGTTGAACAAGATTATGTAAAAGCAGCGGTTGCTGCGTTAACGTTTTATGGAGTGGCAGCGGAGATTGCTGCAAGTAAAACAGTAGATCAGGGGCCAGGCAGTTTCCAAATTGAATTTTTAAATCAATTAGCAAATGTTACTGCAAGCGATATTGAACAATATGGAAAAGTAGAAGAAGTTCGTTAGGGAGATGAGAGAGATGGCACGCACTGAAACAGAAAAGATGTCTCAGTTATTGCAAGTATATTTTATTATGGGGAGCAATAACTGTCACAAGGATCCATTACAAGTGATGAAAGAAGCGCTAGATGGTGGCATTACTCTTTTTCAATTTCGAGAAAAAGGAGAAGGGGCTCTAACTGGAGAAAAAAGAATCCAATTAGCAAAACAGTTACAAGTGCTATGTAAGGAGTATCGTGTTCCTTTTATTGTGAATGATGATGTGGATTTAGCGCTCAAGCTGGATGCAGACGGTGTTCATGTCGGACAAGATGATGAAGGAATTGAAATTGTCCGTGAAAAAATGGGCGATAAAATTGTTGGAGTGTCTGCTCATACAATAGAAGAAGCGCATTTTGCTATTGCAAATGGTGCGGATTATTTAGGAGTAGGCCCTATTTTTCCAACAAGCACAAAAAAAGATACAAAAGCAGTTCAAGGATTAAATGGATTACGTTATTTTCGAGAAAAAGGTATTAATATACCAATTGTTGGTATTGGTGGAATTACAACCGAAAATGCTTCTTCTGTAATAGAAGCAGGGGCAGATGGCGTTTCTGTTATTTCAGCCATTAGTTTGGCGAGTTCAGCCTTTGACAGTGCGAAAGCATTCGTACATCAAGTGAAGAAGTAAAGATGGGGATTGAACGGTTGTGTTTTCATCTTACAAAAGGTTATGCAATCATTGTATGCCTTTTTTTATTTCGAAAAATTCGGAATATGATATGATTTAACAAATGGGAGCTGGAGGGGTGGAGCAATGAATTTTGTTGAGCTGCAAAATGAGTTGTTTAAGGTGGTTGACAGAAAAGATTTTGAAGCGGCACAGAATCTTATTCAAAAAGCAGAAACGGATTTTCCAGAGCGGTTAGATAAAACAAGTTTTTGGAGTGCTTGTATCTATTCTTTACAAGGAAAACAAGAGAAAGCAATTTCTGTTTTACATGAAGCTTTTGGAAAGGGAATATGGTGGAATCCTTATACGTTGCTGCATGATTCAGATTTGAAAATATTGAAGAGCAATGAAGAATTCCAAAAGATTGTAAAAGGGTGTGAAGACATTTTTCATTATCAGCGATTACATACGAAATCTGAGCTATTCGTGTATGGAAATGAGAATTCCAAAAAGGGAATCTTTTCTTTGCATTGGAGAGGATCAAATGTAAATGATTTTGCTCCTTATTGGTATGATAATCACATGTTAGATCAGTATATTTTCGGCTTTTTGCAATCTTCACAAACATATGGACTGAACTCCTATTGTTGGGATAATCAAGAGATAGCCATTCAAGAAATTTCTACAGCTTTTTATAAATTTAAGAAAGAACGTAATATGGAACAAATTATAATTGCGGGTGCTTCTCAAGGGGGAATATTAGCAATAGAATTAAGTCTTGCAAATAAATTACCTATGAAAGGATTTATTGCTGTTATTCCAGCTATTCGAGATATACAATCGATAGAAAGCTTATTACAAGCAAGGACATCAGCTCATTTAAAAGGATGCATTATTACAGGAGATAAGGATCCATTTTATAAGAAAACGATGGAGTTAATGGAAGTATTTAAAACATATAATGTGGAGTGCAAATGTATTGTAAGAGAAGGATTAGGGCACTTTTTTCCAGATGATTTTCCAAAGTTATTAGCAGAGGCAAGTCAATATATACTGGAGCCTAGTATAGAGTAGAAGAGTTTAGTTAGAGGGGCGCATAAAACAAAGGTACTCATTTAAACAAACGTTTGATTAAATGGAAAAAAAGCGCATGACTTATAGAGTAAGTGATGCGCTTTTTTGTTAAAACATAATCGAAATAAGTAACATTCCGATACCGATAGAAGCAAAGGTTGCAATGAGACCAGGAATCATAAAGCTATGATTTAGTACATATTTGCCAATACGTGTTGTGCCTGTACGGTCAAAGTTAATTGCAGCAACGATTGTTCCGTAGTTTGGAATGAAGAAGTAACCATTTACTGCAGGGAACATTGCGATAAGAAGCGCTGGTGAAATACCAAGCGATAAGCCAAGTGGTATAAGAGCACGTACAGTAGCTGCTTGGCTATACAATAAGATAGATAGAACAAATAGTGCAATAGCGAATAACCATGGTGCACTTGTTACTAAATGTTGAATAGATCCTTGAATGAAAGATAAGTTACCATTAAAGAACGTATCACCCATCCAAGCGATACCAAAAATAGCAACAACAGCTGTAGCACCGGCTTTGAAAACGTTACCAGATACAATACTTTCCACATTTGGTTTACATAAAATAATAATAAGAGCGGCAATTGTTAGCATAACCATTTCAATTGCATTTGGCATCGATAGGTGAACGGATTTTCCATCGATTATCCAGCCTGGTCGCAGTGCTTCAAATGAACCAAGGAGAACAACGAAAACAGTTGCGAATAAGAAGAGGATAACAGATAATTTAGCTCCTTTTTTACCAACGAACTCTTTCTTTTTTTCTAATTGTGGAATCATACCTTCTTTTAATCGTTTTAAATATTCAGGGTCATCTTTTAACTCTTTTCCCATTTTACTTGCAACGAAAGCTGCTAACATACAAGCAATAAAAGTAGATGGAATACTTACTTTTAAAATATCAAATAACGTAATTTTATAATCAGCCAACATTGCTAGAAGTGCAACAGTTGCTGCTGAAATAGGACTGGCTGTAATGGCTTGTTGTGAAGCAATTACGGCGATTGACATCGGGCGCTCAGGGCGAACTCCTGATTCACGTGATACTTCCGCGATAACTGGAAGGACAGAATAGGCAACATGGCCTGTTCCAGCACATAATGTAAATAAATAAGTAACAATAGGTGCGAAAAATGTAATACGCTTTGGATTTTTTCGCAATGCTTTTTCCGCAAGATGGACAAGGTAATCCATTCCTCCAGCTGCCTGCAGGGCGCCAGCGGCTGTAATTACTGCTAAGATCATTAGCATAACATCAATTGGAGGTGCTGTAGGTTGTAGGTGAAAGATAAATACAAGTATTGCCATACCAACTCCACCCATCACTCCTAAGCCAACCCCCCCAAGGCGTGCGCCAATGAAAATACAGAGTAGTAAGGTAAGAAATTGTAACCAAAACATAATAAACTACCTCCGGAAATTTAATGGGTTAATATTTTTGAATAATTTAATTTGATTGAAAAATTTAAAAGAATCCAAGAAAACCCCTTATTTCTAAACATTTTTTATTATATAACATATAAAAAGGAACATTCATCCTTTTCGTGAAAGTATTTTGAAAAAATACTATATCATTATTTTTTAATAAGTAGACATTTTGATTATGATGTTGTAACCTGTGAAAGGGAATATTTAATTCTCATAAAACTCCCATATTATTCAACTCGTTGAGCGAGAAAGGCAAACTTGTGAAAGCATAAGGATGCAAAACTGTAGGGCCTAAGGTCAAGAGAAGGCTAAGCGAGTCAGTTACCGAATAGATTGGGTTAGTTTTGACCAATTTTTTACATTGGTCTTTTTTTATTTATGTGCCCTTAAATGAGAAATAATATCAATTTAGGGGTTATAACATCATATTATTCAACTATACAAAAAAATAAGGAGGTATTTTTATGGGGAAATATTGGCATAAGCTATCGTTTTTACAGAAAAATGTCTTGTTGACTGTCTTAGTTATTTTTACGCTTGTTGGAAGTATGGCTGTATTAAGTCTTAATATGTTCCAAGATAACATGATGAATTTATTTGAAAAACAGTCAATTGAAACAGGCGATATTGTATTAAATGAACTAGATCAGAAATTGATTAGAGAGGTTGCAGAAGATCCTACAAGTCAAGGAGTGAAGAAAGAAAGAATTACAGATCAGCTCGATAAAGCAGCAAAAGATTTGAGAAGTGTTGGGCAAGTATATATTACAGGGGCAAAAACAAATGAAAAAGATGCACCACAAATTGTCGGATTGAATACTGAATTAGCTAAATCCGTAACTGTGAAACCAGGTGATTATTTCGATATGCCGTCTCATTGGATGACTGCATACCATAGGGTAATGGATACAAAGAAAGCACAAATGACAGAAGTATATGAAGATCAGCTTGGTTCATGGGTAACAATATTAGAACCAATTATGGATAAAGAAAAAAATATTATTGCGGTTGTAGCGGCGGATGTAGACGCGTCGATTGTTCCGAGTACAAAACAAAAATTCATCATACAAGGTTTAATCTTTATGGGGATATCATTGGTGCTTGCTATTGTAATTCAATTCTTTATTGTTCGTAATTCTTTAGCACCGTTAAAAGAGTTGCGTGAAGGATTACGAAAAGTAGGAGATGGCGATTTAAATATTCAATTACGAGAACGATCAGATGACATCGGAATTATTAATGCTTATTTCAATACAACAATACAAAAATTTAAAGCAATTATCGATAAAGTAAAGCAGACAGCAGAACAAGTTTCTTCTTCTTCCCAAGAATTATCGGCAAGTACAGAAGAAAACAATATGGCAGTTCAAGAGATTGCAAGTTCTATAGAAGGATTAAATGAAGGAGCACAGTCTCAAGAGGCTTCCGTACAAAAATGTTTGCATATTGTAAATGAGATGGGCAGTAGTCTGGAGGAAATTACAGGTGCTGCGAAGCATGTTACAAGTGCATCTGAAGGCATGGAGCAACATTCTTTAGAAGGAAATGAAGTTATTTCTCAAATTGTGAAGCAAATGAATTTAATTCAAAGTGCGGTTCAAGATTTATCTTCTATTATCTATTCGTTAGAAAATCGTTCAAAACAAATTAGCGATATTGTAACAGTAATTACAGGCATTTCAAATCAGACAAACTTACTTGCTCTAAATGCCTCTATTGAAGCATCACGAGCTGGAGAAGCTGGTAGAGGATTTGCAGTTGTAGCAGATGAAGTGCGTAAATTAGCGGAGCAGACAGAGGCGTCAGCTAAAGATATTGCAAAATTGATTGGAGAAACACAAGCAGAAACGGAAGAAGCTGTAGTTTCAATGCAAAAAGGTTCAAAAGAAGTTGAATCAGGAATTGAGCTTGTTCATAGTAGCGGTGAGTTCTTTGAAAAAATTTCAAAATCAGCGCAGTCTGTTACAAATCAAGTGAAAGCAGTTTCAGGTACTTCAAGTGATGTTTTACAAAAAAGTCAAGGAATCGTGCAGGTTGTGAATCATTTATCTCATATTGCTAAGACATATGCAGAAAGTAGTAATCACGTAGAAGAAAGCATGAAAGAGCAAGAGATGTCTGTTCAAGAAATTGCTGAGCTAGCAACATCTCTAAGTTGGCTTGCTCAAGAGTTACAAGAATTGATTGGTGAATTTAAAAGCGAATAGAGCATAAACAAGGTGTAGATAGTAAGGGAAGTGAATGAAATGGAAGCAGTATTAACAAATTCCTATAATGAAAAAATCAAAGAGTCTCTAGAAAGAATAAACGGAAAAAGTAGAATCCCTATGGATTTCCGAAATCTAGAGGGAGAATTAGAGACAAAAACAATATTGTTTCCAATAGCAACTCATATGGTTGATCTGTTGGGAGCAAGTATAATGTGGTTACATCATATTACTAATGAGAAACATATAATTGTTTTGTATCATGAAAGAGAAAAACTATTTCCTATTATGATCGAAATCTCTCATTTCCTTTCTTATAAAACTTTAAAAGAACAGATTGTTGAGCAAATAGGTCAAATTCAAGCGATGAATGAGACAGACATACAAGAATTACAAAAGCATTATAATCTATCTGGAATTTCACCTATTATTGTTGGTCAAACATACTATCATTCACAGGAGAATGATATATTACAATTTGTCCTTAATGAAGAGAAGCAAGGTGTAGAAGTAATATTTAATGGTTTGATTTGGAAGGAAAAGACGATTGCTCGCTATATGAGGCAAATAGGAGGAGTATTCATACACGCCTTACAGAATAGGGATAAACTTGTTGAGAATTTTCATATTATTACAGATGAAGAGATAGCACTCTATAATGAGATAAATAATACGAAAGCAACATATCCAGAAACAAGCATTGTCGAGATGTTTTATAAAACGGTTGACCAATTTCCAAATCGTATTGCATTATCTTCTAAAGAAGGTGCTTTAACTTATCAAGAATTGAATCAAAGAAGTAATCAAATAGCTCACATGTTAATACAAAATGGTGTGCAACCAGGAGATTATGTGGGGATTTTTATGAAACGCAGTATCGACACAGTGATAAGTATATTAGCTGTGTTGAAGGCTAATGCGGCATATGTTCCAATTGATCCAGATTATCCGCAAAGTAGAATTGAGTATATTATTCAAGATAGTAAAGCGAAAGTTATTTTAACAAAAGAAACAGAGATTACATCTAAAGGTATTCAAGCAATCTCAATCTATGACAGAGAGAATTATTTAGTTAATGATGTGAAGCTTCCTATAAATTGTGATGATATAGCATATATGATTTATACATCAGGATCGACAGGAAATCCAAAAGGAACAATGTTAGCTCATCGAGGTGTTGTCAATTTATGCACTTGGATGCAACGACAGTATGAATTAACAGAAGAGGATGTATTTGCACAGTTTCCTTCATTTAGCTTTGATGCTTCTGTATGGGAATTATTTGCTGCTTTATTTTGCGGAGGCACTTTATATGTATTATTAGAAGAAGAACGTTTATCAGTAGAAGCATTTGCAAATGCAATACATAGAGTAAAAGCAACTTCTATTTTAGCGTTAGCGACAGTTTTTGTAAGACAAGTAGCAACCTATTTAGAAGATGAAGAGATATATAAGCTGAATTCATTGAAACGGATTGCGATTGGCGGAGAGATGTTACCGATCGAGGTAATTAAATTGTGGAGAGAAAGAATTGGAACAGATATTCAAATTCATAATGTATACGGGCCGACAGAGTGTACAGTCGTAACAACAACTTATCCGATTCCGAGTCAATTGAATGAGAATATTGTAAGTGTTCCAATTGGTAAGCCGTGTGCGAATTATCGAATTATGATATTGGATGAGAATATGAGGCTTTGTCCAATTGGTGTACCTGGCGAACTGCATATAGAGTCAGTAGGACTAGCAAAAGGATATTTTAATAAACCGGAAAAAACAGCAGAAGCATTTGTTCCAAATCCATTTAATCCTGATGTTAATATATATAAAACTGGAGATATCGTTAGACTCTTAGAAGATGGGAATATTGAATTTTTACATAGAAAAGATGATCAAGTGAAAATTAGAGGACATCGTATTGAGTTAGGAGAAATTCAAAATCAAATTTCTCAAAATCATAATGTAAAAGAAAATATTGTGTTTGCTAAGAAAAGTAAAGAAGGAAGTCAATATTTGATTGCTTTTTATACAACTTTAACGAAAAAAGACATACCAGAACTCATTTACAAATTACAAGAGCAGTTACCAGATTATATGATTCCGTCTAAGTTAATTTATATTGATGAACTACCACTTACACCAAATAAGAAAATAGATGTTAAGAAACTAGGACAACTAGAAGAAGCGTATGAGCCGACTCGTCTACAAGAATATGTGGCACCATCTACTGAAGCGGAGAAGATCATCGCACAGGCTTGGGCAGAAGTATTAGGAGTTTCCAAAATTGGTGTACATGATGATTTCTTTACTATTGGTGGGCATTCATTAAAAGTATTACGTATTTTAACATTGTTAAAAGAAGATTTTCCGCATTTAACAATTCAAGACTTCTTTAAGGAAAAGACGGTATATAAGTTAGCGCGAATACAAAGGGAGTTAACCCTAGAAGAAAATGTATTTCATGAATATAAATGGATACATGAACCAGAGGCGATTCAGTATACGGAAGGAATAACGGATAACCGGATTTCAAATGTCTTTTTAACAGGAGCAACAGGTTATTTAGGGTCACATATCCTATATGAATTATTACAGCAAACTTCAGCTCATATTTATTGTTTAGTAAGACCTAAAAGAGATGTAGAGCAAAGAATTATTGAAACTGTAACAGGCTATTTTCATGATATTCCAAATGAAGCTCTGGCACGTATAACAGCTGTTCCTGGTGACCTTGGTGAAGAATACTTTGGGCTTAGTAAGGAAGAGTTTATAGCGATACGTTCTAAAGTTGATGCAGTCATTCACTGCGGGGCGGACGTAAGACATTTTGGTGATGTAAAGCAATTTGAAAATGTAAATATTCAAGGGACAAAGCGCATGCTTGCATTAGCCGATGAAGGAGCAGCATTCCACTTTATTTCTACGATTAGTGTTCCAATCGATTTAGCAGTAGAACAATGGGATACGTATAAAAAACGCGGTGATTTTGAGTATAATGTAGAGCTAGAGAATGTATATTCCAATAGTAAACTACAGGCAGAAAATCTTGTTCGTGAAGCAATGAGTCGTGGCATGAGAGGGAATATTTATCGTGCTGGCAATTTAGCATGTCATTCCGAAACGGGAGTATTTCAACAAAATATTGAAGGAAATGCATTTTATCGTCTCATTAAAACAATGTTATTAATTGGACAAGCGCCAAACGTGAAGTGGAAAGTAGACTTTGCTCCAATTGATTTTGCAAGTAAATCGATTGTGACTTATATGCAAGATCCTCAAATTATAGGTGAAACATTGCATATTTGTCATCCAGATCCGATTGATTTTGTACATTTTGTACAGTTAATTATAGAATGTGGGCATCATTTAGAAGTTGTTCCGCTTTCGCAATATGTAGATTCAGGGTTACAGTTAGCGAAAGAGGATGAGGAGATAGCAGAATTGATTGCTTCACAAGTAGCTGGCGATGGAGCGCAGCAGTCTGAAATTGTAATAGGTACAAAACGAACAAATGAATGGATAAAGAAAAAGCAAATTGCAGTGCCAGTCATTGACAAACAGTTTATTCAGAAGCTATTAGTACATGGAAAACAAGTGGGGTATTTTCCACACATAGAAAAATAGCAGACAAAATGTACCATGCTTTTGTTTGTTCAATAAAATAAATCATGCTACAATGAAAACGAATTAAGGACCGGGGAGCCAAGTGGCTGAGAGGATGTAAAGGAACATCGACCCTCAACCTGATCTGGATAATGCCAGCGTAGGGAGTTGCTTAAGGGAATGTAGCATATGTTATTTTATAATAACTTGCATACAAGGCTTTCCTACGTCATAGTAGGAAAGCCTTTTCTTTTTTTAAAACATATTATTTTGCAAAGGGGATTTTAGCATGTCACAACAAGTTACAATTTCATTTTCAGTGGTACCACAAGCAAAAACAAAAGATTTATATGCGGTTGTGGATAAGGCAATTGAAGTTGTCCAACAATCAGGCGTTCGTTACGAAGTAGGCGCGATGGAAACAACGATGGAAGGAGATTTAGATGAACTTCTTGATATCATAAAACGTGCACAACAAGCTTGTGTAGATGCTGGAGCAGAAGAAGTGATTACTTCTATTAAAATCCACTATCGTCCAAGTACAGGTGTAACAATTGATGAAAAAGTATGGAAGTATCGTGATGAATATGACAAAACAGAAGCGATCTAATTTCGCAATTACAACGATTTGGCTGATTCTTCTCATTGCGATATGGGAAGGATCTGTTTCATTATTTCACATTGAACCATGGATATTGCCAAAGCCCTCTACAATCGTACAAGAATTAATTGGCATGAAAGAGCTATTACTTCCAAATATAACAAAGACGTTGCAAGAAGTGATAAGCGGTTTGTTTTTTGCAATTCTACTTGGAACAAGTATTGCTATTATTATGGATGTTATCCCGATTTTTCGTCTTCTTATGAATCCGTTACTTGTCATTTCACAAACTATTCCAATTGTTGTGCTTGCACCTTTATTTATCATTTGGTTTGGATATGGAATGCTACCAAAGGTGATGGTTGTTATTCTCGTTTGTTTCTTTCCCATTGCCCTTAGTATTTTAGAAGGGTTTCAAACAGTAGATAAAAATATGCTCAAATTATTACAAACAATGCGTGCATCAAAATGGCAAATGTATCAAAAAGTAAAATTTCCTGCTGTGCTTCCATATTTTTTCTCAGGGTTAAAAATTGCTGTTACATATAGTGTGATGGGGGCAATTATTGGTGAATGGCTTGGTGCAAGCGAAGGATTAGGGGTTATGTTAACCCGTGCAACAAAGTCATTTTTAACTGCTCGTGTATTTGGTATAGCGGCTATGATTGTAATCGTCACGTTATTTTTATATTCTATCGTAGAATTTATGGCAAGAATAACAGCACCATGGATATATAGAAAGGAAGACAAAAAATGAAAAAGAGCTTAAAAGTCATGTTAGCAACACTGCTTGCAGTAAGTGTTGTCGGCTGTAATACAGCGAAGAAAGAAGATAGTGGTGACAAAGAGAAAAAAGTAAAAGTTGTTTTAGATTGGTTTCCGAATACAAACCATACTGGTTTATATGTAGCAAAAACAAAAGATTATTATAAGAAACAAGGTTTAGATGTAGAAATGATACAGCCTGGTGATAATGTATCAGCAGAGCAAATGATTGCTTCTGGAAAAGCTGATTTTGGTGTGAGCTATCAAGAAAATGTTACATCGGCACGTGTGGAAGGGATTCCAGTTGTATCAATTGGAGCAATTATACAACATAACACATCGGCATTTGCCTCTTTAAAAAAAGATAATATTACTTCACCAAAAGATTTTGAAGGAAAGCGTTATGGAGGATGGGGAGCACCAGCAGAAGAAGCAACTTTAAAAACCATTATGGATAAACATCAAGCAGACTTTAGTAAAGTAGAAAAAATTGTGCTTGGACAAACAGACTTCTTCAAATCAATTGGTCGTGATGCTGATTTTGAATGGATTTATTATGGCTGGGATGGAATTGAAGCGAAACGTAAAGGAAAAGAATTAAATACAATAATGGTAAAAGATTTAGATCCAGCACTAGATTTTTATAGCCCTGTTCTTATTACAAGTGAAAAGAACATAAAGCAAAATAAAGATGTTGTGAAAAAGTTTATGAGTGCAACAGCAGAAGGATATCATTTTGCAATTCAGGAACCAAAACAAGCAGCTGATATTTTAATTAAGAATGTTCCAGATATTAATAAAGAGTTAGTGCAAGAAAGTCAAAAGTGGTTAAGTACAAAATATCAAGATGATGCAAAAGCGTGGGGAGTACAGAAGGAAGAGGTTTGGACAAATTACATGAATTTCTTATACGATAATAAGGTAATCAAAAAGAAAATTGATGTAAAAGATGCCTTTACAAATGAATTCCTTCCAAGTGAAAAATGAGTGGATTACGAATAAAAGATGTTGTGAAAGCATTCGATGGTAAAAATGTATTAGAGAATATTCATGCTTCTATACAAGAAGGCGAATTTGTATCATTTGTAGGCCCGAGCGGTTGTGGGAAAAGTACATTGCTTAATATGATCGCAAGTATTGAAGATACGACGAGCGGTGAGATTATGTATCATGATGAGCTTGTACAAACACAAGACTGTGTAAGTTATATGCCGCAGCAAGATTTATTGCTTCCGTGGCGTTCAGCTTTACAAAATATTGTGTTGCCATTAGAAATTGAGGGGAAGAAGTCCAAGAAAGAGCGTTTAGCAGAGGGGATGGAAGCATTAAAACAATTTGGGTTGTTTGAATATGCAGATCACTATCCCGACTCATTATCTGGAGGAATGAGGCAGCGGATTAGCTTTCTTCGTACGTATTTATGTGAGAAACCTGTTATGCTACTTGATGAACCGTTCGGAAAGTTAGATGCCTTTACAAAAATGGAAGTGCATCGCTGGCTTTTAGATTCTTGGCATCAAGAGAAACAAACAATTGTAATGGTAACGCACGACTTAGATGAAGCGATACTATTATCTGATCGTGTATTCATCTTATCGCAAAGACCAGCAACTATTGTAGGTGAAGTGCACGTTCATTTACCTCGTCCGCGAACAATGGATATGTTAACATCTGTTGAATTAAAAGAAGATAAAACAGAAATTTTAAAGATATTAGCTCCGTATATGAAGAAATAAAGAAAGCCTCTGAATGTGAGATGTTCAGAGGCTTGTTATTTTTTAGAGAAATAGAAGCTCGACAAAAGAAAAACATTCACATTTATAGTGAATGCCTTTTCCCTGTGATTAACATAATTTTGGAGAACTCTTACATGAGAATTATATGAAGAAGCACGCTTATGGTGCGCATATAAGCGTGCTTTTTCTATCATATTGTCTATTTTATAACTATTTATAGATGCCTTTCCCTAACAGGCTACTATCTTTGTTTATATGTATAGATAGCTTAAATTGGAACAACGATTGTCCCTATAACTACAGGATAATGTGGTGAATAAAGAAAAACAAGAGATTTAAAAGGAAATTCATGTAAACTTCAATTTAACTTCATATAAACTTCATATTGGAAACTGAATATAAGGATAATTTGTTTCTTGAGAAGGAAAGCGTCTCCATGCTAAATGAAAGGAATCTGGGAGAGGAATTATTACATAAAGTGAAACTTTAATCAGTGGGAGTTTTACTGCCCTAAAATAGCGGAATACAATAAGGTGAGAACGTATGAAGACAGGATCTGTTTTGAAATAGATTTATAATGAGACAGAGAACACGGTAAATATACGAATAACTTCAACTGATTAGAGTGAATAACAATCCGAGGAAAGGCATTACGAAAATAAGAATCCCCCATCAGGGATTCTTAGAAAGATAGATGGGGGAGTTCAATAAATAGAAAGTAAGTTCAAACTAATTCATTTGTATAACTGGATTTAACATATTTGCTACAGTGCCTGTTCCGGCACCACCAATTGTAACAGAGCCACCCGGAGGAATTTCACTATTCCAGCCAGCATTTGTTATGACATAATGATCATTTTCTTTACGAATAAGTTTCGAGTCCCAAAATTGTGTTAAATTTCCGTTATAATCAAATTCTAAATTCCAATTTTTAATAGGTGTTGTCCCTGTATTTTTAACGGTAATAGAGAAATTATAACCATTACCCCAATTAGAAGTAACTGTAAATTTCACATTCTCAGCATCATCTGGGGGCGAAGTATTGCTGTCATCTGTTTTAACAGTAATAGAAGAAGGCTGTGATTGGTTTCCAGCAGCATCTTTTGCAATGATAGAGAAAACATATTCTGTGTTTGGTGCTAAATTTTTAATTGTCATGTTATTTGTTGTTGTTGTCCATTTCTCCTTTTCAGAACGAACTTCATATTCGGTAACACCGACATTATCAGTAGATGCTGTCCAATTTAGTTGTACGAAGTTGGCATTTTTGTTGGTCACAACAATATTTTTTACAGTTGTTGGGGGTTCGTTATCCTTTTGCTGAATAGGTCCTCCTAATAGTTCCGTGACTAATGTATCAAGTAACTTTGGACCATTACAGTCATACTTTGAGCTCTTACGACAATCTCCACTTAATTCCCAAAACATTGCCCCGCCTAAATCTTTTGCTTTTATATAATCTGTTTTATGTTTCATAGATTCATTGTCGTCATAGCTAATAAATGTTCCTGTATTTTCGTTATATAAGTATGGCACTTTAGCGTTGTCATTCCAGTAACGAACAAAGCCATTTTTGTTTACATAGTTTGCTGCTAGGTCACCATAATCATATATTCCTGTATCACCGGTAGAATAATCATCCCAAGTACCTTTAGAGGCTAGTTTTCCATCGTTACCTGGTGTACATGGCTGATATTGTCCATTGTTATCTTTCCCACAACTTTTCCAACCGCGACCATAAAAAGGAACACCTAGTACAATTTTATCTGCTGGGACACCTTCATTTTTATAAATTTCTACTGCACCATCTACATAATATTTTGTATCAGCTGCTGGATCTTGAGGATCTTTATATAGTGCAGCATTATGATTGGAAGTAGCTTCCCATCCTCCATGAAAGTCATATGTCATAATATTAATCCAATCTACAATTTGGGAAATCTTTTTAAGCTCTGTATGGTCAGCGTAGCGCTGGCTTGCACCTGAAGCAATTGTTAATAAGTAGGATTTTCCATCTTCAGAGCTAGCTTTATCGAGTGCATGTCGAACGTCTTGGAGAAGTAGTGTGAAATTTTGTTTATCTTCGGGGCGATAACTCCCTCCTGGAATTGTTTCAACGCCTGGGTATTCCCAATCTAAATCCACACCATCAAAACCGTATTCTCGAATAAAGGCGACAGCAGATTCGGCAAATACTTTTCTCGTTTTTTCATCAGCAGCCATGTCTGAAAAGCGATTAGACCAAGTCCATCCCCCAACGGATATAAGAGTTTTTAAATGTGGATATTTTGCTTTTAATCGCTTTAACTCTCCAAAATTCCCGCAGCGAGCGTATTTATCGCAATCTTCCCATGTTGTTCCTGAACCTGGAAAGGATTTATTGACATCGGCCCATGGTTCGCCTAATACAAGCGTACCGTTTGGAACATCTTTATTTTGTAGTGGGACACTAGATTCTTTACATGCCCAAGTTTGTTTATTAGGGTTATCTGGGTGTGTAGAAGGATTGCCGTGTCTGCCATTCCAACAAATATCAGCAAATGCATAGTTTAAATGAGTGAGCTTAGAAGCATCTATATCGGCAACTTGATAGTTGCGACCATAGATCCCCCACGAAGGGAAATATCCAACGATTTTTTTGTTTGTTGATGTCGAATCTGCTGATGCGAAATTTGGAGCTATAAAGTTGGTAAGAAAAAGAGGCAAGAAGAGTAGTAGAGAAAGAAGCAAGAGTGAACATTTTTTTATCCTCATCATCATTTCTCCTTTCAAAATTGAAATATGTGTAATGGCAAAATTGCCAATTAACGAAAACAAACAGACATCACGAAGTCTATACAAGTAATAAAGGTTAATTTCATCGTAGCAAACACCATATTGAGTGTAAACGTTTTATTGCTTGGAAAAAGACTTTCTCAATATAAAGGAGTGCAGTAAGCGAAGTATGTATGTAGTAGGGAAAATAAAACTTGAAAATAAAGGAATTTAGAGAATCATTTGAGAAAGAATTGTCTAGAGAAGAGATATTATGACATGGCAATTCTTTGTATGTTCCTGTAACATAATAGGAAAAGGATGTAAGGAGGGGAGAGTGTGGATGTTTTCTTGCATATTGCTGAGGAAAAAATTCGTCAAGCAATTCATAATGGTGATCTTAATGATTTACCTGGGAAGGGAAAACCACTACAATTAGAAGATCTTTCAATGGTACCTCCAGAGCTTAGAATGAGTTATAAAATTTTGAAGAATGCGCATATGATTCCTCCGGAGATGGAGTTACAAAAGGATATATTAAAAATAGAGGACTTGATTGCGTGTTGTTATGATGAGTCAGAAAAGAAAAAGTTAAAAGAAGAGTTAACGGAAAAAACACTTCGCTTTCAACAGTTAATGGAAAAAAGAAAAATAAAAGGAAGTTCGGCTTTTCGTATGTATCAAAATCAAATACTTCATAAATTACGGTAAGAGAGCAAGAAATGAAAAATGTAGTGGTTTGTAATAGAAAGGAGGAATTGAAATGGGATTTGCAATTGCAGCATTGTTATTTATCATTTTAATTGGAATGATTGTAAAAACAGTTCGCTCAAATAGTAAGAAAGTAAACCTACATAAAACAGGAAATGGGGACAATTCATCTACTCATACTTCATCTCCGCTCGTTTTGTTTGCAGGATCTGATAGCGGAACTTCACATGATAGTGGTAGTTCTCATGATTGTGGAAATTCTTTCGGAGGCGATGGCTGCTGCGGCGGTGGAGGAGACTGTTAGAAATACGCTCTTTTATGAGTGTATTTCTTTTTAAACAAACGTTTGATTAATTAAGATGAACTGCTATGAAATCGGTGAAACAAGTGTTTATCCTGTATATTTACTGGATAATAAATAGAAACATAGAATCGATTCATTGTCTTTAAAAAATATTTTTTCTGAATTTAGGAAATATCACCTTGTAATGAAGATTTTATATTTGTTATCATTAGACTGAACGGTCGGTTTGTTGGAGGGAAATATGAGAAAAAGTGCAGAAGAAATAAAAAAAGAAATCGCATACAAAGCAGAGGAATTATTTTCGCAAAAAGGTTACGCTGCAACATCTATGGAAGAGATTTGTGAAATTACAGAGCGCAGTAAAGGAAGTATTTATTATCATTTCAAAAGCAAAGAAGAACTATTTTTATTTGTGGTCAAACAACATACGTATGATTGGATTGAGAAGTGGAGTGTGAAAGAAAAGCAATATCATACGAGTACTGAAAAATTATATGGTCTGGCGGAATTTCATGTAGAAGATACACAACACCCGATTTTTAGTGCGGTAGAAGAGTTTTCTACAAGCCAAGTGGTGAGTAAAGAAGTACTAGATGAAATGCTCGCTTTAGCAAGAGCATCATATGGTGTGTTTGAAAAATTAATTGAGGAAGGAATCCAATCTGAGGAATTTCGTCAGGATAATATTCGTGATCTTATGTATATTGTAAATGGTTTATTGTCTGGGCTTGGTGTGCTTTACTATGAACTTGATCCTATAGAGATGAAACGAGTTTATAAAAAAGCGATTGATGTATTGTTACAAGGAATGGCAGCTGATTCTTAAATCAGTAGCCTTTTCCTTATAAAAAATAGACCGAACGGTCGGTTTATAAGGAGGATTCAAATGA
Source organism: Bacillus cereus group sp. BfR-BA-01430 (assembly GCF_022663115.1). NCBI lineage: Bacteria > Bacillati > Bacillota > Bacilli > Caryophanales > Bacillaceae > Bacillus > Bacillus cereus group sp. BfR-BA-01430. The sequence goes on from NZ_JAKUEW010000006.1 coordinate 124,675, forward strand.
AAAATTTATTTAGTAATCGCGCTTTTTTATTAGTCATGATATCTGATATTTTGCAACAGTTTGCTATTTGGATAAGAAATATGGCACTTTTATATTTTGTTATGGAAAGGACGAACAACGATCCTATCTCAGTTTCATTATTATCGGTTATGGAGTATGCACCTATTTTTATTTTTTCATTTGTTGGCGGTGCACTAGCTGATCGGTGGAATCCGAACCGAACAATGGTGGCTGGAGATATGTTAAGTGTATGTTCCATTATAGGCATTGTTGTATTGTTAAAAATGGATTATTGGCAGGCTATATTTTTTGCAACGCTCGTTTCAGCGATTGTTGGACAATTTTCTCAGCCTTCATCATCAAAAATTTTTAAGCGTTATGTAGAAGAAAAATATGTTTCAAATGCGATTGCATTCAATCAAACGTTACAGTCATTGTTTCTCATTTTTGGTCCAGTTATAGGTTCTGTTGTTTATACACAATTAGGGTTGTTTACAGCGTTATATAGCTTAATTGGACTCTTTTTGTTATCTGCCCTGACATTGTCCTTTTTACCAATATGGATGGAACAAGAGGGAAAAATAGAGCGTACATTAGGAAGCGATATAAAAGAAGGATGGAAATTCGTTCTTCAAACGAAAAATTTAAGCATGATTACAGTTGCTTTTGCGATTATCGGTTTAGCGGTTGGATTAACGAATCCATTAGAAGTTTTTCTCGTTATTGAACGATTAGGATTAGAGAAGGAAGCTGTTCAATATTTAGCAGCTGCTGATGGAATAGGAATGCTAATTGGAGGTGGTGTTGCTGCTATATTTGCTTCCAAGGTACATCCGAAGAAAATGTTTGTGTTTGGTATGTTTGTATTAGCTCTATCATTTCTCGTAGAGGGGGTATCAACATCATTTTGGTTGACTAGCTCCATGAGGTTTGGAACGGGCATTTGTTTAGCTTGTGTTAATATTGTTGTTGGTACACTTATGATTCAGCTTGTACCAGAAAATATGGTTGGACGTGTAAATGGTACCATTCTTCCAATTTTTATGGGAGCTATGCTAATTGGGAATGCATTTGCTGGAGGGTTAAAAGAAGTGACCTCAATCATTGTTGTCTTTTGTATAGCAATGCTACTCATTTTAATGGCAATTTTACCTATTTTACGTATGAATATAAGTGGTGCGAAAGTGACAAATCAAATGGAAAGTACAAAGCAAACTGGTGTTAAAAGTTCATTTGAATAAAGGATAAAAAGGGCGATTTACGCCCTTTTTATTTGGAATTTTTTGATAAATGTATATTGATAGTGTAAAAATAATTTTACAGACTAAGAGAAAGAATAGGGAAAATTAAATTTACAAATTGGATATGAAATACAATACTCCACAAGGAGCAGTAGCTGAAAAGTATAAAATATCGATATGATTTGAGTTTAGTATTATCGTTTAGGCTTGTTGAAGATTAGGAACGTATAAGCGGTAAGAGAAAAAATAAAGTCAGTGTAGTATATTTGTAGTAGGAGTAAGTTTAGTGGTGCTTGTGTGTATATGATTGACGTGTAAATGGATTTGTTTTATTCCACTTTTTACGGGCGCATATTTCGTTTTAAACAAACGTTTGATTAGTTCATTTGCACATAGCGTAGAATGAACTATATTATTAAATAAAGAAAGAACAATATTGTAGGTGAGAACATGGAGAAGAAACAGAAAGTGAAAAATAAAAGAAAGCTAGCATTCTTTTTAATAGCTGCAGGAGGTGCTTTCGTTATTAAACTTGCTGTTAAAATTGGAATGATTCATGCGCTTCGAACGTGGTTTGAAAGTATATTTTCAAACTAAAAAATGCCACTTTCTATAAAAGGGCACCTTTTCATTATAATGTTTCTGATTTTGGTGTTGGTGGTGTAACGGAAGTAGTGTGTTCAGGTACGCGTGTTAGTATGAAGCCCCCTAGAATAAATAAAACCGTAATACTTAATACACCAGTATTTGTTTTTCCGGTTAATTGGGTTGTAACACCGACGAGTACGGGACCGATAATTGCAGCAAATTTACCAAAAATGTTATAAAACCCAAAGAACTCATTTGCGGAGTCTTTCGGTACTAATTTAGCAAAATAGGAACGGCTTAATGCTTGAATCCCTCCTTGAGAAGTTGCGACAAGCATAGCAAGAATCCAAAAGTCTAATGTTGTTTTTAGAAAATAAGCATATATACAAATAATAATATAGATGATGATACCGACATATAACATTTTCTTTCCTGTAAATATTTCAGAGAGTTTTCCATATAATAAAGCGAATGGACAAGCTACAATTTGTGTGACAAATAAAATGATAAGAAGATTTGTTGCGCTAATACCAAGATCTGTTCCATAAGCTGTCGACATAGTAATAATCGTATCTACTCCATCGATATAGAAAAAGTAAGCGAGTAGGAATATAAAGACGGTTCGATATTGTTTTATGTTTTTAAAAGTATTTGCTAAACGCTTAAAACTCATAATAATCGGTTTTGATTCTCTTTCAATATAGTATCTTTGTTCTACATTCTTTAGCATTGGAATTGTAAATAGTCCCCACCAAAGGGCTGTAATCGCAAAAGAAATTTGACTCGCTATGCCTGCTGATAAGGGAATGATTCCTTTTTGCGCTAACATAATAAGAGCAATACAACCGATAAAAGGGATGGTGCTTCCGATATAGCCTAGTGCAAATCCGCGCGTTGAAATTTGATCCATCCGCTCTTCTGATGTAACATCGACTAAAAATGCATCATAAAAGATATTTGCACCAGCAAATCCGATTAAAGCGACCATATAACAAATGAGTAATAGATGCCATTGTGAAGTAGGAACGATAGCTAGCATACTTGTAAATAGAATGCCCAGACCGAAAAAGAAGGTGAAAAAGCGCTTCTTAAATTCTTTATAATCGGCAACGGTACCAAGTATTGGTGCAAGTATAGAAATGAGAAGTGTAGAGATAGAGTTTGCATATCCCCAAAATGCTGTTGACGTTGCACCGGATAAACCAGCTTCTTTTGCCGCAGATTTAAAGTAAATAGGAAAGAGTGCGGTTGTAATGACAAGTGAATATACTGAATTGGCCCAGTCATACAATATCCAGCTTTTTTCTTGCCGAGACATTTTCTTCATAAAATGTTCCTCCTTAGTATGTTCTAATAGTAGTGTACAAAAACATAACGGATAAAAAGAGAAACAGAGATGAATTTTACATAATTTTTACATATACACATTTTTCTTTACAATTGCAGTAAATCCTCTATTACAATTCCATCTGTTTTGCCAAGATGTAATCCAAGTAATCGTGCAATGGTAGGTCCCTCATCAATAAGTCGCATATATGGAATGATGACTCCTTGTCGAATTCCTTTTCCAGCCGCCATAAAGATTGTTTCATAGTTTGGTTTTGTAGGAGAATAACCATGTGTGCCGAATGTATACTTTTTATTAGAAATTACATCGTTCTTTGTAATTTCTTTTATAAAGTCTCCGGTGTAACTTTCAGTGAAATAATAACCTTCCTGAGCTTCTAGCATAAAAAGACAATTCCCATCAGCGCCATATTCTTTTGCGGCTTCATCATGAAGAATAAATTCAATCCCATTTTGTTTATTTTGAAGAAGAGTCTCAAGAAGGTGTTGAACAGTTTGAATCGTTTTTATATCATTTTTATCTTTTACATACACGTAAGCAGAACCGTCACAACTTTGACAATATGCTTTCCAATGCGTGAGTTTGCCCTTTCGATTAATAGAAATGAGTCCTTTTTGATGAAAGAGAACGTTTAATTGAATTGCTTTACTTTCATTTAGAGCACTGTGATCACCGAGTGCGATAATGGTACTTTCTTCGTATATCCCACTTGCTTGTAAAGCCTTTGTTATTTTTCCTAACCGTTCATCGTGCCGCTTGATAGCCGCTTCTGTTTCAGGAGAACGAAATCCGTGATCATGACGTTGCGTGTCTAAATCTGTAAAATGGACAAACATTACATTAGGTTTTTTCGTTTGAATCGTATAAACAGCGGAAGCAAGAACGAAATCATCAAGTTCTGGTTGCGATAATCCTTTTCTAATATGACCAAAACGATGGTTAAGTTCGAGTTGATAAAGGAGACTACCGCTAAATAATGAAACTAAAATTTGATTTTGCCATGGTCTATTTGGAAAGATTTCTGGTAGATTATAGTCAATTTTCGCTCTTCCCGTAACGGGCCATAGAAGTGCTGCTGTTGTTAAATTTGCTTTTCGTGCTTCGTCATATAATGTTGTTCCTTTAATGGAACGACGGTACCAATGCCAATCTGGTGATTCTCGCCCTGGTTGAAGTAAAGTATTACACATAACGCCATGCTTACTAGGATAGTTGCCAGTTACAATCGTAGCGTGGCTTGGATATGTTAATGAAGGATAAATGGTTTCCACTTTTTTTGCGATTGCTCCTCGCTGCATTAAGGATTGAAAATGGGGAAGCTCTTGTAATATAGGAAAATCTAAAGCTGATAAACAATCAAAAGATAAAATGATGACATGATTGGGTGCTGCTGTATTCATTGTCGTTTTCCCCTCCTCAAGATTGCATTTGTTTATACTCCTAGTGAACTACCCCCACTTAAAACCTAACGATTTTTGAAGTGGGGGCTTCTCGACTTATCGTTGCTTTTTAGTAGCTAACGAAAACTGACCGAGCTATCCCTCTCGTTCCAAGAGTTCTTTTTGCTATACTAACGCTAATAAGCGTAACCCTTCACGTTTAGAAGTGGGAGACTTCTTTCGGAGGGAAGTTAAAAGTAGGTTACAAAGATGGTATGAAAGAATTCAAATATTTACTTTCAGAAAAATCAAACATAAAATAGGGGTACGAAAGTAAATGAAAGGAGGAATGAAATGGATGGATTTGAGGTATTTTATATTATTGGAGCGATGACCATTGTTCTCGTATTTACCGTTTCATTTTTGCTAAAAAAATTTTTCCCAGCAAAATCATTTGATATTATATTTGCACTTGTCGTAATCCTTCTTTGCATAGCTTTTTTGTTAGTCACAATTTTCGTTATTGGCGGATGGAAAGGAATGGGGTACGGTATAGCATGTTTCTTTATATTATTGGGAACACTTATTGGTATGATCGCTCATCAGTTTTTAAAGCTTTTTCGAAATACATCCGTATAGATTAAGTATAAACGTAGAAGAGAATAAAAAGAATAAGAAAAATAAGAAAATTAATTATTGTTTTGAAATACGATTTATATTATGATGATAGGAAAATTTATCTTGTTATAACGGTGAAAAAGGACTAGTACATATCTCATCTTTTTCTCAGAGAGGGAATCCATTGGCTGAAAGATTCTTAAAAAGGCGATATGGAACCTACCTTTGCGTTCTGCATATGCGGCGGGAAATTCCCGTTATCAAAAAAGAGAGCATGTACAACTTTTGTACATGAACCAGGGTGGTAACGCCGGCAAAAGCTCGGTCCCTATTTCGGGACACGGGCTTTTTTATGTTTTAAAGGAGGGAAAAATATGAAAAAAGAACAAGTGCAAGCCATTACAAAAATGGAGGAAGATTTTGCTCAGTGGTATACCGATATTGTGAAGAAAGCCGAACTTGTTGATTATTCAAGTGTAAAAGGTTGTATGATTTTACGTCCATATGGATATGCATTATGGGAGAATATACAAAAAGTGTTGGATGAAAAATTAAAAGCGTCTGGTCATGAAAATGTGTATATGCCAATATTTATTCCAGAAAGCTTACTTCAAAAAGAGAAGGATCATGTGGAAGGCTTTGCACCTGAAGTAGCATGGATTACACATGGCGGAGACGAGAAATTAGCAGAAAGACTCTGTGTGCGTCCAACATCGGAGACATTATTTTGTGAGCATTTCTCAAAAATTGTACAGTCTTATAATGATTTACCAAAGTTATATAATCAGTGGTGTTCTGTTGTTCGGTGGGAAAAGACAACGAGACCATTTCTTCGGACAACTGAATTTTTATGGCAGGAAGGTCATACAATTCACGAGACGGCAGAGGAATCGCAAAGGGAAACGTTAAATATTTTGAATGTATATGCTTCGTTTTGTGAAGAGTATTTAGCAATTCCAGTCATTAGAGGGCAGAAAACGGAAAAGGAAAAATTTGCAGGAGCAAAAGCGACGTATACAATTGAAAGCTTAATGCACGATGGGAAAGCACTTCAAACAGGAACATCTCATAATTTTGGTACAAATTTCTCTGAATCATTTGATATTAAATATTTAGATCGGAATGGAAAATGGCAATATGTACATCAAACATCTTGGGGCGTATCAACAAGAATGATTGGGGGGCTTATTATGGTTCATAGTGATAATAATGGACTTGTTATACCACCAAAAATTGCACCAGTGCAGGTGATGATTGTGCCAATTGCTCAGCATAAAGAAGGGGTATTAGAAAAAGCAGCAGAGCTAAAAGGGCGAATTCAACAAGTTGCACGTGTAAGAATAGATGCGAGTAGTAAAACACCAGGATGGAAGTTTAATGAGTATGAAATGAAAGGTGTGCCAATTCGTTTAGAAGTTGGTCCAAAAGATATCGAAAAAAATCAAGTAGTGCTTGTTAGACGAGATACGAAGGAGAAAGAATGTGTATCAATAGATCAATTAGAAGAGCGGATTATATCGTTACTTAATGAAATTCATAATTCCTTATTTCAGAAAGCAAAGACATTTCGTAATGCAAACACATACAGCGTTACAAGTTTTGATGAAATGAAGCAAGTAGCTAATGCAAAGAAAGGGTTTATTAAAGCGATGTGGTGCGGCAACCTTACATGTGAAGAAAAACTAAAAGAAGAGGTAGGCGTTACATCGCGTTGCATACCATTTGAACAAGAGCAGATAGCGGAAGAATGTGTATGCTGCAACAAAAAAGCGAACAATCTAGTTTATTGGGGAAAAGCATATTAATGTATATGACTCAGTCTGGAAAAGGATCTTACGTATAGAATTAAGATCCTTTTTTTATATGAAATTTGATTCGTTATAATTAAGTATAGAAAAGCAAGGATACTGGGAGATGGAATAAAATGAAACATTATATTGCAGTTGATATTGGTGGTACACAAATGAAATATGGAGTGGTGTCAGAAGCAGGAACAGTGTTAGTACATCATGCAGTTCCGACAGAAATTCATTTAGGCGGGGAGCAGATTGTTCAAAAAGTGATTCATTTATCTCATCATTTAATGAAACTTCACAATATATCTGGTATCGGCATTAGTACAGCTGGAATTGTCGATATTCATCAAGGAATCATAACGGGCGGAATAGATCATATACCAAATTATGCGGGCATTCCTATTATTGAGAGATTACAAAATATATTGAATGTCCCTGTATCTATAGAGAATGATGTGAATTGTGCAGCATTAGGAGAAAAATGGAAGGGAGCCGGACAGCAAAGAGCAAACTTTATTATGCTTACGCTAGGTACAGGAGTTGGTGGTGCAATTATCATTGATGAGAAATTGTATCGTGGTCATTCATTTAGTGCGGGCGAATGGGGGAATATGCGAATAGAAGGGGAAAGATTTGAAGAAGTTGCATCTATTTCAGGATTAATTCGTCTTGTAAAGCAATATAAAGGTGGTGGCCAGTGGGATGGTAAAAAAATCTTTGAGCTATACGATAAGAAGGATAAAGAAGCAACGCAAGCCGTTCAAAAATTCCTTCAGCATTTAGCAATTGGAATTAGTAACCTTGCTTATATTTTTAACCCACAAGCAATCATTATTGGGGGAGGGGTTACTGCGAGAGGGGATGTTTTTTTAGAAGAAGTGAAAAAAGAAGTAAAAGAAGATATGAATCGAGAGTTTTATGAACAGTGCGAGATTGAGATTGCGCAAAACGGTAATCATGCGGGGATGATTGGAGCGATTTACCACTTATTACATTCATCTAAATAAATAGCCTAAATGTTTTCATAATAATTGAAAATTTATTCTTTTTTTCAGTCGACAAGAAATGCTACAATATAAGAGAAGAATACAATATTTTCCCTTTCCGGGAGAATATCTTGTAGAAAGGAAGAAACTTCATGCCTATTATTTTAGAAAAAGGACAGAAGATTGATTTAACGAAGGGACAACCAAAAGTAGCCAAACTACAGGTTGGTTTAGGATGGGATCCTGTGGGACAATCAGGTGGATTTCTCTCTTCCTTATTTGGCAGTAAACCAAACATCGATTGTGATGCATCAGTAGTTATGCTGGAAAATGATCGTTTTGTAAATAAGAATGATCTCGTTTATTTTGGGAATAAGCTTTCTGCTTGCGGGAGTATTATTCATTCAGGTGATAATGTAACAGGTGAAGGAGAAGGCGATGACGAAACGATTTTCGTAGAATTGCATAAAGTTCCAAGCCGTATTAATCGTTTAGTGTTTGTTGTAAATATTTATGATTGTGTGAATCGTCGTCAAGACTTTGGAATGATTCAAAATGCGTATATTCGTATTCAAAATCCGCAAACGCATGAAGAATTAGCACGTTACAATTTATCTGAAAATTACGGTGGGAAAACGACATTAATTGCCGGTGAAATGTATCGATACGGAAGTGAGTGGAAATTCTCTGCGGTTGGAGAAGGTACGCAAGATAAAAATTTAAGTGAGATTGTATCTCGTTATCAGTAATGGAGTTTAAGGAGGAAGAATAAATGGCATCTATTTCATTAAAAAAAGGACAAAAGGTTGATTTAACAAAAACAAATCCAGGATTATCTAAAGTGCTTGTAGGTCTTGGATGGGACACAAATCGTTATGATGGACAACATGATTTTGATTTAGATGTTAGCGTTTTTCTAGTAGGAGCAAATGGAAAAGTTTCCGGAGCGGAAGACTTTGTATTCTATAACAATCCAAAGGGCGCAAATGGTTCTGTACAACATTTAGGAGATAACCGTACAGGCGAAGGAGAAGGCGATGATGAAGTAATTAAAGTAGATTTAAAGAACGTTCCTGCAAGTATTGAGCGGATTTGTTTTACAATTACTATTTATGATGGAGAAGGTCGCAATCAAAACTTTGGACAAGTGTCTAACTCTTTCGTACGCATTATAGATGAAGAAAAGAACGCTGAATTAATCCGCTATGACTTAGGAGAAGATTTCTCGATTGAGACAGCGGTTGTTGTTGGCGAATTATATCGTCATGCTGGCGAATGGAAGTTTAATGCGATAGGAAGTGGATTCCAAGGCGGACTAGGTGCATTATGTAATAACTTTGGATTAGATGTAGAGTAATTACGTTCATGAGCAAGAGGTAGATCATATATATAGAATGACAATAGAGGTGAAGATCGATGGCGATTCAGTTGCAAAAGGGACAGAAAATTGATTTGAGTAAGACAAGCCCTGGTCTAAAAAAAGCAATAATTGGCCTTGGGTGGGATATTAAGGCATATGATGGTGGATCTGATTATGATTTAGATGCCTCAGCCTTTTTACTAGATGCAAACGGAAAATGTACGAAAGAAACAGATTTTATTTTCTATAATAATTTACAGTCTCCTTGTGGATCTGTTTTACATACAGGTGACAACCGTACAGGTGAAGGAGAAGGCGATGATGAGCAACTTATTGTAGATTTAACAAAAGTTCCAGCGGATGTTCAAAAAATAGCTTTTACAGTTACAATTTATGATGCGGAAAATCGGAATCAAAACTTTGGACAAGTCGCAAATGCGTTTGTTCGATTAGCGAATGAAGAAACAAATGAAGAAATTTTACGTTTTGATTTAGGGGAAGATTTCTCCATTGAAACAGCAGTTGTTTTTTGTGAATTATACCGTCATAATGGACAATGGAAGTTTAATGCGGTAGGAAGCGGATTCCAAGGTGGATTAGGTGCGCTTGTAAGAGCGTATGGCTTGGATGCATAAGAAGGAAACGAACTTCGTTTCCTTCTTTTTGCCCTTTCTATAAATCTAGCAAAGAATAGGGGATAATGGTAAGATGAGCGTTTTACAAGGAATCCTTGATACGTATGCCCAATTTTTTGATTTGGACATGTGGATTAGAGTATTACAAGATCCAGTATCTTGGGGCTTAATTGGTACACTTGTTGTACTTGAAGGATTATTATCTGCTGATAATGCACTAGTGTTAGCCGTAATGGTAAAACACTTGCCAGAAAAGAAGCGTAAAAGAGCATTATTTTATGGTTTAATTGGTGCCTATGCGTTCCGATTTATCGCAATTGGAATCGGGATGTTCTTAATTAAATTATGGTGGGTGAAAGTACTTGGAGCCCTTTACCTTGCATGGCTTTCTATCAAGTACTTTATTGACAAACGAAAAGGTGAGAGTGAAGAAGAAGAAGCTCATGGTATGAACCAAAATAGCGTTCTCTTTAGAATATTTGGTGTATTCTGGGGAACAGTTGTTATGGTTGAGCTTATGGATATTGCATTTTCAGTAGATAGCGTTCTTGCAGCTTTTGGTGTATCCAATGAAGTTTGGATTCTATTATTAGGTGGAATGCTAGGTATTTTAATGATGCGTGGTATTGCAGGCGTATTTTTAAAATTATTAGAACGTGTTCCTGAACTTGAATCGACAGCGTATATTTTAATTTTAATTATTGCAGCGAAAATGTTACTATCTGTGATTCATATTGAAGTACCGCACTGGTTATTCTTTATTATTTTAGTTATCGCATTTGGTGCAACATTTATTTTGCATTATATGCGAAAAGGACAAGCCAGAGAGGAAGTTGCGGCTACGAAGGAAGACGATAAATAATTGACTTGGGTTTGCTCGTTATACGAGCGCCCATTTTTTATAATTAAAAATGGTATAATAAAGAAATAAACGAATCTTTTTTAACAGTAAATGTTTTTGGAGGTGAACTTTCGTGTTTTCGCGTTTTACACTTCATCCACAACCTTTAAAAGAAGAAGCTCATTTACAGCTATTCGAAACAATTTTAGAAAAACGTCCGCAATATGAGTTAACAGAAAATGAAATGAAATTTAGCTATATAGCTTGTCGTATTCTTGGAGTACCTAATGATGTTGATGAGTATTTTAATGAATTATATGATTATAGTGAAGCAAAAGGAATTCATGTATTGTATGAACAAAATTTAGATAAAGTCATTGATTCCGAAAAACTTCGTTATATTCAAGAGATATTTGCTGTGCATCAAGAAGCGCCAAATGGTCTTACTGTGAACCGTCTTGTTGCACACTTATCGGGGAAACAATTGTTACCAAAAGTAGAGAATCCAGATTTACAGCACTATATACATAGTACATTTATTTCTATATTGAAATTATATGAGAAACAACATAATCAATCATTAAAAACGGAAGGATTTCGTCGCTTCTTAATTGATATAATCAAATTAAGTGAAAATTATGTAGCAAAATGGTTTTCTACAATTCATTATAAAAAACAAATGCCACGTATTATTTGGTATGGTGATGCAAAAGAGAGTCGCATCTACTTTTTATATTTCCTTATTATGCTCGGATGTGACGTTTTATATTATCATCCAGAAGGAAAAGATGGTTTGGAAAGTATCGATGAAGAGGGACGAACTTTTGTATTCTCTCATCCAGGACGCATTTCGTTAGAACCATTTCCAGATCGCCGCCGTGAGCGTGTTGCAACAGTGGCATATCAAGCGTCAAAGGAAATTGAACAAGTGCTTCATCATGATAATTCGCTCTTATACAAACCGTGGCAATTCCGCATGTATACACCGGTAGCACGTACACTCAAGACAACATATGATGAACTTTTCATTCTTACAAAAGAAAAGGCATTTGTCCGTCCGACATTTTTTGTAGAAAATAAACATATTTATATTCCTTCTCTATTTGCAAAAATATCAGGGGTTTCCAAAAGTGAAAAAGAATATTTTCAGCGATTAAAAGCTGTTACGTCGTTTGATAATAGTCTATTAATTAATAGATTTCCATTTACAAAAGAACAAAAGGCTAACTTTCAATTTCATTATCGAGATGCATTAGATCGAGCCGGGAAATTACATCCAGATCAAATTATGAATAGTCATTGGTGGCCGCATAAACGCCTGCCTGAAGGATTGCAGCATGGTATCGCAGAAGCCATTATTCATACATGCGAAAGCGATCTATTTAAACCAATTGGAAAAGAAACAAAACAAGATGTTGCATTATATGTTTTTGCGCAACTTTCTCAAATTCCACCTCACATTTTAGAGCTTCTTGAGAAATTCGATTATTCACAAGAAGTACCAAAAATTGTTATATTTAACAATGAGAAGAGTGGGGAATTAACACGTTCTGATGCAGCGCTATTGTTATTTTTAAACCAAATTGGTATTGATGTACTACACTTTAATCCAACGGGAAGAAATGATATTGAGCCATATATTGCAGAAGCGGCATTTGATTCCCATTGGCTTGAGGAAGTGAATTTTGATCTTGAATTTCATGGTGCATCAGCTTATAAAAATTTATCACAAACAATTAAAGGGCTATTTCGTCCATTTTTATAAGGAAAAGGAGAATTGTATATGAATAATCCAGTCATACTTGATTCTAAAACAGAATTAACGGAACAAACGGCACAAGATGTGCGCATGCAACTTAGACAGGATCCAGAAGTTCAACGTATTTATAATGCCATTGATATTAAAGATCAGCTGGAATTAATTGAACTTGGTAAAGAGCCTTCAATGGAAATTTCTCGCTTTGCCGATCAAATTTTACATACAATGTCATTAGCAAAGATAGAAGATTCCGGTGATTTACTGAAACAACTTGGTAAAATTATGGATAAATTTGATAGTAAAGATTTTGCGGAAGAAAAAGGTGGATTTTTCTCTCGCATGTTTAAAAAAGCAGATAAATTGATTGAACAAATCTTTAGTAAATATCAAACAATGGGTCGCGAAATTGACAAAGTATATGTGGAAATTACGAAGTATCAAGATGAAATGAAAAAATCAATCGGTACGCTAGACGGTTTATATGATCAAAATTTAAAATACTATTTAGATTTAGAAAAGTACGTAGTAGCAGGCGAAATGTTGTTAGAACGTTTAAATACAGAATTAATTCCTATGTATGAAGAACGGGTACAAAATAACGACCAATTAGCAGGAATCGAGTTAGACTCTCTTAGAAACTCTGTTGAAATTTTAGAACAGCGTATCGATGACTTGGAAAAAGCTCGTATGGTCGCATTGTTAACAGCACCACAAATTCGGATGATTCAACGTGGTAATAATAAATTAATTGGGAAAATCAATACAGCCTTCATTACTACAATCCCAATCTTCAAAAATGGAATTATTCAAGCTGTGAACGCGAAGCGTCAAAAACTAGTTGCGGATTCAATGGCAGAACTGGATCGTCGTACAAATGAACTTCTTAAGAAAAATGCTCAAAATATCGCAACACAAAGTGTAGAGGTCGCAAGGTTATCTGGGTCTTCGAGTATTAAAATGGAGACTTTAGAAGAAACTTGGAATATTATTTCAAGGGGTATGCAAGAAACACAGCAAATTGAAGAACAAAATAAGCGGGAACGTGAAGAAGGACGTAAGCGTATGGCTGAGCTTACAGAGAATATTAAAAAAGAATTACGAGGATAAACAAAAAAGCGATGAGAAATTTAACTCATCGCTTTTTCGCTTTTCTTGAATAATTTTATCACTTCATTAACGATAAGAGGGATTATGCTTAGAAAAATTACAAATCCCCAATCTTTTAATGTTAAAGCATGTACGCCGAATAGATTTGCAAGAGGTGAAATCGAGATGATACACACTTGCATAGCGACACCGATTAGCAGTGAGAAAACTAAGTATTTATTTGTAAAGAGTCCAATTGAGAAAATAGATTTTGTACGTGATCGTAAGTTAAATGAATGAACAAGTTGAGAAAAACTTAATACAACAAAAGCCATTGTTTGTGCATGCAATAAAGCATCTTCATGAATATAAGTTGGGAAAAGAGGAAAAAGATTTGTATCCCCTGTATAGAGCTTTGCACCAACAATAAAGGCGGTTAAAGTCATCATTCCAATTACAATACCATTTAGAACAAGAAAAGGGATACTTCCGCTAAATAAACTTTCTTTTGCCCCGCGAGGTTTCTCTTTCATTACTTCAGGGTCTTCAGGGTCAACACCGAGCGATAAAGCAGGAAGTGTATCAGTGATTAAATTGACCCAAAGAATATGAATAGGACGCAGCGGTGTCGCCCATCCAAGTAATATAGCTAAAAAAAGTGCAATAATTTCCCCGAAGTTACAAGAAAGAAGAAAAAGAATTGCTTTTTTTATGTTGCGATAAATGTTTCGACCTTCTTCAACTGCTTTCACAATGGAAGAAAAATTATCGTCTGTTAACACCATATCAGCTGCACCTTTAGCAACATCTGTTCCTGTGATTCCCATTGCCACCCCAATATCGGCTTGTTTTAAAGAAGGAGCGTCATTTACACCGTCACCAGTCATAGAGACGATATTTCCTTTTGCACGCAGAGCTTTGACAATTTTTACTTTATGTTCTGGAGAAACACGGGCAAAAACATGTAACTGATGTATTTTATTTGCTAGTTCCTCATCTGACATGCGATCTAATTCCGTTCCAATCATTACTTCAGAATCTTGCTTGGCAATCCCGAGTTCTTTTGCAATCGCAAAAGCAGTATCTTTATGGTCTCCAGTAATCATTACAGTACGAATACCGGCTTTTTTACATTCGGCAATCGATGTTTTTACTTCTGTTCGCGGTGGATCAATCATACCGACAAGCCCAATAAATATAAGGTTTTCTTCTATAGAATCGATATCGATATGTTCTGTGTCATGTTGTTTGAAAGCGAATGAAAGGACACGCAATGCCTGTTGTGACATAGAGTGAGCGGTTTCTAATATACACTTTGTATCATCTTCTGTTAATTTCTCGACTTTTCCATTTGAAAAAACATGCGTGCATCGAGGTAAAAGTTTATCAATGGCTCCTTTTGTCATACTATAGTAATCACGATCGTATTGATGGAATGTTGACATCATCTTTCGATCAGAATCAAATGGAAGTTCATTTATACGCTTATGCTCGTTTTCTAAAGCATTTTTTTGTATGTTGAAGGTGTCTCCAGCAATAAGAAGTGCAATTTCTGTTGGATCACCAGTTTGAGATTCTACGCTATAAGAGGCATCGTTACATAAAATCATATTTTCTAATAATAGGCGATGAGCCTTATTATGAATATTTAAATTTTCTAATTGATCATATTCATAGTCACTATAGAAATGAGTAACTGTCATTTTATTTTGTGTTAATGTACCTGTTTTATCTGAACAAATAATTGTAACGGAACCGAGGGCTTCAACAGCCGGAAGCTTACGAATAATTACATTTTGTTTAATCATTCGCTGTACACCAATTGCAAGAACAATTGAGACGATTGCAGGTAACCCTTCAGGAATTGCTGCAACAGCTAAGCTGATAGCGGTCATAAACATTTCTAGTGTGTCCCGTCCTTGAAAAAATCCAATGAAAAACATAATGATGCAAATGGCTACAGCGACAACACCTAAATATTTTCCCACTTGTGCTAGACTTTTTTGGAGTGGTGTTGTATCATCTTCTGCTTCATGTAAAAGCGTAGCAATTTTTCCGATTTGTGAGTTCATTCCAGTGCCTACAGCGATGCCGACGCCACGTCCATATGTAACGAATGTTGACATAAATGCCATATTTTTTTGATCACCAAGTGGTACTGGCTTGTTATGTTGTAAGGAAGGATGATAAAGCGAATCTTTATCCACTGGAACAGATTCGCCTGTTAAGGCAGATTCCTCGATTTTTAAGTTTGCAGTTTCAATCAGTCGTAAGTCACAAGGAACATAACGACCGGCGTCGAGTATCACAATATCCCCTGGAACAATCTCTTCAGATGGAATTTCTTTTTGCTTACCATTGCGCTTGACAATGGCTTTTGGTGTTGCCATCTTTTTTAATGCTTCTAGCGCTTGTTCAGCTTTGGATTCTTGAATGATGCCAATTACAGCATTCAGAACAACAACGAGGGCGATAATACTTGCATCAGCCCATTCTCCTACAAAGATGGAAATAAGAGCAGCAACGATAAGGACATAGACAAGAATATCATTGATTTGAGCAAAAATACGTTGCCATAACGTTCGTTTTTGTTTTGTTTTCAATTCATTTCGGCCATATTCATTTAAACGCTTTTGTACGATTTCATCTGTTAAACCATGCTGTTCATTTGTTTTGAGTTCAGAGAGTAAGTGTTCTTTTTGTTTATTGTACCAATCGTTCAATATTAGCACCTCCAGTAAAAAAACATGTAGTGATATGTATGAGGAAATAATCTATGATGAGGTTCTATCTCCATTGTACCGTACTTTGGCTTAGGGGGATGCGGAATAAAGTGATTTCATGAATTTGTTGGAATTCTATAAAATAAGCTGTGAAGAAATATTCTTCACAGCTTGTCCTCACTATTTTTTCATTAATGTACCTAATTCTTCTGTAATAGCTTGCATTTCACTAATACTGAATGTTTCACGCTTCATAACATGATCGTAAATGTCGCGTAAATCTTCGTACATATCTTCGTCAAAGTTCGCAGCTTTCATGGCACCTGCATTGACCATACGTAATTTTTCTTTAATGGCTTCTACCATATGTTCAACATTTTCTTGTGACTTTACGGATAAATCCACCGAAGTGTCCCCCTTTGAAATAACATAAGGTTATCTTAACATTTTTTATCATTTTCGTTAATGAAACTTTTCAATCCCATTAAATTGGTAGGAATTCCCTTTATAATTAATAATTGGTTGTTTATACTATATGTATATATAAGAAAGCACCAAGAAGGGAAGAACAAATATGATTCAAGTATTGTTTGTTTGTCTTGGAAACATTTGTCGGTCACCTATGGCAGAGGCGATTTTTAGCAACCTTGTTAGAAACGAAGGATTGGAAAATGAGATTCAAATTGATTCTGCTGGGACAGGAGATTGGCATATTGGGCATCTACCTCATAAAGGAACGCAAAAAATTTTAACAGAAAATGAAGTCTCTTTTGAAGGAATTAAAGCACGTCAAATAGAAAAAGAAGACTTAACAAAGTTTGATTATATTATTGCCATGGACAATAAGAATATAGCGGATTTAGAAAAAATCGGTAAATCCGGAGGCTATATTGGTAGACTGTCCGATTTTGTTCCAGATGGTGGCTGGACAGATGTTCCTGACCCTTATTTTACAGGGAACTTTCAAGAAGTATACGACCTTGTAACAGAAGGGTGCGCAAAGTTATTAACATTCATTCGCAATGAGCAAGGAATATGAGTGAGTTTAGAAAGACATACTTTCTAACATAAGAAAAGAAAGGGTGAAGGAATATGGCAAAAAAGAATAATATAGCTCGAAATATTGCAATTGGGGTAGCAGCAGGTGTAGCTGTTTCTATGTTGAAAAAAGAAAATCGTGAAAAGGTAAAACAAACAGCAGAAAAAGCAAAAACAAAGATGATTGAAATTGGCGAAAATGCGAAGATAAAAGAAAAAATGCAAACTGTTACAGATAAAGGGCGCGAGTTTGCTGACCTTAATGTAGTAAAAGCGAAAGTAGCAGAAATCAAGAAATTAACGCCAGCTGTTGTTGATACAATAAAGGAAACGAAAGAAATCTTCACTAAGAAAAAAATCAATTCAGAAGAGAAGCCGGAAACAATTGAAATTCAGGCTACTCCTGTAAAATCTAAAGAGTTAAAAGCGGAAGAAGAGCCAGTAGTAGCTCAAGACGGTGGTATGAAAGAAGCGCGTGAGTTACTTATGAAGGACTCTCAGACAGAGGAAAAGAAAACAGAAGCATATGTGGAGTTAAAAGAAAATAAAGAAGAGAAGAAAAGTGTTTAAAGACAAATGAAAAAATTTCTAGAAAAAGCAAGAGGAAATCGTGTCTATTCGTTTGGTAAAGATTTATATGATCGAACGATGCGAGATGATGTAGCGGGCTTAGCAGCACAGCTCGCTTATTTCTTCTTGCTTGCTATTTTTCCTGGGCTTGTTTTTGTAATCACGCTTCTTGGATTTATTGACCTTCAAACAGAGAATGTGCTCAATTTATTGGAGCCTTATGTGCCTGAAGAGGCAATGAACTTAATTGAAGTAAATGTAGATCAAGTAATAAATAATCAAAATGGTGGATTACTATCATTCGGTTTATTATCAATGCTATGGTTTGCTTCAAATGGTGTAAATGCAGTGATGAATGCATTTAATCGTGCTTACGATGTAAAGGAAACGCGCTCCTTTATTGTAACAAGAGCTTTGTCTATTGTGTTTACACTGGCAATGATTTTTATGATTGTTTTCGCCTTAATTGTGCCTGTTTTTGGACAAGTAATTGGAGCCGCTGTGTTTAAAGTGCTCGGTTTATCAGAAAGTTTTTCTTTCGTATGGAGTATTATACGATTAGTAGCGAGTTTTTTAGTGTTATTCGCTTTATTTAGCTTTTTATATACGTTTGCACCTGATCGCAAATTAAAAAGAAGAGAGGTTGTATCCGGGGCATTATTTGCAACAGTTGGATGGATTGTCGTGTCGTACTCATTTGCCTATTATGTAGACAAGTTTGCAAATTATGCCAATACATACGGCGGCCTTGGTGGTATTATCATTTTAATGTTGTGGTTCTATTTGACTGCTTGGGTCATTTTACTAGGTGGAGAAATTAATGGGTTACTTCATTTTTACCGTACTAGTGACAATAATTCCCGGAATGAAAAGTAAACCCTTGTTCCATAATAAGAAGGAACAGGGGGGATTATGATGAGTAATAATAAAAAGAATCATAATAACAAAAATAATGGGAAACAAAAAAGTAGTTCACATCCGAAGCATAAAACGAGTGGTAGTGCGAACGGACAAAATGGTTACCATTAAAATAAACGGGTCCTGTGAGAGGACCCGTTTATTTATTGCCTTTTAATAATCGCAAGCCATTAAGGATGACGAGAATCGTACTTCCTTCATGCCCGATAACGCCGAATGGAAGAGCTAAAAATTGTAAAAAGTTAGAGCAAATAAGCATAGCAATTACTGTTAAAGAAAAGATAACATTTTGTTTTACAATACGATTCATTCGTTTTGATAACCGGATAGCTTGAGCAAGACGAGATAATTCATTTTTCATGAGAACTACATCGGCAGTTTCTAAAGCGACATCAGTTCCTTCTCCCATTGCCACCCCAATGCTGGCAGTAGCTAATGCAGGGGCATCATTAATACCATCTCCAACCATTGCTACGGTTCCATATTTTTCTTTTAGTTGTTTCACTGTTTCTACTTTTGTTTCTGGTAAACAGGATGCGTAATACTCTTTTATATTACTTTCCGTTGCAATCGCCTTAGCTGTTTGTTCATGATCTCCAGTAATCATAATGGCTTCCACACCAATGCTTTGTAAATCACGAATAGCTGCAATCGTTTCTTGACGAAGAGTATCTTTTAAAGCGATAAGTCCAAGAATACATTCATCATCACGAATGTAGACAACCGTTTTCCCTTCTTGTTCCAGTATAGTAGAAATACCGTTATGGAATGTTTTTGTATCTTCACCAATAAAATCTGCTTTTCCGATTTTATAAGCTTTGTTTGCCACTATTCCTTTTAATCCAAATCCAGTGACATCTTCTACATTTTCTGGTTTGTGGAGTGTAATGTCATATGTTTGTTTTGCATATTTAACAATTGCCTCTGCTAAAGGATGGGTAGAATGACTTTCAATTGCTGCTATGATAGAAAGCAATTCTTTTTTTGCTATTCCCTCACACACATATACGTCAGTGACGCTTGGCTTACCTTGTGTTAATGTTCCTGTTTTGTCAAAAGCAATTGCTTTAACAGAAGCAAGACGTTCTAAATGAATACCACCTTTAAACAAAATACCGTTTCTTGCACCGTTAGAAATTGCTGATAAAGTTGCTGGTGTAATAGCAGCAACAAGCGCACAAGGGGAAGCAACGACAAGTAAAATCATTGCGCGATAAAATGTTTCATTCCAGCTCCAATCTAATAAAAAGTGAGGAACAAACATCATAAGGGCAACAACAAACAATACACCTTTTACATATGTTCCTTCAAATTTTTCAATAAATAGTTGTGACGGTGATTTTTCGCTTTGTGCATTTTGAACGAGGCGGATGATTTTTTGGAACAATGTTTGATCGCTACGTTTTGTAATGTTTACTTCAATTGCACCACGTAAATTGACAGTTCCCGCAAATACTTCATCACCCAATTTTTTCTCATTTGGAATGGGTTCACCAGTAATTGCCGCTTCATCAATATTGGTCTCACCTTTATGGATGATACCATCAGCAGGAACGCGCTCACCCGGCTTAATTAAAATCGTATCATTTACTTGTAATTGTTCTACAGGAATGCGTTCTTCGTTGCCATTTGAAATGCGCAAGGCTTCCTCAGGTTGTAAGTCCAAAAGTGCTGAAATTTCTTTCTGACTTTTGTTTAACGTGTAAGATTCCAAAGCGCCGCTTAAGGCAAATATAAATATGAGGATAGCGCCCTCTGTCCAGTATCCAATAATAGCAGCGCCGATAGCAGCAAAGAGCATTAACATCTCTACATTTAATTCTTTCTCA
This sequence comes from Bacillus cereus group sp. BfR-BA-01430, assembly GCF_022663115.1. Lineage (NCBI taxonomy): Bacteria > Bacillati > Bacillota > Bacilli > Caryophanales > Bacillaceae > Bacillus > Bacillus cereus group sp. BfR-BA-01430. The sequence goes on from NZ_JAKUEW010000006.1 coordinate 145,390, forward strand.
GCGATCGTATCTTCAATGCCTTCCTTTGCTTTGGCATATCCTCCAATTATATAGGCTAAAATGTAAAAGGTTACGCCAACTGCTGCCATTTCATGTTTCGTGAATAACCAGCCAGTTAAAATGAAAATACCTGATAGGATTGCAAAGATGAGTTCATAATGGTTTTGCAATGTTTTCATCCAAGATAAGCGAGACACATTTTTTGTTGATGGTAATGTTTTTATTTCTGAGTTCATTCCTATTCACTCCTTTTAAATTCTTATTGAGAAAAAGAATCAAAATCGAAACCCTTATAAAACGACGAAAGCTGCCATCCATACGGATAGCAGCACTTTTAACGAAAATTAATTTTAATAGTTATTATGTTGTAATTGCTATATATTATAGCACATGTTTTCTTTTTATGATATGTTTTTACTTATACAAAAAATTGAAAAACTTGTGTTTTTTCTTTTCCTTTGATATATATGAATATTGTTTGTAAAAAGATCGGGAAGGAAGACAACAAGTGAAGACAGAGAAATTTTTTACTCATCCGATCGGTGTATTTATCGCTGCTATTGCAGCGACATTTTTATGGGGAAGCGCCTTTCCTTTTATTAAATTAAGTTATGCCGAACTCGGAATTCAGCCACATGAAGTAGGAGAGCAAATTTTATTTGCTGGTTATCGTTTTTTCTTATCAGGAGTAATCCTTTTATTCTTTTTTAAAGCGTTAGGAAAGGATATGTACTTTAAAAAAGAAACAACAAAACAAGTAGTGCAAATCGGGTTATTTCAAACGTTTTTGCAATATGTATGTTTTTATATCGGCATAAGTTATAGTTCCGGTATTGAAGGCGCCATTATTTCAGGAACATCTTCATTTTTTCAAATTTTAATTGCGCATTTCTTGTATAAAGATGATGCACTCAATATAAGAAAAATAATTGGTGTTTCCATTGGTTTTTGTGGTGTAATTTTAGTGAATGTACCAAGTGATGGAAGTTTTACATTCCATTTTGGAATCGGGAGTTTATTACTTCTTGGAGCAGCGATGATGTATTCATATGGGAATATACTTGCTAAAGAGGGTAGTAAAACATTAGATGTTGGATATATGACAGCATATCAAATGATTTTCGGATCCATTGGGTTATTATGTATTGGTATATTTCAAGTTGGATTTATGCCGTTTATATTTACTACTAAGGCCTTTTTTATGTTCCTTTATTTATCATTCTTATCGGCAGCAGGCTTTTGTATATGGAATACAGTTATGAAATATAACAAAGTAGGAAAAGTGTCGATGTATATGTTCTTTATTCCTATGTTTGGCGTATTGTTATCTAGTATGATGTTAGGAGAAGCAATCCATTCGTTTGTATTATATGGGCTAGCTTGTGTGGCAGCAGGGATTATTGTCGTAAATCGCACACCTAAGGAACAAAAGATAAAGAAAGAAAAGAAAGTAGCGTAGAAAAGTAATGAGGAGAGTCTATGCTAAAATGTTATAACATTTCCTTACTTATTGTAACAGAAGAGAAAAAAATATATGATCAATTCGAAACGAGATATTGACTAACCGACAAATCTCGACGCCTCACGACGACGAAAATATAGAGAAAGAGCTCGTTCAAAAGCGATACTTTTGAACGAGCTCTTTTCTATTTGACGAAAAAACAGGAAAAAAGATGTTATATCACGAAAAAAGATAAAGAGAACTTTATTTTTTATGTGGAAGAGAGTATTGGATTATGTATAGAGACAATTAGAAGGTTTTCCCTAAAAGCAAAATGAGAAAATGAGCGCATGTTCTATACGTTGGAAAATTAAAGAATATATGTCATTCATTGAGGAGAACGTATTATGAATGAAATTTATCTTTTATTAACTGGACAAATTATTTTATTTGTTATTGGGGCGATTTATGCCATTGTGCAAACAAATCAAGTGCAGGAGAATAGACCATTACCATTAATTGTTCGCTTAGTACTTAGTTTTTCCTTAACCGCGAGTGCAATATGGATTTTACTGCAAGATCCTTCTATTGAATACCGTAGATGGATTGCAATTGGAATGACCTTGTCTACAGTAGGTGATTTATTTATGGCTGGGCTTATTCCGTTTGGTCATCGATTAATAGGGGGAATGGTTACTTTTGCAATTGCGCATTGTTTTTATGTAACAGCATTTTTGCAAACAGGTATTTCATGGACTGGTTTTGTTATTGGTCTATTTGTATATGGCTTCTTGTTAATCTTTGGGTGGTTCTTTTTTATTCGGAATCCAAATCAAGATAGGTTATTTACTCTTGGAGCACTTATTTATGGAGTATGGGTGGGAGGAATGGCTTGTTTTGCATTCGCGTTAGATGATACAGCTCATACTATGTGGTGGTTACCGGCGCTTGGTGGATTTTTATTTGTGATTTCTGACTTCATGATTGGAGTTACAGAGATAGGTGCAAGAAAGATAAAATATGACCCACTTTTCGTGTGGTTAACATATGTTGCTGCACAAATGTGTATTATTTATGCGGGAATATAAAGTAGAAGGACTGCGATTGAAGTAGTCCTTTTTGTAGCGAGATAACGGATTATTAGGCATATAGAAACGAATATGGATGGGGAAGAAAGGGGAAGGAGATGGAAAAGAAAAAGCATTTTCGTGAATTGTTTGAAGTATTTGCGATTGCATGTTTACTAGCTTTTTTAGCAAAAATCTTTTTGTTTTTTCCGACCACTGTAAATGGGGCATCAATGAGACCAGCTTTGGAAGATGGTGATAAGGTCATTATTAATAAATTAGCAAAGAGGTTTGAAAGCTATGATAGAGAAGATATTATTGTAGTAAAGACAGACAATTTTTATGTGAAGAGAGTGATTGGATTACCGGGAGATGTAATTGAGATGAAAAATGATCAATTATATATTAATCATCAAGTGTATCATGAACCATATCTAGAGAAAAATCGAAAACATGCTAAGCAACTCCTTGTTAATTTAACAGAAGACTTTGGGCCGATTACTGTGCCAAAAAATAAAATCTTTGTTATGGGAGATAATCGTTTAATTAGTAGAGACAGTCGAAATGGTTTAGGGTTTATTGATAAGAAGCAAGTATTAGGAACACTGGTTGCTATTTATTATCCTTTTCATCATATGAAAATTATATAGAAATGATAGAAAGAATCCCCCAAGCAATTCTAAAGAATTGCTTGGGGGATTCTTGTTTAAGTAGTTGGAACTTCATGATGTCCCTTTTTATTTAACATAAATGTATATTGGAATAGCTGTAATTTAAATAGAGCTAACGGATCATGATACGTTTCTGGGTTTGTTCTTAATTTTGTTAAGTTATGCTCATCTTCTTCAATTTCTAGATGAGCTGCTTCTACAGTTTGTTTTAAAATGCTAAGCGGATCTTTAAAGAACATCATAATGTCGCGTTCTAATGCACTTTCGAACAATTCAAATTGCAGGAAGAATTGTGTAGAAATCGTTGTAGCCACATCTGTATAATCTTCCGTTTCAATGTATTGTTTATATTTGTTAGAGAGAAGAGGTTGATTTTTATTTCCAAACAGTTTTCCAGCACTCTTTAAGAAAAATTGTGTTGGCGTAAAACGTAGTAATATGTTGATGTTATTGACGTTGATTCGGTTCGTCATTCTTACAACATCCCTGCGCCAATCATCTAGAAGTTTGAAATCACATGGTAATTGCATGCGTTCTTCTTCGTATAGTTTATTAAAGGTTGTACTCATTTCATCTAAGTAAGATTGACCTTGAATAAACTCATTATGAGCTGTTTCAATCCATTCTTGAATCGATTGTGTAAATTTAGGCAGTAGCACTTGTTGTAAATGTTTTTGAATTCGTTCGTTCATTGCAACATTTATTTCTTCATGAACTGATTTAAAATCACTATCTTCATGAACGAGATCAGAACAACTCTGTAACAATTCTGGAATTTGAGCATGTATATCATGTATAATTTCTTCTTTTGTTAATCGGTAAGAATCTGTAATCGAGCGGATTGTATCTGCTTGGATTGCAGTGAGATTATTCATAAATCCATTTAACTTTACTAAAATATGCTTATTCCAACGAATTGATTTCTCTAACGTATTTTCTAGCTCTACACGTTCGTTTATGAGATATGTAATGGTCTTATGAATAAACCATAACAATTTTTCTATACGTTCTTGTGTTATATCTCTCTTAGTGATATTCGAAAGAATAGAGTCAGTTATATCGCTTAGTTCCTGACTATTTTCTTGTAGCGGTGAATAAGGAAAGATTTGTGCTGATGGGAAGTGCGCACGTATCTTATTTTCCATTTCATTGATAATTTGCTGTTCTGCCTCTGCATGAATATTTGGATCTAGTTTATTTCGTATAAATTGAATTTGTAAATTAGGCATTTGCTCTCGCATATATACTAATGTATCGAGTTCTTCATCCGATAATGGTGAAGATGTATTGATGATATAAACGAGGCTATCGGTTGCTTGCAAATATTCAAGAGCCGTATCCTTCATATGTAACGCTTGTTTAAAATTAGGTGTAACAATGAATGAAAATTTATTTTTTCTTAAAAATCTACATGGTAGTTTGAACTCGACACAGTTCTTTCTCGTTTCTTCTTGAGAAGGTGTCATCATCATATTTTGAAATGCGTTTACGTCTGAAACACTTCGAATTGTTAAATCTGTAAATTCATTTATTTCCGTTTGAACATTGTCTTTAAAAATGATAGGAGCCGACTGGTGATCTCCTAATATGTCTTCCCCTAGTATTGAATTCATAAATAATGATGTATCGAAGTTGCTCGTTCCGGTTATCAGAAATTGTTTTACTTGTAAGTCAGAAAGACCGCGAACAAGTAATGTGAATTGGTGTGGTAAATCTACATCATTGTTTTCTGCCCATGTAGCAATTGTTTCAAACAGTGCAGAAATATCATCTATATTCATTTTTTCATTGGCTTCTAAATGAGAAAGAATAGCTGTAGCACTTTTTACAAGTAGTGAGTCTAAAGTTTTAGGAGAGACTTCATCCCAAGCTAATACCGCAGCGGAAACAAATAAAGAATTTTCCTTTTTTGTGATGCTGAACCAATTTGTTAATACATCTGGAATGATTCCTTGTAATTCATGCATGAAGTGCTGGCCTGTAATTAACTTACAATATGTTTCTTGATAAAGGGTAGAAATTTCATTCCAGTCTTCGGAAGGACCTACTTCTAAATGGAAGAATAAATGATTCACTGTTTGGATCCATGCTAAATAGTTTGGTTCTTCTCGGTAGCTATTCCAAAGTGCTGAAATGAGTTCTTTAAATTGTGCTTGATCAACTGTATATAAAGTTTTCAATGCTTCATAAAAATATTCTGGTTTCATATTTTTCGTGAAGCCTAGATTGATATAATGAATTAAAATATCAAACCAGTGTAACGATTTTGTTCGAATCCCTTCATGTACTGCAAGTTCAATTGCGTTGTTCCAATCTTCTTGCTTTTCATAGAAGGAGCGAGCGATTGTAGTAATATTAGGATAATCAGGTTGGAATGAAACAGCTTCATTAATCGTTTTAAAAGCTAAACCTAATCGATTTTGTTCAATATAAAGAGAAAAGAGTTGTAAAGCAACTTCCATTGTAAGCGTTATATCTTCTGTTTTAATAGAAGTATAAATTTCTTCTGCTGTGGAAAGGAAACCTAATTCAAAATAAGCATCACCTATATTTTTCTTTGCCCAGAAAGAAAGTTCATTATTTACTTTTTCCCATTTAAAAATGGCAGCTTCAAAGTCTTTATGATGAAAATAAACCTCACCTTGTGCAAAGCGAATATTTGATATGTTGGCAAATTCGTTTTGGGATTCATTTATGTATGCTTCTCCAAGAATTTTTTGGGCATCAGTGGAGGTTTGTTCTGTTAAAAATGTTTCATAATATATCTTTTGAATGAAATGTTTTTCTGTGGTCATGTTATTTCCCCCTATATAAATTAGAAAAATGATTTGTTATGTAAAAAGGGTGCATTTTCATTTAATGGATAGAATCTGCATTTTATCGACCAAAATATATTTTTGCCAGTTATATCATTTTTCTGAAGAGTGAAACCGATGCTAACAGTAACTTTCTTTTATTGTAACAAAAAAAATCGTTTATGAATTTTTATTTTTTTAGTAACTTTGCAAAATGAGATGTATAGGAACAATGAAAGAATAGGAGTAGAGTTCATTATAAAAAACATGTATAGTGAATATGTATACCATGTTTGCTACAAAATGAGAAAGGGCATAATATGGAATAACGATTGTACATGGGATGTGTCATCCAAATGGAACAACATATTGGTGAATTAATCGCACAATACGGATATTTTGGGATTATTATCGCTTTAGCTGGTGGAATTGTCGGGCTGCCAATACCAGATGAATTTCTATTAACTTTTATTGGTTATAATATTTCAAAGGGTGTTATGTCAGGACCTGCAGCGTTTTTAAGTGGGATGGCAGGTGCGATGCTTGGAATTACGTTAAGTTATTTATTAGGTTTAAAGCTCGGATTACCTGTATTGAAAAAATATGGTCCCAAGATTCGAATTAAGGAAAAACAAATTGAAAAAACACATATTTTATTTGAAAAATATGGTCCATTTCTTTTAATGGTAGGATACTTTATTCCAGGAGTGCGTCATTTAACAGCGTATTTTGCTGGAATGTCCAATCTAACTGTATGGCGCTTTTGTTTATATGCATATAGTGGTGCACTTATTTGGATTAGTGTTTTTATCGGACTTGGTTGGAAATTGGGAGAGAAGTGGCGTTTTGTTGAATATAGTTTACATCATTATGGAATTTGGATATTAATCATTTCAGGACTTATAACAATTGCAGTTTGGCTTTATTTAAAAAGAAGAAAAAACCGCCCATGATAAGCGGTTCATTAGCTAAAAGCGATGAATAAGACGCCAGCTGTAATACATACAACACCTATTCCAGTCATGAGATTTATTTTTTCACCTAGAATAATCATCGCTAGGAGAATTGAGATGACTACACTCAATTTGTCAACAGGACCTACTTGCGAGACCTTCCCTGTTTTTAAGGCAAGAAAATAGAATAGCCATGATGAAGCACCTGCAATACCACTTAATGTGATGAATAGCAGTGCTTTTTTATTAAGGAGAACATCTCCAATAGTTTGAAATTTTCCTTGTACGACAATAACTCCGATCATAAATAATGCCATAATGATTGAGCGGATGGTTGTTGCGACATTTGCATCAATGCCATCTAAACCAATTTTCCCGAATATAGATACGAGAGCTGCAGCAATTGCTGATAATAGTGCGAATAGTAACCATGAACTCATAGTAAAACTCCTCCAATCTTTTAGTATTATACATGAAAATCATTCTCATGTATAAAAAGATCGGAAAAGAGGACCCACCTTATTCTTTTAAAGGTGGGTTTTTCTTCGCATTATTCTACAATTTCTTCGTACAAAAAGTACGTTACATTATAAATGTGTTCTACTTCCTCATCTGTCATAAAAAGCAGGTCTGCACGTTCGATTCCTTTTTTCTTTTCAATAAATTCAATCATATTTTTCCGTTCTTCTCTTTTCATATTGTATTCTCCTTTCAATCTGTTTTAATACAGTTTACTTAAGTTAATACTTATTATATAACAGAATCTTTAGAAAGTTCCAGCTTTTTTATCTTTTTTTATCATAAGTTTTCGACAAAACAAGCTTTTTTTAAATGGAATTGTGATGAAATAGAACCAGTTAGGAGAATACTAATAAGTAGTGAGGATATATGATGGAAGGGTGGAAAGGATGTTTAATAAAATTTTTCTTATACTGACACTTGTTGGGGTACCGCTTTCAATTTTAGGAAAAACGCTGCATTGGCCACAAACAATTATGTTTGCTGTATATTGTTTAACAATTATTGCTTTAGCTGCTTTTATGGGAAGGGCAACTGAAAGTTTAGCAATTGTATCAGGTCCAAGAATTGGTGGGCTATTGAATGCAACCTTTGGAAATGCAGTAGAACTTATTATTTCTATTTTTGCTTTACGAGCAGGGCTGATAGAAGTTGTATTAGCCTCATTAACAGGGTCTGTTCTTGGAAATTTATTATTAGTAGGAGGTCTTTCTTTTTTTGTGGGGGGACTGAAATATAAAAGACAAAGTTTCAATGTGTATGATGCAAGGCACAATTCGGCATTATTAATATTTGCAGTCGTTGTTGCTTTCGTTATTCCAGAGGTCTTTTCAATGAAAATGGATATTGAAAAGACACATCAATTAAGTATTGGCGTTTCTATTATTATGATCATTATGTATTTAGCAGCTCTGTTTTTTAAATTGGTTACACATCGTGGTGTATATCAGCATAACAGTGATGAGGTAAAACATGAAGAAGAACCTGAATGGTCAAAAGGAAAAGCACTGCTTATTTTAGCAATTTCAACAGCGGCAGTTGCCTATGTTTCAGAAGCACTTGTGCATACATTTGAAACAGTAGCAAAATCTTTTGGGTGGTCAGAATTATTTATTGGGGTTATTATCGTTGCCATTGTTGGGAATGCTGCTGAACACGCTTCGGCGATTATTATGGCATATAAAAACAAGGTAGATATCGCTGTTGAAATAGCAATCGGTTCTACTTTACAAATCGCCATGTTTGTCGCCCCTGTACTCGTGCTACTTTCGATGTTCTTCACGGTAAAAATGCCATTAGTATTTACAGTGCCAGAACTCATTTCTATGATTACAGCTGTATTTTTAACCATTGCAATTTCCAATGATGGGGATACAAATTGGTTTGAAGGAGGCACTTTATTAGCTGCTTATTTTATTATGGGAATTGGTTTTTACTTGTTGTGAAGAAAGGCGGATAACAATGAGGAAGAGAGAAAAGAATAAATAAAGTAAATCATTTCTATGCTGTTAATTAGGAAGGAGTCAGACAGGTGAAAAGAGTGTACAGTATATGGCTTTTAACAATAGCCACACTAATATTATTATTTCCTTGTCATAGTCTTGCCAAGACGACTTTGCAAGTTAAGATGCCATCATCTGTTTTAAATATTTCAAAAGATAATACGTATTCAAATGAAACACAAGATTTACCACGTTTGCAACCAAGTAGGCTTGCGCAAGAATTGTTAAAAACATCAAGTATTAAAATTGAAAATCCAGATTTAATTCGGATGTTAAATGAAACTTCCATTTCAAATGCACCACTCGCAATCGGATATAAAGCGAAAATTTATTTAGGACAGTGGCCACTACATTATGAATCAACAGATACAACAATGAATTGGGAATATAAACAAGTAAATCGTAACGTGTATGATAATAGAGGAGTAGAGGCGGTGCACCCGCTTCGCTATAAGCAAGAGATTCAAAAAACGATAGAAGGTAACCTAACATCGCCTATTAAAGACTCCTCAGATGTGAAAGCTATGATGTTGTTAAAGGCTTCTGAAAAAGTTCAATTGCCCCTTTCTTTTAAAACGACAATTGGATATGGGACTCATCATGAACGAGTGTACAAAATTAGTCCGAAACAAATGGGATATTTATATGCGTATGTGCCAGCGGTAAATGAAAAAGGAAAAGTTACATTTGGTGAGGTATATCTTGTTTTGAAGGGAAATCAAAAGAGATTGGTTGTTAAAAATGTAACATCACAAGGAATTGGAGCCGCTATTCCAATTCAAGATTATTTATCCTTTAAATTCATTCCATCACCACACCCGCAATAGAAAAAAACGTCAGCTATATGCAGCTGACGTTTTTTCTTACAATGTAATCTTCGCTTTTTTCGTTAAGAAATCTTCATTTTGATAGTAGCTATTTTTGACAAGAATATTTGGCCCAAGGCATTTTACAGCTGGACAATGGCAGCTTAATGATTTTGCTGTTTTGGAACTGTACCATTTGTCGTATGCTTCTTGTAATGTATTTGTTTGTACATTGCCGAGAACGGGGATATCGCCAAAATCAGTAACGATAATATTTCCATCAAAGATATTTACATTTAAGCGGGAGCGACCATCTGGATCATTACGAACAGTTACATTTTTGCTCTCATGCAGTTTTTTTAAGGTAGCTAAATCACGTTCATCATCGCTACATGCATAGAATGGTAATGTTCCGAATAACATCCATACGTTTTCATCTCGAATAGCTAATAGATGTTCAATGGCGCTTCGGATTTCAGCTTTTGTTAAAATTTCAAGATTGCTAGCAAAGTCACTTGGATACATTGGATGTACTTCATGACGTTTACATCCCATTTCTTCAACAATTTGACGATGGATGTTTTCAATATGCGGCAATGTACGTTTATTTAACATTGTTTCTGCTGAAACGATAATACCGGCATCTGATAAAGCTTTACTATTTGTAATCATGCGCTCAAACAGTTTTGCACGTTGTTCATAAGTAGGTTTGCGGGCCATCATTGCAAAACCACCTTCAACGAAATCATCAATCGTCCCCCAGTTATGTGAAATATGCAACACATCTAAATAAGGAATAATTTGTTCGTAACGGGCTAAATCTATAGTTAGGTTTGAATTAATTTGAGTGCGAACGCCTCGTTCATGGGCATATTTTAAGAGTGGCGCGACATAATTGTCGACGGATTTTTTTGACATCATAGGTTCTCCACCAGTGATGCTTAGAGAACGTAAATGAGGCACCTCATCTAATCGTTTTAATAAAAGCTCCATTGGAAGCGGATTTGGATCTTTAGGTTGCAGTGTGTACCCAACAGCGCAATGCTCACAGCGCATATTGCATAACGTTGTCGTTGTAAACTCAACGTTTGTTAATAGTAATTTGCCGTACTCTTCAAGGTCCATATACGCTTCCCATGGATCGTAAGAAGGAGTAATCGGCTTCATTGTTTGTGATATACTCATATGAAATACTCCTTTGACTATTGGAATAACAATTTGTCCATTCTCTATAATAGAAGAATATAGACATTTTATAAAGTGAAACTTTTCATAACAAACAATTGTAGAGTTACTTAAGGCGTATAAAAAATAAGAAATTTTTTATATATTTATTTGTATAGAATAATATTATGTACAAAAATTGATAAAAATGCATGTTCATGACAATCATTTTTGCGGTATAATGAAAACAACTCGAATAAAAAGGAGAGTGCTTTCGTGGGAAAAGCAATTCATGATAAAGATTCACAATTAGTATATTTAAAAGAACGTTTAAATATGTTCATTGAAGTAATTGATTCAATTGAACCAGAAGAAGTGGAATTAGAAGATGTAGATCGTCTTCTTGCAATGTTAGATGAATTAGAACTAAAATGTGAGCAATTTAAAAAAGATTAATAATATATGAAAGTGGCCACCAATGAGATGTTGGAGGTCACTTTTTCTTTTATCCCGCTATGTTAGAGCAGCTCGATTGGTGAAGGCTCATAATCAGTGGGGAATGAAGCCCTTCCTACTGATTAAAGTTGTACTTTATCGTTTTAGAAACCGGAGAGAACTTGTTTTATAAAATAGAATGAATATAAAAAAAAGGGTATAATCAAGTTGTGGAAAATTTCATTTTACTTTCAGATGATAGACATACAAACAAAGAAGGATAGAATGAAGTTTTCATCTAGCAACGTTTTGGTAGCGTTCACAATTGAGGGGGAGTAACAATGGAAAAGCTTCAAGAAAGCATGTATCAACTTATTGTTGAAACGTCGACGAATTTACCAAAGGATGTTCGCCGTGCAATTCAACAAGCAAAAGAACGAGAGAATGCAGGGACTCGTTCAGCGATGGCACTTGGCACAATTACAAATAATATTAAAATGGCGGATGACAACATTTCGCCAATTTGCCAAGATACAGGGATGCCAACATTTAAAATCTATACACCAGTTGGTGTGAATCAATTAAAAATGAAAGAAGCGATCTATAGTGCGCTTGAGCGGGCGACTAAGGATGGAAAACTACGTCCGAACTCTGTCGATTCCCTTTTTGGAGACAACAGTGGAAACAACTTAGGGCCAGGAACACCTGTTATCAAATTTGAACAGTGGGAAAAAGATTATATCGATGCTCGTTTAATTTTAAAAGGGGGCGGCTGTGAAAATAAAAACATTCAATATAGCTTGCCTTGCGAACTAGAAGGGCTTGGACGAGCAGGCCGTGATTTAGAAGGGATTCGTAAATGTCTTCTTCATGCGGTATATCAAGCACAAGGACAAGGATGTAGCGCAGGTGTAATCGGTGTCGGTATCGGGGGAGACCGCATGTCGGGATATGAATTAGCTAAAAATCAATTATTCCGTACATTAGATGATGTGAATCCAATTCCAGAATTGCAGAAATTAGAAGAATACGTAGTAGAGAATGCAAATAAACTTGGGATTGGTACAATGGGATTTGGTGGAGAAACGACTTTACTTGGTTGTAAAATTGGAGTGTACAATCGTTTGCCAGCGAGCTTCTATGTGTCTGTAGCGTATAATTGTTGGGCGTATCGCCGTCTTGGTGTAACACTTCACCCAGAAACAGGTGAAATTATCGATTGGTTATATCAAGAAGGAGAAGATACACTTCAACAAGAGGCTGTAGAAGAAAAACAAGAACAACGTGAAATCGTATTACAAGCCCCAATTACAGAGGAACAAATTCGTGAACTTCGCGTTGGGGACGTTGTAACAATTAACGGTATGATGTACACAGGACGTGATGCGATTCATAAACATTTAATAGATCATGACTGCCCTGTAGATTTAAATGGCCAAATCATTTATCATTGTGGACCAGTTGTAGTGAAAGATGAAAATGATAATTGGAAAATTAAAGCGGCAGGTCCAACAACAAGTATCCGTGAAGAACCATATCAAGGAGATATCATGAAGAAATTCGGTATCCGTGCAGTCATTGGTAAAGGTGGTATGGGTGCGAAGACATTAGCTGCACTGAAAGAACATGGCGGTGTCTATTTAAATGCAATTGGCGGTGCAGCGCAGTATTATGCCGAATGTATTAAAGAAGTAAAAGATGTAGATTTTCTACAGTTTGGTATTCCAGAAGCAATGTGGCATTTACGCATTGATGGTTTTAAAGCAGTTGTAACAATGGATTCTCATGGTAACAGCTTGCATGCTGATGTGGATAAAACGTCACTTGAAAAATTGGTGGAGTTTAAAGAACCAGTATTTAAATAAAGAAAGAAAAAATGCATCTCGAGTTATTTGAGATGCATTTTTTGGTATATGTAGAAAAATATGCTCAGCATGAAAGGAAGATTAAAAACAGAAACTACCGGTACGATGACATATGGAAAGGAGAGTATGTATGAAGTTTAGATATTTGTATATAGGTCTCATTTTAATGATTATAATGGCATTTGTACCGAAGTTTGCTTTTGCTTATACGAATGAGGCGAATCATTGGGGAATCCCGCGAGCTAAAAGCGAGACTCCGCCGGATGCAGGGAAAAAGTTTACTGATTTACTTCGTAATAATGGTGGCTTTTATTTAGGGGATACGACTAAAAAAGATATATATTTAACATTTGATAATGGCTATGAAAATGGATATACTGAAAAAATTTTAGACGTATTAAAAGAAAAGAAAGTACCAGCGACATTTTTTGTAACAGGACATTATGTGAAAGGCCAAAAAGATTTATTAAAGCGAATGGTAAATGAAGGACATATTATTGGTAACCACTCACAAACACATCCGGATCTTACAACTGTCAATGATGCAAAGTTAAAAGAAGAACTACAAAGTGTAACAGATGAAATTAAAAAAGTAACAAAGCAAAAGGAAGTAAAATATTTACGTCCTCCGCGCGGTATTTTCAGTGAGCGCACATTGGCACTTGCAAAAGAAATGGGTTATTATAATGTATTTTGGTCGCTTGCTTTTATTGATTGGAAAGTAGACGAGCAAAGAGGATGGCAATATGCACATAATAATGTGATGAATATGGTTCATCCAGGTGCGATTATTTTATTACATGCAGTATCAAAAGATAATGCAGAGGCCCTTGCGAAAATCATTGATGATTTACGAGAGAAAGGGTATCATTTTAAAAGTCTAGATGATTTAGTAAAACGCAATCAACCGTAAGCATGTATGCTTGCGGTTTTCTCATGCTATAATGATGTGTAAAAAGGATGGGGAAACGTATGTGGAGTGAACATGTTACGTTAAAGAGTCCGTACCACTTTGAAGAAGTATTAAGGCGTTTATCTTTTGATCCATTAAATCGTGTTCAATTAGATGAGAAAATCGTGTATGTTCCACTGTTTATAAATGGAGAACAGATTGTTGTTCGTGTACAAGGGCTAGGAACAATCGAAAAACCACAATTTTGGATTTCGAGCGAGACAGGTCAGCGTGAACAAGTTATGGAACGGATTTATACGATCTTCCAGTGGAATGAATCTTTGCAAAAGATACAAGACCACTTTCAAAACACACCACTACATCCACTTTTTGAAACATATGCGTATACACCGCTTATTTTAGAATTTGATTATTTTACTTGTCTGCTTCGATGTATCATTCACCAACAAGTCAATTTAAAGTTCGCTACTGTTCTTACGGAACAATTTGTAAAGACATATGGAACAGAGAAGAATGACGTTTTCTTTTTTCCAACGCCAGAAAGAGTAGCAAAGATTTCAATAGAAGAACTTAGAGGACAAAAGTTTAGTCAACGAAAAGCGGAGTATATGATAGGATTAGCAAAACAGATTGTGGAAGGTAAGCTTAATTTGTCAAAATTAGAAAAACAAACAGAGGAAGAAGTTTCTGCACAATTGTTACCAGTACGAGGAATTGGAGCATGGACAGTGCAAAATTTTTTATTATTTGGACTTGGGCGCCGAAATATGTTTCCCAAAACAGATATCGGAATTCAGCGTGCACTTCAAGGATTATTTCGATTAGACAATAAGCCAGATGATGCATTTTTAGAACAAATAAAACAAGAGTGTGAACCATACTGTAGTTATGCAGCGTTATATTTATGGAAAAGTATAGAGTAGAGGTGTAATAATCGTGCAAAAGCAACATGAAAGCAAATTACAAGTTGGCCAAACGTTTCCTGTGACCATTAAGCGTCTAGGGATTAACGGAGAGGGCGTTGGTTATTTTAAGAGACAAGTTGTCTTTATTCCAGGAGCATTACCAGGTGAAGAAGTGGTTGCAGAGGCAACGAAAATTCAGCGTGGTTTTGCGGAAGCGAAAGTGAAAAACATTCGTAAAGCTTCCCCTCATCGCGTGAAAGCTCCGTGTCCAGTATATGATAAATGCGGTGGTTGTCAGCTCCAGCATTTAGATTATGGAGAGCAATTAAATCAGAAGCGTGATATCGTTGTACAAGCATTTCAAAAGTATATGAAGAATAGTTTGGAAGAGAAGATTCGCCCGACGCTTGGTATGAAAGATCCATGGCACTATCGTAATAAAAGTCAGTTACAGGTAGGAAGAAAAGACGAAAAAGTCATTACAGGATTATATGAGCAAAATTCGCATCGTCTAATTGATATTGCACATTGTATGATTCAGCATAAGGCAACAAACGAAGCGACGAAAGTCGTGAAACGTATTTTAGAGAAGTTAAACATTTCTATTTATAATGAGCGGAAAGGGAAAGGGCTTATCCGTACAATCGTTACACGTGTAGCAGTTCAAACAGGGGAAGTGCAAATTACGTTAATTACGGCAAAAGACGAATTCCCAAATAAAGAGCAGTTTATCGTAGAAGTACAAAAACAAATGCCAGCTGTGAAATCCATTATGCAAAATGTAAATGGACGTAAAACATCTGTTATTTTTGGAGATAAGACGTTCCGTTTATCTGGGAAAGAAGTCATTCAAGAAACGCTTGGCGATTTATCATTTGAATTATCAGCGCGTGCCTTTTTCCAATTGAATCCAGAACAGACTGTTGTTCTTTACAATGAAGCGAAAAAAGCAGCGGCATTAACAGGGAAAGAAAAAATTGTCGATGCGTATTGCGGCGTTGGTACGATTGGACTGTGGCTTGCAAACGATGCGGCGGAAGTACGCGGTATGGATGTCATTCCAGAAGCAATTGCAGATGCACGAAAGAATGCAAAACGTCACGGATTTACAAATACGAAATATGAAGCAGGTAAAGCTGAACAATGGTTACCGAAATGGGTAAAAGAAGGATGGCGCCCAGATGTAATCGTAGTTGACCCACCACGTACAGGTTGTGACGATAAACTGCTTGAAACTATTTTAAAAGTACAACCAAAAACAGTTGTATACGTTTCCTGTAATCCATCTTCACTAGCACGTGATATAAAAACATTAATGAAGAGCTATGAAGTGGAATACGTACAGCCAGTAGATATGTTCCCGCATACAGCGCATGTGGAGAATGTGGTTAGGCTTGTTAGAAAGTAAGGAGAATAAAATGAACAACTACAAACTCACAATTCAATACGACGGCGGACGCTTTAAAGGATGGCAGCGTCTTGGAAATAATGATCATACGATTCAGGGGAAAATTGAAAGTGCACTATCAGAAATGATTGGACAAGAAATTGAAATTATCGGATGTAGTAGAACTGATGCGGGAGTACATGCTCTTAATCAGGTAGCTAACTTTAAGGTGGAAGAAACATTATCAGAACCAAAAGTGAAAAAGTATTTAAATCAACACTTACCAAATGATATTAGTATTACAAATGTTGAGGTAGTTCCTGAACGTTTTCATGCGCGTTATAATTCAAAAGCGAAGACGTATTTATATAAAATTTGGAATGAGGAACATACGAACCCGTTTATGAGGAAATACAGCATGCACGTTCCCAAAAAGCTAAATATAGAAAATATGAAAAAAGCAGCGCAATATTTTATCGGTTCTCATGATTTTACCGCTTTTTCAAATGCGAAATCGAAAAAGAAATCAATGGTTCGAGACGTATATGTGCTCGATGTTTTTGAAAGCGAAGGGTGTATTCAAATTCGAATAAGCGGAAATGGTTTTCTTCACAATATGGTAAGAAAAATTGTTGGAGCATTAATTGAAGTTGGATTAGGACAGCTTGACGCTGAAGCAATTCCGCAAATTTTAGAAGCAAAACAAAGGAATCAGATTAATTGCCTTGCGGATGCGAACGGATTGTATTTAGAAAAGGTTGATTTTTAAATAGTGAAAGAGACTGTAAAATTGTAAACAGTCTCTTTTTTTGTAGTGTTTTTTTAATAGAGGCAAAGTGACGAATGTTGTTTTTTGGTCGATATTTTACATCGAACCGCCGATATAGCATGGAAAACCTGTCTCCAAACTGTCATGTTTTATGATAGTTTGGCACAGGTTTCTGTCATATTTTCTACATTTCTTTCCGCAAATGAGCTAGCTTTTTTTTTACTAACTCAACTGCGATTGCATCGTCTAAATAGCCAATTGGAAATATATAATCTGGGATAATGTCTGTTGATAAAACAAAATACAATAAAGCACTTCCGATTACAGCACGTTCTTTTCCAGAAATCGTATCTTTGCAAAATTGTTGATACATTTCTGTTAGCTGCTCAATAAAGGGGCCTGTGCTATCAATTTGCTTCAATTTTGTTGAGAAACTTTCATGAATACGTATTTGTCCTTCTGTCGTTTGCGCATACCGTTCATAGTTTTCTAATTCTTGTTTGACGCGTATTGTTGTGTAATCATAATCAAAAAGGTTCGATGACTGTAGGGTATCTTGAATCGTATCAATGGAGTTATACATATCGATTTTTTCTTTTTTGATAGGGGAAGAAGTTGAATGCAATGCATTGTATAGCATTTGTGGTGGGACTTTTAAAGATTCAGCGAACTTTTGCAAATGTTTTTGCTTTGCTTGTTGTTTACCATTTATAATTCGTGAAATCGTTGATGGATCAATATTTGTGAGTGTTCCTAATTGACGCATAGATAGAGCGCGTTCTTTTAATAATTTCTTTAGTAATGCGCCAAGCTTATCATTCGGATTTTCCGTAGACATAGTTTAGCACTCCTTCTTGTTTCTAAAGTGTTGAACAAATGTTGAGTTTTTATTAACAGTATATGAAGCTGACAGGCACAATTGCTCAATATTTGCATAACATGCATGGAAAATAAAAATGAGGAGTGAATGTTGATGAGTTCGGCAGGATTATTTTCTATTTTGTTAATAGGGATTGCTTCTAATTTAGATAATGCGGGTGTAGGAATTGCATACGGGATTCGTAATATTCGTATTTCTTGGTTTAACAACTTCATTATCGCTTTTTTCGGGTTTCTTTTTACTTTATTAGCTGGTTTATTTGGAAATTGGATTTCATTATTTATTTCAGATTTCATGGCAAATTTAATTGGAGCAATTGTTCTTGGACTCATTGGAATCTTTGTTTTATGCCAGCCTTTATTGAATAAATCAGCAGAAGGATTAGAGAAAGATGGGAGTATGATTGGTATATTACGTAATCCAGAGAATGCTGATTTTGATGGTTCAAAAACGATTAGTTTTTCTGAAGCACTTGTGTTAGGTGTTGCATTGTCAATTAATAATATTGCCGGAGGGTTTGATGCGGGAGTAACTAATTTAAATCTTTGGTGGACGGCTATCATTTCAGGAGCATTTAGTTTTATTTGTATTAGTGCTTTTTCTTATATCGGAAAAAGATTTTTTGCGGAATACTTAGGGAAATGGGCGACAATTATTGCTGGGATTTTATTGATTTTAATTGGAATTGATCAATTAATGTAAACATGATACAGAAAAATAGAATTCGAGTATTTCCTTGGAAATACAACAAAGCATTGCATATATCGACGCTTTTTTCTTCATACTAATATTGATTTCGTAAATAGAAAGGGGGATGGATATGGGACGTGGTAAAGCATTTGACCATAAGAAAAAAGGGCATGATCATCAGCCGCCTAAAGGGGCATTTATTCATAAAGATGTGAATGAGCATACGTTAGAAGAGGAAGAATTACCTGTTAATATTGAAACGTATAAAAATAGTTTAAAGAAACATTAAAGCACCTATATAGGTGCTTTTTTAGCGGATATCTTCAATTAATTGCTGGGGTTCTTCATACATTTCGTATTCACTAAGAACTTGAATACAGCGCCATTTCAACTCTTCAACACTTTGTTCAAGCTCTTCTGGAAGGACATGAAGAATGTCCTCAAGGCTCATTCCGAAATGAATGAGTTCTAATACTTGATCATCAATATTACGATCCATTAATAACTCTAAGACGTCTAAATTAAATATGTATCGATGCGCTTCATCTAGTGAAACGACTTTTAATTTTAAGCTTTCTACAATACTAAGTATAAAGAGAAGGATTGTTTTTTCCAAAACAGGCTGCTTGGCCATTTGGAATATCAATTTCATTTTTACACCTCCACCAAGTATAGCGTTAGGTTGTACTATATTATTCAGAAGTGAGTGAAATATGCATAATAAAAAGAGGTTTCCTTATTTTACTAGAAATAGGTTACCTCTTTTGAACATTATCATTAAAAAATACTCCAGCCTTCTTGAGCTGATAGCAGTTCTAATATTTTAAATCCAGCGATGCTATTTCCGTTTTCATCTAGTGCTGGTCCGAAAATGCCGATGCCCATTTCTCCTTTTACACAGCCGAAAATGCCGCCGGCAACTCCGCTTTTTGCAGGGATTCCAACACGGATGGCAAACTCTCCAGATTCGTTATACATACCGCAAGTTACCATGAACGTTTTACAAATTTTTGTAATATGTTTTGGGATAATTTGTTTTTGTTTATATGGATCATAACCATCCATTGCAAAAATTAAACCGATGCGTGCTAAATCAATACAATTCACTTCAATTGCACATTGGCGTGTATATAAGTCCATTAGTTCTTCAATATCGCTATCGATAATACCATTTTGCTTCATGTAGTAACAAAGCGAACGATTTAAGTAAGCTGTTTCTAGCTCAGAAGTAGCAACTTTTGCAGAATAATGAATAGTAGGATTATCCGTGATTTCACGTACGAAATTGAGAATTCGTTCTATTTTCTCTTCGTTATTCGCTCCTTTCAGCATACTTGTAATTGCTAGTGCACCTGCATTAATCATTGGATTAAGAGGTTTAGAAGGGCTTGTTGTTTCTAATTTAATAATGGAATTGAATGGATCCCCCGTTGGTTCCATTCCAACTTTAGAAAATACATATTCTTCACCGCGGTCTAATAGGGCAAGAGCAAGTGTAATTACTTTTGAAATACTTTGAAGGGTAAAAAGTATTTGGGAGCTCCCAGCATGAACATACTCGGTTTCTTTATGGTAAATTGCAATTCCTAAGTCGTTTGGATTTGCATTTCCTAATTCGGGGATATAAGTAGCAAGTTTCCCTTTTTTTGTATATGGTTTTACTTGTTCTAACAACTGTTTTAAGTTGTTTGTTTCAACGCACTGCATAATACCAACGCTCCTATTTTGAATAAACTAAGTTTACTATTCCCGTGTATGGTGGGAAATAAATAATACCATGAAAAAGTGGAATGATAAAATAAAACTTTTATACAATCCGTTATCTTTTATATTGTTCATGGAAGGAGGAGAGATTTCGTTTTATCTTGCTATTTATGGATTGTGAAACTTTAAAGTAAAGAAATAGGCTGAGAATAGGGATATTTGTAAAAGCTCAATTGATCAAGATTCAGAATGAGTAGAGCTGAAGAACATCCCAATGGCAAAAACGTCTTCTCATATAATCATTTTTAAAAAATATATCCATAAAATTTTCAAAATAAAAAACTACACATCTATACAACTATATGTTATGATGATTTCGATAGATAAAGCGTTTTCTTAACCACTTATATAATGGTAACGATTTCAAAAATTAGATAGGGGGAATCATAATGTTACAGTTTTTACAACGTATTGGTAAAGCATTAATGCTCCCAATTGCAGTACTGCCAGCAGCAGGATTATTGCTTCGTTTAGGGCAACCAGATGTATTTGATATACCTGTTATGGCACAAGCCGGTGCAGCTATTTTTGATAACTTAGCACTTATTTTTGCAATTGGCGTTGCAATCGGTTTGTCAGTTGATGGTAGTGGTGCTGCAGGTCTTGCAGGTGCGATTGGTTATCTAGTTATGAAGAATACAACTGATACTTTAAGTGTTAGTTATTCGACAGCAGAACTAAATGATAAATTAAAAAGTGTTCAAGACTTATTGGGATCAGTTGATCCAAGTAAGTTAGCGGATACAATGACAAAAGTTTCAAAAGCAGCAGCATTAACACCTAAAATAAATATGGCGATCCTTGGTGGGATTATTGCCGGGGTTGTTGCTGGGTTATTATATAACAAATTCCATAAGATTAAATTGCCAGAATGGTTAGGTTTCTTTGCAGGAAAACGCTTTGTTCCAATTATTACATCCGTCGTTATGCTTCTTTTAGGATTAGTATTTGGTCAAATTTGGCCAACAATTCAAAATGGCATTGATGCAGTAGCTCATGGTATTGTCAACTTAGGTGCAATTGGATCTGGTTTATTCGGTTTATTGAACCGTTTATTGATTCCAATTGGCTTGCACCATGTAATGAACACATACTTCTGGTTTGTATTTGGTGACTTTACAAATGCAGCAGGCGATATTGTTCATGGTGATATTGCTCGTTTCTTTGCAAAAGATCCATCAGCAGGTATGTTTATGACTGGTTTCTTCCCAGTTATGATGTTTGGTTTACCAGCAGCATGTTTTGCAATGATTGCAGCTGCGAAACCGGAAAAACGTAAAATGGTTACAGGGATGTTAGCGGGTCTTGCTTTAACTTCATTTTTAACTGGTATTACAGAACCAATTGAATTCTCATTCATGTTCTTATCTCCAGTATTATATGGTATCCATGCTGTATTAACAGGTATTTCATTATTTGTAACAACATCACTTGGCATTCATGATGGGTTCGCATTTAGTGCCGGTGCCATTGATTATTTCTTAAACCTTGGTATTGCAACAAAACCATTATTATTAGCAGGAATTGGCTTAATTTATGCAGCTATTTACTTTGTTGTATTCTACTTCTTAATTAAGAAATTTAACTTGAAAACTCCAGGGCGTGAAGATGATGAGGAAGTAGTAGCAGGCGATGAAGCTCCAGTTGCAGGTTCTATTGGAGAAACATATGTAACTGCACTTGGCGGAAAAGACAATTTAACAGTGATTGATAACTGTGCGACTCGTCTTCGTCTACAAGTAAAAGATGCAAACTTAGTAAACGAACCAGCGTTAAAACGTGCAGGTGCAAAAGGTGTTATGAAATTAAGTAATACAAGTGTGCAAGTTATCGTTGGAACGAACGTTGAATCAGTTGCTGAAGATATGAAAAAACACGTATAAATTGAAGAAAAAAGAGGATATCCGAAAAGATTGATAAAATTCATCTTTTAGGGGATATCCTTTTTTATATGTGAATCTTACTTTTGAAAATTTTCTTTTTCTTTTTTGTACATATTAGTTGGTAATCAGCGTAGTGCATGATACAGTAAGTATGGTATGAAATGGATTTTCCATTCCTTGTGAAAAAATGGGACTAGTTTTTTCATAAAATGAATAAAATGAGGGGAAAACGGCAGTTATGGAACAGGAAAAGGATAGCGTGAATCCGAAAGCTCGGAAATCAATAGCATATATAAAAGGAATAGTGATTCTCAGTCTGTTATTTTTCATTGTATATTTTGGATATACAAAAATTATGTCTCATAGTAAAAAAGAGAATACGTTAAAAGCTGCAACAGAGATGAAAAAGAAAGAAGAAGCACCGAAGAAAAGTGAGCAACAACCAAAACAACAAGAACAAACAGTGAAAGCGGCAGAACAACCTGTTGAAGAGACTCCGCAAGATATTAACGACAATGCTGAGTTAGATCAGTATTTGCAAAGTAAAGGATTTAGTGGAACGGCAGTCGTTGTAAAGAATGGTAAAGTACTTTTGAATAAAGGATATGGTCTAGCGAATCAAGAGAAAAAAATACCAAATAATTCAGAAACGACATTTTATATTGGTTCGATTTCAAAAGCGTTTGTAGCAACTGCGATTATGCAGTTAAAGGATCAAAATAAACTGCAAACAGAAGATACAGTAACAAAATATATTCCCGGCTTCCCACAAGGTGAGGGACTGAAGCTATCGTATCTATTAACGCATACGTCTGGAATTCCAGAATATGAAGCAGGGAGTGAAGATATCTCTCACGAGGAATTGTTAAAGAGAATTGGAGAACAAAAGCGTTTAGCAAATCCAGGAGAAAAATGGAAGTACTCTGATTCTAACTATTCTATTCTTGCTTATATTGTTGAAAAAGTGAGCGGACAACCGTTAGAAGAATATATAAAGCAACATATTTTTGATGCGATCGGAATGAAACATTCAGGTTTTGGAAGGGCTTTAGAGCAAACAAGATATCCTTCCACTGGATATAAGATTGTGAATAATAATATGACAACACCTGCTATTCCAAGCATGTCACAATTATATGGATGCGGTGATATATATACAAGTGCGTATGATTTATATTTATTTAATGAAGGCTTATTCTCTGGAAAACTCATTTCAAAAGAGAGTTATAATCAAATGTTCACACCTGTGAAAAAAGATTATGGATTTGGATGGTATGTGAATCCAGGCAGTTATTCGAATCACGGTGTTATGCCCGGTTGGAATTGCTTAAATGGCTTTAGCAAAAGCGGAAATATACATGTTATTTTATTATCCAATATTCAAAATAATATTAAATCGTTTGGTAAAGTAAATAATGATATGTATACAATGTTGCAACATATTGAAGTGTA
The DNA here is from genome assembly GCF_022663115.1 of Bacillus cereus group sp. BfR-BA-01430. Lineage (NCBI taxonomy): Bacteria > Bacillati > Bacillota > Bacilli > Caryophanales > Bacillaceae > Bacillus > Bacillus cereus group sp. BfR-BA-01430. The sequence goes on from NZ_JAKUEW010000006.1 coordinate 169,251, forward strand.
AGAGGCTATCTTTGAGATAGTCTCTGTTTGTTTAGAGGGGAGGTTTTTTTGTATATGAAGGAGGATTATATGGATATGGGGGAGAGAGTATGGGAATTCATAAGCATCATGCACGTAATGCAAAGCGCATAATGCTTTTTGCTGTAATCGTGTGGATTATTTTGGGGATTGAATTCTTTTTAGAATATAGGAAAGATACACTGTTTCGTTCAGGACGAGAGCATATAAAATTACTAGGTGTTGTAGTAACAGCGAGTATACTATCTATCTATAGCTTCATTGAGAGAAGAAGAGCAAAAAGAATCGAACAAATCATTCAAGAAAAAGAAGACACTGTATTGCTAGAGCAAAAAAGATTTGTTGTGCGTAAGGAGACAGGAATATTTACAACAATTACATATTTTGGACTAAATGGAAGTGCAATCGGAATATTAAAAGAAATATATCATTCACATAGACAAAAAGTTTGGAAATGTATTTTGTCATTCTTTTCGAAAGGAACATATGAAAAGCAATTTTATTTATACAATCAAATTGGGAAAGAGGTATTACGAATTAAAAAAAAGAGAGGGATAAGGAATTCTTATTCATTTTATCATGTGGATGGAGAAAAAATAGGAGAATTAAATCAACTATTAAAGTTAACAAAGTGGGAATGGATTTTTTTGTTATCAAATGGAAACGAGATTGGAAAGGTTACAGGTGATCTATCAGCAACGTTGCAGAAAGGAATTTGGCGTGATGGAACTTATATCGATGTAAAAGAAGGTGGGATTCCATTCGAAGCTATTCAGTATTTTTCAGCCAGTGGAGGTTCACTTATTACGATATCAGTAGCAGAACAGACTGAAATACCAAAGGCAGTATACTATGCTGTAGCTGCACTAATTACGTTAAAAGAGTAGAAGCAAAAAAGGCAGATGAGACATCATCTGCTTTTTTATCCCGCTATTTTAGGGCAGTAAGACTCCCACCTCAAGATTCAGAGAGAAGCAAGGAAGATAGGTGGGAGATTAACTGCCCGTAACAGCCCGATTGGTGAAGGCTCATAATCAGTGGGGGATGAAGAAAACCCCCACTGATTAAAGTTTCACTTTATGTAATGAGCTTATCTGCTATTTTAGGACAGCCCGATTGTTGGGGATAAAGAAAGCTTTTGCTGATGAAAGTTTCACTTTATGTACGAAACTACTAATTTTTCTGGAAATGTATGACTTACCTATCACAAAATCAGTAATACTTGTATACATTAAGATGTACAGATGTATTATCCATATTATTTTATATAAATGAAAAAAGTTAAGAATGCGTCTATTAAGTAAACACTGGAGAAAACTAGTAAACGTTTTTAATAGACTATTACATTATTTTTTTAATAATGAATAGTATTTTTGATAAACTTCGCTACGCTCATTTCATAAACAGCGAAGTAAATATGGCAAAAGAGAAAGGAGAAGAAAAAATGAATGATAGTGGGAAGATAACTGTCATTGGATTGGGCTATGTTGGTCTTCCTTTAGCGATACATTTTGCGGAAAGAGGATATAACGTAGTCGGATTAGATAAAGATAAACGAAAAATAGAACGAATTGAAAAAGGAGATAGCTATATACCAGATGTTTCTTCGAATATCTTAAAAGGTTTGGTGCAAAACAAGCAGTTGGTAGCTTATACGCCTCATACAGGGATAGAAGAATTTCAAAAGAGCGAGTATGTGATTGTTACGGTACCAACGCCAATTAATAAACAAAAAGAACCTGATTTAAGTGCTCTTATTGCAGCCTCTCATTATATAAAACAAAACCTTCAAGCAGGACAAACCTTCATTTTTGAAAGTTCCACATATCCGGGTACATTGGAAGAAGTCATCATTCCGATCATTGCTCAATCAGGTAAAGAAGTTGGAAAAGATTATTATATTGGATACTCACCAGAGCGAATCGATCCAGCGAATCAGCAATATACAGTGCAAACTATTCCAAAAGTAATTAGTGGTCAAACTGAGAGATGTAAGCAACAAGTCCAAAAATTGTATAGTACTGTATTTGATACAGTCGTTCCAGTTAGTTCTCCAAAAGTAGCAGAGATGTGTAAGTTATTTGAAAACATTCAGCGTTTAGTTAATATTTCCTTAGTAAATGAGTTGAATATACTTTGTGAAAAGTTAGGGATTGATTTTCGTGAAGCTCTTGAAGCTGCGGCGACAAAACCATTTGGTTTTACACCATATTGGCCGGGACCAGGAATAGGAGGGCATTGTATCCCAGTTGATCCTTTATATTTTCAGTGGAAAGCAAGACAGCTAGGGCGATCAAGTCAATTAATCGAAGCAGCTCATATGATTAATGAAAAGATGCCACAACAAATTGTAACGCAGGTGAAAGAATGGAGTGCTCCTCCAGGAACTGTCTTTCTGATTGGTATTGCGTATAAGAAAGATGTAAATGATTTACGAGAATCTCCAGCATTACCAATCATCGAGCTGTTAATAAACGAGGGATATAAAGTACAATATCACGATCCATATATTTCATCTGCAAAAATTGGAGACGAAATATATGATTCTATTCCACTTGAGAAGAAAATATTAGAAAAAGCAGATTGTATACTAATTGTAACAGATCATTCCAATATAGATTGGAATATATGTAAAGGAATGGGACATGTAATAGATACACGAGGTGTACTAAAGAAGGTGAGTGCATGAAGAAACGTTGTTTGATTACAGGTGGAGCAGGATTTATTGGATCACATTTAGCGGAAGAACTTGTGAAAAGAGGTCATCAAGTTACGATTGTTGATAATTTTTATAAAGGAAAAAGTAAATATCATGAAGAGTTAATAGAAAAAATTCCAATTATTCCGATTAGTATTCTTGATAAAAATTCGATGTATGAATTGGTAGATCAGCATGATGTTGTATTTCATTTAGCTGCTATTTTAGGTGTAAAGACTACGATGGAAAAAAGTATTGAATTAATTGAAACGAATTTTGATGGAACAAGAAATATTTTACAAGCAGCATTAACGGGAAAGAAGAAAGTGATTTTCGCCTCCACTTCTGAAGTGTATGGAAAAGGAACGCCACCGTTTTCGGAAGATGGTGATCGGTTATATGGAGCAACATCTAAAATTCGGTGGAGTTATGCAATTTGTAAAACATTAGAAGAGACATTGTGTTTAGGATATGCGCTACAAGGATTACCAGTAACAATTGTCCGTTATTTTAATATTTATGGCCCAAGAGCAAAAGATGGTCCATATGCTGGGGTGATTCCACGATTTATTCGTGCAGCTCTTCAAGGTGATGATCTTCTTGTATATGGAGATGGAAAGCAAACGCGTTGTTTTACGTATGTAAGTGATGCGGTAGAAGCGACAATTTCCGCAATGGATGAAAATGTAAATGGAGAAATCATTAATATAGGATCTGAAGACGAAAAAAGTATTCAAGAAGTAGCACAAGATATTCATCAATTGACGAATTCATCTTCCAAAATTGTTCATGTACCATTTGAAAAGGTGTATCCACATGGGTTTGAAGAAATTCCGAATCGAAAGCCTGATGTTACAAAGCTAAGAGAAACATGTCAATTCCATCCTAATGTTTCATGGGAACAAGGATTGAAAGAGACGATTCAGTGGTTTCGTGAAATAGAGAATGATTAAATAATGATTCGTGATGAGGCCTGTTCGTCGTAAGGTTTAAAGTTTAAAGCTATAAAAAAGAAGTGTACCGATTTGGTACACTTCGTCTATTCTGTCATAAAAACAATATAACAGAATAAGAGGTAAGGGTATTACAGTTTATAATGGGTATGACTTTTTATACCACAGAATAGGATTCGTTTATAAGGATACTAAAAAAATATAATTAAGGAAAGAGCCAATTGAAAAGAGTATTAAACTAATATTAACACTATCTATATAGTTGTTTGCTCAACGTTTCACAAATGTGTCACAACTATCTTGTTCATTTTTTTAAAAAAGTAGTATTCTAAATGTGTAAGCTGTTATATAAAAAATCTTAGTCCTGTACTAATCAAAAAATGGAGGAGATTAGGATGACTCAAGTATTAGAAACTGTAAAACATGCATGGGAAAAATTTAAAGGTGAAAAATGGAAAGCAGAGATTGATGTTCGCGATTTCATTTTAAATAATGTAAACGTTTACGAAGGTGACGAATCCTTCTTAGCGGGAGCAACAGAAGCAACGAAAAAACTTTGGGATCAAGTAATGGATCTAACTAAGCAAGAACGTGAAAATGGTGGCGTTCTTGATATGGACACAAAAATTGTTTCTTCTATTACATCACATGGTCCAGGATATTTAAATAAAGAGCTTGAAAAAGTAGTAGGTGTTCAAACAGATCAACCATTTAAACGTTCTTTACAACCATTTGGTGGTATTCGTATGGCAGAGCAATCTTGTGAAGCATATGGATTTAAAATGGATGAAGAATTAAGTCGTATCTTTAGAGATTGGCGCAAAACTCATAACCAAGGTGTATTTGATGCTTACACTCCAGAAATGAGAGCAGCTCGTAAATCAGGTGTTATTACTGGCCTTCCAGATGCATATGGACGTGGACGTATTATTGGTGATTATCGCCGCGTAGCATTGTATGGGGTAGATCGTTTAATTGAAGCGAAAAAAGAGGATTTAAATCTAACAGGAAGTGTAATGAGTGAAGATGTTATCCGTCTACGTGAAGAATTATCTGAGCAAATTCGTGCACTTCAAGAGTTAAAAGAAATGGCAGCTTCTCACGGTTTTGATATTTCGAAACCAGCGACAAATGCACAAGAAGCATTCCAGTGGTTATACTTTGCTTATCTTGCAGCAATTAAAGAACAAAACGGGGCTGCAATGAGTCTTGGACGTACTTCAACATTCTTAGATATCTATGTTGAAAGAGATTTAGAAAATGGCACTTTAACTGAAGAGGAAGCGCAAGAAATTGTTGACCATTTCATTATGAAATTACGTCTTGTAAAATTTGCGAGAACTCCTGATTATAATGAATTATTTTCTGGTGACCCAACTTGGGTAACTGAATCTATCGGTGGTATTGCACTTGACGGTCGTCCATTAGTAACAAAAAACTCATTCCGTTTCTTGCATACATTAGACAATTTAGGACCTGCGCCAGAGCCAAACTTAACAGTTCTTTGGTCTAAGCAATTACCACAGAAATTTAAAAACTACTGTGCAAAAATGTCTATTAAAACATCTGCAATTCAATATGAAAATGATGACATTATGCGTCCAGAATATGGCGATGACTATGGTATTGCTTGCTGTGTATCCGCAATGAGAATTGGTAAACAAATGCAATTCTTCGGAGCTCGTGCAAACTTAGCGAAGGCTTTACTATACGCTATTAATGGCGGGAAAGACGAAAAGTCAAAAGCGCAAGTAGGACCAGAATTTGCACCAATTACTGCTAGCGTACTAGATTATGATGAAGTGATGCATAAATTTGATATGACAATGGAATGGTTAGCGAGTCTTTACTTAAATACATTAAATGTAATTCACTACATGCACGATAAATATAGCTATGAACGTATCGAAATGGCACTTCATGATACAGAAGTTCTTCGCACAATGGCAACAGGTATCGCTGGTCTATCTGTCGTAGCTGACTCTTTAAGTGCAATTAAATATGCAAAAGTAAAACCAATTCGCGATGAAAATGGTATCGCGGTTGACTTTGAAATTGAAGGTGACTTCCCGAAATATGGTAACAATGATGACCGCGTTGATGAAATTGCAGTAAATCTTGTGAAAACATTTATGAACAAACTTCGTAAACATAAAACATACCGTAATTCTGTTCATACAATGTCAATCTTAACAATTACATCTAATGTGGTATATGGTAAGAAAACTGGTAATACTCCAGATGGACGCCGTGCTGGAGAACCATTCGCACCAGGTGCAAACCCAATGCATGGACGTGATACAAAAGGTGCACTAGCATCGCTATTATCTGTTGCGAAATTACCATACGAAGATGCGCAAGATGGTATTTCTAATACATTCTCCATCATTCCGAAAGCGCTTGGTAAAGAAGAAGAGGTACAAGTTAGTAACTTAGTATCTATGTTAGATGGATACGCAGTAAAAGAAGGACATCATTTAAATATTAACGTATTTAATCGTGAAACATTATTGGATGCAATGGAACATCCTGAAAAATATCCACAATTAACAATTCGTGTATCTGGTTACGCTGTTAACTTTATTAAATTAACTCGTGAACAACAAATTGATGTAATTAATCGTACAATGCATGAAAGCATGTAAAGAAAAATTTCCCCCTGTCTCTTAATAAGGGAACGGGGGGAGTTGTTTCAATAAAGGAGGAAGTAACATGGTAAAAGGAAGAATTCATTCTGTAGAGTCTTGTGGTACTGTTGATGGCCCAGGAATTCGTTATGTCATATTTACACAAGGGTGTTTATTACGCTGCCAATATTGTCATAATGCTGATACATGGGAGATTGGTAAAGGAAAAGAAATAACAGTTGATGAAATTATGCAGGATGTTACATGTTACCTTCCCTTTATTGAGGCTTCAGGAGGCGGCATTACAATTAGTGGTGGAGAACCGTTATTACAATTAGAGTTCCTAATTGAATTATTCAAAAAATGTAAGGAAGTTGGAATTCATACAACAATTGACTCTTCGGGAGGTTGTTACTCAGAAGAACCAGAGTTCCAAAGAAAATTAGATATCTTAATGGATTACACAGATTTGGTTTTACTGGATTTAAAACATATTGATTCTAAAAAGCATCGAAAATTAACAGGAAAACCAAATGAGCATATTTTACAATTTGCTCGTTATTTATCAGATAAAAAGAAACCCATTTGGGTAAGACATGTATTAGTTCCTGGCGTTACAGATAGCGAGGAAGATTTACAAAGATTATCTCATTTTATTCAAAGTCTATCTAATGTACAAAAGGTTGAAGTGCTACCATATCACAAACTTGGTGTATATAAATGGGAAACACTTGGACATAAGTATCCTCTTCAAGGTGTTGAACCTCCAACAGAACAAAGTGTTTTACATGCAAAAGAAATTTTAAAAGCGGTCTAATCCATACTTTGGATTAGACTTTTCTTTTTCCTCTAATAAACGCTAGAGTATAAGGAGATAAAGGAGTATACTGAAAGTGGAATATCCATATTTTTGTAAAGGGATTAGAAGAGAAATTTACATAATTGTAAAGGGAAATCTAAATAGTAAAAAGAATTAAGATGTATTAGGGCGCGTATGATGGAATGTAGAATACCTTCAAATTATTGCGAAAGCTCTTATAGGAAAGTATAATGTAAAGATATGAGCATAAATAGGATTAAGGGGTCAATCTTATATGCCTTGCATATCCACGACAGGTACATAGCTAACATGAAAGTGTTGGGATCCAAATATGTAATTTTTTTAGGAAAATGTTTTTCCTATTGTCGTATATGCAATACGGAGAAGCGAAAAAGCTAGGAGTGGATTTGTTTGATAAAAAACCCCAAGGTTTTAATATTAACAGCACATTACGGCAATGGTCATGTGCAAGTAGCAAAAACATTAGAACAAGCATTTCGTCAAAAAGGAATCGAAGATGTGATTGTTTGTGATTTATTTGGAGAATCACATCCAATTATAACGGATATTACAAAATATCTATATTTAAAAAGCTATACGATAGGTAAAGAGTTATATCGTTTATTTTATTATGGTGTAGAGAAAATTTACGATAAAAAAATCGCATCGTGGTATGCCAACTTTGGGAGAAAGCGTCTGAAAGCACTTTTGCATACAGAGAAACCAGATATAGTCATTAATACATTTCCAATTATTGCTGTGCCAGAGTTGAAAAAACAAACAGGTTTTTCAATTCCTGTTTATAATGTATTAACGGACTTCTGTTTGCATAAAATATGGATTCATCGTGAAGTAGATCGTTATTTTGTTGCAACAGATCATGTAAAACAAGTAATGGTTGAAATCGGTGTACCTCCAGAGCGTATTGTAGAAACTGGGATTCCGATTCGTAAAAATTTCGAGTTAACTATGAATTCAGAACTTATATATAATAAATATCAGTTATCTCGTGAGAAAAAGATTTTGCTTATTGTAGCAGGAGCTCATGGTGTATTAGGGAACGTTAAAGATTTGTGCGCGTCATTTATGTCTGTTCCTAATCTACAAGTGGCTGTTGTTTGTGGGAAAAATGATGCTCTAAAACAAGAATTATTGAAGCTACAGGAACAAAATTCTGAAGCACTAAAAGTATTTGGCTATATAGAGAATATTGACGAATTATTCCGTGTTACTTCTTGTATGATTACAAAGCCGGGAGGCATTACATTAAGTGAAGCGGCAGCTTTACAAGTACCTGTCATTTTATACAAACCTGTACCGGGGCAAGAAAACGAAAATGCAATTTACTTTGAGAGCAAGGGAGCAGCAGTTGTAATACGTGATGATGCTGAAATGTTTGAGAAAACAAAAGCTTTATTAGAGGATGATAAGAAACTTTTACAAATGAAAGAAGCAATGGGAAGCATTTATCGTCCAGAACCAGCTGCTCATATTGTAGATGTAATTTTAGAAGAGAATCATGCACAAACGAATCATGTGCCGATGGAATCACCAGCTTTAGCTCAGTCTTTCACGTAATAAGAACCCCTCTTTTCTATTTGAAAGAGGGGTTCTTAACTATGTTATCCACAAAAAGAATGCGGTTTCAATATCAAGTTTAATCAGAATATTAACAATGATATCCACATAATCCACAATTTTCAGAAAAGATACCCACAAATTAAATGGTTTCTGTGTGAGTAACTTCTATATTTACTTCCATCACTGTTTCATTTATTTTGCCTATCAAGATTCAGAGAGAAGCAAGGAAGATAGGTGGGAGCCCTACTGCCCGTAACACCCCGATTGGTGAGAGCTCATAATGAGTGGATATGAAGAAAACTCCACTGATTAAAGTTTCACTTTATGCACAATTCTATTAATTCTGTGGATAAAGTTTTCCACAGAAAAAAGCTTCCTGTTTCATCAGGAAACTTTTCCTATCACTAAACGCCTTTTGGACGATAACCGGCTGCACGATCAGCTCTTTTAAATTCTCTTTGATAAAGAACCTCTTGTGTACTAGATAATGTATTTCTTGCTTTTTCACGCTTTTTCTTATCCATTACCATTCACCTCGTATCATAAAGTTACTATCTATCGTTTCCAATGATAAGAGGTGATATACATAATAAGTGAGTATGAATCTATGCTTCTTTTAAGTGATGTGCATCTTGGAATGTAGCATCACGCATTGTAGCTAATGTATATTGATCTTTCGAGATTTCATATAAATTATATACTTCTTCTTGTGCATTAATTTGATCATAAACAGCTTTTCTTGTTTCATTTGCTAAGCTCACATATTCTAGTTTTTCAGCTGCCTTAATGGAACGAATATTTACTTTGCGAATGCGCATAAAAATTGTTTCAATATCCAGTTCATAGAAGAGCTCACTGAAAAATGCATCTTTAGCAAGTTTATTATATCCTTTACCATGATATGGCTTTCCGAGCCAAGTACCGAGAAAACCTGCTTTTTCTTGAATATCAAATAGAGTAATTGTACCGATAGGATTGCCCCATTCATCTAAAACCGTTCGTGAAATTAATTCTCCACGCTCTTCGGCCTCAATTGTTTGTTTTGTTAAAAATAGAAATTCTTCATATGAATAAGCCTTTTGACGCACAAAAGGGAAGACAGCTGGATCCACCATTAATTCGTATAGAACGTGGCTGTCGTGTAAGTCGCGTTTTTTTAACATACTAACTCCTCCTCACGCGAGGGTAGCATGACGAAAAAAACATCCCACCCTCGAAATTTTTATATCAAACTTTAAAAAATTTCGGGGTGGGAATCGAACCCACTAGAACCAGTCTATAATGCTGGTGGCGCACCATTTGCCTTCCCCATTCATCAATTTGAAAAACAATCACGACACAAATTGATTATGGTTTCATTCAATTTATATTCGTATCATACTGTATCTAGCCAAAAAAAGAAACTAGTTTTTTTTATTTTTTTTGTAAATAATTTTCCCATCAATCATAGTCAGAATAGGTTTAGCTAAATAATGAAATGGATGGTGTGTCCATAAAACAAGATCGGCATCTTTTCCAGACTCAATACTCCCAATTTTATTTTCTAAGCGTAAGTTGCGTGCTGGTAAAATAGTGATGCCTTCTAAGGCAGTTTTCTCATCTAACCCTTCTCTAACAGCAAGGGCTGCGCAAACATTCAAATATTGAATGGGGGTATAAGGGTGATCAGTTGTGATGGAAACTTCCACCCCTTTTTGAGCTAGAATGTGATAGGTATTCCAAGATTTATTTTTGAGTTCAATTTTTGAACGACGTGTAAGTGTTGGGCCGACAGAAACTTTTAAATGATGTTGCCCGAGTTCATCAGCAATGAAATGTCCTTCTGTGCAATGTTCGATGCGCAAGTCGAGGCTAAATTCATTCGCAAAACGAAGAGCAGAACGAATATCATCCGCGCGATGTGCATGAATGCGTACGGGGATTTCCTGGCGCAATGCTTTTAAAATAGGAAGCATCCGAAAATCAGCATCATTGCCGTAATGCTGTGCTTCATAGAAAGATTCGCGCAGCAATCCCATAATCCCCATGCGGGTAATGGATTCTTTTGTACCATTACTATGAATACGCTTTGGATTTTCCCCAAAAGCAATTTTTAATCCGGCTGGCTCTTGTATAACCATATGATCGATACAAGTTCCAGCCGTTTTAATCACGCATGTAGTGCCACCAATAATATTTTGGCTTCCAGGCATGACATGAACAGTTGTAATGCCGCCCTTTACAGCATCGTGAAATGCGATATCAAAGGGATGAATGCCATCTAAAGAACGAATATGTGGAGTTGATACTTCTGAGGTTTCATTGGCATCATTTCCAGCCCAACCCGTTCCTTCGTCGTATAATCCAAGATGAGTATGAACGTCGATAAATCCGGGTAAAAGATGAAGTGCTCTTGCATCGATGACAGTCATATCTTGGGTTGCCTCAATATATGGCTTAACTTCGCCGATTTTGTCTTCTACGACTAATACATCCCCTTGCAACTTTGGAGATGTAATTGGATATACAATGGCTTGCTTGAATAGTATTTTCATAGGGACCTCATTTCCATTATCTTGTTAATTTTACTATGTTAGAAGTACTATATTGTATGCGATAGTATGGAATGTCAGAATGAGAACATAAGCGGTATGTCTTTGGAATTTAAAAAGGGTGCTAATTATGTTTCAATAAAACTAGTACCTTCAAAAAGTATGGTTTTCAAAGAAATCCCTTCTTATCTATATTCATCAAAAATAAAATTGCGACATAACTATGTTAAAATAGTAGCGAGGTGAAAAATATGGCTGTCATTACGAAAATAGAAGTACAAAAGAGAACGAAAGAAAGATTTAATATTTATATTGATAAGGGACAAGGCGAGGAATATGGATTTAGTGTAAATCAAACTATTTTAATTAAGCATGGATTGCAAAAAGGCTTAGAAATTGATGAAGTAGAGATCGCTAATATTTTATACAATGAGGAAGTGCAAAAAGCATATTTGCAAGCTATTTCTTATTTATCTTATCAAATGAGAACGAAACAGGAAGTAGAAGAATATTTACAAAAAAAAGAAGTGGGACAAGCCATCATCTCTGAAGTAATTCCAAAATTATTACATGATCGCTATATTAATGATAGAGAGTACGCTGTTTTCTATGTGCGAACGCAAAGTAATGTAAATCAAAAGGGGCCGTCTGTTATTAGAAGAGAACTTTTAAGAAAAGGCGTTCAAGAAGTTATTATTACTCATAGTTTACAAGAATATCCAAAAGAAAAGCAAATTGATAATGCATGTATGTTGGTAGAAAAAAAGAAAAAATCTTATCAAAAGCATTCTTTTTTACAGATGAAACAAAAGTTAGAGGATATGCTCATTCGCAAAGGATTTTCGCGTGATGTGATTCAAATTTGTTTAGAAGAATTGAAAGAAGAAAAAGATGATTCCAAACAACAAGAAGCGTTATACTATCATGGGAACAAATATTATGAGAAGTATAAGAAATATGATGGTTGGACGTTTGAAAATAAGATGAAGCAAGCATTATATCGAAAAGGATTTTCGATTGATGAAATAGAGGGATTTCTACAAATGAAACGTGAAGAGGGATGAGGGAATAGAATGAATATGCCTAAGAGATACAGTGAAATGACATCATATGAACTAAGAGAAGAAATTGGAATGTTAAAAGAGCAGGCTGTAAAGGCAGAGCAACTTGGCATTGTAAATGAATTCGACGTATTAATGAGAAAAATAGTAATGGCTCGCGCTTATATGACAGATATGAATAAGTTTCAAATTGGCGAAACGTATGAATTAGTAGAAGAACCAGGCGTATTCTTTACAATTACGTATTTCAATGGGGTATTTGCTTGGGGGCATAAACAAAATGACAGTGAAGAAATTGGTATCCCTATTTCATTACTGAAGGAGAAATAAAGGTATCAAAAATGGAACTGCTTTTTCCTCGTAATTTCAAAGGTTAATTTGATTAGACTGAATGAACCAACCAAATCAGAGCTGCATGATGAAAGAAGCGATGTACTATAAATGATATCAAAATGCGTAGGCTTAAACGTCTCGAAGAAAAAAACTTACCGTTTCTTTTCTGAATTTTATGGTGGGATACAGTCTATTAATAGTAAGATAAAAAACCAGAGAGGAAAAATCTCTCTGGTTTTCATCTTTGGTAGGCGTTAAAGGAGATAGGAGATTTTAAAATTGACGTTTTTTACATTCATTCGCCAATATAATGAGAGACTGGGTTTGTTGCGTTTGTCCATTTACTTGTGCTTTTGCATGTTTTGGACGTGTCCACGTATGGTTAAATAATTCAGAACGACTATCTAAGTGATCGCGGTAGCTCATCTTTATCACCTCGTGTAGGAAGTTAAATGAATGTAATGTACACTATTCCTCTTCCTGCTGATTTGCAGCACGCATACGTTCCTGTGGGTGCGTGTTAATTGTGCCGTTAGGTCTTTTGGAAGCAAAACGTGCTTTTGCTTTCGGTTGACCATCTATTTTGCTGTTGTTTTTTGACTCAGACCAAAATTCGGCTTGTCTACCCAAGAAGAACGCCCCCTCATTATCATTTGATACTTGTTAAGAAGTATCACTAATAGAATGTGCAAAGTAGAAGAAAATATCCTCTAGAAATTAAGAAAATAAATAAAAGGAGAATGTAACATGAATGATATTTATGAAACATTAACAAAAGAACTACTGGCGAAAAATAATTTTTTATCTTATGCTCAGGCTCGCGCATGGGTTGAGTTGTTATGGGAAGATTTTCAAGCAACATATGCAAAATCTGGCCGCTATCAAGGAGAAAAAATGACGGAGCAAGTGGTAAGAGCATGGATTCAAAATCATGGTGGAAGACTTCACGAAATGCGTACAAATAATCCTAAATATAGCCATTTCATTAATCAAGAAGAACATATAAAACATTAAAAGAAGCGACCGCTCTTGGTCGCTTCTTTTAATGTGGAAGTAATTCTAATTTTTTACGAAGTTTTTCCTCGCTGAAAATCCAACCTGTATAGGAACTAATAATATTTAAATTGTGATCTAATTGAACGATTGCAACAAATGGATAGTAATCTTTGCTGCGGTAACGTAAATCGATAAAGCGCACTTCATAGTAGGTATCGTAGTCAAAAATATCCCAGCGATAGACAGGAGAGAAAGATAAAAAAGCGGCAATATTCTCATCTTGTTTCGCAGCATGCATAATATCATTTTCTGGAAACGGAACTCGATCAAATTTATCATATACCATAATATTGCCGCGGTGCCAACGAGCAACATAGTAATGCTCTGTTGTGACAACAGCTAAATGATAATGATAAAAACGATAAGAAGGAGAGATAATCACGTTTTCCACATTTTTAAAACGTTTGTACACAACGTTTTCCACATTTTGTCGCATGATAATTCGGCCTATATAATAGACGGTCATTAATACATACGCAGCTAAAGCGGTATAACCTTTATGAGCACCAACAAGCATACAGGCAATCGCTAAGATATGGATAAAGAAAATAATGGCATCAAATGTATTAATGACACCAAGCGCGATCCATTTTTTTGTGAAAGGGCGTAATGCTTGTGTACCATAAGCGTTAAAAATATCAACAAATACATGAAGAAAGACAGCGATAAATGACCAAAGTAACAGGTGAAGATAGGGAACTTCTGTAAAGAAGGTGAAGGAAATTCCGCTTATAAGAAATGACCAAAGAATAACGGCAGGAATGGAATGGGTAATTCCGCGATGATTTCGTATATATTTTGCGTTATTACGTAGCTTTAAAACAGTATCTATATCAGGGATATTGGAACCTGCAATTGTTGCAAGCATTACGGCTTGAGGTCCAAAATCACTTTGAGCTATAGTTGGATCTAAAGTTGCTAAACCACCTAATGTGACCCCCATAACAAGATGAGTGGCTGTGTCCATAAAAACACACCTCCATTTTTTATTAATGTAACTCTTTTTATTCAACACCTCAAGTCATTTGCCTTCTATTTCCTGCATTATCTTACTTAAATTTTTTCCTAAAATCTTTATAATAGTACGTATATGCAAAAAATGAGGGGGACACGGTTTGACACTTGAAATATTAGATGATTTTAATATAAAGCAATTTCAAGAAGATTTAATTCGTTGGTTTGAAAAAGAACAAAGAGATTTACCATGGCGAAAAAATAAAGATCCATATCGTGTGTGGGTGTCTGAAATTATGTTGCAACAAACACGAGTGGAAGCTGTAAAACCATATTACGCAAACTTCATGGGAAAGTTCCCGACGCTAGAAGCATTAGCAGATGCTGAAGATGAAGAAGTGTTAAAAGCATGGGAAGGCCTTGGGTATTACTCACGAGCAAGGAATTTACATGCGGCTGTAAAGGAAGTCAAAGAAGTATATGGCGGGAAAGTTCCAAGTGATGTGAAAAAAATTGAAAAATTAAAAGGGATTGGACCGTATACAAAAGGTGCTATTTTAAGTATTGCATACGGAATACCTGAACCGGCAGTTGATGGAAACGTTATGCGTGTATTATCTCGTATTTTATCTGTTTGGGAAGATATTGCAAAGCCGAAAACAAGAAAAATATTTGAAGATATTGTACGTGAAATCATTTCAACAGAAAACCCATCATACTTTAATCAAGGGTTAATGGAACTAGGAGCATTAATTTGTATCCCGAAAAATCCAGCTTGTTTACTTTGTCCTGTACGAGAGCATTGCCGTGGATACGCTGAAGGTGTTCAAAAGGATTTACCGGTTAAAAGTAAAGCGAAAGCTCCTAAAATGGTACCGCTTGTTGCTGGTGTACTTCAAACAGAAGATGGTCGTTATGTGATTCATAAACGCCCGAACGAAGGATTACTTGCAAATATGTGGGAATTTCCAAATGTTGAAATTCGTGCAGGGATTCGGAATCAAAAACAACAGCTTATTGATTATGCGAAAGAACAATTCGACCTTTCTGTATCAGTTGATGAATATGCGATGAATGTACAGCATACTTTTACACATCGGACATGGGATGTATTTGTATTTTATGGAAAAATAATGGGAGAAATTGTGGAAACAGATACTTTGAAGGTTGTAACGAAAGAAGCCTTTGAACAGTTACCATTTTCAAAAGCACATCGCACCATTTACGAAGAATGCGTGGAAAAGCTCCAGCCTTGATGGCTGGAGTTTTTTCGACATAAACATAACGAAAAATTACAAATATTTCATATTGTCTTAACAAAGGGGGAATAAAATAGAATTTGTAGTGAAAAGGAAAGGAGACTCGACGATGTTTAAAAAAACAATTTGCTCAGCAATTGTGGCAGCCTTTTTCATTCAAACGTTAGCTGCACCGCTGAAAGTTTCTTTGGCTGAAGAAGAGAAACAGCAAGTTCTGATTTCAGAAGTGCATTATACAGATGACTTCAGTTATATCGAATTGTATAATCCATCAGAGAAAATTATCGATATGAAGAACCTTCAGTTGAAAGTAAACGGGGAAGTATTAAATGTAAAAAATGAGGAAAAGTCTGTTCAACCGAAAGCAACGCAGTTACTCGTATTTGGAAATAAAAATGTGAATGAGGTGAATGAGCGTTATAAGACGAAAATAAAAGAAGATGATGTTTTATTTGTAACAGATAATTTACAGGATGAAAATATTAAAATCGAAGTAGAAGATGAGAAGCAAAACACGATAGATTTTTTTGAAACAAAAAAAGAAAATAAAGAGATTTCAACACATTCCTTTTTAAATGGAACAAAAAAAGAAGTAAAAAATGCAATACCCTCACCAGGAACTTACACAACATTTCCATCACAGAAAGAAGAAGCACTACCATCAGAATCTCAATCTAAAAAGGATGTTCCAACAGACAGTAAACCACTACCGCCAAAAGCCATCGAGCCTAACTCCAAAGAAGCACTTGAAAAGCAACCTACACAAAATGAGAATTATCAAACAGAAGCGGAAAAGAAAACAGACGAA
Organism: Bacillus cereus group sp. BfR-BA-01430; assembly: GCF_022663115.1. Classification (NCBI taxonomy): domain Bacteria; kingdom Bacillati; phylum Bacillota; class Bacilli; order Caryophanales; family Bacillaceae; genus Bacillus; species Bacillus cereus group sp. BfR-BA-01430. Next base: position 185,950 of record NZ_JAKUEW010000006.1, read on the forward strand.
ACAGTTTATACTCCTAAAGAGAAAACCAGTGCCAATGAAGAAACAATAAAGACATCAGAACAAGCGGATATTACGATTGAGCATACAGCTGTTCCTGTTCATAAAGAAACAGAAGATTTAACAATTACTGCTACCATTAAAGGTGGCGAAACTGTATCGGTTTTATATACACAAGATGGTAAGTTAGCGCATAAAAAAACGCAAATGACAAAAGAAGAAAATAGTGATATTTATAAGGTGACAATTCCTCAAAAAGAGCTGTGGGGAAACACTTTATCTTATAAAATTGTTGTGCAAGGGAATCAAAAAACGTTGGAACAATCCTATGAAACGAAAATTGAACATAAAGAAGTAGATCCGCAAAGGATACCACCATTTTTAATTACGGAAGTCACGCCTGATACAACAAATGTTGGAGGAGCAGATGGCTATGAATTTATTGAAATATATAACAACAGCGCAGAAGATATCAATTTTAAAGATTATACAATTCGATATCGGTATCCATCTGAAGGAGCAGAAGGGGATTTAATTTGGGGAGCCGTACCGGATGATATTGTCATTCCGTCTGGACAGACGCTTGTATTTTGGATTATAAATGGTCCAAATAAAGAAAAAACAGTAGCTGATTTTAATAAACAATTTGGTGTAAATTTAGTAGAAAATAAAAATATTGTTAAAATCCATTCAAATGGTATGGCGAACGGAAGTGCACGCGGAGTGATTGTAGCAACAAAAACAGGGAAAGAAATCGCATCTGCCTATTATAATGAACAAACAACTCCGAATGATGTGAAAGCAAATAAAGGGATTTTATATCGTTATCCGTTGGACGGTTCACAAGTAATGCAAAAAATTAGTAGTGCAGAACATCCGGCTTCTCCTGGTTCAATATTTGAAGGACAAGTGCCAGCCAAACGTGTTGAATTAAAAGAGGATACTGTGTTGCCAAAAATCTCACATGAGAAAGCAGAAGGACAAATTTCAGAAGAACAAGATCATAAACTGAAATTTTCTGTTCTTAATAATGAACAAGTTAAAAGTGTGAAATTATTTTATAAAACAAATATTGATGCAGAGTATAAAATGGTAGATTTAGTAGAAGATCGTAAAGATAAACAATACTACTATACAATTTATTCTCCAGAGCTAATCGGGAAAGAAAATATAACATATTATTTAGAAGTGTCAGATGGTTTTCATATAGTGAAAAGCGATATATATTCCGTTCAAGTCGCTAACAAGAAAGAGCAAGGATCACTTCGCTTAAATGTTAAAAATGACGAAGTCGTCGCAGGACAAGTTTTACTAAAAGGGACGTCTTCTTCCAATTGGTCTGAGCAGCTTGCTTTGTTTATAGATGATAAACAAGTGGAGACGAATATATATCGTGCATTAGAGAAGCCAGCTTATTTTGCTTTTGATGTAAAGAAAACAGATTTGTATTTTAAAAATGCCGTTACAATTGGTAATGAAGTATTGCATATATTTGATGATACGTATAATGATTATGTCACATTAACTGTCAAAATTGATCAATCAAAAATTAAATATAAGGAACCATTTAAAATTGATATTCGTTCAGGTTCTAAAAGTTCTCCATTTGATGATCGAATTGAAGAGAACAAAGATGATTTTTATTTAAAAAATGTACGCCTTGTATTAGCGGATGGAACGACTTTATATGATCCGAATTTTGCAAATCCATCGCAAGAGTTATCAGTTGGCGATGGGGACACAGCAACACCTGTATTTTCATTTGCATTTCAAGTTCCAGAGGAAAAGTTTATTTCTAATGCATATTTGTGGGATACAAAACAGGTGAAAAATGGAAAACATCGCATCGCAGTACGAGATAGTGTGAATCAAGAGGTTGTTGCAAATGTAAAAGTAGATAATGCAGCACCAAAAATTTCAACTACAGTGCAGAATAACAAGAAATATAAAGGGAAAATTCGAATTGATGTAACAGTTACAGATGAGATTGCAGGAGTAAAGAGTAAAAAAGTTATACTAGATGGAAAAGAAATTATGACGCCATATGAAACATCATCTGCACAGCTGTCAGCAGGCAAGCACGAGTTACATATAGAGGCTGAAGACGAAGTAGGGAATCATGAAGAAAAGACAGTTCTATTTGAAACATGGGCAGAAGATCCGACGAATCCTATTCCTATTGCTCCTATAGATGGAGAGGAAAATGTAAGTACAAACCCGACACTTGAAGCGAAAGTTACGGATCCGACAAATGATGCGATGAAGGCTACTTTTTATAAAGGGTATAAGTATACACCAAATGAGACAGATCATATTGCTATTTCAGAAAATAAGATAGAACAAGAACCACCGCAAGGGTTTGAAGTAGGTGGAGAACAACAATTGAATCAGGAGCAGATAAGTAAAGTGAGTAAAAAAGACGGGAAATACTATATGACAGAATCAACAGAAAAGTTCCCATATCATCGTTTCGATGTAAAGGTTGCTGCTGATGTGAAAGATGACGCGGCAGTAAAAGTGAAATGGTACGGTCGTTCATTAGCAGGCAGAAAAGTTACTATGTATGCATGGAACTATACAACCAATAAATGGGTAGAACTAACATCGAAAATTGCTGGAGATAAAGATTTTGAATTAAATGGTACAGTTGTTGCAAAAGAATATGTGAAAAATCAAAAAGTAAGTGTAATTGTACAAGATCAAATTCCAAGTTCACCAAATAAATTTGATTATACATTTGTTTGGATGTCGGATACACAATACTATGCTGAAAGTTATCCATATATTTATCAAAGTCAAGTAAATTGGATAGCTGCTCAAAAGAACCCGCTAAATATTAAATATGTATTCCATACAGGTGATATTGTTGAGAAGGCATATGAAGAAGTTCAATGGAAGCGTGCAGACGAATATATGAAAGTATTAGAGAATGGAAATGTACCATATGGTGTGCTAGCAGGAAACCATGATGTAGATCATAAAGGAGAGGACTATACATCATACTCTAAATATTTTGGAGATTGGCGTTTTAAAGATAAACCTTTTTACGGAGAAAGTTATAAAAATAATCGTGGTCATTACGACTTAATTTCAGCAAACGGCAATGATTTCATTATGCTTTATATGGGCTGGGGGGTTACAGATGAAGATATTCAATGGATGAAGAAAGTATTAGAAAAGTATCCGAATCGAAAAGCAATTTTATCATTCCATGAATATTTACTTGTATCCGGTAATCGCAGCCCAATTGGGGAGAAAATTTTTAATGAAGTCGTAAAGCCAAATAAAAATGTGTTGGCGGTATTATGCGGACATTATCATGATAGCGAGACATTAATTGATGAAATTGATGATGATGGAGATGGAATTGCAGATCGTAAAGTATATCAAATGTTAGCTGATTATCAAGGTGGACCAGAAGGTGGACAAGGATATATGCGCCTTTTACAATTTGATACAACTGCAAATAAAATGTATGTAAAAACATATTCTCCATATTTAAATGAATACAATTTCTATAAACCTGAAGAATATCCAGGGAAAGATGAATTTACATTAGATATGGATTTAAAACCTGCGATTAAACAAGTTGCAACAGATTATGTAGAGGTAAACGTCTATACAGATGAAGTGATTGGCAAAGATAATTTCGTGGCAAATTGGCGTAATGCAAAAGTGAAATTAAAAGACTTAGAGGAAAATACAACATATCATTGGTATATCAAAGTCGAAGACCGATATGGTGGCCGAGTAACTTCTCCGATTTGGTCTTTTACAACTAAGAAAGGATGGAGATGGAACGTGTTCCCAAGTTAGGGAACACGTTTTTTAGTCATAAGAAATACGAGTGCCATGAGTCCCATCGGCCTCGCTTTTATGAAAGCCACCGCGAGCTTCAATCTCTTTTATAATTTCTTTATATATTGTTTGGCCTTCTACATTTAAATACGGCATGATTTGTTGTAAAGAATGATGAAAATAAGCTAATTCTTCTTCTTTCCATTCTTTCTTTGAAATCATTGTTAACTCCGCCATATCACGTCCAACATACATACTTACACCTCCATCATATGTAGTTTGAATGATCGTTAATAGATATATACATTCGTGAAAAAATAAATAGGGGGATATCTTTTATATGATTGGGGACATTATTAGTTGTGGAGGTGAGAAAGATGAACAAAAAACAACAAGGTTATAACAAAGCAACTTCTGGCGCTAGCATTCAAAGCACAAATGCTAGTTATGGTACAGAGTTTGCAACTGAAACAGATGTGCAAGCAGTGAAAAAACAAAACGCACAATCAGAGGCGAAAAAGGCGCAAGCTTCTGGTACTCAAAGTGCAAACGCAAGCTATGGTACAGAGTTTGCAACTGAAACGGATGTGCAAGCAGTGAAAAAGCAAAACGCACAATCAGCTGCAAAAAAATCACAATCTTCTAGCACAAATCAGTAACAAAGGAAAAACACTTCTCTTTCTAAGGGAAGTGTTTTCTTTGTACTGAAATAAAGTAATGAGTCATACAGTAGATAGCGACATAACTTCTAATAAGTCAACAAATGTAGTCAAAGGAGAACGATATATCAAATGAGAAAAATATGTAGTAGACGATGTATCTTGTATAAATTTAGGGTGCATAAATAAAGGGGGTAGCTGATGAATTCATTTGATAAGTTGGTAGGAGAGCAGTTGCAAATAATGGACGAACTTTTAAAACTACAAGCGCATTTAGAGAGATACCAACAAATTGAAAGTAATGAGCAAGAGAAGTATGATCAAAAGGACTTATATTTTATTCGTCAAGAAATATCCAAAACAGAATTAGCATTAAAGTTGTTACATGAAAAATTTGAGAAGCAGACAAATGAGGTCATTCATTCTTTTAAAAAGGAAAGGTTCATTTCTAACTAAGGATTAGAGACATGTTCATCATATCGTTACGTGCCCTTCCTTAAAGACTTGAAGAAGGGCTTTTTCTTATCTTGTGCAGGAGACTGATTTTTTAGGCGAATGCTAACGGCTTAGTTTTAAAATTTCGACAAAAAAGTTATAATAGAAAAAAAGTAAATGCGGTTCAAGAGAAATTTTAACAACTTGAGAGGGGCATTTATAGTGAAGGAAGGGAGCACGTATGGGATTTCCCAAAGAAGGAGAAAAAGTACAAGTACATAGTTATAAACATAATGGCTCCATTCATAGAATGTGGGAAGAGACGACGATTTTAAAAGGAACACAAAGTTTAGTGATTGGTGCGAATGATCGGACGCTTGTTACGGAATCAGATGGACGAACATGGATTACTCGTGAACCAGCAATTTGTTATTTTCATGCAAATTATTGGTTTAATGTAATTGGGATGTTGCGAGAAGATGGTGTATACTACTATTGTAATTTAAGTTCCCCATTTGCATACGATCTTGAAGCGTTAAAGTATATTGATTATGATTTGGATATTAAAGTATATCCAGATATGACATATACTCTTTTAGATGAGGATGAGTATGAGAAGCATAGCAAAATGATGAAGTATCCACCTGTCATTGATACAATTTTAAAGAGGAACGTAGAATATTTAAGGAAGTGGATTCATCAGCGAAAAGGACCGTTTGCACCGGACTTTGTAGATATGTGGTATGAGCGCTATTTAATGTATAGAGATTAAAACAAACCTGCTAGGGTATTCCCAGCAGGTTTGTCCTATTAAAGGGGGAGTTATATGCAAGGAATAAAAAGGTATTTACAGTTTGTAAAACCATATAGATGGCTGATTGTAATCACCATCATTATCGGCTTAATTAAATTTGGTATTCCGCTTATTATGCCATGGTTATTAAAGTATATTATTGATGATGTTATTCAAGGTGGGGGATCACTTCAAGAAAAAACATCACAATTAATAACAGCAGTTGGAATTACTTTTTTCATTTTTGCAGTGTTGAGACCGCCAATTGAATATTATCGTCAATACTTTGCGCAACGCATTGGGAATACAGTGCTTTATGATTTACGGAAACATATTTTTGATCATTTGCAACGATTAAGCTTACGGTATTATTCAAATACGAAAACAGGTGAAGTTATTTCACGTGTAATTCATGATGTAGAGCAGACGAAGGACTTTGTTATTACGGGATTGATGAATGTTTGGCTTGATATGGCTACCATTTTAATTGCCATGGTAGTGATGTTTTCTATGAATATAAAATTGACGCTCGTCGCGTTATTTATTTTGCCAATCTATGCAGTTGCAGTAAAATATTTTTTCAGTCGTCTTCGTAAATTAACGAGAGTGCGTTCGCAAGCACTTGCAACGATGCAAGGTTACTTACATGAGCGGATTCAAGGCATGCAAGTGACGCGCAGTTTCGCGCTTGAAGAATATGAACAGAGACAGTTTGAAAAAAGAAATAATGATTTTTTAACAAAAGCATTGAATCATACAAGTTGGACTGCTAAAACATTCTCGGCGGTGAATACATTAACAGATTTAGGTCCATTGCTTGTTATTGTATTTGCAGCATATGAAGTTATTCATGGAAACCTCACGCTCGGGACGATGGTTGCTTTTGTTGGATATATGGATAGTTTATATAGTCCGCTGCGACGTCTTGTGAATTCTTCTACAACATTGACACAATCATTTGCCTCTATGGATCGTGTTTTCGAATTATTAGATGAAAAATATGAGATTGTAAATGTCGATCATGCAATTCAAACGAAAAAATTAGATGGAAAAGTTGTATTTGATGATGTTTCGTTTCGTTATAATGAAAAAGAAACAGACGTATTACGTCACCTGTCATTTACTATTGCTCCTGGGGAAAAAGTGGCGCTTGTTGGAGCAAGTGGAGGAGGAAAATCATCCATTGCAAGTTTAATTCCGCGTTTTTATGATGTATCTAGCGGTGCCGTTTATATAGATGATGTAAACGTAAAAGAGTATGAAATGAGAAATTTACGCAGCCATATCGGGATTGTATTGCAAGATAATTTATTATTTAGTGATACGATTCGAGCAAATATTTTATATGGGAATCCCAATGCTACAGATGAAGCGGTAATTGCAGCTGCAAAGGCAGCGCAGATTCATGATTTTATTATTGATTTACCAGATGGATATCATACGATAGTGGGAGAACGAGGAGTAAAATTATCTGGCGGACAAAGGCAGCGTATTGCGATTGCTCGTGTGTTCTTAAAAAATCCATCATTGCTTATATTAGATGAAGCAACTTCAGCTTTGGATTTAGAAAATGAAAGATATATTCAAGAGGCTCTTCAAACATTAGCTGCTGATCGTACAACAATTATTATTGCTCATAGACTCGCAACGATTACACATGTTGATACAATCGTTTATATTGAAAATGGAGAAATCAAGGAAAAAGGTTCTCATGAACAACTTATGGAGAAGCGTGGATTGTATTATAATTTGTATCAACTTCAGCATATAGAAGAAACAACCCCTTTAGCGTAAAGGGGTTGTTTCTTATTCGTCGGCTTGTTTTTCACTAATTTGTAACTCGTCTTCTGGTTTGTGATAGGTGTAAAAACTGTCCACCAGTAAGTCCAAATGCTCCACTTCCTCACTATAATTAATAATGGAGGAGATAAGAGGAAATAGATGCAGCCATATTTTATAAGATTCTTCATCATCTTTATTTTGATAATCCATAAAAATATCAATCAATTCTTGTTTACCTGTTTCAACTTCATCTAACATTTCTACCGATTGTTGCTTTTTCGCTTTGCCGATAAATTTTAATAAAACTTGTTCGTGGTAATTTGTTAAGGAATCCAGTTCATTTTGAATGGATTCTTGGAATGATTCTGGCATATGACGCAGCTCATTCTCAGTACGATGAAGTGATTTTAACGTACTTAAAGCACGGCTTGTCGTTGCAAGCATTTGCCTAAATAAAACAAGTTTACGAATTTTTGCAAATCGTATTTTCTTTGTATAGCTTCGTTCTTCTTTATAAAGCAAGTAATAATGATTTAGCTTAATCATCTTTTCTTTCATGCGATCAATATCGGTTTTTAATGTTGTGAAATCTGAGGCTTGCCTACTATTCATGCGAATCCATTTTACAATTTCTTCTGTATTATCAACGATACGATAATATAGTTTCGTTTCGTATTTTGGCGGCATGAATATTAAATTCACAAGTGAAGCAGCGATAATTCCAGTCATAATCGTTGCAAAGCGTAGCAATGCAAAATCAAAGAAATTTTCACCTTGATATTCCATAATTGCAATGACTGTAACTAAAGCGATTGATATTGTTTTTTCTAAACGTAATTGTAATGTAAGAGCGATAACTAGTATACAAGTTAATCCAATAATAAATGGATTATTTCCAAAAGCAAAAGCGAATGCGATGGCAAAGACCGCACCAATTACATTTGCTTGAATTTGCTCGAGTGCTGTCAAGTATGAGCGATATACAGATGGTTGTACAGCAAAAATGGCTGAAATCCCTGCAAATACTGGACTTGGCAGATGGAGCAAAGTACTAGCAAACAGTGCTAATGTAATGGCAATACCCGTTTTTAAAATGCGAGCACCAAGTTTCATACCCTTATTGATATCCTTTCTTCTTGTCATAGTGAATGTACAACATGATACTATACATTCATTACAATATGTTAGCAAGTGATATTTTAGTGACATTTCAAATCAATTTCATGTAAAAAGACTAGTGAAGTTTTTTTAATTGTCCCTTTTTTGAATCCATCATTTTTAGTGAAAAAACCCGCTGAATGTCAGCAGGTTTCAATTTGTTATTATAGATTACTATGCGTGATTCACTTAGTCAATTCTTATAAGGATAAAATTACTCAGTTGAAACAGATGGATCTGCCTGTTCTTTTTTCGGGATGATTTCATAAAAATGCTTTTGTATATCATCTAGTAATGGTGTTAAGAGAGCAACTTCTTCAAATTGCTCATGTTCATTTAATACTCGAATATAGTCTGTTAATAATTCGATAACGTCTAATTTGCCATGCTTGCTAAGCGGTTGTAATGTAACATTTGCTCCTTTGGCAATCCGTCTTTTTAAAGCATGCTCTGTTAAACCTAGTTCTGGTTGATGGCGTAAATAGACAATACCACCTGTCATCCCAGCACAAATCCATGGACCAGGATCTCCTAAAACAAGAGCGCGACCATTTGTCATATATTCAAAGGCGAATCCTTTTATATTTGCATAGGAACCTAAGTTGCCGTTTTCCTTTGAGCGAAGTGGTTTTGTAATTCTGCCGCCAATAATCATGTCTGCTCCTGAAAGACGAATTCCTGCACGTGCATCAGCATTTCCTTGAACATATAAGGCTCCCTTTTGAGCACCATATCCAAACCCTTTTCCGACAGAGCCATTGTAGTATACACCATCTTTTCCTTTTGATTTTGTAATATAAATACCGCCGCCAAATGATGTTTTTCCAATACCATCTTGAGCACCACCATTGACATGAATAAATAAATTCTCACTATTATAAGCTCCTAGACCATTACCCGGAATAGATCCATTTGTATATTTTAGAGTGAGCGGTTCAAGAGTATTATTTTCATACAGCTTACTACGAACGCGATAACATGATTCTAAGCCTCCCATTACGCGTTGATTCACGCTAACACCAATGAGTTCTTTAGAATGGGTCGTATTTATTACAATATGTTGTTCGTTTTGTATAGACTGGATTGAAGTAGAAGATGGAATATTTAATGTGTGTAATAAACTGTGTAAATCTAACAAATCTATACCGCGAGTTTGCTCTAATAAATCTGAACGTCCAACAATTTCTTGTAAATTCGTATAACCAAGTATTCCTGTTAATCGTTTCAGTTCCTCTCCAAAAGTAGTAAATAAGTTTAGTAATCCTTCTACAGCATGTTCGAATTGACGCGGAATAAAGCGGCGGAGACCGTGCTCTTTTGCTTGTGCTTCTGACTCAATTTGTGTTGCAATTCCTACATGACACGTATCTAAATGACAGCCACGACAAGTTGTACAGCCAATTGCAATCATGGATAAAGTACCAAAACCGATGCGATTGGCACCTAAAAGCATAATTTTAAGTGCATCATGAACACTGCGAATGCCACCATCTGCCCATATTTCTACTTGGTGTCTCATATTTGCTTCGAGAAGAGCGTTATGAGCAGCTTTCACTCCGATTTCTACAGGAAGGCCGACATGTTGCAGGGCATGAATACGCGCGGCTCCAGTTCCGCCATCGAATCCACTTATATTAATAAAATCAGCCCCAGCTTTTGCAATACCAACGGCAATCGTTCCAATATTAGGAACAACAGGAACTTTCACGGCCACTTTTGCAAGTTGGTTCGCTGTTTTAACTTCAGTAATCATTTGAGCTAAGTCTTCAATTGAGTAAATATCATGATTGTTAGAAGGCGAAATGAGATCTGAGCCAATAGTTGCGTTTCGTGCCTCAGCGATTTTTAAAGTTACTTTTGAACCAGGCAAATGCCCGCCTTCACCAGGTTTTGCTCCTTGCCCGATTTTAATTTCAATTAAATTAGATGAGTTAAGTAGTTCGGCATTTACACCAAAACGTCCAGATGCAATTTGTTGGCCGCGTGTATGTGGATATTTACCAATCATATCTTTAATTTCTCCGCCTTCACCATTTAGACTAATCATATTTAAACGCTCGGCAGCTTCTGCATAAGCACGGAAGGCAATTTCATTTTGAGATCCAAAGGACATGGAGCTAATCATAAATGGTAAGTTATGATTTTTTATGGCGATAGAAACTTGTTCAGGTGGTACGGCTTGCTCTGCTTCTTTTAATTGAATAAGATGACGGATTGCGATTGGATTTTTTTCTTCTAGCTCTGTTAATTTTTCACGAAAATCATCATACTGATTTCCTTTCGCCACATCGCCAATCGCTTTCCAAATGCGCGGGAATATATGGAACGTTTTTCGCATTCTTACCTTTGGATTGTTATAATCCATTGCTCGAGATTTTGCATCTTCTACAAGTGCTGTAAGTGAGAATGCTAAATGGTCAGCCCCAAAGAAATTTGTAATTTGCAGTATATTTGCAATCTCGTCGTGTAATCCGATGGAAGAAAAGAGGCGACCATAACCTCGTAGTTCATGAATTCCAATCGTGGAAATTACTTTTTCAATCCCTTTGTTTAATGCTGTATATAAATTAATAATTGGTGATTTTGTACCATCATTTACAGTTGCAAACATGAAGTAAGGATGAATAACATCTGCACCAAATCCATATAGCGTCACAATATCGTGTAAGGAACGAAGAGCACCAGATCTAACGAGAAGAGAGCAATTTCTTCTCAGTTGTTTTTCCATTAATGCTTGATGGATACTAGCTGTGATTAAATGTGGATCTATCCATAATTGACCATCTTTATGCGCTTTCGCATCATCTAAAATTAATAGAGTAGCACCTTTTCGAACAGCCATAATTGCTTCTGCATTGATTCGATTTAGCGCATCATGTAATGTTTCTGATGATGTAAAAGTCATGGATAGTTTATAAACTGTGCTATGAGTCACAAATAATTGAAGGAGTTGTTCATAGGTGATGGTTTTTAAATCGTCCGTTACAGACTGAGCTAAATTCCCTTCTAATATAATTGGCGATAAAAGTTCAATCACAAATGGATGATGAGACGTATGCGATAAACTTGGACGTTCTCCGAGTACGATACGTGTAGAGAAGTGCTCAATCTCTCTATCACGGTCAATAGCTGGATTTGTAACAACTGCTACGCTTTCTTTTATGAAATCAGCGATGTTACGTCTATCTGTATCAAGTGCAGCGAGGGGGGCATCGTGCCCGAGAGAACGAATTGGTTCAACTCCTTTTGCAGCCATTTGTTCAAGAAGTTGAATATGCTCACGATTCCATCCAAACGCAACATATTCCTCGGTTTCTACTTGAGTAGTATGAGATCGTCCATGGATGTTCTCTATAGCTGGAATGGTTACATTCAGATGGTAATCTTTCACATCAATTCGCTGTGTGAAACGATTGAATACTTCTTCTTGATACTTTTCATGTTCATAGAGAACAAGGGTGTCTTCCTGCCACTGTAATCCGATTTTTTCTCCAGGTGCAAGAGGTTTCGGTTCTGCTACATATTCATTTGGCGAGATGATTCCTGGTTCTGAAGAAAAAATAAAGGAAGTTTCTGTTTCCACTTTCCAAACTGGTCGTAAACCAAGGGAATCGACACTAAAGACGGCTTCATCTTTATAACGGGAAATGATACCAGCTGGCCCTTGAGCAAAATGTCCCCACGCTTCACGGATATACGTATATAAATCCTGTAAGTGCGTTTCATATAATTTTATTTCATTTATAATCGGTGGAAATAAGATGTCCATTGCTTCGAATAAACTGTAGTTGTAATGAATGAGAAGAGTTTCTAAGATGCGGTTTAAATCTTGAGAGTCACTGCCATCAGCAGTAAGTGGTACATCAATCATTTTGGCTTGATCACGTAATGTAGCAATCGTATTAATCTCACCATTATGTCCAAGAATACTAAATGGTTGTACGCGAAAAAAATTAGATAATGTATTCGTGGAGTAACGGTTATGTCCTAATGTCATTGTTGATGCAATAAGCGGATGCTGTAAGTCATTATAGTAAGCAACAAGTGTATCACCAGCTCCGAGCACTTTATAAACGACGTGATGTTGACTAAGTGAGGAAACATGGACTTGCTTTTTTTCTTCAATTGCAATTGTTAAAGAGAATAACATTTGATCAATATTTGTAGTTTCATTCTCTGCAATCATGGCAATTTGCCAAAATACAGGTTCTTCTTGTTTCCCAAGAGGGCCGAGTGCATTAGAGTTTACCACATTATCATTCTCAAATATAATGGTGAGATTGTTTTGCTCTAATTTTTGACGTAAATCATTTTTTAAATGATTTATATTTGCTTTTTTGTCTAGAAAAAAATGTCCAACGATAAAGTGAGGATGTTCCACAATCGCTGGATTATATCCGCTATTTTTTAATTTTTCTTTCCAAAGTTCTTTTGGTAAATCAATGTGAATGCCGATTCCATCTCCTTCACCATTCATGAAACCAGCCCGGTGATTCATTTTAATAAGTGATTGTATACAAAGGTCGATGTTTTCTTTTGTAGGAATTCTTCGTTTTTCGATAACGGAAACGATTCCACATGCATCGTGTTCAGCATTTTTATAATTTCGAAATAAAGACGGTGTCCATGTATTTTGTGTATTGAGCATCCGTCAATCCCCCCTTTTTTATAAAAAAGTTTAAATAATCTTACTATTTCATGTATAAATGACTTTATACACAAGGAATGCGAAAGAATATAAAACTGATAATTATGAATAATTATACTATTTTCGTGTGATTTATGAAATAGGAAAAAGAAAAAAATAGAGAAAGGCCTCTATTTTTTCTTTTTCTTTATTATTTTGCTAAAGCAGCAAATGCTCTACCAACAGCTTCAATTGTATATGCAATGTCTTCTGCTGTATGCTCTGTTGTTAAGAACCAAGCTTCATATTTGGATGGGGCTAAATTAATTCCTTCTTTCAGCATAAGTTTGAAGAATTTACCGAACATTTCTCCATCTGTATTTTGTGCACCATCATAATCTTCAATTGTATTTGTAGTGAAGTAAACAGTGAGTGCTCCTTTTAAGCGATTCACTGTAATATTGATATTATGTTTTTTCGCTTGTTCTAAAATACCTTTTTCAAGCATTGCTCCAAGCTGATCTAATTTTTCGTATACGCCTTCTTGCTTTAATACTTCTAAGCATGCGATGCCTGCTGACATAGAAGCTGGATTTCCTGCCATTGTACCTGCTTGATAGGCAGGACCAAGCGGAGCAACTTGTTCCATAATTTCTTTTTTACCGCCATATGCTCCAATTGGTAGTCCGCCGCCAATAATCTTACCAAGAGCTGTTAAGTCTGGTGTTACGCCAAGAAGGTCTTGTGCACCACCGTACATAAAGCGGAAAGCGGTGATAACTTCATCGTAGATTACTAAGGCACCAGCTGCATGAACAAGTTCGTTTACTTGTTCAAGGAATCCAGGTTTCGGTTCTACAATCCCAAAGTTTCCAACGATTGGTTCAACAAGAATCGCTGCAACTTCATGTCCCCATTTGTCGAGTGCTTCTTTTAAAGTTTCGACATTGTTAAATGGTACGGTAATTACTTCTTCAGCAATGCTTTGTGGTACGCCAGCTGAATCAGGAGTTCCAAGAGTAGAAGGGCCAGAGCCAGCTGCAACAAGTACTAAATCTGAGTGCCCATGGTAACAACCAGCGAATTTCATAATTTTTGTGCGGCCAGTATAAGCACGAGCCACACGGATTGTAGTCATAACAGCTTCCGTACCAGAGTTTACGAAACGGACTTTATCTAAAGCGGGCATTGCTTCTTTTAACATTTTTGCAAATTTTACTTCTAATGCTGTTGGTGTTCCGTATAAAACACCATTTTCAGCAGCCGTTTTAATGGCCTCTGTTACATGTGGATGAGCATGTCCTGTAATAATTGGGCCGTATGCTGCTAAATAGTCGATATATTTATTGCCATCTACATCCCAAAAATAAGCACCTTTTCCGCGTTCCATTGCAACGGGAGAACCACCTCCAACTGCTTTAAAAGAACGAGAAGGGCTATTCACACCACCAACAATATGTTCTAAAGCTTCCTTATGTAATGCTTCTGATTTTGTGAAATTCACTATCATTCATCTCCTTACAAAAATCTACGTATTATTCTAACATGTTTTTCAGAAAGACGTATTATTTGTGATAGAGATGTTAGCTCGGGTAAACTATTCGTTGTGATATTTAGGAAGGGGGGCTGATTATGAAATCAGTAATTGAGGTAAAAGGATTACGAAAAGAATTTACAGCTTACTCAAGTCGCTCCGGCTTAAAGGGTGCATTCCGTGATTTATTAAATCGTAATTATAAAATAGTACCAGCAGTAAATGATGTTTCGTTTACTGTCAAGCAAGGTGAAATGGTTGGTTATATTGGGGAAAATGGTGCGGGTAAATCAACGACTATTAAAATGTTAACGGGGATTTTGACTCCAACATCTGGAGAAATTACAGTAAACGGAATGAATCCGCACAAACAAAGAGAGGAATTCGTCAGAACAATCGGTGTTGTATTTGGTCAACGATCTCAGCTTTGGTGGGATATCGCTGTACAAGAATCATTTCGCTTATTGAAAAAAGTATATGGTGTATCAGATGCACAGTATAAAGAGCATATGGAACATGTTATTGAAACATTGGATATTGGCCCTTTATTAAATAAGCCAGTGCGAAAACTATCACTTGGGCAAAGGATGCGTTGTGAATTAGCAGCAGCTTTAATTCATAATCCACCGTTATTATTTTTAGATGAACCGACAATTGGCTTAGATGTTCTTGTGAAATTGAAGATACGTAAATTTTTAAAAGAGATGAATGAGCGCTACAAAACAACGATTTTATTAACAACGCATGATATTACTGATATTGAGGCATTATGTGAGCGCGTTATTATGCTTGATGAAGGGAATATTATGTATGATGGATCTTTAGAAAATTTACGGTCGCAATGGGGAGCAGAAAAGGAAATTCATTTTCAGTTTGTTTCGCATGTTTCACCTCAACAATTAGCGATGATTATGCCAGACAGTCAAGTTATTTGGTCTAAAGCAAAAGATGAGCATACATGGATTGCGAAAATACCGAACGAAGAAGTCATGATTTCTATGCTTATTTCAAAAGTAGTGCAAGCTTTTCAAATTAAAGATTTAAAAATTAATGAAGTGTCTACAGAAGAAATTATTCGTAACATTTATGAAGAAGGTATGACTCATGGGTAAGTACATGGAAATGATTCGCATTCGTTTTTTAATGATGCTTGCTTATCGCACAAATTATTATAGCGGTATCTTAATTTATACAATTAATATTGGTGCGTATTACTTTTTATGGCAAGCCATTTATAGTGGGAAAGAGAATATTGAAAGTTTATCTATTTCGCAGATGACGACTTATATTGCAATTGCTTGGATGGCTCGCGCTTTTTATTTTAATAATATTGATCGAGAAATTGCGATGGAAATTCAAGAGGGACGTGTAGCAGTAGAATTAATTCGTCCATATAATTACTTGGGAATGAAAGTCATGCAAGGGCTTGGAGAAGGAATATTCCGCTTTGCATTTTTTTCGATACCAGGAATGATTATTGTAACTTTATTATTCTCATTACAAATTACAACGAATTTTCAAACGTGGTTCTATTTCTTTTTATCGCTAATATTTAGTTTCATTATTAATACACAAATTAACTTAATGACGGGGATGCTTACCTTTTTCTTATTTAATAACAGTGGGATTATGTATGCGAAACGAGTTGTGATTGATTTATTTTCTGGTTTGTTATTACCGATTAGTTTCTATCCTTTATGGGCCCAAAAGGCAATGATGTTTTTACCATTTCAAGCAATCAGTTATATTCCAAGTATGATTTTTTCTGAAGGGATAACCGGAAATAAATTATATGAAGCTTTATTTTTTCAAATGATTTGGGCGGTAATGCTTATTATTCCAATTGTGCTGATGTGGAAAACGGCGAGAAAACGTCTAGTTGTACAAGGGGGATGATGAGATGCTATATATACGATTATTTTTACAATACGCAAGCCAATATATAAAGACAAAATTGGAGTATCGTGGTGACTTTATCGTCGGATTACTTTCGGACTTGCTATTACAAGCTGTTAATTTAATCTTCATTCTTGTCGTTTTCGGGCATACGCAAGCATTAAAAGGGTGGAGCCGGGAAGAGGTAATCTTTATTTACGGATTTTTCTTAGTTCCATTTGCCATTTTTTCTGCGTTCTTTAATATATGGGATTTTAATGATCGATACATTATTAAAGGAGAAATGGATCGTGTATTAACGAGACCCATTCATAGCTTATTTCAAATTATATTAGAAAGAATGGAATTGGAATCATTAATTGGAGCGATGACCGGGATGATTGTGATGGGATATGCCGCAGCAGAACTTCGACTTTCTTTCCATTGGTACGACTTCTTTCTATTTATACTAATGGTAGGAGGCGGTGCACTTGTATATGGGGGGATATTTGTAACCCTTGCAAGTCTTGGTTTTTGGTCAGATGCGAAAAGTTCTATTATGCCACTTATGTATAACATCGGAAATTACGGAAGGTATCCTGTAAATATTTATAACCGTGTCATTCGCTTTATTTTAACATTCATACTACCTTTTGCTTTTGTAGGTGTCTATCCGGCAGCCTATTTCCTTAGAAAAACAGAGTGGAACAGCTATGCATTTGCAACACCAATTGTTGGTATCGTTTGTTTTGCGATTGCAATAACGCTTTGGAATCAAGGAGTAAAAAGATATCGCGGAGCTGGGAATTAATTAGAAAGGCTTATTTGTTTCGACGGATAAATTATATATAGTCCTCATACATATAAAATGAGGTGGAGGACATGTTATGGGGACTTATTCTCTTAATTGCAGCAATTGCAGTTTTAAGAAGTATTCAACTAGTATGGAGATGTGCGGATTCGAAACGGTTTTTTTCTTTGTATAATTTAACTTCATTATTTTTAATTTATACGACAGTACTTATTGCGTTTGGGTTAAGTTATGTTGTCTTAGAGGAAAGTGGGTTTACAGTACTAAGAGAAGATGGTGAAAAGTTAACGGTTCATTCATTCCAGCTTGTTGAAACATGTTTATATTTTAGTGCGGTGACTTTATTGTCGGTTGGCTATGGAGATATTACACCGATTGGCATAGGACGGTGGATAGCGATTATAGAAGCTTTAATTGGATATACATTACCCTTTGCATTCGTTGTTCGCACTGTAATAGAAAATGAAAAATAAGGAAATGTTTGTTATAGTAGAAGGCAAAAGGAGTGATAAGCATGATCGCAGTAGGAGAAATGGCACCAGACTTTACTTTGGAAGCAAGCAATGGAGAACAAATTAAGTTATCTGATTTTAGAGGGAAACATGTTGTTTTATATTTCTATCCAAAAGATATGACACCGGGGTGTACAACAGAAGCGTGTGATTTTCGAGATGCATATGGAGTATTTCAAGAAAATGATACTGTCATTCTTGGAGTAAGCCCGGATCCAGCCAATAGACATATAAAATTTATTAAAAAACACGAATTACCATTTTTACTATTAGTGGATGAAGATCATAAGGTAGCAGAACAATATGAGGTTTGGAAATTAAAGAAAAACTTTGGTAAAGAGTATATGGGAATTGAACGTTCGACTTTCCTTATTAATAAAAATGGTGAACTTGTACAAGAATGGCGTAAAGTGAAAGTAAAGGGACATGTCGAAGAAGTATTAGAAAGTATAAAAAAGCAGGCATAAATATATCTTTTCTATACGAGAAACGTATAGTGGAGTAACATTTTTTATTAGCAATTGTATTTCCTTCTATTTATCTTCTTTCTATTTAGGATCTAGGAGGAAACTTTATGAAATAAGAAAGAAGTGTTTCCTATCAGACATATGTCTATACATTTTTCAATGTTCTTCATACATTAAAAGGGTAGGGCATACCTCCTCAGATGATAGTATTCCAAGTGCGATTATATCGCACTTTTTTTCTGTACTTTATTACATTTGAAGTAAAAAGATGATTTTTGCTGTAATGAAAGGTGGATTAAAGTTTCACTTTTTATATGTATAAAAAGGGGTCAAACATACATAAAAATAAGGATAGATGAAAAATAAAAACCATCTAGTTACAGTAGAAATATTGACGATTGACAAGAAAAGGAGTACACTCTTTATAAGAATTATAAAATAATAATCCGTATAGAATCGGGGTGCATGACGGTGGTCAAAGAAGAATTAAAAGAAGCGCTAGAAATGCTGAAAAATACGGGTGTACGAATTACTCCACAGCGTCATGCTATTTTAGAGTACCTTGTGGAATCTATGACACACCCAACAGCGGATGAAATTTATAAAGCATTAGAAGGTAAGTTTCCAAATATGAGTGTTGCAACTGTTTATAATAATTTACGTGTATTTAAAGAAGTAGGACTTGTAAAGGAATTAACTTACGGAGACGCTTCAAGTAGATTTGATTATGTTACAAGTCAACATTATCATGTGATTTGCGAGAAATGTGGTAAGATTGTTGATTTTCCTTATGAAGGTTTGGAAAAACTGGAAGATGAAGCTGCAAAAACAACGGGCTTCGTTATTAATAGTCATCGCTTAGAGATTTATGGCGTATGTCCAGAATGTCATAAGGCGTAATAAATAAAGAAAGAGACTGACGATTACGTCAGTCTCTTTCTTTATTTATTACTATTTGTGTGCTGTATAGTTTTTTTATTATATTTCTCATCAAATTCTTTTCCTTCTAAGTTGGGATCAAGAGTTAAAGGTTGATTACAATGCATACATACATCCACACGCCCAAGCATTTTAGTCGGTTTGTTGCAGCCTGGACAAATAATTTGTACAGTTTTTGTAGATAACATTCCAATCCAAAAGTAGACAAAGGTGCTAGCTAGAACGGCTAAGAGACCAATCATCATAAAAGTAGTCATAATAATAATGTTCTCTCGGAAAAAGACCCCTAAGTATGCAATAAATAGTCCGATAAAAACCAAACTTAATGCAAACGTACGAATTTTATTGATCTTGTTTGAATATTTAATCCCCATTCCTATATCACGCTCCCATTATAAATATAACATAAAATTTAGAATTTTTTATCAAAATAATATTGTTTATTTGTTTCTTAGCTCTATTGAGTAGAAATAATCGGATGTGAAATTTTTTATAAAAAGTGTTGACCAGGTAGAAAACGCATGATATATTAATACACGTCGCTGATGCAAAACACGCAGAAAGCGAAAAAAAGAAATAAAAAACTTAGTTGACATCGAAAAGAAGAGATGCTAACATAAGGAAGTCGCGAATGAAGCGACAAACGAGTTCTTTGAAAACTGAACGAAACAAACAACGTGAAACGTCAATTTTTATTTATGATGCTAGACAAACTTTATTGGAGAGTTTGATCCTGGCTCAGGATGAACGCTG